>NZ_BQXQ01000024.1 GCF_030159055.1 Acidovorax sp. SUPP3334
CTTCCAATGTCAATCTGGCATTCTTATGGCTGTTCATCCGGTGGGATCCCTCTGTGACTCTGAAGCGTGTTAACTCCAGTTTCCCAGACCCATTCGGGTGAACAACCTATTGAGACATCACAGCTAGTGATCGCTCTTGTCAGAAAAAGGATTGTGAGAGGTCTTCAGCTCGATTCGAAGAGGTGTCCCTACCAAGTCGAACTCCTTGCGGAAGCGGCCCTCCAGAAACCGTTTATACGCCTCTGTGACATGTTCCAAGGAATTGCCGTGGATCACAATCACAGGGGGATTCATGCCTCCTTGGTGCGCATACCGCAACTTAGGCCGGAACATACCCGATCGCTTGGGGGTTTGGAATTGCACAGCCTCCAATAGAAGTCGGGTCAATACGGGCGTAGACATTTTGCACATTGCTGCTTTATGCGCCTGAATAACGGAACTCCATAGCGGGCCCAACCCTTGGCGCTTCTTTGCAGAAATGAAATGCAAGGATGCAAACTTGAGGAACGACAACCGCGTCTCGATGGACCGCTCCAGCAGTTGGCGTCCATAGTCATCGATCGCATCCCACTTATTGATCGCCACGACCACCGCGCGACCGCTTTCAAGGATGTATCCGGCAATGTGCGCATCTTGGTCGGTGACGCCTTGAGTGGCATCCAAGAGAAGCAGCACCACATTGGCAGACTCGATCGCCTGCAGCGTTTTCACGACCGAGAATTTCTCGATGGCTTCAAACACCTTACCTTTGCGGCGCAGGCCTGCCGTGTCGACCAATTCGAAGCGCTGGCCGTTTCGCTCAAACGGCACAGAGATGGCGTCACGAGTGGTTCCAGGCATATCGAACGCGACGAGACGCTCCTCGCCCAGCCAAGTATTGATCAACGTGGATTTGCCAACATTAGGCCGCCCAGCAACCGCCAATTTGATGATGCTCTTGTCTTCGGTATCAGCATCCTCGTCCGGATCTGGAAGGTTCAGGGGCTCCAAAGCCAATTCAACCAGACTGCGGATGCCCTGCCCATGCGCTGCCGATATGGGATAAATCTCACCAAGCCCCAATTCATAGAACTCGACCAGCTGCACGCCTTCACGCATCCCTTCAGCCTTGTTGCCCACCAGAAGGCAAGGCTTTCCGAGGCGACGCAAATAATTGGCGATGTCATGGTCTTGGGCAGAGAGCCCCGCTCGGGCATCGACTACGAAGATGACGACGTCTGCTTCCGCAACGGCTTGCTGCGTTTGTTTGGCCATTTCTCGGTAAATGCCGCTGGCTGCATCCGGCTCAAAGCCACCAGTGTCGATCACGATGTACTCTTGCTTGCCCTGTTTACCGTTTCCGTAATGCCGGTCCCGCGTTAAACCGGCGAAGTCGGCAACGATCGCATCTCTCGATTTTGTGAGCCGGTTGAAAAGCGTGGATTTGCCCACATTCGGGCGGCCAACCAAAGCAATGACAGGTTTCATCCAGATCGATCCATCAATCTGGACGGAAGCCATACACGCCGCCATTGCGCGTGACGACCACTAAGGTGTCGCCCGCAGCCACTGGGGCTGCAGCGATACCAGAACCATCGGTGGCCATGCGGTTCAGCGGAGCACCATCTTCCCGAGAAAGCAGGTGCACCAAACCCGTATCGTCACCCACCACGACCGATCGGCCCAGCAGCAGTGGCCCCGTCAGCTTGCGGTATTGCAGGCGGTCTGACGACCAAGCGCGGGAGCCATCCGCACGGCGCCAAGCAACGACAACGCCATTGCTTTCAGTCCCGAAGATGGTCGTGTCGTCACCATGGATGCCCTCAGTCCCACTGGCTGGCTGTGTCCAAACGACAGAGCCGCGGATCGTGTTAACGCAGCCCACGGTAGAAACGAAAGCACGTGCGCAAACATTGTCACCCCCACGGCTCGTGCGCCCCACGAGTTCGACCAGACGTTCGACATCGTTAGTGCCTCTCGGGCTGGCCAGCGGTGCTTCCCAACGAACTGTTCCGTTGTCGGGATTGAAACCCACCATTCGACCCGACAAACCTACAACCAGCGTATCTCCCACTGCGGTCAACACACCTGACTGGCGCAACACGAGCGGTTCGCCCGGCCTGGGCTGATTCCACAACCGAACTCCCGTTCCAGCATCGAAAGCGGAGACTGAACGATCCGCAGCCAGCACAAATATGCGATTTCCAGCGACCAAGGGCGCCGTGTACGCCTGAGCCGAGAGCGGCTTGCGCCATATTTCGCGGCCATCGGACAAGGCGATCAACTGATTGTCGACAGAGACCACGGCGGCCCACTTTCCGTCGCTTCCCACTCCGGCGGACAGAGGAGTGCCCAGGGTGGCCCTCCAAATATCCCCGCCAGTGCGAGCGTCCACCGCTGCGACAACGCCATCCGCGGAAGCCAGAGTGACGGTGCTGCCATTCACGTGAACGTCCAGAGGCAGTCGACCAATGTTGCCTACCTTGGAAGTCCATGCTTGGCGCACGCCAAGCACTGGCACATTTGCACCCAATTCAGCCGGCTTAGGCTTCGACGGGCCACTCCAGAGGGAGCAGCCGGTCAGGAGGGAGCAGACGATCGCTGCAGCAACCGCCAAGGTGCGTGGTGCACCCAGGTTTCTCGCGGATAAATCCATTCGAACCCGATTCATTTGGCGTCTCCCGCGGTAGAAGCCGATGCCAAGAGTTGAGGTTGAACACCCAAGGCATTCAGCTTGACCTCCACCAACCTGCGGTACTCGATCCCCTCTTCAAGAGACTTGTAAGCACGCTGATACTCAGCGATAGCCTCCTGCTTTTTATCCAGCAATACCAGCACATCACCCTTGCGATCAGCGATGACCGCATCGAACTCTGCGGGGAAACTGCCAGACAATTGCTTCAACGCATCGTCATACGCCTTCTGGTCCATCAGCAGTCCAGCCAACCGGAGTTTGGCCAACGCCTTGTACCCCTCGTCCGATGCATTCTCGGAAACCCACGTCAGCGCGGCTTTTGCGCCATCTGCATTTCCCGCCTCTGCCAAACTCTTGGCGACGAGCAAACCGGCTTGACCCGCTTTGGTGGTACTGCCATATCGTGACTTGAGGTCGCCGAAAGCCTGTTCCAAGCGCGCAGTGTCTTTGGCTTGAGCCGCTGTCTCCACCGCATCGGAAAGCGCGGCGGCCTGTGCAGCCTGCCTGTTCTGCCAATATTGGTATCCATTCCAAGCAGCAAATGCGCCGAACACCAGGACCAGCAGCCCAGTGATAAGCGTGCCCCAGGTGTTCCAGAAATGCTTGAGTTGGTCAAGCTGCTCTTGTTCTTCAAGATCGAGGTGATTTGCCATGTAGGGTCCGTGTTAGCGGGGGGATTGTAGAGTGGGCGCCCAGTCGAGCAGCTCATCCAGCGGCCGCTCCACCTGCTCAGCGCCGCTTTCTCGCAATGGTTTAACGGTCACTGCGGAGCGAGCAAGCTCATCGGCGCCAAAGATCAGTGCATATCTGCATCCGCTGGCATCGGCCTTTTTGAATTGAGATTTCATGCTGCCCATACCTTCGCCTGCCGCAGCTGGACTGTGCATCTGCACACTCACCCCTGAGGCACGCAGCCGCTGCAGAACTGCCATCACCCGAGGCAACGAAGCCACATCAGGAATCACTGCATAGGCATCAGCGACCAAAGCAGGAGCAGCCGCTTCTTGCTCTTTCACCAGTTCAAGCACTCGTTCGATTCCCAATGCCCAACCTACAGCGGCAGCCGGTTTACCGCCAATTTGTTCAAAGAGATAGTCATAGCGCCCGCCGCCACAGATCGTGCCCTGCGAGCCCAATTGATCCGTGACGAACTCAAAGACCGTCAGGTTGTAGTAGTCCATTCCACGGACCAGCCGCGGGTTGACAGTCCAATTGACGCCATTCGCATCGAGAATCGCTTTCACGCTATCGAAATGGCGCCTTGACTCCTCGCCAAGGTAATCAAGGAGCTGGGGTGCGCCGTCCACCAAGCTTTGCATGGCTGGGTTCTTGGTGTCCAGAATACGCAGGGGATTGCTGTGCAAGCGACGGCGGGCATCCTCATCCAGAAGATCCGAATGCCCCTCCAAGTAAGCGATCAATGCAGAGCGATGGACCTTGCGCTCCTCGGGCTGCCCAAGGCTGTTGAGTTCCAGCCGGATATTTTTGAGCCCCAACTCTTTCCATAAAGCATCGACCAGCAAAATCAATTCAGCATCGACCTCCGGACCGTGAAAGCCCATGGCCTCTGCTCCGATCTGGTGGAATTGCCGGTAGCGTCCCCGCTGCGGTCGCTCATGCCGGAACATCGGGCCCATGTAGTACAAGCGCTTGCCCCCGTCATACAGCATAGAGTGCTCGGCTGCAGCCCGAACCACCCCCGCAGTTGCTTCGGGCCGCAAAGTCAAGTGCTCTCCATTGAGCCGATCCTCAAAAGAGTACATCTCCTTTTCGACGATGTCCGTGACCTCTCCCAGACCCCGCACGAACAATGCCGTCGGCTCCACGATAGGGGTCCGAATATTGCGATACGCATACCGGGCCATCAACCCACGTACCTTGTCCTCCAGCCATTCCCAACGTGCAGAATCTGGAGGGAGAATGTCGTTCATCCCCTTGACGGCCACGAGTTTTCCGGTCTTGGGTTGCGAATTGGTTGTCTTGTTGCTCACGGAATGCATCGATTGGTTGAATGGCTGGATTTGGGCAGGAATGGCCCGCGCCAAGCGCAACGCGAAAAAGGCTTCGACTGGGATCAGGAAGCGACGACTGCCGTGCTGAAGCGGTCGGCAATGTACTTTTCCACGAGCTGCTGAAATTCCTGCGCGATATTGTCACCGCGCAAGGTCAACGCTTTCTCGCCGTCAATGAAGACGGGGGCTGCGGGAGCCTCCCCGGTGCCTGGCAGGCTGATACCAATGTCGGCATGTTTGCTTTCGCCCGGACCGTTCACGATGCAGCCCATCACCGCTACCTTGATCTTTTCGACGCCAGGGTACTTGAGCCTCCAAACCGGCATTTGCGACCGCAAGAAATCATCGATCTGCTTCGCCAATTCCTGGAAAGTGGTGCTGGTTGTACGTCCGCAACCGGGACAAGCAGTCACGCTGGGAACGAACATGCGCAATCCCAATGCCTGCAAAATTTCGGAACCTACTACGACCTCCTGGGTGCGCGCCTCTCCCGGCTGAGGGGTAAGAGACACACGAATGGTGTCGCCAATGCCCTCCTGCAAAAGGATGGACAGCGCAGTCGTGGATGCCACCGTCCCTTTGGTCCCCATGCCCGCTTCGGTCAGGCCCAAATGCAGTGCATAGTCACAGCGTTTAGCCAGCTCTCGGTATACCGAAACCAAGTCTTGTACACCGCTGACCTTGCACGACAGAATGATCTGGTCACCGTTCAACCCCATCGCTTCAGCACGTTTTGCCGACTCGATGGCCGAAGTGATGAGCGCTTCGTACATCACCTGACGTGCATCCCAGGGAGACGGCCGGCGGCTGTTGGCATCCATCAACTCGGCAAGCAACTCCTGATCGAGACTGCCCCAGTTGACGCCAATGCGCACAGCCTTGTCCCATCGCATCGCCGCATCGATCATCTGACCGAATTGGCGGTCCCGCTTGTCACCCTTTCCGACATTGCCAGGATTGATGCGGTACTTGGAGAGTGCCTTGGCACATTCCGGATACTCAGTGAGCAAGCGATGGCCGTTGTAATGAAAGTCGCCCACCAACGGAACGGTCTCTCCCATCCGGTCCAGTTGCTCGCGGATATAAGGCACCGCGGCCGCAGCCTCGGGTGTATTCACAGTGATGCGGACAAACTCTGAACCCGCCTGTGCCAACTCCTTGACCTGGATGGCCGTACCGATCGCATCCACGGTATCGGTATTGGTCATGGACTGAACGCGCACCGGTGCGTCGCCCCCCACCGTGACCACGCGCGAGCCCCACGCGATTCGGGCTTGGCGGGAACGGCGAGGCAAGGGAAATGCCATCGCAATGGGTTGATCAGCGGTAGAGAAGAGATTCACGGTTTCACCTCAAATCGGGCAACGTTCTCGCGCGATGCGGTTCTGAGTTCCAACGGTTTTCCATGCACCACCACGTCGGTAACATCGGCCTTACCGATGATCACAGACCACGGAGGCGTGCCGGGTACCGTCACCGTTTCGCCGGCAGCCAAGACCCGTTGCAACACAGTCGTTCCACCCATGCCGCGCACCTGAACCCAGGACTCACCCCGCGTGCGGATCACCAGCGCCGCGCTTGTCGAATCAACCGCAGGCGAAGACGCTGTGGAAGAATCGGTCGCAGGCGCCACGCTCGCCGCAGCGCTTGAGGCTCCAGACATGGAGGGCGAAGATGCAGACGTAATGGAGACGGAGGGAGAAAGAGCAGGAGGAGTTGCCCCTGCCAGTGAGTCGGCGCTTTTTTCGCCATCTCCAACCGTTTCCAGCGAAGTGCCTTTGTCGGAAGCGCTGTCGCCACCTGCCATGCCGACAGGACGATGCGGCCACAACAGGAGCACAGCGGCAGCCACCAACAAGGCGACAACGGCTATGACAGCCATACGGGACCCCGTCGCACCTGAAGAAGATGTCAACTGACCATTGCTGGGCTTGAAGGACGCATTGATGCCACGATGAGCCGACAGCGCCGGTGGGCGATTCTGCGGCAGCAGCGCCAGCACGGGTGCAGGATCAACCTTCAACGTCCTGCACATGCTGGACGCCAGGGCGCGCACGAAAACCACGTCGGGAAAAACATCGAAATACCCGGCTTCCAATGCTTCCAACTTGTGCACGGGCACCTTGAGGGCGACAGCCAGGTCCGCAATGTGCACACCGGCCGACTCACGGGCCTGCCGCAACATCATGCCGGCAGCCACACTGTCCTGCGTGGGGCCAACCTCATCGTTCACGGGTTGCGCATCGTGCGACACCGACTCATTCATTGAACGCCCCTCGGTCATAAGCCATCAATTCCTTGGAATCCGGAAAACGCTTGCGAAGTTGCTCTGCCAGTTGCCGCATCGCCACCGTGTCTCCTTGCGCACGCTCGATCTTCATGCCCAACCAGAGCGATTCGGCATTGGCAAGTTCGCTGTTGTTGAGCCGGCGAATATAGAACTGGGAACGCTTGATCTCACCACGCCGAAACATGAGCGACGACAGGTTGTATCCAACCACCGGATTACCGGCATCCAGCTCGTACGCCTTGAGCAAGGTCTGCTCGGCTTCAGCAATCTGTCCCGCGCGTTCCTGGCACAGGCCCTGCGCCATCAGCGTCTTGCCGCGCGCGGTGTAGGTGCGGCTGGCGAGCGCACGCTCGAAATATTGATAGCTCTCCGCATACTTCTGTTGCTGGCACAAGAGCCAGCCGTAGTTGTGCAAAAGATTGGGCTCGGAAGGGTGATATCCCATCGCTCGTCGGAAGCTGTCTTCTGCAAGCGGCAAATCGCCCAGACGCAGATAAATCAACCCGCGAAGGTTGTAGGCGTCGCCGTACGAAGGATCGGTGACAAGCGACTGCCGCACTTCGTCCAGCGCCACCGTGGTCTGGCCCATCTCAAGATAATTGGCAGCCAGTTCCAATCGCAGCCTGGCGCGGCGGCGAATTTCTGTTTCTTCGGAAGGCGTGGCGTACTCGGCGCCTCCCGAGCTGGCGTTCACACCACCAGGTGCTGCGCACCCGGCAAGTCCGGCTGCGCCCAACGCAGCGACGCACAAAGCCAAAGCCAGCCGGGCATGCCGCTGAAAAACCGCCACCGATCTCGTCATGTAGATCCTCCTGCGCAAAAGCAAAACAGCAATGCGCCAGCTTTCAGAAAAAGGGGGTTTGATCGTCCCGTTGCGCGCACCAAGACAGGTGCTTTGTCCATCACTCAGCCACTCCTCAACGCGTTGTCTCTGGCAACGCAAGCACAGCAGCATCTGCCAGAGTTGTCAAAAGCGCCACAGAAAAAATCACGTCACGGGCTTGAGGATGATGGTTCGCTGCTTGGCCATGCGCTCGGCAGCCCGGGTGCGGTCTTTCACATCACCCGCCAGTTGGCCGCACGCAGCGTCGATATCGTCGCCGCGCGTTTTGCGCACGGTCGTAACGATACCCGCATCAACCAGCAGCTTGGCGAAAACCGCGACTTGCTGAGGGGTCGATCGGTGCAGGCCGGATGCCGGAAATGGATTGAAGGGGATCAAGTTGAACTTGCAGCGCACGCCCTGGCCATTGCGCGGTCGCACCAGATCGATCAACTGGCGGGCATGCTCTGCCTGATCATTCACACCGTCGAGCATGCAGTATTCGAAAGTGATGAAGTCGCGAGGAGCGTGAGCCAAGTACCGCTGGCAAGCATCCAGCAATTCCTGCAGCGGATATTTGCGATTCAACGGGACAAGGTTGTCACGCAGGGGATCGTTGGGTGCGTGCAGCGATACCGCCAGCGCAACTGGACAATCCTGCGCCAGCCGATCCATCATGGGCACCACGCCAGACGTCGATACAGTCACGCGGCGGCGAGACAAACCATAGCCATGGTCGTCCAGCATCGCACGCAAGGCGGGCACAAGGGCCGTGTAATTCTGCAAGGGCTCGCCCATGCCCATCATGACCACGTTAGAGATCACGCGCTCTTCGCGGCCAAGCCGCCGGCGCAGCGCATGTTCGGTAAACCACAACTGGGCAATGATTTCGCCAGTGGTCAGATTGCGGCTGAAACCTTGGTGCCCCGTCGAGCAGAATCGGCAACCGACAGCGCAGCCCGCCTGCGAGGAAACGCACAAGGTGCCCCGGTCGTCCTCTGGAATGAACACGGTTTCGACGGCGTTGCCGTCACCCACGTCGAACAACCACTTCACGGTACCGTCGGCTGAAACATGCTCGCTCACGACGGGCAGTGCCTGCACGTGCGCGCAGGACTTGAGTTTTTCGCGCAGCGACTTGGCCAGATCGCTCATCTGATCAAAATCGTGCGCGCCTCGCTGGTGAATCCAGCGAAACAATTGGGTCGCCCGAAAACGCTTCTCCCCCAGCCGCTCACAAAAAGCAGCCAGACCATCGAGGTCGAAGTCGAGGAGGTTTGTGGTCATCGGAGCGAGGGCTGTTCACGTCGATCACCGCCCCCTGCGCGAGGCGCGCGGCCTGGGCAGCGCTCCGGCGCAAGGGTGGATCGCATCTCAGCGCGAGTAGATGTTGAGGCCTGGGAAGAAGAAAGCCACTTCAGCCTGGGCGGTTTCGCTGGCATCGGAACCGTGCACTGCGTTGGCATCGATGCTGTCGGCGAAATCGGCGCGAATGGTGCCGGCTTCTGCCTTCTTTGGATCCGTAGCGCCCATCAGTTCACGGTTTTTCAGGATGGCGTTTTCGCCTTCCAACGCCTGGATCATCACAGGGCCGGAGATCATGAAGTCCACCAGGTCCTTGAAGAAAGGACGCTCTTTGTGGACCGCGTAGAACTGCTCGGCTTCCAGGCGCGACAGGTGGGCCATGCGCGCTGCGACCACTTTCAGGCCGGCAGCTTCGAAACGGGCGTAGATCTGGCCGATGACGTTCTTGGCAACTGCGTCGGGCTTGATGATGGAGAGAGTGCGTTCGATAGCCATGTTGATTTTCCTGGAGAGTGGTGGTTGATTTGATTTTTTGCCCTGCGGACAAAGCTCTCGATTCTAACTGGGCCCATTTGTCCCCAATTTACGAATGATCAGCGTCCGCCGCGACGGGGAGGACCGTTGCGCTTTTGGTCCTGGCGGTAGCGAGACAGACTGTCCGTTCCGATATAGCCGACCGATGTTTTCATGGGATCTGGCTGGCTGCTGGCGCCGCCACCACCCTGGCGATTGCCGGGTGCGCCATCCTTGCCACGTCCCGCGCCTTGGCCGTAGCCTGATTTGCGCGCGGGCGGCACGGACGCATCGCGCGGACCGCTGCCCACATTGCGACCGCGGGGGCCGCCCCTGCGCAGGCCACTTTTGCGGTCGGCAGCATTACCCGCAGGCGCTTCACTGGGCTCCCGGGGAGTCTTGTTGGCTCCCACTGCCTGCATGAGCGCACGAATGTCACGTTCGTCCAGTTCCAGCCACGCGCCACGCTTGAGCCCACGGGGAAGCATCATGGCCCCATAGCGAATGCGGATGAGACGACTCACGGCGTGGCCCACCGCTTCGAGCATGCGACGAACTTCGCGGTTGCGCCCCTCGGAAATGGTCACCCGGTACCAGCAATTGGAGCCTTCGCCACCGCCGTCCTCGATGGAGCCGAAGGCGGCCATGCCGTCATCCAGTTGCACGCCATCGAGCAAGCGCTGCTTTTCCTCGTTGCTGAGTGCACCCAGCACACGCACGGCATATTCGCGCTCCAGGCCGAAGCGGGGGTGCATCAGCTGGTTCGCCAGTTCGCCAGAACTCGTGAAAAGCAACAGGCCTTCGGTGTTCAGATCCAGTCGTCCCACGGATTGCCACTTGCCATGGACCAGCCGCGGCAGCTTGCGAAACACAGTGGGCCGGTTTTGCGGGTCGTCATGCGTGACCACCTCGCCTGCGGGCTTGTGATAGGCGATCACCCGTGCTGGAGGGGGATCGATGCGGTAGCGAATCGGGCGGCCGTTGACCTTCACCTGGTCACCGAACTGCACCCGCTGCCCGATGTGCGCTGGTTCGTTGTTGACCGAAATGCGGCCCTCAAGAATCAACTGCTCCATTTCGAGGCGAGACCCCAGGCCTGCCTGCGCCAGCACCTTGTGCAACTTGGGTGTTTCCACCTGGGGCAACAAAACGCGCCGGGCGGGGACCGCATCGGCCACCGTCTCGTCTTCGTCGAGCTGGCCAGACACCACGTCGGCGAACTGATATCCGGCGGTGGTCCGTCCGCCCGGCTCACGCGCCGGCGGCTTGCGCGAAGGCTTGATGGGCGCAGGCGCCACAGGTTCTGCCTTGGCAGGAGGGGAATTTGCCTGCGCTGCATCGTTGTCGATCGCCTCGGGGGACAGCGAGCCTGCAGAAACCTCCTGCGGCACGGCCGCGGCAGCCTCAGCCTCTGGAGGCGCCTTCTTGCGAGGCGGCTTGCGGGCCGTGGGCTTCTTCGCACCAGCTTCCTGATCGACATGCGTTGCAGGCTGGTCGTCGGAGGGGTCGGAAATAGGATCGTTCATGGAAGGCTCTCTGGTGTGCCGTTAGCGGCGTCTTGTGATTTCTCGTGCCTGGATACCGGCACGTCTTCCCTTGTGGGGGGTTGCGGCGCCGCAATGTCTGGGGGCGCCGCTGTCGCAGGATCAGCTTCGGCATCTTCTGGCGGAGATGGCGCATCAGACACGGGCCCCGCCCCTTCGCCTGCCTCGGCCGCAGCCACCGTCTCGTCCGGCAGCAATGACCCGCCGGGCCCGAGCGCTTCGAACACGCTGGCTTGCGCAGCAGGATTTTCCATCACCGGCAACTGGTCCAGCGATTGCAGGCCCAGATCATCCAGGAACTGGCGGGTGGTGGCGAACAACGCAGGCCGGCCCACGGTTTCCCGATGGCCGATGACTTCCACCCAGCCGCGGTCTTCCAGCTGCTTGATGATCAGACTGTTCACGGTCACGCCGCGAATGTCTTCGATGTCGCCCCGCGTCACTGGCTGGCGGTACGCGATGATGGCCAGCGTTTCCATGGTGGCGCGCGTGTACCGGGGAGGCTTCTCAGGATGAAGCCGATCCAGGTATTCGCGCATCTCTGGGCGGCTCTGAAACCGCCAGCCGGTCGCGACCTGAACCAGTTCAACGCCCCGCAATGCCCAATCCTGCTGGAGCTCCAGCAGGATCGTCTTCAGGGTATCGGTTCCCAGAGCGTCGTTGAACAGCGTTCGCAACTCGCGCAGGGTTGCCGGTTGCGGAGCGCAGATCAGCGCGGTTTCAAGGACCCGTTTGGCGTCCACCGTATTCATGGTTCAGCAATTGCGGGGAAAGGGCGCCGCGTGCAGCAACGGGCGCCAGGCCTGTAAAAGGGATCGTTCAGCGGGACGGCACGCAAAGACCTTGGTGCCGCTCCCAGCCCTGCAGTGTGCACATGCGGGCGAGTCGGCTGGTACAGCCGCTAGGCGGGATTGTAGCTCAGGCCCCAAAAATCCAGAGCGTTTTCCATGTCGGCCGGCAGGGGTGCATGGAACTGCATGGCCTCGCCGGTCACCGGGTGGGTGAAGGCCAGCCGGTAGGCATGCAATGCCTGCCGGCTCAGGCCCGCAGCCTCTTCGCCGCCGTACACCGCGTCCGCCACGAGAGGGTGGCGCAGCGATGCCATGTGCACCCGTATCTGGTGGGTCCGCCCTGTGTGCAGGGTGCAGCGTACAAGGCATGCCGCATCGCCACTGTCGAGCAGGGCGATGTCCGTGCGTGATGGCTTGCCGGATTGCGTGGCCAGGTCCACCACCGCCATGCGCAGGCGATTGCGGGGGTCGCGGCCGATACCGCCTTCGACAACCCGCTGTTCAGGCCCGCTCCAAGGCCGATGGCCGATGGCCAGGTATTGCCGACTGACCTCGCGGGCAGCGATCATGCGCACCAGCGAATCCATCACGCCCCGCTCGCGCGCCACGACCATCAAGCCGCTGGTGTCCTTATCGAGCCGGTGGACGATGCCGGCCCGCGGCACGAGCAGCGCTTTCGGATCGCGGGCTAGCAGGCCGTTCAGCAGCGTGCCGCTCCAGTTGCCGGGGGCCGGATGCACGACCAGCCCGGCGGGCTTGTGAATGACCAGCAGGTGCGCGTCCTCGAACACCACGTCAATGGGCATCGGCTCGGGCCGGAACGCCTGGCTCTGCTGGGTCGGCTGCATCTCCACGGCGACCACATCTCCCGCCTTGACGCGGGAGGCGGGCTTGCCTGCGGCGTGCCCGTTCAGCGTTACGCTGCCCTGCGCCAGCAGTTGCTGGAGATAGCTGCGCGAGAACTCGGGCACCTGATCGGCCAGCGCCCGGTCCAGGCGCACGCCGTGCTGCGCTTCGCCGATGGAGAACTGGCGAATCTCCGGTACGGCCTCGGCCGCAGCGTCTTCCAGTTCATCGGCGCCGGCTTCACCCTCCAGGGGTGTGCCGGTACCGGAGGGCTGCGTGATCAACGCGCGGGCAGGTAACGGGACGGATCCACCGGCTTGCCCTGGCGCCGGATCTCGAAGTGCAGCTTGACCCGGTCGGTGTCGGAGCTGCCCATCTCTGCGATCTTCTGGCCGCGGCGCACCGTCTGGTCTTCCTTCACCAGCAGGGTCTGGTTATGGGCATAGGCCGTCAGGTAGGTGTTGTTGTGCTTGAGGATGACAAGGTTGCCGTAGCCGCGCAGGCCTGCACCGGCATAGACGACGCGGCCATCCGCGGAGGCCAAGACGGGGTCGCCAGCCTTGCCGCCGATGTCGTAGCCCTTGTTGCGCGCTTCATCGAACCCCGCCACCAGCGAGCCCGACGAAGGCCAGATGAACGCCATGTCGTCCTCGCCACCACCGGTGGCAGGGGCTGGACTGGGCGCCGGTGCCGCAGCGACTGCCGGTGCGGAACCCCCAGGCTTGGCGCCGCTGGCGGGAGTGGCAGGCGCAATGGCCGAGGAGGTCACCGGGCGGGTGACAACGCCGGTATCGCCCGCCACCGAGGGCGCAGGCGTGGCCACTGGGGCGACGACCCGAAGCACCTGGCCGACCTCGATGAGATTGGCGTTGTCCAGGCTGTTCCAGCGGGCGATGTCTTTCCAGCTTTGGCCGTTTTCCAGGCCGATGCGAATGAGGGTATCCCCAGGCTTGACCATGTAATAACCGGGCTTGCCGGCGTTTTCAGCACCGGGCAAAGGCTTGGCCGCAGGAGCGACCACCATGCCGGGCTGGGAGGCGGATGTGGAAGTCGACGTACCGCGATCTTCCACCGGTGCCCTGTTGACGCGGGTGCCGCAACCGGCCAGCACCAAGGCCGCCAGCGCCATCGAACCCCAACCAACAAGACCACGCGTAACCAACATAAGCAATCCCTTCAGGCAATCCCCGATTTTAGGGGGACAAAATGAACGGCCTCCAAAACGTTCTGTTTCAATCCGTGCATCGTTTTGTCGATGACGAGCAACACCTGGTGGCCGCCGGCGCCCACCATGGGCGCCACGAGGCGGCCACCCACGGCGAGTTGCTCGATCCAAGCCTGGGGGAGGGTCTCGCCGCCTGCCGCGGCGATGATGGCCGCATACGGCGCGCCCTTCGCATAGCCCACCGTGCCGTCGCCGAAGATGAGGTGCACGTTCGCGAGGCGCCAGGGGCGCAGGTTGTCGCGCGCCTTTTCGTGCAACGCGCGCAAGCGTTCGATGGTGTACACCTCCCGGGCCACGCGCCCCAGCACGGCGGCTTGGTAACCGCAGCCGGTGCCGATTTCCAGCACGCGCCCCAGCCCGCCGGCACGCGCCCCTTCCGCGCCGAGAAGCAGCTCGGTCATGCGGGCCACTATGCTGGGTTTGGAGATGGTCTGTCCCAGGCCGATCGGCAGGCTGGTGTCTTCATAGGCCTGGTTGACCAGCGCGGTGTCCACGAACCGGTGACGCTCCACCGATCCCATGGCCTGCAGAACTGCCTGCGAGCCAATGCCCGAGGCCGCCAAGCGCTGCACCATGCGGGCCCGCACAGCGGCCGAATCCAGCCCCACGCCCTGCGGCATGGGCGCGTCGCGGCGCGGCGCCGGCTGCGAGGCAGGCCGGGGTGCGGCGCCCGAAGGAAGGTCGATGCGGGCGGGAAAGCCGGGGCGGCGCTGGGTCATGGGGCTTGCGCCGCCTCGGGTGCGGAGGGCTCGGCCGATGCGGCGGGCGCCAGGCGCGCAGCGGTCTGCGCCCAGTAGCCGAGGCTCTCATGGTCGGTCAGGTCCACCTTCAATGGCGTGATGGCGACATGGCCCTGAGCAGTGGCATGGAAGTCGGTGCCCTCGGCGTCGTCCTTGGCCGCACCGGCTCCGCCGATCCAGTACATGACTTCACCGCGCGGGCTCTGCTGCTCGATGACGCGCTCGGCCGCATGCCGACGCCCGAGCCGGCACAGCCGCAGGGGGCGCAGCGCATCGAAAGGCAGATTGGGAATGTTCACGTTGAGAAGCCACGGCGCCTCGCCCACCAGGTTCTGCGCCTGCATCTGCTCGACGATCTCGCGGGCTTTGCGGGCGGCGGACTCGATCTCGCCCCAGCCCTTGTCCACCTGCGAAAACGCGATGGCCGGGATGCCGAAGAGGTAGCCCTCCATGGCGGCGCCGACGGTGCCCGAATAGATGGTGTCGTCGCCCATGTTGGCGCCGTTGTTGATGCCGGAAACCACCAGGTCGGGCCGGTAACCCAGCAGGCCGGTGAGCGCGATGTGCACGCAGTCGGCCGGCGTGCCGTTCACATACCGAAAGCCGTTGGCGGCCTGATGCACGTACAGCGGCGAATGCAGCGTGAGCGCATTAGATTTGGCGCTGTTGTTGTGCTCAGGGGCCACCACCTCGACGTCCGCGATGGTCTTGAGCGCATCGTGCAGCGCCACGATACCGGGTGCCTGGTAACCGTCGTCGTTGGATATGAGGATCTTCATGGATGGCAGGAAGCAGGGTGCGCGCGATTGTAGGCCGCGTCCGACATGAACCGGCCGCCTGTCGTGCTCCCTGCGGGCCGCACGGCAGGCGGCCGTCGCTCCTGGGACTCGGACCCCGCCTGCCCGCGCCTATCATGCGGCCACACCGACAGGAGACTTCCCCATGCACGCTTGGCTTTGCACCAACCCGACGGGCGTCGACGCCCTGGCCTGGACCGAACTGCCCACGCCCGCGCCGAAGGCCGGCGAGGTGCTGATCGCGATCAAGGCCGCCAGCCTGAACTTCCCCGATCTGCTCATCGTGCAGAACAAATACCAGATGAAGCCCCCCCTGCCCTTCGTGCCGGGCTCGGAATACGCCGGCGTGGTGGAGGCCGTGGGTGAAGGCGTCACGCACCTGCGCCCGGGCCAGAGCGTGGCCTGCCTGACCGGCACCGGCGGCTTCGGCACGCATGCCGTCGCGCCAGCAGCGCTCTGCATGCCGCTGCCCGAAGGCTTCTCGCACGTGGATGCGGCCGCATTCATCATGATCTACGCCACGTCGCACCATGCGCTGGTGGACCGCGCGCAACTGAAGGCCGGCGAAACGGTATTGGTGCTCGGGGCGGCCGGTGGCGTGGGCACCGCCGCCATCCAGATCGCCAAGAAGATGGGCGCCCGCGTGATCGCGGCGGCCTCGACCGAAGAAAAATGCAAGCTGTGCGTGTCCGTGGGCGCAGATGCCGTCATCAATTACACCGAGGAGAACCTGCGCGAGGCGATCAAGTCGCTGACCGACGGCAAGGGGCCGGATGTCATCTACGACCCGGTGGGCGGGGACTTCACCGAACCGGCGTTCCGTTCGATCGCCTGGCGCGGCCGCTATCTGGTGGTGGGTTTCGCCTCGGGGCCCATCCCAGCGCTGCCGCTGAACCTGGCGCTGCTCAAGGGCGCCTCGATCGTGGGCGTGTTCTGGGGCGAGTTCTCCAAGCGCGAGCGGCAGGCCAACGCCGCCATGATGGCGGAGCTGGCCGCCTGGTACGGCGAAGGTGCGATCAAGCCGGTGATCGACCGCACCATGCCGATGGCGCAACTGCCCGCCGCCTATGCGCACATGGGATCGCGCAGCGTGATGGGCAAGCTCGTGATGGTGAACTGACCGGCCTGCTGCCGCTGCAAGCGCCGGGCTCGGCGCGGCGCACGCGCGTGCGCCCGGCCCGGCTGCCGGCGCCTGTTCAAGCGGTGCGCCGTCTGTCACACTCGCGCATCTTTGCCCTTCCGTGCACGCCAGATGGCCGAACGCCCCCCTTCCGAAATCGCGCGAGAAACCCTCAAGCAACTGGCCGCGCGCCGTTTGCCGCCGACGCCTGACAACTACCAGGCGCTCTACGACGAAATCGCTGGAAACCCCAGCGTACCCCCTTTTCCGCAAGGACCGCTGCGCCACATCCTGCGTGTGCTGCCCGGCCAGACGCCGGGCCAGAAGCGATTGCTGGGACAGCTGGAATCGGCCATCGAAAACAGCGACTGGACCCAGTTGCAGAGCGTGTTCGTGGGCTATGCGAACCTGGGGTTGGCCAGCATCGCGGCCGCACCAGCCAGCGCTGCGGCAGAGCCCACCGCCGCCACGCACCTGCCCGAGGAATTGACCGAGCAACTGGCCCGCCTCATCGACAACACCCTGCCCGCCCTGGGCGAAGACGATGCGCGGGTGCTCGAACTGGCGGCCCAGCTCACGAATTTCCTGCGCCAGCCTTCGCCGCCGATCTCCACCTTCGGACTGATGCTGAACAACTTCAGCTACCGGGTGTCGTTCGCCACCGAAGACCAGGCCGCCATCCGCTCCAGCCTGCTCGAGTTGCTGCACATGCTGTTCGAGAACATCTCCGTGCTGAGCCAGGACGACCGCTGGCTGCAGGGCCAGGTCGAGGCGCTGATGGCCGCCTCCACGCCGCCGCTCACGCTGCGCCGCCTGGACGAAGTGCAGCGGCGCCTGAAGGATGTGATCTTCAAGCAGACCGAGGCCAAGGAACGCACCGTGCAGGCGCAGGAACAGATGAAGGAGCTGCTGGCCACCTTCATCGAAAGGCTGGTGCAGATCACGGCCTCCAGCAGCACGTACCACGACAAGATGGAGCACTGCGCCGAGCGCATCGGCCAGGCCACCAGCCTGCAGGAAATCACGCCACTGCTCGAAGAGGTGATGAGCGCCACGCGTTCCATGGCGCTGGACAGCCGGGTCGCGCGCGACGAATTGCAGGACCTGCGCGAGCGATCCGACGCCCGCCATGCAGAGATCGCCAAGCTGCAGGAAGAGCTGGACCGCGCGAGTGCCCAGGCCCGCCACGACCCGCTCACCGGCTCGCTCAACCGCAAGGGGCTGGACGAGGTGATGGAGCGCGAAATCGCCCGCGCCGTGCGCAACGGCTCCCCCCTGTGCGTGGCCCTGCTGGACGTGGACAACTTCAAGCTCATCAACGACCGACTGGGCCACACGGCCGGCGACGAAGCGCTGGTGCACCTGGCCGGTGTGACGCGCGAGGTGATGCGGCCGCAGGACATGCTGGCACGCTACGGCGGGGAGGAGTTCGTGCTGGTGCTGCCCGACACCGCCCTGACCCAGGGCGTGGAAGCCATGACGCGGCTGCAGCGCGAGCTGACCACCCGATACTTCCTGAAAGACCGCGAGAAAGTGCTCATCACCTTCAGCGCGGGCGTGGCCCAGTTGGCCGACAAGGAAAGCAGCACCGACGCCATACGCCGCGCCGACCAGGGCATGTACCTGGCCAAACGCGCGGGCAAGAACCGGGTCATGGCCTCCTGAGCCGGGCCGGCCGCCTGACCGCTCGGTTATCGGTTATCTTTTCGCCTTCAACATTGCTCCGGCTGTATCCAGCCCGCCTGCCCATGACACCCCCGCCTTCCAACTCGTCACCCACCTCGCTCTCGCGCCGGGGCATGCTGCAGCGAGCGGCCTGGGCGGCCAGCGCCGCCGCCTGGCCCCGATGGGCGATGGCCAGGCAAGGCGACGCGCGGCACGACCCGTTCGCGCTGGGCGTGGCCAGCGGCGACCCTTCGCCCGACGGCATGGTCCTGTGGACCCGCCTGATGCCCGCCGAGCCCGGCGCATGGAGCCGCCCGATCCCCGTGCGGTGGGAGGTGGCGCACGACGACGCCTTTCGCCGCATCGTGCAGCGCGGCACGGCCGCCGCGTTGCCCGAGTTTGCCCACAGCGTGCATGTCGAACTGCAGGGCCTCGCCCCTGGACGCTGGTACCACTACCGGTTCCTGCTGGGCGATGCCGTCAGCGCCACCGGCCGCACGCGCACCGCGCCTGCGCCGGGCGAACTGGAACCGCGCCTGCGCATCGCATTCGCGTCGTGCCAGCGCTGGGAACACGGCCACTACGCCGCGTGGAACGACGTCTGCCGCCAGGCGCCGGACCTGGTGCTGTTCCTGGGCGACTACATGTACGAATACGCGAGCCCCAAGGACCCCGCCGGGCTGGCGCGCGTGCACGGCCTGCGCCTGGCGCAGACATTGGCCGACTACCGCGACCGGTACGCGCTGCACAAAAGCGACCCCGCGCTGCAGGCCGCGCACGCGATCTGCCCCTGGGCAAGCACCTGGGACGACCACGAGGTGCAAAACGACTACACGGGCGCCCATGGACTGGGCGATGCGGCCGACTTCATGGCGATGCGCACGGCCGCATGGCAGGCCTTCTACGAGCACACGCCGCTGCGCGCGGCGAGCCTGGCCGCCAGCGGATTCGGCGCGCTGCAGGTGTATCGCGCACTGCCGTGGGGGCGGCTGGCGAACATCCACCTGCTGGACGCCCGCCAGTTCCGCGACCGCCAGGCCTGCCGGGCCGAAGGCTCCAGCGGTGCGGGCACCGTGCTGCCTGCCGACTGCGCCGAGCTGCAGGCCCCGCAGCGCAGCTTTCTGGGTGCCGCGCAGGAGCGCTGGCTGGACGCGGGCCTGGCGGCCGACAGCCGGGGCAGCGCCGACGGCAGCGGCACCCGTTGGAGCGTGATCGCGCAGCAGACGTTGTTTTCGCAGCGCCACTACCCTTCCGGCGTGCAATCGGCCGACAGCTGGGACGGCTACCCTGCCGCTCGGCAGCGGCTGCTGGAGTCATTGGCCCGGCATGCGCCCCGCAATACCGTGCTGCTGGGAGGCGACATTCACCAGAACTATGTGTGCAACGTATTCGCGCCGCCCGAAGAGGCAAGCTCCGCATCCGCACCCGCATCCGCTCCTGCCGGCCGCTCGGCCCGCATCCTGGCCAGCGAGTTTTGCAGCACCTCCATCAGTTCGCGCTCCAGCACCACGCAAGAGAAGTTGGATGCCATCGCCCGCCACAACCCGCATGTGCTGCTCGCGCGATGCGACCAGCGCGGCTGGGGAATGGCCGACGTCACGCCGGGCCGGTGGACGAACACGCTGCGCACGGTGGACGATCCGCTGCGGGCCGACAGCGGCGCGTCCACCCAGGCCCGTTTCGTCGTGGAAGACCGCCGCGCGGGGCCCGTGCGGGATCTCTGAACCCATGCATTCTTCTCACACATTTGCTATTTAATTGATAGCAATATGCCGCCGTATTTATTGTGCTGGAGCCCTAAAACACTCTCAAAGCCATTGCAGCGCATCGCCTTGGGCGCGTCCTCTCCCGGCCATCGGGTAGCCGGGTGTAGCACCCGCGTCCCAAGCCCGCCCTGCGCCTTACCATGGCGCCCACCTCAAACAGGGAGACCGCCATGAACAACAAGCATCTGCCCGCCGCAAGGCTGGCCATTCTGGCTGCCGCGGCGCTCTCCTCGCGGCCTGCGGCACCAGCCCCCGGCTGAGCTACACGCCACCCAGCCAGCCCGACCAGCCCGAAGCCGCCTCCGGCTACACCGAAAAGCCCGGCTGGGCGACGCAGAAGTTCGCCGTCGCTGCCGCCAATCCGCTCGCCAGCGACGCGGGCTACCAGGTTCTCAAGGCCGGAGGCTCGGCCATCGATGCTGCCATCGCGGTGCAGATGGTGCTCACGCTGGTCGAGCCGCAGTCGAGCGGCATCGGTGGCGGGGCCTTTCTGCTGCACTCGAGCGGCAGCAAGGTCGAGGCCTACGACGGCCGCGAAACGGCCCCGGCTGCCGCCAATGAAAACCTGTTTCTCGGGCCGGGCGGCAAGCCGGTCGCTTTCTACGACGGCGTCGTCGGGGGCCGCTCGGTGGGCACGCCCGGCGCGGTGCGCATGCTGGAGCTGGCGCACAAGGAGCACGGCAAGCTGCCCTGGGCATCGCTGTTCCAGCCGGCCATCCAGTTGGCGGAAAGCGGCTTCAAGGTGAGCCCGCGCCTGAACACGCTGCTGGCCGACGAAAAATACCTGGCCCAGGACCCGACCGCGCGTGCGTACTTCTTCGACGCAGCCGACAAACCCTGGCCCGTGGGCCATGTGCTCAAGAACCCCGAACTGGCGGCCGTGCTCAAGGACATCGCTCGCAACGGCTCCAAGGCGCTGCTCGAAGGTGAAGTGGCCCAGGCCATCGTCGCCAAGGTGCAGGGCCACCCGACCAACCCCGGCCGCCTCGCGCTGGCCGACCTGGCATGCGCAGGGCCAGCCCATCGCCAACCGCATGGAACCCGGCAAGCGCCCGCGCTCTTCGATGGCGCCCACGCTGGTGTTCGACAAGCAGACCGGCCAGGTGGTGATGAGCGGCGGCAGCCCCGGCGGCGCGCTCATCATCCACTACACGGCCAAGACGCTCTACGGCATCTTCAATTGGGGGTTGATGCCGCAGCAGGCCATCAACCTGCCCAACTTCGGCTCGCTCAACGGCCCGACGATGCTGGAGGAAAAGCGCTTCCCGCCGGCCACCGTGCAAGCCCTGCGCGCCCGGGGTGCCGAGGTGCGCGAGATGAACATGACCAGCGGCCTGCAGGCCATCACCCGCGCCGAAGTGCACGGCCAGCCCATGTGGCTGGGCGGCGCCGACCCGCGCCGCGAAGGCGTGGTGATGGGGCACTGAAAGCCGCCTGCGCGGCAGGCGATCCGCGCCGTGGCCAAGGCATGGAAGAAGAGCACCCGGGCGGTGCTCTTTTGCAGGGTGGCCGATGCCACCGCCAACGCGGCAGGGAAAGGCTATTGCTCGGCGATCACGTCCAGGAACACCAGCGGCTCGGTGCCGGTGTTGGTCAGCCCGTGCGATTCGCCCTTGCGCACGATGGTCACCTCCCCGGGCTTCACCGGCACGTCCATGCCATCCTTGTCCTTGAACGTGCCGCGACCGGAGACGATCACGTAGGTGTCCTCGTTGCTGGTGTGCTTGTGGTAGCCGATGGAGTCGCCGGGCTGCAGCGTGAGCCAGCTGATTTCCTTGATGGCCTGGTCCTTGAGCGCCTTGTCGCGCGTGAAGGCGTATTCGCCCGCCAGCGTGCCCTTGCCGCCGCCCGCCGATTCCTTGTTGGCCTTGAGCAGCGATTCCTTGGGATACACCTCGGCCGACGCCGTGGATGCGGCACCCGCCACGGCGAAGGCGGTGGCCAGCAGGCAGAACGTTTTTTTCATGGGTTGTCTCCTCTTTGTCGATGGATGGCAGCGGGCCGCCGCAGGATGCGCCAAGCCTCTTGTTTCTGCCGCAGCGATCTTATGCGCGGCCGGGCGGAATCCGCAGTGCGGCGCGCCGGCCGGCATGGATGGGTACGGCGGTTGCGCCGCTTGCCATCGCCCGCGAGCACCGTGCAGGACGGGCGGAAGGACTCGGACAGCACGGACGACCCGGACGCCACAGGCGCATAGGATCAAAAAAGCCTCCAGCGCAATGAATACGCCGGCATGTAGCTATAAAAACAATAGCAAATCAAACCACTGAGTCACCAGGCGCCTGGGCAGGGGCCACGGATGCGCCCTGAATCCCGTGCCGTTCCAGCGCCTGCTGCACCAAGCCGCCGGCCTTGGCCTCCTCCAGGAAAGCGTGCAGTACGCCCGCTGCGGTCGCGCCGCGCCCTTTCGGCAGCCCCATGGCCTGCTGGATGACCATGAAGCGGCCCGGCAGCAGGCGAAGCCCGCCGCCTGCACGCGCGGCGTCTGCCTGCAACTGCTGCTTGACGCCTGCGGCCACGTCGGCGCCCTCGGCCAGGAAGGTGTCCACCACCGCGGGCGAGGTCGGTGCGCGCACCAAGGTGGCCGCCTTCAGTTCGCGGCTCAGGTACAGGTCGTAGGCGCTGCCCTTGCCGACGACGATCCGGTGCCCGGGCCGGTCCACCGCTTCGTTGGCCTGCAGCGGTGAGTCCTCCCGAACGAGGTAGCAGCCTTCGATGAGCACGTACGGCGCCGTGAACGCGATGCCGGCACCCCGCAACGGGTCCACCGCGAAGAAGCCGATGTCGGCCTGCTCCCGCGTGACGGCCTCCACCGACTTGCCCGCCGCGTCGAACACCGCAAACGCGATCGGAAGGCCCAGGCGATCGGCGAAGGCCCGCGCCAGATCGACCGACACGCCCGATGGGTCTTCCCCCGGTGCGCCGGCTTTCGCCAGGATGGGATTGCCCAGGTTGATGGAGGCGCGCAGCACGCCGGTGGGGGCGAAGGCCTGGAGAACGGCAGGATCGAAGGTCATGCGGCAACGCGTTGGTTGGAACGAAGGCCGAGCATCTTTCAAGCGGCGTGCCGTGTAAACCCCTGGCGGGGCACTGCCGCCGATCGATCGGTCGGTCGGTCGGTCGGTCGGTCGGTCAGCCTGCGGGCGGATCCCCGTCCGGCCACTGCACTTGTGCCAGGCGCTCCAGCGCAGGCCGTGCGAACAGATAGCCCTGGAACAGGTGAATGCCCAGCCCGCGCAAGGCCGTGAGTTCCTCGGCGGTTTCGACGCCTTCGGCCAGGGCCTGCACATGAAGGGTTTCGCACAGCCCGGCGATGCTGCGCACGATGGCCTGCCGCACCGGGTCGCTGTCGATGCCGCGCACCAGCGCCATGTCGATCTTGAGCAGGTCGGGCTGAAAATCGGCCAGCAGGTTGAGGCCGGAATACCCGGCGCCGAAATCGTCGATGGCGGTCAGGAAGCCATGGCGGCGGTAGGCACGCAGAATGCCCTGCAGATGCGCCTTGTCCAGCAGGTTTTCGCGCTCGGCGATCTCGAAGATGATGCGTTCGGTCGGAAAGCCGCAGCGCTGTGCGGCCTGCAACGTGGCGCGGATGCAGGCCTCGGGCTGGTACACCGCGTTGGGAAGGAAGTTGATGCTCAGGCGGCACGTCATGGCGAGCGATGCCGCCAGCTCGACCGCCTTCACCCGGCAGGCCTGGTCGAAGGCATAGAGGTTCTGCGGCGTCACCTGATCCAGGATGCTTTGCGCCGAACTGCCGTCCAGGCCCCGCACCAGCGCTTCGTAGGCGTACACGGTGCGGTCGCGCACATCGACGATGGGCTGAAAAGCCATCGTGAAATCGAAATCCAGCGCTTGGCCATCTCGGCAAGCGGTGCAGGCGGAAGTGGGAGAGGAAGGCGACTTCATGGCGGCACGGGAGCGGTCGAACGCATAGCTTACGCCCATTTCTGCGGGATCAATCACGATCTGCTCGACCGTGGGCACCATGGGACGGAGCCGTCTTGCGAGGGATTCAGGCTGCTGGGGCCCGATGCACCGCACCGGGCCACGCCGCGCTCTTCGCTTCTTCTCCCCTCTCTCTTTGTGTCGGTTGTCGTTCGGTAGCGGTGGCGCTGGCGTCAGGCGACCACGTGCACCAGTTGCATCATTCCGAGGTCTTCGTGGTCGAGCGCGTGGCAATGCCAGACGAACTGGCCGTGGAAGTCGGTGAAACGCATGCGAAACGTGATGCTCCCCATGGGCGGCACCGGCAGGGTGTCGGCCCAGTAGGGCTGGACGGATTCACCGTTGACCCGGACCACGTAGCTGTCGTTGACGTGGATGTGGAACGGGTGCGGGTAACCATTCAGGTTCTGGATGGTCCACTCTTGCACCGCGCCCAGGGCCACCGTCTGCGTGGCCGTCAGGGACGACTGGAAGGGCGACAGCCGCGCCTGCGGCGAGGCATCGCCCGACGAGAAAACGGTGTCGGTGAAGCCCGCCACGCCATCGGACAGCGGAATGAACCAGCCCTCGCCGGCCGGAATGGGCCGGGCCAGGCGCTCGCTGGTCTTGGGCTGCACGGCGAGCACCAGGCTGCGCTGCTTGCCGCCGTGGCTCGCCAGCTCTTCGTCGGTGATGGGCGCGTGCTCGGCGTAGCGCGGCAGGCGCGCGGGCTGGGGCAGCGGGGTGGACAGCGGCGTGCCCTCCGCCACGATGCGCGCGACGATCTCCTCCTGGGCCTCGCTGGAAGGTGCATTGGACGCGCGCAGGTAGTACGTGCCCGGCACATCGCTGGCCTTCACCACGACCGAATGGCGGTTGCCGGGGTACAGCGCATTGCCGGGCCAGTGCGCGTTGTCGAACTGCCCCGAAGTCGCCGCGTTGATGGGCTTGAAACGGCGGTCGAACACGTTGCCGTCCTTGGCGTAAGCCCACAGCGTATGGCCGTCCAGCACGGGGTTGAACGGGTAGAACGACGCCGTGTTGATGAGGTGCCACTGCTGCACTTCGCCCGGCCGCATCACGATGGTGGGCTGGTAGGCCCCGTTGAGCAGAAAGCCCGACGTGGCGGTGCGGATGGAGTCGTAGAACGACTCCGTCTTGCCATCGCCCGTCAGGTTGACCTTGTGCACATGGATCGCCCGCTCGCGGATGTCCGGCGTGTCGATGAAGGTGTCCTTCGGATCGTGGATGAGGATCGCGCCGAACATGCCGCTGGAGACCTGCACGTTGGACGAGCCGTGCAGGTGGGGGTGGTACCAGTAGATGCCATTGGTGTGGTCGGCGGGAATGGCCACCTCGTGCTGGCGGCTGGCGCCGGGCAGCACGCCGGCCTCGGCCATGTCCACCACGTAGTCGCCGAACACGCCGGGCCGGATCTCGCGCGGATCGACGTGCAGGCCGTGGAAATGCAGATTGGTGCTGTTCTGGTGATTGAGGTAGTCGAGCGACGACTGGCCTTTCACGTTCGCGGGCAACTCGTTGACCAGGCGGATGCGCAGCGTGTCGCCGGGCTGCAGATGCAGCGTGGGCGCCATGTACTGGCCGTTGAAGCTGCGCAGCGCGGTCTGCACGGTCGTGGCCACGCCGGGGTAGGCGGGCGGCTGCGCATTCGCGATGCGAAGCGGCTGCGCACCGTAGCGCGCGAACAGGTCCAGGCTGAGCTGGCCGCCGGAGGACGACAGCGCCACGGGCTCGGGCAGCGTGTCCGCCGTGGGTCCTGCCGAACTGCCGCCGCAACCGGCCAGCGGCGCAATGACGCTGCCCAGAGAAAGGCCGAACATCCACTGCAGGCTGCCGCGCCGCGTGGGCGCCGTGGTCGATGAAAAATCGGTCATGGCGGGGCTTTCAGGCGAAGGCGATGGGATGGGGCCGCGCCTGCACGGCGACGGACGGGAAGGCGCCGCAAGCGGACGAGCGGTTATCGCCCCAGGCGAACAGTCCGGCATCGGTGCGCGCCAGCACGTGGCCCGTGCCAGCGGCCAGCTGCAGCACGCCGCGCAGGCCCTGCACGCGCAACGGCTTGGCGGAAAAGGCCGCGCCGTCCTGCGCCAGCTGACCCATTCCGTTCCATCCCCAGGCGAACACATCGCCCTGCCGCGACAGCGCCACCGTATAGAACATGCCCGCATCCACCTGCGCCACCGCGAAACCGGTGCGCACCCGCACGGGCTGGGTGAAATAGCGCCTGGCGCCATCGCCGGCCTGTCCGTACTGGTTGGAGCCCCAGGCCCAGAGGCGACCCTGCGCATCCACCGCGAAGCTGTGCGTATCGCCCGCCGCGACCTGCACGGCGCGCGCAGGCAGTTGCACGCGCACGGGCAAGGCGGACTCTTTCAGTGCCCAGTTGCCCATACGCCGCCATGCCCCAGGACCACACCGTGCCGTCGGCCTGCAGCGCGAATGCGGCTGCCTCGGTCTGCGCCACCTGAATGGCCGATGCGGGCAGGTCCGCCACACCCACGCGGTCGGCCCCCTGCTCCGGCGACACCACGGGCCGGCAAGCCACCACGGCGCCGCACTCGCGCACGGCCAGCGTGTGGGAATGCCCATCGTGCACCGCGGCGAACGGCAGGCCCGCGTTCAGCCACTGGGGCTGCGGCTGCGCGTAGCGGTTGTGGCCGATCTCGGTGGGGCTGGACATGCACAGCTCACCGGGGTAGCCGGGCGGCAGTTGGACGCCGAGCCGCTTGACGCCGCCCCAACCGTAGGCTGCACCGTCTGCGGCCAGCGCGATGGACCGGTCCCGGCCGGCGCTCAAGGTGACGAACTTCATGGGTAGCGCCCTCGCTGCCAACGTGCCATCGCGGATCGAAAGCGCTGTCGATGGAATGCATGGCTTGTCCTTCGGCACGGCCGAACCGTTGATGGGGCGCATGAGGCGTTTCATACGCAGCAAACGGCGACCATTTCCACCGCTGCACCGACGAATCGTGACGCTTCGCCCCGCGCGCATCAACTGGGTTGGATCAGGGTTTTTGCACGCCATGTCGACGGCCACGGGCTCTTCCAAACGTTCTGAGACACCGAGCCTCGTATCGCGGGCAACGGGGCCGACCTGGTCGAGCACGCCAGTCAAGCCATGCATGCCGTTCGCACCGAAGCGATGTGCCGGCAAGACGGCGCCGATGATTTCGCCCTGTCGCTGATGGCCGAATGCGACTGGGCCACTCGGGACAACCACGAAACCCAGCACATCTCGGCGGGCATGCTGTACCTGGTGGACTACGCGCGGCCGGTACAGGTGCGTCGCTCCCGCCACCGGAACCTGTCCATCATCCTCTCGCGCAAAAATGGCCGCCACCTGGCGCGAGGCACCTCGCATGGGGACCGGCGAACGTGCCGTGGCCATCAAGGCCTGTGCCGACATGGCCCTCGCGCTGCTGCAGGCATCGCAGGGCGCCGGGCTCGAACCCGACGCCGGCCGGTTCGACGACAGCCTTCACCACGCTGCCTGGGGACTGATCCGGCGCCATTGCGGCGATCGGGAGTTCGATGCCGAACGGCTCGCGGTGCTGCTGGAATGCTCGCGTGCCTCGCTGTACCGCCTGTTCGCCCGCCATGGCGAGGGCGTGGCCTCGGCGATCTGGACCGCCCGGCTGGAAGCGGCCTGGCAGCAGGTGACGGTCCACGACGGCGCGGGCCTGGCCGCTCGGGCCAGCCTGTCGGACATCGCGCTGCGCTGCGGGTTTTCCGACCCGTCCACCTTCCAGCGGATGTTCAAGCGCCGCTTCGGCATGAGCCCGCGCGAGGCGCGCGCTCAAGGGCGCTGACCGCTGCCCGGCGACGGTGTCGGCACCTTGGGGGACAATCGCAGGGTGTCCATCCCCCAGTCGTTCATCCAGGAATTGCTCGCCCGCGTCGATGTGGTCGACATCGTCGGCCGCTACGTGCAGCTCAAGAAGGGAGGCGCCAACTTCATGGGGCTGTGCCCCTTCCACGGGGAGAAATCGCCCTCGTTCAGCGTCAGCCCGTCCAAACAGTTCTATCACTGCTTCGGCTGCGGCAAGAACGGCAATGCCATCGGCTTTCTCATGGACCACGCAGGCATGGGCTTCGTGGAAGCCGTTCAGGACCTGGCCCAGCAGGTGGGCCTGCAGGTGCCGCAGGACGATGTTTCTCCACAAGAGCGCGAGCGGGCCGCCGCACAGCGGCAAAAGCAGGCCACGCTCACGGACGTACTCGAAAAAGCGGTCGAATCCTTTCGCAAGCACCTGAAAGACTCGCCACGGGCCGTGGGCTATTTCAAGGGGCGCGGCGTCTCCGGCACGGTGGCCAAGCGCTACGGGCTGGGCTACGCGCCCGAAGGCTGGCGCAATCTGGCCAGCGTGTTTCCCGAATACGACAGCCCGCTGCTGGCCGAAAGCGGCCTGGTCATCGTGAACGAGGAAGACGGCAAGCGCTACGACCGTTTTCGGGACCGCGTGATGTTCCCGATCCGCAACGTCAAGGGCGAATGCATCGGTTTCGGCGGGCGCGTGCTGGGCGACGACAAGCCCAAGTACCTCAACTCCCCCGAAACCCCCGTCTTCCACAAGGGCCGCGAACTCTACGGCCTGTTCGAGGCGCGCACCGCCATCCGGGAACACGGCTATGCCCTCGTCACCGAGGGCTACATGGACGTGGTCGCTCTGGCGCAGCTAGGGTTTCCGAACGCAGTGGCGACACTGGGCACGGCCTGCACGGCCGACCATGTGCACAAGCTGTTCCGCTTTACCGACACGGTGGTGTTCAGCTTCGACGGCGATGCGGCCGGGCGGCGCGCGGCGCGCAAAGCGCTCGACGGCGCCCTGCCCTACGCCACCGACACGCGCAGCGTGAAATTTCTGTTTCTGCCGGCCGAGCACGATCCCGACAGCTTCATCCGCGAACATGGCACCGATGCCTTCGCGCGCCATGTGGGCGAGGCATTGCCGCTCAGCCGGTTCCTGATCGAAGCCGCCCGCGAAAACTGCGACCTGGGCACCGCCGAGGGCCGGGCCCACATGGTGAGCAACGCCAGGCCTTTGTGGTCCGCCTTGCCCGACGGAGCGCTCAAGCGGCAGCTGCTGACCGAACTAGCCGAACTGGGGCAACTGGATGCCCGCGACCTGTCCGACCTGTGGAACCAGGCCGCCGCACAGGACGCGAGCCGCCAGGGCGGGGGCGGAGCACACCGGGCGGCCGGTGGCGGCCAGGCGCCTTCGGGCTATGCCGACGAGCCGCCATGGAGCCACCCGCCGCAGGATGCGGGATGGGCGCCTGCCGGTGAACCGTCCGGCGGCTACGGCTACGCCGCCAAACCGTTTCGCAAAAACAACGGGGACTGGAAAGGCAAGGGACGCTGGAACAAGGAAGACGAGCGGCCCATCCAGCCGCGGCTGCCACGCACCCCGGCCGCAAGCCGCACCGACCATGCGGCGCGGCTTTTGTTGTCGCACATGGAGTTTCTGGAAGAACTGGCGCACGAAGAACATGCCGTGCTGTGCGCCCAGCCGGCGCCGCACGGGCCGCTTTTTACCTGGCTGGAGGGCCAGTTGCACGAACATGGTCCGCTCGCCTGGGCGGTGCTGCGGGAAAGCCTGCGCGGGCACGAGTGCGAAGCGCTGGCAGAGCGGGTGATGACCGGCTCGCATGCCCAGACCGAGGGCGACGTGCAAGAGCTGCGCGCAGAGCTGCGCGACCTGCTCGACCGCATGCTCATCGAGGAGTTCAAGCGCCAGCAGAGCGCGCTCATCCTTCTCGCGGCGCGCGACCCTGCCGCGCTCGCGCAGTACCAGGTGCTGGAGCAGCGGCTCAAGGCTTTGCGCGGAATTTCGCTCAAACCGGCTTGAAAAAACGGCACGCCGCTATAATTTAAGGTTCATCGGCAAGAGCGACAGCAGCACCTCCGGGCCGGGCAACAGTGACACACACGCACGACCGCCCTTCACACCGCAAGGACTGCACACCAAATGTTCGCCCACACATCTTGCCCCGAGGGTCGCTCCCTCGAACCGCGAAGGCTCCGGCCTTTGCCGTGCCACCCGCGCCGGGAACCATGGCGCTTGCGTTTTCTTTGTGTCCGTTTTTGATCCCGAGGTGCCCATGCCTGCTCAAAAGTCCGCGAAGTCGCCCAAGTCCGCCCCAGGCACCGCCGCCAAGGCCGCTTCCAAACCTGCTGCCAAAGCCGCAGCGACCGAGCCCGCGAAGGCTCTGGTCGCCGCTGCTCCAGCCGCCAAGAAAGTCAACACCGTGCCCGTGAACAAGTCCTCTGACAAGGCCGAAGCCTCCGAAGAACTCAAGAAGCCCGCCCGCGCCAAGGCCGCAGCGGCCCCCGCCGACGACGATGCGCCCAAAAAGCGCCCTGGCCGCCCCGCCAAGGCCGCCGGCGCCGCTGCCGACAAGACGCCCGCCAAGCGCGGCCGCAAGCCCAAGGCTGGCGGAGACGACGATCCGGTGGGCGACGATGCCGACCTGTCGGACATCGAGTCCGACCTCGAAGGCGAACCGGAAGCCGAAGCGGCGGCGACCCCTGCCGCGGCCACGGTCGAGAAGGTCAAGCCCCTGCGCATGAAGATCAGCAAGGCGAAGGAACGCGCCTTGATGAAGGAATTCGGTCTGGACGAGACCGTCCTGTCCGAGGAAGACCTGGCCAAGCGCCGCTCGCGCCTCAAGACCCTGATCACGCTCGGCAAGACCCGCGGCTACCTGACGCAGGTCGAAATCTCCGATCACTTGCCCGACAAGCTGGTCGATGCCGAGACGATGGAAGTCGTGGTCACGATGCTCAACGACATGGGTGTGGCCGTGTACGAGCAGACGCCCGACGCCGAAACGCTCTTCCAGAACAACGTGACGCCCACTGCGGCGACCGTCGAAGAAGCGGAAGAGGAAGCCGAAGCCGCCCTGTCCACCGTGGACAGCGAATTCGGCCGCACGACCGACCCGGTCCGCATGTACATGCGCGAAATGGGCACGGTCGAGCTGCTGACCCGCGAAGGCGAAATCGAAATCGCCAAGCGCATCGAAGGCGGCCTGCAGGCCATGATGGAGGCGATCAGCGCATCGCCCGCCACCATCGCCGAGATCCTGAACATGGGCGAAGAGATTCGCGAAGGCAAGGTGGTCATCTCCACCATCGTGGACGGGTTCTCCAACCCCAACGAAGCCGATGACTACGTGGCCGAAGAAGACTTCGACGAATTCGACGAAGAAGACGATGACGACGGCAAGGGTGGCTCCAAGGCGCTGACCAAGAAGCTGGAAGAGCTCAAGCGCGAAGCCCTGTCGCGCTTCGACACCATGCGCGACCTGTTCGAAAAGGTCCACAAGATCTACGACAAGGAAGGCTACGGCACGCCCGCGTACATGAAGGCCCAGCAGGCCCTGTCGGCCGAGCTGATGACCATCCGCTTCACCGCCAAGACCATCGAAAAGCTGTGCGACATGGTGCGCGGCCAGGTGGACGACGTGCGAAAGAAAGAGCGCGAGCTGCGCCGCATCATCGTGGACAAGTGCGGCATGCCGCAGGAAACCTTCATCAAGGAATTCCCACCGAACCTGCTCAACCTGAAGTGGGTGGAGAAGCAAGCGGCTTCGGGCAAGCCCTGGAGCACCGTGCTGCAGCGCAATATTCCGCCCGTGCAAGAGTTGCAGCAGCGCCTGATGGACCTGCAGGCACGCGTCGTGGTGCCGCTGCCCCAGCTCAAGGACATCAACAAGCGCATGAACGAGGGCGAATCGTCCTCGCGCGATGCCAAGAAGGAAATGATCGAGGCCAACCTGCGCCTCGTGATCTCCATCGCCAAGAAGTACACGAACCGCGGCCTGCAGTTCCTGGATCTGATCCAGGAAGGCAACATCGGCCTGATGAAGGCCGTGGACAAGTTCGAATACCGCCGCGGCTACAAATTCTCGACGTACGCCACGTGGTGGATCCGCCAGGCCATCACGCGTTCGATCGCCGATCAGGCACGCACCATTCGTATCCCGGTGCACATGATCGAGACGATCAACAAGATGAACCGCATCAGCCGCCAGCATTTGCAGGAGTTCGGCTTCGAGCCCGATGCGTCCATCCTGGCGGCCAAGATGGAGATTCCGGAAGACAAGATCCGCAAGATCATGAAGATCGCCAAAGAGCCGATCTCCATGGAAACGCCGATCGGCGACGACGACGACAGCCACCTGGGCGACTTCATCGAAGACGGTGCCAACACCGCCCCGATCGACGCCGCCATGCAGGCCGGCCTTCGCGATGTGGTGAAGGACATTCTGGACGGCCTGACGCCGCGCGAAGCCAAGGTGCTGCGCATGCGCTTCGGCATCGAGATGTCCACCGATCACACGCTGGAAGAAGTCGGCAAGCAGTTCGACGTGACGCGCGAGCGCATTCGCCAAATAGAAGCCAAGGCGCTGCGCAAGCTCAAGCATCCGAGCCGCTCCGACAAGCTGCGCAGCTTCATCGACTCGCTGTAACCCGCCCTGCCCTTCGGGCGGGCGCCAACGAAAAAGCCTGCCTCCGCATTTTGCGGAGGCAGGCTTTTTTCATGGTTGGACGTTTTCGCGAAAGCACCCCCTTGGACGGGTGGGAAAAAGCCCCGCCACCCGCCGGAAGATGGCGGGCCGCCACATTCTTCGCCGGGCAAGGCAGATGAGATTGACGCGGGTCGCTTTCCAAAAATTCGCTTTTGGTTTAAAACCTTGAAACATAATCTTACGAATAACGTTGCAGTACATACAGCCAGTTTCCACGCAGATGGAAAGGCGGGAGGTTAGAAACCGAAGCGGCTGGCCCCAGGGGCGAAGCGTCAGCGGCCACCTCATGAAGTGAAGCAAATCCCAAGCACCACTCGAACCCGCCATGAAAAAGCGGCTGGTCTATTTTTTTCTGTTGCAAGAAAGAAGGAGTCACTCCCATGAACGACCGATTTTTCGGAAACCTTCGCATCGGCACCCGCATCACGCTGGCGTTCCTGGCGACCATCGCGCTGCTGATCCTGGTGTCGGGCATCGCCATGTCGGCACTGAACAACGTCAACCAGGCGCTGACGCTGGTGACCAAGGACTACTACGCCAAAGTCCGGTTGCTGAACGAAATTTCGGACGAGGTGGATCAGCAGGCCCGCTACGTGCGCAATCTGGTGATCTTCGAAGACCCCACACAGCGGACTCAGGAGATCAAGAGCATGGAGGGGAGCCGCGAGCTCATCAACGGCAAGTACGCCACGCTGAGCCCGACCGTGCAGAGCGACGCCGGAAAGAAGCTGCTGGCAGACACCCTGGAACTGCGCATTCCCTACGTGAGAGACGTCGACACGTTCCTCGGCCTGGTGCGCGCCAACCAGACGGACCAGGCCAAGGCCGTGCTGGCCAACACGCTGCGCGGCCATCAACTCGCATACATGGCGGCAATCGACAAGATGTCCGAGCACCAGCAGGTACAGATGGACAAAGCCAGCGAGGGGGCCGACCGCCAGGTTCAGTCGGGCTTTCAGTTCATCGTCGGGATCACCGGGGTGGCCGTGGTCATGTCGCTGCTGCTGGGCTGGCTCATCACGCGCTCCATCACCCGCCCGATCGGTCGCGCGGTGCAGATCGCGGAGACGGTCGCAGCCGGCGACCTGACGTCGCACATCGAAGCGAACAGCAAGGACGAAGTCGGCCAGTTGCTGAACGCCTTGCAGCGCATGAATGCCAGCCTGGTGCAGATCGTGGGCAGCGTCCGCACGAGCGCAGACTCCATCGCCACGGGCTCGGTGCAGATCGCCAACGGCAATGCCGACCTCAGCCAGCGCACCGAAGAGCAGGCCAGCAACCTGGAACAGACGGCGGCATCGATGGAAGAGCTGACCTCCACCGTGCAGCAGAACGCGGACTCTGCGCGGCGTGCCCACCAGTTGGCCTCGGGCGCATCGGCGGTGGCGACGCAGGGCGGTACGGTGGTGGGCAACGTCGTGTCCACCATGCAGGACATTCAGCAGAACTCCGGCCGGATGGCGGAGATCATCGGGGTGATCGACGGCATCGCCTTCCAGACCAACATCCTCGCGCTGAATGCTGCGGTCGAAGCGGCCCGCGCCGGCGAGCAGGGACGAGGCTTTGCCGTGGTGGCCAGCGAGGTGCGCTCGCTGGCAGGACGCTCGGCCGAGGCGGCCAAGGAGATCAAGGCCATGATCGAATCGAGCGTTTCCCGGGTGAGTACCGGCGCCGATCTGGTGGCACAGGCCGGACGCACCATGGCCGATGTCGTGGCGCAGGTCACGCAGGTGTCCACGCTGCTGTCGGAAATCAGCGCGGCGAGTGCCGAGCAATCCAGCGGCATCAACCAGGTGGGCGATGCCGTGCAGCAGCTGGACCAGGTCACGCAGCAGAACGCCGCGTTGGTGGAAGAAAGCGCGGCAGCAGCCGATAGCCTCAAGTTTCAGGCCGAGTCGCTGTCGCGCATGGTGGCGCAGTTCCGGCTGCCGGGAGACTCGGACGCCAGCGCATCCGGCACAGCAGGCAGCCCCGGAGCGCTGCCGCCGCCCCCGGCCCGGCGCCTGATCGCCTCATCGGCCGCTTACTGAACCGCGGAGAGCGCTGGCGGCGGCGGGGATACAGCCCATGCATCAAATAACCCTCCAGCGCTTATCCCAAAAGCGCTTAATGCTCATTTATTTATAGCAAACGCTACTGAACCTGTTCAGGAGGCCAACGCGTGCATCTCTGCGATCAGGTCGGATTTGCCTTCGAACCCGATGCCCGGCAACGGCGGCAGCGTGACGTAGCCGTTCTCCACCTTCACGCCGTCCGGGAATCCGCCGTAGGGCTGGAAAAGGTCGGGATAGCTTTCATTGCCGCCCAGCCCCAGGCCGGCCGCGATGGCCAGCGGCATCTGGTGGCCCCCGTGCGGAATGCAGCGGCTGGGTGACCAGCCGTGGTCCTTGAGCATGCCGCCGTGGCGGATGAGGTTGCGCGCGTCCTGCATGGAAAACAGGTTCTCGCCCGTTGCCATCGGGCCCTTGTACACCTCGCCGAGCCTGGCCTGCAGTTCGTAGTCGAGCGGATCGCCGGCCTCCTCGTACCAGAACAGCGGGTACTGCGACAGGGCACGGCCGTAGTCGATGGCGGTCTGCAAGTCGAACCGGCCGTTGGCGTCCACCGCCAGTTGCTGCCCCGGTCCGAGGATCTTGAGCACCGATTCGATGCGCTCGCAGTCGTCGGCCAGCGAGGCGCCGCCGATCTTCATCTTGACCACCGAGTAGCCGCGCGCCAGATAGCTGGTCATCTCGCGCTGCAGGCCTTCCACGCCCTTGCCGGGGTAGTAGTAGCCACCGGCGGCATACACGAAGACGCGCGGGTCGGGCGTGCCGTTGCCGTAGCGCTCGGCCAGCAGCTGGTAGAGCGGCTGGCCGGCGATCTTGGCCACCGCGTCCCACACGGCCATGTCGATGGTGCCCACGGCCACCGAGCGCTCGCCATGGCCGCCGGGCTTCTCGTTGATCATCATGCGGGCCCAGACCTTGTGCGGGTCGAGGTTCTCGCCAGTGCCGTCCACCAGCGTGGCGTCCACGCCCTGCACCATCGATGCCAGCAGGTATTCGTCGTGGCAGGTGTGGATGGCCTTGGAGGGATCGGCCTCGCGGATCGCCTGGATGTCGCGGGCGTACTTGTTCATGTCGCGCTGGCCCACCTTGAAGGCCTGCAGGTACGGCAGCTTGGCGAGTTCGGCCAGCAGCTGCGACGAGTACGAAGCGCGCGTCCACGCGGGGTACACGTGGCACACCAGATCAAGGCCCGGCGCGGCTTTGTGGATGGCCTCGAAATACTGCAGCGCATGGCCCGGCGTGAAGCCGAAGCGCAGCCAGTGGTGGGGCGGCATCACGTCCAGCGCCACGGCGCCGGCGGCCTGGGCGGCGCGGGCGTGCTCTGCGGCTTCGGCCAGGCCTTCGCACACGATGGAGGAGATGACGGGCGTGCGGCCCTTCAATTCATCGGCCACGATGCGCGTGACCTCGGCGCGTTCGGCCAGCGTCAGCGAAAACACCTCGCCCGTGTGGCCGTTGGTCATGATGGCCACCACGCCCTCATGGCCGGCCAGCCAGGAGGCCAGCTTGCGCAAGGCGGGCTCGTCGATGCGGTGGTCGGGGGTGAAGGGGCACGAGATGGCGGGGATGATCCCACGATAATTCGCGATGGCAGGCATGCAGAGTCTCCGTGATGGGTGCAGATGAACGACTCCTGCCGCTGATGGAAACCCTGCTGGGCAATCTGGAGGCCGCGCGCATCAAGGCGCGGGCGGCGCATGACACGGCGGCGGCCAGCCTGCGCTTTGCGGCCACGCATGTCATCTCGCTCACGTTCTTTCCGCGCTGGCTGGGCGACCTGGAGGCGCAGTTGCGCCTGGGTCCGATCCAGACCATGTCGGACAGCTCGCGCGCGCGAGGACCTGGCCCTGCAGCGGCGAGTGCAGTTCGTCCTGTGCCACAGGCATGCCGAGGTGCCCGGCCGGCTGGACGATGCCCAGTACCCCATGCTGCGGCTGTCCGACGACGTGCTGCAGCCGGTGAGCGCGGCCGGCACGGCGGGCCGCCCGCTGCACGCCATCGGCCAGGGGAGCGGGCCCTTGCCCCTGCTGGCCTACAGCGATGCCTCGGGCCTGGGCCGGATCATGCGGGCGCGCATGCGGGGCCTGCACGGAGACGGCGGGGAGTCGGCCGTGCCGGGCAGCGTGGCCGTGGTGTTCACCGCGCACCATGCAGTGCTGCTCAAGACCATGGCGCTGGAAGGCCGTGGCGTGGCCTGGCTTCCCCGCAGCCTGATCGCCGACGAGCTGCGGGCGGGAACGCTGGTGGCGGCCGGTGAAAGCGCCTGGGACGTTCCGGTGGAGATTCGCATGTGCCGCCAGCGGGCCGAAATGTCGCCGGTGGCCGAGTCGCTGTGGTCGCTGGCGGTCGGACAGCACGTCAAGACAACCCAATAGCCCAGCACCGCCGTATTCATTGCGCATGATGCTATTAATTAAATAGCATTGATAGACTACCGCAGCCTCGGCACATAATGCAGACCCTTCGCATTCCGACGGCCCCATGTACCGAGCAAGACTCTCCCTGGCATTCGCCGCTCTCGTGGCACTGGTGTGCATCCAGGCTGCATTCGTGTATTGGGGCACGCTTCGCGTCAACGACTACACCCAGCACAGCCGGCTGGCGAGCGACATCCTCTCGGAATTGCTGGACCTCTCGGCCAACAAGCAACGGCTGCGCGTATGGGCCACCCAGCGCCTGATGAACGCCAACGCAGTGCCCGAGGTGCGCCAGAGGCTGCTGGAGCGCATGCATGCCAGTGCCGCCGTCCTGGCGGAACTGTCCCGCCGCGACCTGGTGCTGTGGACCGAACTGTCCCACCGCGATGGCACGGCCGTCCCCCAGGAAGTGAAGCAGCTGGTCACCATGACGGAACTGCTGGAAGACAACATCCTCGCCGTGGAGTCGCGCCTGTCGCAACTTCGGCCGCTAGAACCGGGAGCGGACTTTCCGGCGGTCTGGGACGAACTGAACGCCACGTTCGACATGGCGCGCGGCCTCGATCTGCGCGAACTGATCAACGGCGCCATCGAGCGCCAGCGCAGCGTGGTGCCGGTGGCGCGCGCGGCCACCGAGCGGGGCCTGGACGTGCTGCGCCAGCAGGCGATCACCATGGCCATCGTAACGCTGGCGGTGGGCGCCGTGCTGGCCCTGCACCTGAACCGGCGCCTGCAGCGCCCGCTGGACCGCCTGCTGGCCGGCACGCGCGCCCTGCAGGCCGGCGAGTTGGGCCACCGCGTGGCCACCGAATCGAAAGACGAGTTCGACCGCGTGGCCCAGCACTTCAATGCCATGGCGGCCGAACTGCAGCAGCACCGCGCCCATGCCGACGCGGCGCGCCGCGAACTGGAAGACGCCGTGGAGGCCCGCACCCACGAGCTGAGCGTGGCGCACGACACGCTGCAACGGGTGGACCAGCGCCGGCGCCAGCTGTTCGCCGACCTGGGCCATGAACTGCGCACACCGGCCACCGCCATTCGCGGCGAGGCCGAGATCGCGATGCGCGGCGGCGACCGGCCGGCGCAGGACTACCGCCAGACGCTGGAACGCATCGTCGGTGGCGTGGACCAGCTCACCAAGGTGATCCACGACCTGCTGCTGATCGCCAAGACCGAGGCCGACCAGTTGGTGATGCACCCGAGCCCCATCGATCTGCAGGCCCTGGTGGCCGACGCGGCCGAACAAGCCGCGGCGCTGGGCGGCATGCATGGCGTGGCCGTGCAGTCCCTGCCCGCTTCGCCTGGCGGGCCGCTCGTAGTGAATGCCGATGCCGACCGCCTGCGCCAGGCGCTGATGATCGCGCTCGACAACGCGGTGCGCTACTCGCAGCGCGGCGGCACCGTGCGCATCGGCTGCCAGCCGGGCCCGAACGATGAAGCCCAGGTGCTGGTGAGCGACGAAGGCATCGGCATCGCGCCCGAGGAATTGCCCGAAGTCTTTCAGCGCTTCGTGCGCGGGCAACGGGCGCGCGCGCACCGGGCGGACGGCACCGGCATCGGGCTGTCGATCGCGCAGTCCATCGTGCAGGCCCACCACGGGCGCATCGAAATCGACAGCCAGCCCGGCGTGGGCACCACGGTGCTCATCGCGGTGCCGCTGGCCCGGTCCACCGACAACCTGTCTCCCGAGGAAGCCGCATGAACATTCTGGTGGTCGAAGACGATCCGCGCGTGGCCGACTTTCTGCTGCGCGGCCTGAAAGCCGAGGGCTACAGCGTGGAGCTGGCCCGCAACGGCCCCGACGGCCTGGCGCTCGCGCGCAGCGGCGACCCGGGCTTGCTGCTGCTCGATCTCATGCTGCCGGGATTGAGCGGGCTGGAGCTGTGCCAGACGCTGCGTTCCGAGGGGCGCCACGTTCCGGTGCTGATGCTCAGCGCATTGAGCAACACCGAAGACAAGGTCAACGGACTGCGCCTGGGTGCCGACGACTACCTGACCAAGCCGTTCGCGTTCGAGGAACTGCTGGCCCGCATCGAGGCGCTGATGCGCAGGGGGCGCGAGCAAAGGCAGCGCGCCAGCACGCTGCAGGTGGCCGATCTGGTGCTCGACCTCGATCGCATGCAGGCCAGCCGCGCCGGCCAGCCCATCGCGCTGACGGCCAAGGAACTGGCCTTTCTGGAACTGCTGATGAGTGCGCCGGGGCGCGTGTACAGCCGCGAACGCATCCTCTCCAACGTGTGGGGCACCAACGAGGACCCGCTGACCAACGTGGTCGATGTCTACGTGCGCCGCCTGCGCACCAAGATCGACGAAGGCCATGCCGTCGCGCTTCTGAAAACGGTGCGCGGCTTCGGGTATCGGCTGGACGCCGCGCCCGATTGAGACACGTGCCGCAGGGGTTCATCTGCGGTTCATCTTGGCATCATCTTTCCTTCATCGGGCGGCCACGGCCGCGTTCATGCGCCTGCCAAAGAATAGGTCCTGTGTCGCACTGAGCGATGCAGCACCGGCAAACAAGCCGGTGTTCGAACCTCTCTCCAAAAGGATCCCATGAAGACGCTTCACACTGCCCTCTCCGCCACTGCTCTGGCACTGATCACCCTGTCTGCCCCGGCTTTCGCGCAGGGCAAGGGCGAGCCAGTCTGCATGCCGACCAACGAAAAGGAAATCTCCGCGCTGTTCGACCGCTGGAACGATTCGCTGCGTACGCTGGACCCGGACAAGGTGACCGCCAACTATGCGCAAGACGGCGTTCTGCTGCCCACCGTGTCCAACCAGCCCCGCACGACCCCGCTGGAGATTCGCGATTACTTCGTGAAGTTCCTGCAGTCCGAACCGCAAGGCAAGATCGACAGCCGCACGATCCGCATCGGCTGCAACGTGGCGCAGGACGTGGGCACCTACACCTTCCGCTTCAAGGATGGCAAGACGGTGCAGGCCCGCTACACCTATGTGTATGAACGCATGAACGGCCAATGGCTGATCGCGCACCACCATTCGTCGGCCATGCCGGAAACCATCGCGGCCAAGAGCACGAAGTAAACCGCGGGCCCCTCGCCGGGGCGCAATGAACGAGGCCGGCCTTTGCCGGCCTTTTTTCATTCCACGGGCCGCACGGCAATGCCGCGCAGAGCGGGCCCCATCGCGGAGCGCGCCGCTCAATCCATCGACACGTTGGCGCTTTTGACCGCCTGCGCCATGCGCGTCATTTCGCTGCGAAAGAACGCAGCCGAGGCATCGGGCGGCGTGAGCTTGATCTCATAGCCCTGGGCAACCAGCGCGTCGCGCGCTTCGGGCATGTCGAGCGCGGCCTTTGAAGCCCTGGTACAGGCGATCGACCTCGGCCTTGGGCAGCCCAGCGGGACCCACTGCGGCGATCCAGCCTTCCAGCTCGTAAGCCGGCAGACCCTGTTCGGCCAGCGTGGGCACGCCGGGCAGCGATGCCACCCGCGCAGCGGTGGTGACGCCGATGGCGCGCAATGCACCGGACTTGATGTGCGGCGCCGCCGGCGCCACCGCCACCACGCTCAGCTGCACCTGCCCACCCAGGATGTCGTTCATCAGCGGGCCCATGCCGCGATAGGGAATGTGCTTGATGTCCAGCTTGGCCTGGTCCACGAACATCGCCGCGCCCAGGTGCAGGATGGTGCCGTTGCCGGACGATCCGTAGTTCAGCAGGCCGGGCCGGGCCTTCGCGAGCGCGATCAGTTACTTCACGTTCTTCGCTTCCACCGACGGATGGGCCACCAGCACGAAGGGCGTGGCACCGATCACGGTGATGGGCGTGATGTCGTGCAGCGAGTCGAACGGAATGTTCTTGTACACGCTGGGATTCACCACGTGGTTGTTGGACACCACGCCGATCACCGAGCCATCCTTGGCGGCGCGCACGAGCTGCGTGGTGCCGGTCATGCCACCGGCACCGGGCAGGTTCTCGATCACCACCGGGTGTCCCAACGCCTTGGACAGGCTGTTGCTCATGGCGCGGATGGCGCCGTCCGCGCCCGATCCGGCCGACAGCGGCAGGATCACGCGCAGCGGCTTGTCGCCCGGCTGTGCACGCACCAGCCCCGGCGCGGCCAGGGCCGCGGCGCCGAAGAGCAGCGCGGCGCGGCGAGTGAGCGAAAAAGGCTGCGCCGGCAGCGCGCGGGTCGGTGAAATCGATGGCATGGTGTGTCTCCGTGATCGTCGTTGGGATGGAAGGCGGCGCGGTCTTCGCCGCGCTCTGAGGTGCCGGGTGCAGCAGGCGCTGCCTCGGCGAAGCCTTGCTCAGGCCACGGCTGCGGCCTCGTGCAGCGCGGCGATGGCCTCGGCCGCATAGCCCAGGCTGGCCAGCAGTTCCTGCGTGTGTTCGCCCAGTTGCGGCGGATCGAGCCGCACGCCCATGCGCTGGCCGTCCAGCCGCAGTGGCAGCAAGGTGACGCGTGCGGTGCTGCCCGCCCGTTCACCGTCGGGCAGCGTGACCTCGGCGAGGCCGCCCGTGGCATTCAGGTGCGGGTCGTCGAAGAGCTGCTCGGGGCGAAGGATGGGAGCGAACGGCAGTCCGTGCCGCTCGAAGATGGCCGACAGCGCCTCGGCCGTGTGCTCGGCCAGGCGGCGGCGCAACTCGGGCAGCAGCGTGGCGCGGGCACGCACGCGGTCGTTGTTCAGTGCCAGGGCCGGGTCGGCCTTCAGGTCGGCGTAATCCATGGCATCGCAGAACGTGATCCACTGCGCATCGCTCACGGCCGCCAGAAAGATCTGCCCGCCGTCCTTCACGCTGAACACGTCGTACACCGCCCAAGACGAGATGCGGTCGGGCATGGGCGCGGCGGGCTGGCCCGTGACGGCGTACTGCATCATGTGCTGGCCGACGAGGAACACGTTGTTCTCGAACAGGGCCGAGTCCACTTCCTGCCCCCGGCCCGTCTGGGCGCGCTGCATGAGCGCTGCCATGGCGCCGATGGCGCCGAACATGCCGCCCATGATGTCGTTCACGCTGGTGCCCGCACGCAGCGGGTCGCCCGGGCGGCCGGTCATGTAGGCCAGGCCGCCCATCATCTGCACCACCTCGTCGAGCGCGGTGCGGTGCTCGTAGGGGCCGGGCAGAAACCCCGCATGGTTCACATACACCAGCCGCTCGTTCAGCCGCGACAAAGCCGCGTAATCGAGGCCGTACTTGGCCATCACGCCGGGCTTGAAGTTCTGAGCGACCACGTCGGCCGAAGAGGCCAGGCGGATCGCCACCTCCAGCCCCTCGGGCTTGCGCAGGTCCAGCGCGATGCTTTTCTTGTTGCGGTTGAACATGGGGAAAAAACCCGCACCCGCGCCCAGCAGGTGACGGGTGCGGTCGCCGTCCACCGGCTCGACCTTGATGACCTCGGCGCCGAGGTCGGCCAGCACCATGCCGCAGGTGGGCCCCATGACCATGTGGGTGAACTCCACCACGCGCAGGCCCGCGAGGGGCAGCTTTGCGGACTCGGTGGATGGCGAAGGGTTTGAGGATGCATTCATGGGCGCAACGATAAAGGTTCAGGCCAGTGCGGCCGAGGCAGCCATCCGGGCCGGGGCGGTCTTGGGCAACCCGGCCTGCCAGAGCGTGCCGTGCAGCGTTTCGCCGGCCAGCCAGCCGGCCACCCGCCGGCGCAGCGCCAGCAGCGCGGGCACATCGAGATGGGTGTCAACCCCCATGCACTCCAGCATGAAAGCGAGGTCTTCGGTGCTGACATTGCCGCTCGCACCGGGCGCATGCGGGCAGCCGCCGATACCGGCCAGGCACGCATCGAAGCGGGTGATGCCGGTCTGCCACGCAGCGTAGGCGTTCGCCAGCCCCATGCCGCGCGTGTCGTGAAAATGGGCGCAGGCCAGCCGTTCGCCGACCAGGCCACGTGCCTTTTCGAAAAGGCGCTGCACGCTGGCGGGATCGGCATAGCCGACCGTATCGGCCAGGCTCACGCGGTCGGCCCCGGCATCGAGCAGCGCCTGCATGAGGCGGAGCACCTCGCTCTCGGCCACTTCGCCCTGCAGCGTGCAGCCGAACGCCGTGCCCACCCCGCCCTCGATCAGGGTGCGGCTGCTGGCCGCATCGCGCGCTGCACGAATGCGCGCCACTTCGGCCACGACCTCGTCGGGGGTCTTGCGCAGGTTGGCCAGGCTGTGCGCATGGCTGGCCGACAACGGCACCACCATCAGATCGGCCCGGCATTCGATGGCCCGCTCGGCGCCCCGCAGGTTAGGGACCAGCACCGACGCCACGAGGCCGGGCAGCGTCCGGGCATGGGCGAGCACCTCGGCGGTGTCGGCCAATTGCGGCAGCAGGCGCGCCGGCACGAAGGAGCCGACCTCGATCTCGCGCTGGCCCGCCGCGTGCGCCGCATTCACCCACTCGATTTTCCGGTCGGTGGATACGACGGTGGCAATGCTCTGCAGCCCGTCGCGCAGGCCCACTTCGCGGACGATCGCATGGGCGCCCTGGGGGGTGCCGTTCGCAGCGTTGCTGGCGGGGGAGCGGTCAGGCATGGGGTTCACGGCGTCTCCTGGTGGGGTGGGGCTGGGCCATTCTAGAAATTCCCGATCATCAATTCATTCCTATTTTTGAACGCCTAAGATTCCACCCCGGAATACCTCATGCGCTTCTTCGCTTCTTCATCCCTCCCCCTCTGCCCACCCATGCGATTGCCCGACCTGCAAACCCTCAAGCTCTTCGTGGCCGTCTGCGAGCACCGCAACATCGCCCGCGCGGCCGAGCAGGAATCCATCGTCGGCTCGGCGGTGAGCAAGCGGCTGGCGCAGCTGGAGGACATGCTGGGCACGCGGCTTCTCGTGCGCAAGCGCCACGGCGTCGTGCCCACCGCGGCGGGCGAAACCCTGCTGGAGCACGCCCGCGCCATGCTCGCCAGCGTGGACCGCATCGAGCGCGACATGGCGGCGTTCGCCACCGGCATCCGCGGGCACGTGCGCATGCTGGTCACGGCGTCGGTCATGGCGGAATCGCTCGCTGACGACGTCGCGGCGTTTTTGCAAAACCCCGCGCACCGCGACATCCAGGTGAGCATGGAAGAGCGCGTGAGCCCGGAAGTGGTTCGCGGCATTCGCGAAGGCAGCGCGTCCATCGGCATCTGCTGGGACGCTGCCGATCTGCAGGGGCTGGAAACGCGCAGCTACCGCCACGACCACCTGGCCATCGTCGCCCACCCCTCGCACCCGGTCGCCCAACGGGACAGCGTGCGGTTTGCCGACGTGCTGGGCTACGAGTTCGTCAGCATGCCGGCACTCAGCGCCGTGCACGTGTTGCTGGCCCGCGCGGCGGCCGTCGAGGGCCGGACGCTGGTGCACCGCGTGCTGGTGTCCAACTTCGACGCGGCACTGCGCGTGGTGCGCGCCAACCTGGCCATCAGCGTCGTGCCCGCCGAGGTGGCGGCGCCGTTCGCAGCGGCCACCGGCGTGAGGATCGTGCCGCTCGGCGACGCCTGGGCGAGGCGCCGGTTCGCGCTGTGCTTTCGCGGAACGCCGGGCCTGGCGCCTGCCGCGCAGCTGCTGGTGGACCACCTCGTCGCGGCGGGCGAGGCAGCCGCCTGAGAGGCTTCGATGGCGTGCGTGGCGAGAGTGCAACAATCCCGTAACACCTGAGTATTTTTACCCTACAGCGCACGTCTGGTGAAGCTCTTGAGCTATTAAACTTGTAGCAAAATGGGTTCCACGCTATATTCACAGCGTTCCGGCCACAGGGGTCTCGCCCGCCGCCGGATTTCTATCTTTCTATCGCGCAAGGAGAAGCTTCCATGAGCTCCAAGGAAAACGCCGCCATCAACCAGCTGTTCGAAAAGCTCGAATGCCGCTATGCGTTGCGTGTGCTCTGGGCCCTTCGCGACGGCCACCCCCAGACCTTCCGTTTGCTGCAGGACAGCGTGGGCGGCATCACGCCCAACACGCTGAACACCCGCATCAAGGAACTGCGCGAGGCCGGCCTGCTGGACCACGGCAACGACGGCTACACGGTCACCCCCTCGGGCGTGGATCTGCTCAAGCGGCTGTCCGACGTGCAGGCGTTCGCCACACGCTGGGTCGCGGCCCGGGTCAAGAAGTAACCTGGAGACGGCGCGGGCCAGAAGGCCGCGCCACCCCCCTCACCCGCGCGCTGCGCGGGTTTTGGCCTTTTAGGGCTGCAGCGCAATAAGCACTAGGGCACTTGGCTATCAATTTAATAGCAATTGATTGATGGCGCTTTTACAAGGAATTCCCATGGCATTCACCACCACCCCCTCCGGCCTGCAGTACGAAGACTCCGTCGTGGGCGAAGGCGCCGAAGCCGCGCGCGGCGACCACGTCAAGGTGCATTACACCGGCTGGCTCTACAACAACGGCGAGCAAGGCGCTAAGTTCGACTCCAGCCGCGACCGCAACGATCCGTTCGAGTTCGGCCTGGGCGCCGGCATGGTGATCAAGGGCTGGGACGAAGGCGTTCAGGGCATGAAGATCGGTGGCCAGCGCACGCTGATCATTCCCGCAGCGCTCGGCTACGGCGCACGCGGCGCCGGTGGCGTGATCCCTCCGAACGCCACCCTGAAGTTCGACGTGGAACTGCTCGGCGTGGGCCGCTGATCGGGCCATCCAACCGCCCGGCGCATTCAGCGCCAGGCCACCCACCCAGGGGCCGCGCTTCGAAAGAGGCACGGCCCTTTGCCATTGGCGGCCCAAGGCGTCGCCGTCCGTGCGCTCGTTGCCCCACGCCCCATTTTCACGACCCCTTTGCGCCGCCCCGGATTTCTTTCACCGCACCCACAACCTTTGGCGATCCCCGGCGCACTCACGACTGCAGAAAAATGACTGCGATCTTCCAATGGAGTGAACTTGAAAATTTCCAAAATTCTGTGGGGTACGTTGCCGGCAACGGCGTTGGTGTTGGCGGGCTGCGGCGGTAGCGACTCGCCCCCGAACGTCACGTCGTTCACGGCCAAAGCCGTGGTGTCGGACGGGAGCATCGCCGGCACGCAGACCGACGCCAATCTGAAAAACGGCTGGGGCATCGCCTTCAACCCCAACGGCTTCGTCTGGATCACGGCGACCAGCACGCAGAAGTCCACCCTTTATGACGGCAACGGTGTGCCCCAGACCCTGGTGGTCACAGTGCCCCCGGCCGGCAGCGCCCCGGCGAACCCGACCGGCATCATCTTCAGCGGCACCAGCAGCTTTCCCGTCACCAAGAACGGCGTGACGGGCCCCAGCCGCTTCGTGTTCTCCAGCGAAGACGGCAGCCTCTCCGGCTGGAGCCCCGCCGCAGACCTGGCCAACTCGATCGTCACCTACCGCGACGGCACGGGCGCCGTGTACAAGGGACTGGCCGTGGCGACCCGCGGCAGCGCCGATTTTCTGTACGCCACCGACTTTCGCAACAGCAAGGTCGACGTGTTCGACACCACCTTCCAGAAGGTCCAGCTGGCGGGCAACTTCGCGGACCCGCAGTTGCCGGCGAACTACGCACCCTACGGCATTCAGACGGTCGGCTCGCGCATCTACGTGACCTATGCCCAGCAAGACAGCACCCGGCGCAACGCCGTGGCCGGCGCCGGACTGGGAGCGCTGAACGCCTTCAACACCGATGGCACGCTGGCGCAGCGCATCGTCGCGCCCGGCGCTCAGCTCAACGCGCCCTGGGGCATCGCCCAGGCGCCCGGCGATTTCGCCGGCGCCAGCAGCCGCCTGATCATCGCCAATGAAGGCGACGGCACGCTGCAGGCCTTCGATCCCGCAACGGGCGAATGGAAGGGCCCGCTGGCGCAAAAGGACGGAACGACGCTGCAAGTGGACGGCGTGCGCGGGATCGCGTTCGGCAACGGCCTGAACCAGCAGCCGCTGAACACGCTGTTCTACGTGGCAGGGCCGAACAAGGGCGTGAACGGCGCCTACGGCCGGGTCGACATCCAGCCTTGATCGAGGGCTGCGCCCGCCACGGAATCGCGTTGCGGGCGGGCCTGGTTTTCTTGAAGACGGCACGCAACGTGCCGCCTTGCCTCCGATCCCGCTACCGCTTCCATGGCGGGAGCGGCAGCCAATCAGCCGAACAGTGCCCGGTCCAGCCGGCGATACTTTTCATCGCCCACGAGTTCGCGGATCTTCGGGGCCAGCTCCACCAGGTCTTCGAAGCTCTGCGCTCCCTCTACCGCCAGATTCAGCCGAAAGCCGCGCAACCCGAGGCTGGCGGTGATTTCCGTGGCGATGGGATAGGCGGCCTTGTAGCGCTCGGTGGGTGACGGGCCGGAATTCGCCACCAGTCCTGCAGCACCTTCGCCAGCGGCGGGCAACCCGTATGCCGCGGCATTCGACAGATCGGGAACTGTTCCGTCGGGCAACGCCAGCAGGCCTTGCCCGACCATCGCCCGCACGTCGTCCACGGCGATTCCCATGGCCGCGGTGGCGGACAGCACCTGCGCCAGCGTGCGCTTTCCGTCGAACAGGATGAAGGCCGATCGCTGCCGGGACGTGAGCATCCCGTGGCGGTCTTTGAGGGCCAGATGGCCTGCAGGTGTCTTGACGAGTAGCACGGTTCCCCCTGATGGTCTCGGCGGCGGTTGGGGGCATGCGCCCGGGCCGATGTCAGCGCAGCGTCGCACGCAGTCGTGGCTTTGTGAATCCGGGTTTATCCATAACTGTTCGCTCGCCCGCCGATGCCTTCGGCAGGCCGCCGGATCACGGCCCTGGCGAACGTGGGTCCAGCAACGGCGCCGCGCCTGCCGTGCGCGTGAACAGGCTCACCAGCCAGGCCGTCACCAGCCCCACCGGCACGCCGAAGACGCCCGCCGAAATCGGCTGGATGCCGAACCACAGGCCGTTGGCCAGCAGCACTGGCGACACCAGGGCGCGCACCGCTTCCACGTGCGAGAGCAGGTAGTACACCGTCACGCCCAGCCCGCACAGCATGCCCGCCACCGCGCCCTGCCGCGTGGCCCCCCGCCAGAAGATGCCCAGCACCATCGCCGGCACGAACGCCGAGGCCGCGAGCGAGAAGGACGCCGACACCATGGGCAGGATTTCCGACCGTTTGAGCGCCGCCACGAATGCGGCGAACAGCGCGACGGCCAGCAGCGCGAATTTGGACAGGATCACCCGCCGCTCGGGCGAGGCCTTGCGCCTGCTTTCTTGAAAGTACAGATCGCGCACCAACGCATTGCTGATGGTGAGCAGCAGCCCGTCGGCGGTGGAGAGCGCCGCGGCAAGGCCGCCGGCCGCCACCAGCCCAGAGATCACATAGGGCAGCCCGCCGAGTTCGGGCGTGGCCAGCATGATCAGGTCGGCCCCGAAGCGGATCTCGCCGAACTGCACGATGCCGTCGCGGTTCACGTCCTCCACCGACAGCAGCGCCGTGTCCACCCGCGCCCACTGCCCGATCCAGTTGGGCAAGGCGTCGAACGGGCTGCCGACGAGATTGCTCATGACCTCGAACTTGACCAGCACCGCCAGCGCCGGCGCGCTGAGGTACAGCAGCGCGATGAAAAACAGTGACCACGCCACCGATGACCGCGCCGCGGCCACCGACGGCACGGTGTAGTAGCGCGTGAGCAGATGCGGCAGCCCCGCCGTGCCCACCATGAGGCAGAACATCAGCGCGAGGAAGTTGCGTCGCGTGTCTTCATAAGCACGCTGGGCCTCGGGCGAACCCTGGGGATCGCCCGCGTAGGGCTGGCTGTGCGGCGGCAGGCCACCCAGCGGATGCGCGCGCTCATCGCTCTCGCGCATCTCGCGGCTCCAGCGCTCGCGGGCCGTGTCTTCGTCGCGCGGCATGGTGGCCAGTTCGCGGCTGGCGGCCACGATCAGGCCGACATCGGCGTTCTGGTCGCGCAACTGGCGGATACGCTGGCGTGCCGCTTCGCGCTCGTGCTCCAGCGCCGCCCCCACGTCCTGCAGCCGGGCTTGCAGGTCCTTGGCACGGGCCTGGTAGGCCGCCAGAACCTGCCGCTCGGCGGGGTCTTCCAGCAACCGGGCTTCCATGCTGGCGATCTTGCCGATCTGTGCGCCGTAAACCAGAGGCGCCAAGGGATTGCCCAGTTGCTTGTAGGCCAGCCAGGAAACGGGAATCAGGAACGCCAGCAGCACCATCACGTATTGCGCCACCTGGGTCCAGGTGATGGCGCGCATGCCACCCAAGAAGGAGCACAGCAGCACGCCGCCCAGCCCCAGCATGATGCCGATCTCGAACTGCACGCCCGTGAGGCGCGAGGCGATCAGCCCCACCCCATAAATCTGCGCCACCACATAGGTGAACGAGCACAGCACCGCCGCCAGCGCGGCGATCACGCGTGGCCAGCGCCCGCCGAACCGCACCTGGAAGAACTCCGGGATGGTGTAGAGGTTCATGGCCCGCAGGTGGGGGGCGATCAGCAACGCCACCAGGCAGAACCCGCCCGTCCAGCCGAGCAGGTAGGCCAGCCCGCCCGCCTGCCCCGGAACGCCCGAAAACCCCTGCAGGTAAAGCGCTCCGGACAGGCTGATGAAAGAGGCGGCACTCATCCAGTCGGCCGCCGCCGCCATGCCGTTGTAGACCGCAGGAATGCGCCGCCCGGCGACGTAATATTCGTCGGCATCGGTCGTACGGCCGTACACGCCGATGGCCGCGTACACCATCACGGACAGGAACAGAAAGATGGGCCCGATCCAGTGGCGCGACAAGCCGCGCTGCTCGGCCCAGGCCATGATGGCCAGGAACGCGATCACCCCGGTCACGTAGAGCGCGAGGATGCGGCGCAGCCGCCGACCGTAGGCAGCCTGCGACGCAGAGTCCGCGGCGCTGTCAGCCACGCGGGTGGGCTCCGTGGGCGGCTGAGGATGTGTGCGAGGCGGCGAGCGCATCGACCGCCGTGGCGGGACTGGCGGGACTGGCGGGACTGGCGGGACTGGCGGGACTGGCGGCACGAACGTTCGCCGCATCCTGCCGCTCGAAGTGGTTCATGGCCGCGCAGTAGATCGCCACGATGCCGATGAACACCAGCACCGCGCCCTGCGACGCGATCCAGTACCCCAGCGGCCAGTCGCCGACCATGATTTGCAGGTCACGGGCGAAATAGCAGGCGCCGAAGGACACCGCTGCCCATGCCAGCAGCAAGCCCGCCTTCAGCCAGAGGTGGCGGGCGTCGTGCAGGTCGGGCGGAAAGAGGTGCCCGGCCCCTTGCTCCTCGGTCGCCTGCGGGCGCGTGGGCATGGTGGCCGGACCGGGGCCGTCAGCGGGCCAGTTGCTGCCAGGTGGCGATCACGCTGTCGGGGTTGAGCGAGATCGACGAGATGCCTTCCTTGGCCAGCCACTCGGCGAAGTCAGGATGGTCGCTGGGCCCCTGGCCGCAGATGCCCACGTACTTGCCCTGCGCCTTGCACGCGGCGATGGCACGCGACAGCAGCGCCAGCACGGCCGGGTCGCGTTCGTCGAAGTCCTGCGCGAGCAGTTCGAGCCCCGAGTCGCGGTCCAGGCCCAGGGTGAGCTGGGTCAGGTCGTTGGAGCCGACCGAGAAGCCGTCGAAGTACTGCAGGAACTCGTCGGCCAGCACGGCGTTGCTGGGCACCTCGCACATCATGATGACCTTGAGGTCGTCCTTGCCGCGCTGCAGCCCATGCTTGGCCAGCAACTGGGTGACCTTGTCGGCCTGGCCCAGCGTGCGCACGAAAGGCACCATCACCTGCACGTTGGTCAGGCCCATCTCGCCGCGCACGCGCTTGATGGCGTCGCATTCCATCGCGAACGCCTCGCCGAAATCGGCGCTGATGTAGCGCGCCGCGCCGCGAAAGCCCAGCATCGGGTTTTCTTCCTCGGGCTCGTAGCGGCTGCCGCCGATGAGCTTGCGGTATTCGTTGGATTTGAAGTCCGACAGGCGCACGATCACCGGCTTGGGCCAGAAAGCAGCGGCGATGGTCGCCACGCCCTCGGCCACCTTGTCCACGTAGAACGCACGGGGCGAGGCATGGCCGCGCGCCACCGACTCCACCGCCTTCTTCAGGTCGGCATCGACGGCGGGGTAGTCCAGGATGGCCTTGGGATGCACGCCGATGTTGTTGTTGATGATGAACTCCAGCCGGGCCAGGCCCACGCCGTCGTTGGGCAGCTGGCAGAAGTCGAAGGCCAGTTGCGGATTGCCAACGTTCATCATGATCTTGGTGCTGATCTTGGGCATTTCGCCGCGCTGCACTTCGGTCACTTCGGTTTCGAGCAGGCCGTCGTAGATCTTGCCGGTGTCGCCCTCGGCGCAGCTCACGGTCACCAGGGTGCCGTCTTTCAGCAGGCTGGTGGCATCGCCGCAGCCCACCACGGCCGGAATGCCGAGTTCACGCGCGATGATGGCCGCGTGGCAGGTGCGCCCGCCGCGGTTGGTGACGATGGCGCTGGCGCGCTTCATCACGGGTTCCCAGTTGGGGTCGGTCATGTCGGTCACCAGCACGTCGCCGGGCTGCACCTTGTCCATCTCGGCGATGTCGCTCACCAGGCGCACGGGGCCGGTGCCGATCTTCTGGCCGATGGCGCGGCCTTCGGCCAGCACGGTTCCGGTGCCTTTCAGCTTGAAGCGCTGTTCGGCCTGGCCCTTGGACTGGCTCTTCACCGTCTCGGGGCGCGCCTGAAGGATGTACAGCAGGCCGTCGGTGCCGTCCTTGCCCCATTCGATGTCCATGGGGCGGCAGTAGTGCTGCTCGATCACCAGGGCGTAGTGGGCGAGTTGCTCCACGTCGGCATCGGACAGCGAGAACCGGTTGCGCTGCTCGGTCGCCACGTCCACCGTCTTGACGAGCTTGCCCGTAGCGGCCTTCTCATCGGCGGAGGCAAACACCATCTGCACCAGCTTGGAGCCCAGGTTGCGGCGGATCACGGCCTTGTTGCCGGCCTGCAGCATGGGCTTGTGCACGTAGAACTCGTCGGGGTTCACGGCGCCCTGCACCACCGTCTCGCCCAGGCCGTAGCTGCTGGTGATGAAGACCACCTGGTCGAAACCGGACTCGGTGTCGATGGTGAACATCACGCCGGCCGCGCCCAGATCGGAGCGCACCATGCGCTGAACGCCGGCCGACAGGGCGACCACGTCATGCGCGAAGCCCTTGTGCACGCGGTAGCTGATGGCACGGTCGTTGTACAGGGAAGCGAACACTTCCTTCATCTTGTGCAGCACATCGTCGATGCCGACCACGTTGAGGAAAGTCTCTTGCTGGCCGGCGAACGAGGCGTCGGGCAGGTCTTCCGCCGTGGCAGAGGAACGCACGGCGAAACTGGCCTGGGGATTGCCTTCGGAAAGCGTTGCGAAGGCTTCGGCGATGGCCTGCTGCAGGTCGGCCGGGAATGGCTGGGCCTCGACCATGGCACGGATCTCGGCGCCGGCGGCGGCCAGGGCGCGCACGTCTTCGGTGTCCAGCGCGGCCAGGCGCTTGCTGATCTTGTCGGCCAGTCCGTCGTGCGCGAGGAACTGGCGGAAGGCGTGCGCCGTGGTGGCAAAGCCCGTGGGGACGCGAACGCCCTGGGGCAGTTGGGAGATCATCTCGCCGAGGGAGGCGTTTTTGCCGCCTACCGACTCGACATCGGTCATTCTCAGGTTTTCAAACGGAACGACCAGGGCGGTCGCGTTGAAGAGTGCAGACATGGGATAGCTCCAGAAGTTGAAACTGGGTCTGCGCCTGCGCTCCCGAGGAGCAATTGCGGGCGAGCGCCCATGCACGGCGTTCGGCTTGGTTGTTGTGGTTGTGGGCCGCCGGGGGTGTGCATGGTGGGAATTTGGATAATGGGCGCCATTGTAGGCTCGCCCTGCGCGGCCGCGCTGGCAGCGGGCTGACGGCCTTGTTTCACTTTTCGGAAACCCCTGCCCATGCACACGCGCACCGTTTTCTTCATCTCCGACGGCACCGGCATCACGGCCGAGACCTTCGGCAACGCCATCCTGGCCCAGTTCGACATGAAGCCGCGCCACGTGCGCCTGCCCTTCATAGACACCGAGGACAAAGCCCACCAGGCCGTGCGGCAGATCAACCACACGGCGGAAGTCGAGGGCAAGAAGCCCATCGTCTTCACGACGCTGGTCAACATGGGCGTGCTTCGCGTGATCCAGGAGGGCTGCAAGGGCATGCTGTTGGACATGTTCGGCACGTTCATCCGGCCGCTGGAGACCGAGCTGGGCACCAAGTCGCACCACCGGGTGGGACGATTTTCGGACGTGAGCCTGAGCAAGGAATACACCGACCGCATCGAGGCGATCAACTTCAGCCTGGACCACGACGATGGCCAGAGCCACCGTGACCTGGCCGGCGCCGACGTGATCCTGGTGGGCGTGTCGCGCAGCGGCAAGACGCCGACCAGCCTGTACCTGGCCATGCAATGCGGCTTGAAGGTGGCCAACTACCCGCTGATTCCCGAAGACTTCGAACGGCGCCAGCTGCCTCCGGCCCTGGAGCCCCACCGCAAGAAGATCTTCGGGCTGACCATCCAGCCCGAACGGCTCTCGCAGATCCGCAACGAACGGCGTCCTAATTCCAAATATGCGGCGCTGGACAACTGCCGCAATGAAGTGTCCGAAGCCGAAGCCATGATGCGGCGCGCGGGCATCCGCTGGCTGTCAACGACCACCAAGAGCATCGAGGAAATCGCCACGACCATCCTGCAGGAAGTGCGTCCTGAGCGGCTGGTGTATTAATCGGTAACGACTTGGTCAGACGAATCAGCGGCTGAACAGAAAGCATCCCTTTATTATTTGTGGATGGACAGAGACGGCTTCGCACAGCCTTCCGTCGGTCTATCGGTTAATAAAAAGGGAGAACGATGGCTGAAATCGAGTGTCGTGCATCCAACAATTCACCTACGTGGGGGTTGATTGATCTATTTGCTTGGAAGCTGATTCCGGACCGCTTGGGTGGTGGCCGACAATACATCCAGAACTTCAAGGACGCGTGGGTTCGTCATAACAAGCAGTACATCCTTGAAGCTGCCACCAAATATCGACTTCCCCCGCCATTGTTGGCTGGTGTTTGCTGGATCGAGGTGGGAGGCGATCCCAGTTTCATCGATCGTGTCGCCTTTGAAGTTCGTTCATTCGACTGGAGCGGCCCTCCTGCCATCGACAAAATGGCGATCACCCGGCACCCGAACAAAACCTCTTTCGGCTCTGTCAGCATTCAAATCCGCACCGCCGGCGAGACGATGGGCATTCCCGCTTCCGCCATGTCGGTCACCCAATCGAGGGGACTCGCCAACTGCCTGCAAAGGGATGTTTTCAATATCGACGTTGTGGCGCAGCATCTGAGGCAATTGGCCGACCACGATCAGTACACCTTTCCGCTGAGCATGGAACAGGTCCGCATCATCGGCGCGCGCTACAACAGAGGCGTGGGTCTGTCTTTGGAGCAGATTCAACAGAATACGAGCTATGGAAACTTCATCGTCAATTTTTGGCCGCGGTTCACCAGCCTGATTGAATAAGAATGAGGTCCATCAGCCATGAATAAATTATTGCGGATCACCCTCCATACGGCGTCGATATTCGGCCTGTTGGTCATGGCGCTTCTGCCAGGGAATCAATACGACTTTATGCACGAGATGGACCCGTCCATCCCTGCCAATGCCATCGAAAACGGATCAAACAATGCCATCGTGGCCACGATTGCGATTTTCGCAATCGTCGCAGTAATGCAAATTGCCCTCGCAGTGAAAGCATCCAGGCCACAGGCTCGCGTTCTGCCCGTGATGCAGATTCTTCTTGGCCTGACGATCCTTGCGGTCAAAGTGACCGGGTAAGCTGAAAAGATTGCGGGAAAGTGCCTCCTACCTTGTTCTACTTGGGCTGTTGTTGTGGCGTGCCGCTACCCTGGGAGCAGTAGTGCTGATGGCGGTTGGCCGCCGTCAAGAGAAAGGCCGTCATATCCATCAATGATCACCCGGACGTCAGGCGTGCTTTATTCATAAGTCAGTAACTTAGAGAACACTCTCTTGCGCAGTGCGGCGATCGGTGCTTTCATTGACGGCATGAAACGAGACGGACGCACCCTGGCCCACAATGTGTTGGAAGAAATGCGCATGCTGGCCGTACAGCGCATGCGCGAAGGAGAGTCGCCAGCAGCGGTGGCGGCTTCCTTTGGCATGCACAGGGGCTGGGCCTACAAGTGCAAAGCCGCTGCCAGCGGGCGCGGAAATGGGCTGCGCGCGCTGCGCTCGACCAAAGGCACAGGCCGCCCGCGCAGCCTCACACCCGTGCAGGAGCGCCAGGTTTTTCGCTGGGTCAACGGCAAAAACCCACGCCAGCACGGCTTCGACTTTGGCCTGTGGACGCGCCAGATTGTGCGAGAACTGGTGGCGCAGCGTTTTGGGGTGAACCTGTCGCTGGCCAGCATCGGAGCCTTGCTCGCGCGTCTGGGCCTGACACCGCAAAAGCCCTTGCAACGAGCTTACCAACGTGACCCGCAAGCCATTGAGCGCTGGGTCACCGAGACCTATCCGGCCATTGCCCGGCAGGCCAAGCGGGACAAGGCCGAAGTCTTCTTCTGGGACGAGTCGGGCTTTCGCGCTGATGCCGTGCATGGCAAGACCTGGGGAGCCAAGGGCCAGACCCCGGTCGTGGAGCGCCCGGGCCAGCGCCAGTCGATCTCGGCGGCCTCAGCCGTCAACTCCAAAGGGGCGTTCTGGTTTGAGACCTACCAGGGAGCGCTTACAGGCGAGTTGTTCGTGCAACTGCTCAAGAACATGATGGCCGAGCGTGAGAAACCCGTGCACTTGGTCGTCGATGGCTTGCCGGCTCACAAGAAGGCCCTCGTCAAGCAATACGTGGCAAGCACGGCAGGCGCATCGACGTTGCACTTCCTGCCCGGCTATGCGCCAGACCTCAATCCAGATGAGCTGGTATGGAGCCACGCCAAGCGCACAGGGGTGGCGCGCAGTCCATTGCGAAAGGGAGACAAGCTCAAGGAGCGTGTGGATGCGCAGTTGCAGTCGGTGGCTGAAGATCCTGCACTCATCAGGTCAGGTCATTCTTCAGACACCCATCTGTCGCCTATATTTCTGACTTTTGAGTAAAGCCTGCTCAAGCAGGCTAACGCCCTGATCATCGGGCAGGCTCCACTTGGCGAAGTACGAATGCACGGTGCGCCACTTGGGAAGATCGCTGGGCAGTGCCCTGCATTGGCACCCTGTGCGCAGCAGATACAGCACCGCGCACCACACCTCGTACAAGTCAACGGTGCGTGGCTTGGTCTTCTTGCGCGCACTCTCCAGCATCGGCTTGATGATCTCGAATTGCTCGCGGCTCGTATCGCTGGGATATTTCTTGGTTCGCACCTCGTCATTGTCAGTGAGCAGACAAAGATCGTGAACACGTTCTAAGGCAATTCATGTTGCATCTTCCTTACACATCAGCCTTTCCATGGTCTTGTAATAGCCGTTGAAGTCTGAATCGCTGCACCAGAACTCCTTGTTGCCGATCACGTAGAGACGCTTCTTTGCGCGAGTGACAGCCACGTTGACGAGATTCGGTTTTCGGCCTGCGTAACTTGAGATGACGCCGCGGCGGGCCGGGTCGCCGCCCAGCAAAAAGATCACGAAGTCGGCCTCCTTGCCTTGGAAGGTGTGGACCGTGCCACACATCTCTTTCGCCGTTTCCTTACCAAAACGGGCGCTCAACAGGTCTCTCATGCGCTCGCTGACGAGCCTGAAGGGAGTGATGACGTAAATCCGGAGCTTCCCTTTTCCATCCCGAACTTTGCCGTCTGTAAGCTTTTCTATACCTTCCAGCGCTCGCTTGGCTTGGGACTCGATCCAGTGTCCTTGCGCGTCATCGTTGGATGCATCAAGCCAAGCACTGGGAGTTGCGGCGAAGCTTGCATCTTCACGAGTCCCGTAAACCATCCTGTTTTCGTACGCGATGGCATTGGCAATCTGAAACATGGGGTTGATGCAACGACGATGCACCACCAAGGGAGATCCGAGCCAGATGTCGGTTCCATCCTCCTTGGAGCCCATCAAGGTGCCATAACGATTTGACCGATCAGCAAGGGTTTGAACGGAAGCATCCGGTGGCACGTACTTCGGCAACGTGCCGCAATAGGCCTGGAGTGGAGCCACCAGTTCTTGAGGAATGTTGACGACAGGTTCGAGTTGGATTGGATCGCCAACAATCACCGCCCGTTTGGAACGCCAGATCGCGCCAATGGCCTGCTGGGGTGTCGCCTGGCCCGCTTCATCGATGAGAACCCATGCAAGGTCATTGCCTTTGACGCCTTTGAAGAGGCGTGGGAACGATGCGAACGCAGTCGAGACCAACGGGACGGTGACGAAAAAAGCATCCCACAAGGGCATGACGCCACCCTGTACCCGCCAGCCATGAAGCTTGCCTTGCAGGAGGTCAACGAACATCGACAAGGTTGGCTTGAGCTTGCTCCATGCGTGCACGACAAATGCCTTGTGCAGTTCCATGGATGCCACAAAGAGCTCACGGCGAGCATTGAAGAGGGCGCCATCGTCCTGGTATGGCGAGACTTGGTGGAATTCGTCGCGGGACAGCGCAAACAGATGCCAGGCCTTTCGGCTGGAGTCCCGCAAGGAAGCTGCATCCAATTTCTTGGTCATCACCTCAATCTGGCCGCTCAATTGCGCCTGGGTGCTCCTGAGTTCGGCCAGCGTCGATGTGCGCTGTTGGAACAGGCCGGTAACTCGCTGCAACTCGTGCCTGCAGGCGCTCGCATTGCCCTGACATTTCGCATGTTCGGCCGAAACAACCGAGAGGCCGGTGATGCGGGGAAACCCAGCGTGCTCCATGCGCTGGCATGCGGCGTTTACCGCATTTTTGCATTTCTGCTCCTGCTCTTGCAGAGAACGGAGCTTTGTATCCCAATGCTCGATCGAGTGCTTCAGCTTCTGTGCGTCGCGATACTTTTTTTGCGCTCGCTCGATGAGGTCATTCAACTGTCGATGCCGTGCCGCCCACTCGGCCACCTTGTCCCGCGAGAACCATCGCGTCAGAAGCCCTGGCCTGCATCGGTCATGATTGACCAGATTGCGCTGGCTGGCCTTCTCTTCACTTTCAGCTTCGGCCATCTCCATGATCAGCGCATGCACCTCCCCCACAGGCCGGCTTGCCACGTGCGCGGAGGCAAGAGCAACGGCTTCGTCGTGCTTGGCCTTGGATGCGGCCAAGGCCTGGGCATGCTCCAAGCGTGAGGTCGATACCACCAAAGCAGCCGCCGCTGCATCGCTGGCCTGCTTCGCCTTGCTTGCTGCGGATTCAAGCTGCACCAGCTCACCCTGGAGTTCAGCCTCCTGGGCCTGCAACTGGACCAGCGTGTCCTGGCTTCGAGGCAAACGCTCTAAGGTGTCCGCCAGATCAGCGGACTTTTTGACCTCCGCTGCCGCTCTCTGGCGGGCCGATTGATAGCGCGCCTTTGCATCTTGCCAAGACGGAACGCCGGCTTTCTGACTGTCGACCCACTCAGGCAAAGACATCTGCGCAAGAGGATTGGGCGTGCCATCGGGCAGCTTTTTACATTCCTTGTTCGGAAACCAGAACGTGCTTGCGAAAGCGTTGCGATTGGTAGAGTTGCCCAAGGCGGCAGATATCAATCCCCACGTCTGTGGAGACGCCGGTCGACTCTCCTTCCTCTTCAAACCCATCGAATCAGAGACTTCAGAAAAATAATCCAGTTTGATCGCTTCATCGATGGCGCTCAGCCCTGGCAGTTCCAGGCTGATGTTCTCTACTGCGCCATTGTTGGCACTGGCGACTACCATGCCGTAGCCGCATAGCGAGGCATCAAGCTTCCAGACTTTGTATTTGTGGTCCTCGACTTTCAGTTCCTCGCTGAAGGCATCGTTGGGATGATTGAAAGCCATCAGCGCATCTGCCCGCTGCTGAATCACGGTCGCCACAATGTCCTTGAGCATGGTGGTCTTTCCTGTCCCTGGTGGTCCATTGACCGAGAACAGGCCCGTGCTGCCAAGATCACGATGGATCGCGTTCACCGCGAACTGTTGAGCGGTCACCAGCGGGTGGCTACCGGGCCATGCGGCCAGCGGCAGCTTGCTGGGATGCAAGCCATCCACCAAGGGCGCTTTGTCGTCCTTCACGTCCAGATCCACGCGCTCAGGCGACTCGATGCTTGCCAGGAATTGGTTGAGCGCGGCTCCGGTGTTCCCCGTGGAAAAGGCAGCTTGAACAGTTTCCACCTCCTCTGCATAGAAACTGTTGAGCGGGTCATTCATTTCCTTCTTGCTCTTTTTGCCCACGCTCTGCGTCTTGATGACCCACGGCGCCTCACTGGACGGAGCCCACCCCAGTTTCTGGAAAAGCAGCGCCGTCATTGCCCGAACATCGTCGGCAGTGATGCTTCGATACGTCTTGCGCATTTCTTCGGCCTTGGCCTCATCCTGCTCACTCGTCAGAAGGGAGGAAACCGTGGTCAATTCCCTGCTGTTGTCGGCCTGGGGTGGAAGCAGAGTTCTTTTCACCAGCAGCGCCTTCAGGGCTTCAACCGTGGCAGCTTCGGCGCCATCGGTGCCAAAGAAACCCCTGAAATCGAACCGTGTCCCCTTGCGGCTAGCAGCCGCAAGGTTGCCAAGCGCCCACGGCGTCGAGCTGACGAAGGGGAGACCCGCCACGTAGCCCTCATCATCGATGGCCAAGACGAGCGATGCTGCATTTGCTGGGCTCGGTTTTTCGTCGTCATGAATCGCCGGTGTGCCCAGAATCACTCGCGCTGCGTTCGTGTACACCTCCCCGGGTAGTACGCCCGCATAGAGGAGGAAGCGCTTCGTAGAGTCTTCCCTCACCATAAATAACTTATCGAGATCGTCCCGCTTCTCTGGATCGACCCACGGCATGTCGTGGTCGGAGAGGCTGTCTACAGGAATTTCCCAGTTGCAAAGGTTTTTTTCGCGCTTTACCTCAGGAGGCTTTTGCGGGTTCAGGTACTCGAAGGCTTGCCAGAGTTGAAGAGCAGAGGAAATGTTGCGCTGTGTCTCTGAATTGACTTTTTTCATGGGTCGCGATCATAGGTCCGTCGAGCAGCCGATAAAGAGACGGTACCGCCTTCCGCAGAACACGTGCCAGGCCTACCCCGCTGACGTGATGTGAGCAGCACGCCGTCGTGTGGTCACAGCGCCCCCAAAAAGCGGTGTCGCGCCCTTCCCCATTGTTGGCGGCATACCAGCGGCCCCCGCCGCAGCATCGAGTCTCCCCACCGCCCCAGGAGACCCGACATGACCTCGCGTGCCACGGCCAGCCACGGCGCTCCCGTCCACCTCCCCCTGCGCGGCGTGCTGGCCGTGGCACTCCTTTGTGGCGGCGTCGCATCGGCGCACGCCGATCCCGCCATCGAGCGCGAGCAACTGGCGAGCGCCATGCGCCTGCTCGACCAGGTGGACCGCATCGCCCTGGCATCGGACGCCACGGCGGCTGCGCAACCGGCCCGATACCACTTCGACTACGCCCGCCTGCGCGACGATGTGCGCCGCATGCGGGTGGGCGTTGCCAGTTACCTCACGCCCCAGCGCGCTCAGCCGCGCGACCCGTCGTCCCTGGCGGGCCATTACATCCGTGAGGAAGCCCGCGACAGCACCAGCCCTTCACCGCAGCGGGAGCGATCGCGATGACCGCGAGCGCCGATCAGATCGCCGCGTTCCAAGCCAACGGCGGCTTCACGCCTTCGGCCGTTTCGACCGTGGTGCTGAGCTTCGTCTTCGCCGTCCTGCTGCTGTGGGGCGTGTGGGCCATGCGCACGGCCTATGTCGGCTGGGCCGAGCACCGGATTTCGCAAAGGCAGTTCGTGGGCGTGATCGCCCGCTTCCTCGCGATGTACCTGGTGCTGAGTTTTTTCCTGCTTTCCTGATGACCGCCAAGGACTTGCCATGAACCTGCTCCCCAACCGCCTTCGCCGCCGTGCCGCCTGCATGGCGGGCACCGCTGTCGCGGCCACGCTCCTGCCGCTGGCGCCGCCGGCACGCGCCTCCGGCCTGCCCACCATGGAAGACCCCTCGCGCGGCGCCGGCAGCGGCATCCTCAAAACGCTGCAGAACTACGGCTACGACATCGTGCTGCTGGTGGCCCTGCTGGTGGTGGCGTCGATGTTCATCGGCGTCTGCTACCACGCCTACACGCGCTATTCGGAAATCCACACCGGCCGCGCGACCTGGGGCCAGTTCGGCCTGACGGTGGCCGTGGGCGCGATGCTGCTGGTGGTGGGCATCTGGCTGCTCACCAAGGCCACGGCGATCCTGTAGGGCTGCGCGCCGATGGCTCTCCCTGAAACACCGCGCGACGGCCTCGTGGCTTTCCTGCCGCATCGCCTGAACCGCCAGCCCGTGGTCGTGCGCGGCCTGACCGCCGACGAGCTCTGGATCTGCGCGGGCCTGTCCGCCGCGGCCGGGCTGATCGCAGGCCTGCCGCTGGCCTGGCTCACGCGCAGCGTGGCCATGGTGCCGACGATGATCGTGGCGGGCATCGCCGCGGGCGTGTTCATCGGCGGCGGTCTCCTGCGCCGGCAAAAGCGCGGGCGCCCCGACACCTGGCTGTACCGGCAGATGCAATGGCAACTGGCGCTGCGCCATCCCCATTGGGCCGCTCGGTTCGGTGGCCGCGACCTGGTGACCCGCACGGGTTGCTGGTCCACGCGCCGCACGTCGCGCATTCGGCGCCCCCGGCCGCGGGGCCGCACGCCATGAGCCGCATCAAGAACGAGGTGGCGCACCTGCAGGCCCATGTCACCACCCTGCGGCGTGGCGGTGCTGCGCTGTTCGCGTTGGCGCTACTGCTGGGCCTGGGCTGGTGGAACGCGCCCCGCCACCTCACGATCCATGTGCCGCCGGACCTTCGCTCGGGCAGCACGCGCAAGTGGTGGGACGTGCCGCCCGAGAGCGTGTATGCGTTCACCCTCTACGTCTTCCAGCAAATCAACCGCTGGCCCACCAATGGCGAGGACGACTACCCGCGCAACCTGCGCGCCCTGTCCGCCTACCTCACGCCCGCCTGCCAGGCCTTGCTGCAGCAGGACTACGAAACCCGGCGCAACAACGGCGAGCTGCGCCAGCGCGTGCGGGGCCTGTATGAGTTGCCCGGCCGCGGCTACGGCGACGACCCCGCCACGCGCGTCAAGGTGCTGTCCGAACGCGACTGGGTGGTCACCCTGGACGTCAGCGCCGACGAGTACTACGGCGGCGAACAGGTCAAGCGGGCCCTGGTGCGCTATCCCCTGAAAGTCGTGCGCCTGGACGTCGATCCCGAGCGCAATCCGTTCGGACTCGCGCTGGACTGCTACAGCGGCGCGCCGCAGCGCATCGCGCCGCCCTCGCCTGCGGCCTCGGCGCCGGCCCCAAGCACAGGCCCCTCCACGTCGCCTTCCATGCTCCCGCCCATTGCCCCTTCCCCCACGCTGTCCGGAGGCCATCCATGAAGCGCTTCGTCCTGCCCCTGGCGCTGGGCGCCTGCGTCCTGTGGGGTGGCACACCCGCGGCGCACGCGCTGCAGATCCTGCGCTGGGAGCGCCTGCCGCTCGCGGTGCCGCTGCGCATCGGCGAGGAGCGCGTCCTCTTCATCGACCGCAACGTGCGCGTCGGCGTGCCGGCCGCGATCGCCGACCGTTTGCGTGTGCAGAGCGCCGGTGGTGCGATCTACCTCAAGGCCAGCGAAGCGATCGAGCCGACGCGCCTGCAGCTGCAGGATGCCGACAGCGGCGCGCTGATCCTGCTGGACATTGCCGCCGAGCCGGCGAAGGACGGGCAGGCGCCGCTGGAGCCGGTGCGCATCGTCGAGGGCGAGGCACCGGGTCCCCGCTATGGCGCGCGCGATCACGCGAGCGGCGCCGCCGATACCGAACTGCCGGCAGATGCCACGGCCCCATCGACGCCGGAGGCCGCATCCACCGGCCGACGCGAAACCCCCGTCGCGGTGGTGCTCACCCGCTACGCCGCGCAGAACCTGTACGCGCCGCTGCGCACCGTGGAGCCCGTGCGCGGGATCACGCAGGCTACCCTGCGCCGCGGCCTGGACCTGGACACCCTGGCGCCGTCCCTGCCCCTGCGGGCGAAGCCGCTCGCCGCCTGGCGCATGGAAGACCAGTGGGTTACTGCGGTCCGCCTGACCAACACCTCCCCGCGCTGGATCGACCTCGATCCGCGCATGCTGCTGGGCGACTTCGTGGCCGCGACGTTCCAGCACCCGGGCCTGGGACCGGCGGGCGATCCGACCGATACCACGGTGCTGTACCTGGTGACGCGCGGCCGCGGACTGGCCGATGCCCTGCTGCCGCACATCAGCCGCATCGACGCCGCGCAGAACCTGCCGCGCGCGCCCGGCAGCGAGGCGGATGCAGAGCCATCCCCGGGAGCTCCCCATGCAAAGTAACGGCCTGCTCAAGTGGCTGATGATCCCCATGGCCGCGCTGCTGGTTTTCGTGGGGATGCAGGTGTTTTCTGGGCGCAAGCCCGATCGCGCCGCATCGGGCGAGGTGGCGGCCCAGCTCACGCCGGAGGAGATGAAGGCGCTCGGCATCGATGGCGACACGCCGCGCGACACCGTCGCCACACTTGTGGCGCAGGTCAAGCAGTTGCGCAACGAGCTGCAGACCTCGCTGGGCGACAACAAGAACCAGCGCGCCGAGAACGAGCGCCTGCGCCAGCGCGAAAGCGCCATCGACCAGCGCATCCAGGCCGTGCTCGACAGCGAACGCAGCCGCCTGCAGCAAGAGCGCGACCAGGTGGCCGGTGACAAGCAGCAGACCCAGGGGCTGCTGCAGGACCTGCAGCACAAGCTCGACCAGATGGGCGGCAAGCACGGCACTGCGGACTTGCCGGTCGGCCTGGGCCTGGAGGATGGCGACGGCAAGGGATTCGGCACGGCGGCCGGCACGCACGGGGTGCGCTGGATCGAACCCGATGATGCGCGGCCGGAAGGCGCCAAGGGTCCGGCGACGGCCGCTGGCAAGGCGGACCGGTTTCCGATGCGCTTCGGCGCTGCCGATCCTGCTGGCGGCGCACCGCCCCCCTCCTCGCCAGCGCCCATGGCCGACGCCGGCGCGACGACCAAGGCCTCGGCCAAGGCCGTCTACACGGTGCCCACCAACGCCACGCTCATGGGCTCGGTCGCGATGACGGCCCTGATCGGGCGCGTGCCGGTGGATGGCACCGTCAACGATCCCTACCCGTTCAAGGTGCTGGTCGGCCCGGACAACCTGACGGCCAACGGCATCGACCTGCCGGAGGTGGCGGGCGCCGTGGTGAGCGGCACGGCATCCGGCGACTGGACGCTGTCGTGCGTGCGGGGCCAGATCCGCTCGGTGACCTTCGTGTTTAGGGACGGCACGATCCGCACGGTGCCCGAGGACAAGGGGCAGGGCGGTGGCAACCCAGCCAATACGGGCACGGGCAACACCGCCGATGGCCACGGCCCGATCCTGGGCGGCCTGGGCTGGATCAGCGATCCGCATGGCATCCCGTGCGTGAGCGGCGAGCGCCGCAGCAACGCGCAGCAGTACCTGGGTTCGCAAGCCCTCATCACCGCCGCAGGGGCCGGCGCCGCCTCGCTGATCAAGAGCGACAGCGGCAACGTGGCCGTGGTCAGCAACGGCAACGGCACGCTGGGCACGGTGGGCATCTCCGGCAACGAAGCCATGGGCCGCATCCTGGCCGGTGGCATCCAGGAGATGTCCCAGTGGGTGAACAAGCTCTACGGCCAGGCGTTCGCCGCCGTCTATGTGCCGCCCGGCGCCCAGGTCGCCATCCACCTCGAACAACCCTTGCAGATCGACTACGACGCGCAGGGGCGCAAGGTCAACCACACCCTCGGAGGCGCACATGCGACGGACCTGGACTAAGCCCACGGCAGCCGGGAGTGCGCTGCTCACCCTCGTCCTGGCATTGCTCACGGGATGCGCCACCCACAAGGAAAAGTTGCTTTCCCACGGCGATCGCACCATGCGGGATATCTGGGACCAGGAGACGGGTGGCGGCGGTCGCGCCAACGGCCCGGCCGCGCGGCAGCTGCTCGATGCGCGCCAGGTGCTGCGCCGCCCGCTCACCGAGGCAGACCGGCAGGCCATGCCGGCCGAGAACACGGCATACACCCGCACCGCGCAGAACGAGATCTACCGGCAGTTCCACCGGCTGCCCAATCCGGACCTGGTGATGTACGTCTTCCCGCACCTGGCGGGGACCGATCCGGTGCCCGTGCCCGGCTACAGCACCGTGTTCCCCTTGTACCAGCGCATCCAGTACGCCATGCCGGGCGAGCGCGTGGAGGACTACTGATGGTGCGGCGACCGCGCTGGCCGTGGACCCACCGGGACGCCGGGGCCGGGGCCGAGGCCCGCAATGATCCCGCGGGAAGCGATGTCGAGGGGCCGGATGCCTGGGAGCGGCACGTTGCCGAATTGGCGGCACACGGCATCCCCGAACCCGGCGCCCACGCGCGCGATCCGGGCCGGCCGCGCGCCACGCTCGCCGACGAGCGCGCGCTCTACGGCGTGGCCCCCTCGTTCGCGGACCTGCTGCCGTGGGTGGAGTACCTGCCCGCATCGCGCAGCGTGCTGCTGGACGACGGGGTCTCCGTGGCAGCCTTCTTCGAGCTGACGCCGATCGGCACCGAGGGGCGTGAGATGCACTGGCTGTGGCAGGCGCGCGATGCGCTGGAGAACGCGCTGCAGGATGCGTTCGACGAGCTGGACGATCACCCGTGGGTGGTGCAGCTCTATGCCCAGGACGAAGCCGACTGGGAGGGCTATCTGCGCGGTCTGGACGCCTACCTGCAGCCGCGGGCACGGGGCACGGCGTTCACCGCGTTCTACCAGCGCTTTCTTGCCCACCACCTGCGGGCGGTGGCAAAACCGGGCGGCCTGTTCGAGGACACGGCGGTGACGCGCCTGCCCTGGCGCGGCCAGGCACGCCGGGTGCGCATGGTGGTGCACCGCCGTGTTCCGGGCACCAGCGCCCAGCGCCGCGGCCCGTCCCCGGAACAGGCACTGGCGACGGTGTGCGACCGGCTGCAGGGCGGCCTGTCGAACGCGGGCGTGCGCGCGCAGCGCCTGGCCGCGGCCGACATCCACGCCTGGCTGCTGCGCTGGTTCAACCCCTGCCCCGCGCTGCTGGGCGACACGGCCCAGGACCGGGAGCGCTTCTACGAACTCACGCGCTATCCGGCAGACGAAGAAAGCGAGGAAGGCGAGATCGAACTGGCCAGCGGCACAGACTTCGCGCAGCGCCTTTTCTTCGGCGCGCCGCGCTCCGATGTCGCCAACGGACTCTGGTGGTTCGACGGCATGCCACACCGCGCGGTCGTGATGGACCGGCTGCGCACCGCACCGGGCACGGGCCACCTCACCGGCGAGACGCGCAAGGGCGGCGATGCGGTCAACGCGCTGTTCGACCAGATGCCGGAGGACACGGTGATGTGCCTGACGCTGGTCGCCACGCCGCAGGACGTGCTCGAATCCCACCTCAACCACCTGGCACGCAAGGCAGTGGGCGAGACGCTGGCGTCCGAGCAGACGCGGCGCGACGTGCAGGAGGCCCGCGGGCTGATCGGCAGCGCCCACAAGCTCTACCGCGGCGCCCTCGCCTTCTATTTGCGCGGACGCGACCTGGCGCAGCTGGACGAGCGCGGGGTGCAGTTGGCCAACGTGATGCTCGGCGCCGGCCTGCAGCCGGTGCGCGAGGACGACGAGGTGGCGCCGCTCAACACCTACCTGCGGTGGCTGCCCTGCGTGTTCGATCCGGCCAAGGACACGCGCCAGTGGTACACGCAGCTGATGTTCGTGCAGCACGCGGCGAACCTGGCCCCCGTGTGGGGACGCAGCCAGGGCACGGGGCATCCGGGCGTCACGCTCTTCAACCGCGGCGGCGGCACCGTCACCTTCGATCCGCTCAACCGCCTGGACCGGCAGATGAACGCCCATCTGTTCCTGTTCGGGCCTACGGGCTCGGGCAAGAGCGCCACGCTCAACAACCTGCTCAACCAGGTCATGGCGATCTACCGGCCGCGGCTCTTCGTCGTGGAAGCGGGCAACAGCTTCGGCCTGTTCGGCGACTTCGCCAAGCGGCTCGGGCTGAGCGTGCACCGGGTCAAGCTCGCTCCCGGTGCTGGCGTGAGCCTCGCGCCTTTCGCCGATGCTCGGCGCCTCGTGGAGACGCCGAGCCAGGTCCAGACCCTGGATGCCGATGCACTGGACGAGGACCGGGAGCACGGTGGCCCCACCCCCGATCACGACGAACAACGCGACGTGCTGGGGGAGCTGGAGATCACCGCCCGCCTGATGATCACCGGCGGCGAGGACAAGGAGGAGGCGCGCATGACGCGTGCCGACCGCAGCCTGATCCGCCAGTGCATCCTGGATGCTGCGCAGCGGTGCGCCGGCGACGGGCGCACGGTGCTGACCCGCGACGTGCGCGATGCGCTGCGCGCACGTGGAGAGGACACCACCTTGCCGGAAAGCCGGCGCACGCGGCTGCTGGAGATGACCGATGCGATGGACATGTTCTGCCAGGGCGTGGATGGGGAGATGTTCGACCGCCCCGGCACGCCCTGGCCCGAGGCCGACATCACGATCGTGGATCTGGCGACGTTCGCGCGCGAGGGCTACAACGCGCAGCTGTCGATCGCCTACATCTCGCTGATCAACACCGTCAACAACCTCGCCGAACGCGACCAGTTCCTGGGCCGGCCGATCATCAACGTGACCGACGAGGGGCACATCATCACGAAGAATCCGCTGCTGGCGCCCTACGTGGTCAAGATCACGAAGATGTGGCGCAAGCTCGGCGCCTGGTACTGGCTGGCGACGCAGAACCTGGACGACCTGCCGCGGGCCGCGGAACCGATGCTCAACATGATCGAGTGGTGGATCTGCCTGTCCATGCCGCCGGACGAGGTCGAGAAGATCGCGCGGTTTCGCGAGCTCAACGCGGCGCAGAAGGCGCTGATGCTGTCGGCACGCAAGGAGGCCGGCAAGTTCACCGAGGGCGTGGTGCTGTCCAAGTCGATGGAGCTGCTGTTCCGCGCGGTGCCGCCCAGCCTCTACCTGGCGCTGGCGATGACCGAACCGGAGGAGAAGGCCGAGCGCTTCGCGCTGATGCAGCAGCACGGCATCAGCGAACTGGATGCCGCATTGCGCGTGGCCGAGAAGATCGACCGGGCGCGCGGGATCGAGCCGCTGTCGCTCGATGCGCTGGGTTGAAACGGAGAACAAACATGCAGCGTTTCTACCGTTTGCGCGCCCTCCTCCTGCGCCTGGAACGGCCGACGGTCCTGGCCGCCGTGCTGGTGGTGGCGGCGATCACGCTGGCGGTCTGGCCGCTGGCTCCCAGGCAGGGCACGACGCCTGCGGCCACCGCGACCCAAGCACCACCACTGCCGCCGGGACCGCCGTGGATCCATGGGCGGGCCGATGCACGCTTCACGGTCACGCTGTATGCGGACCTGGAGTGCCCGTACTGCCAGGGGTATTTTCTGCAACTCAAGCGGTGGATCGATGCAAACCCGGACGTGAACCTGCAGTGGCACCACCTGCCTCTTCCCATGCACGAACCGGCCGCCGGGCATGAGGCGCGGCTCGCCGAGTGCGCGGGTGAGGTCGGAGGACAGGCGGGCTTCTGGAGCGCCGTGGAATGGATTTATGGACACACGCAGGGTGAGGGCCAAGGTCTGCAGGCTGGCGCTACCTATCCTGGCATGACACCCGCGATGCAGGCGTGCCTGGACAGCCGGCGCCCGCAGGAGGTTGTGAAGCGGCAAACCGAGGAAGCGCAACGTGCAGGGGTGAGCGGAACCCCTTCGCTGCAGCTGCAGGATCGCCGTACGAGCAAGGCGGTCGAGTTGGCAGGGCCGATCGAAGGCGATGCGCTGCTTTCAGCCTTGGACCTGCTGACACGCGCCGTGAAGTAGACATTTGAGGTGCGTGACAAGCAACACGCTCACTACCGTGCTCGGTCAAGCTATCCTCAATTGACGTCTGTAAGAGAGCCTTTCAATGCTGTGCCATACGGGGGATCGAGTGTGCCGATCATTCTCCCCTTAGCTGCCTGCAGCAGGGTTAGTCTCGATCTGGCAAAGCACTACAGGGTGCAACACTATTGGTCAAAAGTAGTGCCTCGCAAAGCGAAGCCGGATTCGGCGAGCCTTGGTATACGGATTGGCACAACACACATGGGGGGAGCGTCATGGTGGAGTACTGCGACCTTGTGATGAAAGGCGGGATCACCAGCGGGGTGATCTATCCAAAGCTGATTGCCCGGCTTGCATCGAAATACCAGTTCAAAAATATCGGCGGCACTTCCGCAGGTGCCATCGCTGCAAGCGCATGCGCAGCTGCCCAGTACGGCGTGCACCATGGCAATCCCCAAGCCTTCGACACGCTGACGAAACTGCCCGAACTGCTGAGCGAGAAGATCACAGCCGATCGTCGCTCCAAGCTCTTCACCCTCTTCCAACCCGCTGCAAGCGTTCGACGACATTTCGCCGTGCTGGTGGGTATGTTGAACAAAGATCCGCGTGAAGCTGTGCAGGCGGTTCTTGGCGGTCTCATCCACATGTACAAGACCTCCGTGGTAATCGGAATCCTGTTGGGTAGCCCGCTGCTGTACCCGTTCATTGACGCACTCCTCCCTATCGTCGACGAGTGGAAGCGCGTTGCGGCTTCCCTTGGGCTGATGCTGCTCATCACCGGAATGACTGCGCTGTCAGTCCGCAGTTTTGTCCGGGGAAAGACAGTCCGTGCCCTACTCTGGGCTGCAGCACTTCCGCTTCTGGTGTTTACGGCGCTGGCGTTAGCAACAGCACACGGCTCCGCCTTTCGCCTGGGTGCATACACGGTGGGAACGATTGCGGTGACATTGCTGTACCAAGCCGCCGTCTGCGCCGCGATTGTCGGATTTTTCGCTCGTAGTCTCTTGCGAGGACTGCACGGCAATCACTACGGTCTATGCAGTGGCCGAACGCCTGATGATGCCGCCTCGACAAATCATCAAGAAGGTTTGACCAACTGGCTGACGAACTACCTCAATGCGCTGGCAGGCCTGTCCCCTGATGCCCCCCCGCTCACCTTCGGACAGCTGTGGGGACATGCCGACCCCACCCAGCCGCGAGCCATCAATCTGGAAGTCATGACCACTGCGATTTCCCAGCAGATGGTCTACTCCATTCCGTTTCGGGACGGTACTCCATCGTTCTATTACGACCCCGAAGAGTGGAGTCTGCTGTTTCCGAAGTCGGTGATGGATGCCTTGAACCAGGCCCATTCCCACAGCAGCGAAAACGAAGAAGATAGCCAAGCGAAATCGCTGGAGGTGCAGAGCGCCAGCGGCACGACGCTGCGCCCTCTGCCAAGGAGTGCCGGCCTGCCGGTGGTGGTAGCGATCCGAATGAGCCTGAGCTTCCCACTCCTTCTGTCTGCGGTGCCACTGCATGCGATCGACTGGAGCCTCAAGGACAATGCGCAGCGCAAACGAGAAGGCCGCCCGCTTCTGGCCAAGCGGGTCTGGTTCTCCGACGGTGGCATCGGCAGCAACATGCCACTGCACATGTTCGACTCGCTACTGCCGGGCCACCCCACTTTCGCAGTCAATCTGAAAGCGGAGCATCCGGACCACCAGATCAGCACCCCAGAGACTGCTGACAACGCCGGTGGCCGCGTCTATCTGCCAGAAGACCGACGTGGCGGAATGCAGCGCTACTGGCAGCCTGCCGACGACACCGCGCCACTGAGTGGGCTGATCGGCTTCTTCAGCAGCATCGTCAACACCATGCAGAGTTGGCGCGACGAGATCATGTTTCCCTATCCGGGGTTTCGCGAACGCATTGTCCAGATCAGCCAACGGGAGGGAGAAGGCGGGCTGAATCTGGACATGCCCAGCGACACCATCGAGGCACTTGGAAACGCCGGAGCCATGGCCGCAGACCGATTGATCGACAGCTTCCACCCATCTGGAGCCCAACAAGCAGAAGGATGGCGGCGACACCAGGAGGCACGATTGACAACCCTGCTTGGCACGCTCCAGCCCGCCAGCGAAGCCATCGGCCCTGCACTGCAGAGCGGTGTGTGGCACACCGTCGTGGACACGATCGCCTCCTATAAAGCCGATGAGCGCCAACTTGCAGAGGACTATCTGAACGAACTGCAAGTGTTGGGCGCGCTCGGTGCCGGGCACAAACCGTCGATGCAGGATGTCGCGCCAAAGCCTTTGGCCCAGTTGAAGATCTCACCAAGGATCTAGTGACGCCTCGGGCTTGGAACATCTCCGCATAACAAATTGCAGTCGCGTTGGCACCATCCGCACCAAATGGACGCAAAAGAAAAGCACACGGAGGAGAAAACATGCAGCACATCGAAAGAGAGACAGAGCCAACACCCGAAGTACTGAGGGGAAGTGCGGCCACACTGCAGCGCGAGACGCTCGCCAGATTCATGGCAGACACCGAGGAAAAGCGCAGTCAGTCGAAGATCTATCGCTCCGAATTGAACTTTGAACATCCCAGCCTCAAGATCGCGCTCGCAAGACTTTTCCACGGTCGCTGTGCATTCTGCGAAGCGGAGCGCGAGACCGCGACATATCACTTCAGACCGCCCGAAGAAGCCCTGCCCTACGAGCGCAGCGAACAGGCTCACTTGTACTACAGCTGGCTGGCCTTGGCTTGGCAGAACTTCTACGCCATCTGCTCGTCTTGCAGGCCCAGGGAAACAAACTATTTCCCGGTGCTTGGCAAGCGGGCAGAGATTCCGCGCCCCACATTGTTTGAACAGTTCGCTGGCAACAACAGTGGGTTGTGGCCCGCGACGGACTACCCTCCCAGGGAGAAGCCGTTGCTCCTAGATCCCTGCACGGATCGAAATTTCCACACCCACCTTTGGGTAGGAAGGGATGGTGCGCTCTGGGGCCTCACGCGACGAGGGACCTTCACAATCGAACACTTTCATCTGAATTCGCTTGAACTTGTCGAACAAAGGCGCCGTCAGCACACTAGATACTTCGAAGAACTCCGGGAACAGCTCTCATCGCCTTACGCTGACATACCAAGCCACGTTTTCTTTTTCCAGAAGCTGGAGTTCGGGGGAACTTGGTATCTGCTATTGCGCCGGCTGGCGGCCTCACTCGGCGCGAAAAGGGGTACGCGCCCAGTTTTGGCGATGAGCCGCATTGAGCGCGTTTTTCGAGCGCTCAAGGGCACTAGGGATGCCTACGATCGCCTCACCCGCTGCTGGTCTGAACTCAGCGAAGAGGAACCGCCGAATCCAACGGATACTCCGGAGAGCTGGCACCGACCCAGCAAAGCGACGGTTTCCGAAATCAGCATCGAGAACTTCAAAGCCATCGAAGGCATCCACTTCAAGCTTCAAGATTCGGAAGATGTTCGCTCGGACCGAGACGCCCCACGCAGCCCGTCAGCCCTGATTCTGGGCGAGAACGCTGCCGGAAAGAGTTCCATCCTGGAAGCCATTGCACTGACACTGGCAACACCTGCTGCACGCAACGCGCTCGGACTGACGGCTCGCAACTTTATTCTCTCACCCTACCTGCTCGGCGCACTGGATTCACAATCGATCAATTTTGCGAAAGTGACCATTCGCCTTTCGGACGATTCCACTCGGATACTGCACATTCAGCACGAGAGGATGGTCGATCAGGCGCCTGGGACTCCAGATATTGTTCCCGTCTTCGCCTATGGGGCATTCCGGCAGTACCAGCACCGGCAGAGTCGTAAAAGTTCACCCGCCGCATTCATTCGCAATCTCTTCGATGCCAGTGTGCTTCCCAATCCGGAACAATGGCTTCTGGAGCTGAGCAAGGAGCGGTTCGCAATGGTGGTCAGAGCGCTACGCGACATCCTCTCGATCGAAGGGGAATTCGACGTCATTGAACGTGACCAGGAACGAAAGCAATGCTTCGTCGTGACCGCTACCACTGTCGATGGCCTGCCATTGGTCAAAAGTCCCCTCAACGTGGCTTCCTCGGGCTTTCGCTCCGTGCTAGCGATGGCATGCGACGTGATGCGCGGACTCATGAATTCCAAGATTCATAAGGATTTCGACAGCCTAGAGTCAGCCACAGGCGTGGTACTGATCGACGAGGTCGAGGCCCACCTGCATCCGCGATGGAAAATGAACATCATGCGCGGACTCCGAAGGGCACTGCCCAACGTGACGTTCATCGCAACCACCCATGATCCGCTGTGCCTTCGCGGCATGAATGATGGCGAAGTGGTCGTACTGCGACGGGCCACCTTGGAACACGGATTGACCTACGCGGGGCTGTCCATGCGCGTCGAGGCACAGACCCAACTCCCTTCCATTTCCGAACTCCGGGTGGAACAGCTGCTTACCTCCGATCTCTTCCAACTCCATTCCACTGACGATCCTCAGATGGAAAGCCAGCTCGCGCACATTGCCGATCTACTCGCCATGGCACCCAACGGCTTGACGGACGAACAGCGCAAGGCTGTCGATGAATTCAACAGGGATATCGCTTCAGCCATGCCGATTGGAACCTCCGAGGCCCAGCGCATCGTGCAAGAGGCAGTCGCCGAGTACTTGCAGCAACGGTCCAGCATCCCGAAGGAGCAAGGGGCTCGATTGAGAGAGCACGTCAAAGCACGCATCGTGCAGGCACTACAGGGAGTGCAGTGATGCGCAAAGTGGACAGGGGCACAGTCAGTGCACCAGCTTGCCTGACCGCCAAAGACAACAAAGGAAAGACCGAGAAAGACCGGGCGCGAGATCATCAGACCAATAAATCTTCCAAAAAAGGGACCTTCAAGTTCGCCGTCTATAAGCATGAGGAGGTCAAGAAGCAGCTCGCATTGCTCTTCCACGGGAAGTGCGCCTACTGCGAAACCTTCTACCCGGCATCATCCCCCGTGGACATCGAGCACTACCGGCCCAAAGGCGCGGTGAGCGAGGATCCTAAACACCCCGGCTACTGGTGGCTGGGGATGAGCTGGGAAAACTTGCTCCCGAGCTGCATCGATTGCAATCGAAGACGCAAGCAGCGCATCGTTTCCGGCTCCACCAGCTTGGCGCAGTTGTATGCCAACGGGGGGCTCGGCAGCCCCCCCATGGCCTCGACACAGTCCGGGAAGAAGGACAGTTTTCCGCTAATGCCGGGAAGCACACACGCCCAATCAGAGAAGGATTTTCCAGGCACCGAAATACCACTCCTCTTGAATCCTGCCCAAGACGAACCCAGGGACCATCTGCATTTTCATATCGATCGCAAGTCACCGCTGGGTCTTGTATTGGCAGGTCGTCCAGGGCGTCCAAGCGTACGCGGTGCAACCTCCATCCAGATTTACGGACTCAACCGCTTGGGCCTGGTCCAGGATCGCACCAGGGTGCTGCGCCAACTCGAGTTCATGGGCAATCTGGCCATAGAACTAGGCAACATCATTGAAGACTTGAAGACAGAACCTGTGGCAACAGCGCTCACGTTGTTACCGACCCAGGACATTCCACAGCGCCTGCAGTTGATGCAGGACCGGATGTTCGGTGAGATGCGCCAGATGGCACACCCCACCGCGCCATACTCGGAAATGGTACGCAGCTGGATCGATGAATTCGTGGCACGTCTTTAGCGACCGCCAAAGTCGCCATGAAAAGACGCACATGGAATCCACGCAAGAAAAGAGATTTCCGCAACAGCTCTGAACATTGCGATTCATCGAGCGAATCAATACATGCCGCGGCGTAGCGGGTTCCTGATGGAAACCTCTACGGGAAGAAGCCATCATTCGCATATGCAGGCAGTCGATGGTTCTCCATCGGCTTCCCCAGGCAGCCCGATCTTCAAGGCTGCGGCGTGGTCTATCCACGCTGATCGCTCCAGTGCGCATCGCATCCACTCACCGCGAACGGCCAGCACATCCGTGCCGGCGGATGCCTATGATCTTCAACCCCCGGGGGATTCCGTCCCCTGTGGGGCCGCGAACCTCCTTCAGCAATCGGAGGTTCCATGTCCACGCAGTTTGCCCGCCTCGATCCAACCCATTCCTCCACCCGCTCGCCTGTCTTCTCTGACCCAGAGCGACGTTTCATCCATCAAGCCATCGCTCTGGTGGAGCATCGGCTCTTCCAACGCGGCGCCTGCATCGACAGTCCGAAGGCAGTGTTCGATTTCCTTCGGCTCAAGCTGGGCAGCGAGACTCATGAAGTTTTCGCAGCCGTGTTCCTTGACACCAAGCACCGCGTCATCGCCTTCGAAGCACTTGCCCAAGGCTCCATCGATCAAGCTGTGATCTATCCACGCACCATCGTCAAGCGTGCAATCGAGTTGAATGCTGCTGCCGTGATCCTCGCTCACAACCATCCTTCTGGATGCACATCCCGCAGTGAAGCCGACCGGATAATCACCGACCGGCTGCGTGCAGCACTAGAGCTGGTAGACGTTCGCATCCTTGACCATGTAATCGTTGGCAAAGGCGATCCCTACTCTTTCGCCGAAGCCGGCCTTCTTTGACCCACGGGCGCCCCACCGGGCGCCCGCCTTTTTCGACCCACCAACAACGCGGAGTCGAGGTGCTTCCGTTTGTCGATGGCTTGCCATCCGGGCTTCGGTTCGAATTGGGGACACCCAACCGCATCCGGAGTCGACACGTGCCGTTCCCTGATTTCTCGTTGCCCCAGCACTTGCGCCGCCGTGCACCGCCAGTGGCGATGCTGCTCGTCCTTCTGCTATTGGCATCGACGGTCTGCGCCGAAGTCCGGGTCTTCACCGACAGCACCCATCCCGTCACCGCTCCCGCGGGCGTCACAGTCACCGAACTCGATGCGCCTGCGCGCCTGGTAGCAACGCTGGGCGCCGGCTTGCCGAATGACCCCGCGCGGGCCGAGGCCATCATGCGCCGGCGCCTTACTCATAAGACGGTAACTTGCCGAGCACGCCAAGACAAGAAAGCCAGCATTCATGCGGTTTTCGAGGCGATCAATGTTCCCCAAGTTACTGACTTCTCAGTAAGCACGCCCCGCCAGGCGCTGCCGCGCCGGCACAGATCGCGCAGGCCTATCAGGGCGTGGCGGATGCCTACAACGCTGGCATCGTGAAGCTGCCGGCGGTCATGGTCGATGGCCGCTATGTGGTCTACGGCGAACCTAATGTCTCCCTGGCACTGGCGAGCATCGCGGCCTACCGGAGAGGCCGGCCATGATGCGCTCGCGACGCTTTCGGGCCGTGGTCGTGGGAGCGTTGCTCGCGAGCACGGGCTCCTCCTTCGCGCTCAACACGGCCACCATCGTGGCCTCAGCGCTGTCGCCGGATTGCCTGGCCTACCGCGTGGTGGGCGTGTGCTACTGGCTGTACTGCACCTGGAGCGGCTGCACCGTGCGCACTTCGATCAAAGTGCAGCACTACATCCCCGACGCAGTCGTGTCTAGCTACAGCAACACGGGGGAAAACCCCTGGGTGGAAGTGCGGACCATGAGCCTGCCCAATCCGACCGCGCAGGCCGGCGGCGATGGCACGACCAATGAAGACCACGAAAACAACCTGGCCAAGTTCAAGAACGCGGACGTCATCGGGCACCCCGCCGGCGCGGCCTTCAGCGAGTTCGCCAGCCAGTTCGGCTACACCTGCGAAGGCGCAGGGACGCCGTTCGTCCCTTATTTGCTCAGCACCTTCGACACGCTGGCCTGGCGCTACAACGTGCCGGAGATGGCCTATCCCGAGGCCCTGACCCCTGGCATGCGCGAGATCGGCTCGCGGTCGACGGCCGACCTCTGGGGCAACGTCTATCCCCGCGGCGGCTTCCTGCACCAGAGCGATGACCATCTGGCCGGCGCGGTGGTCGCGCAACGGGCGGGCGATGTCGTCACGCGCAAAGGCCAGCCCCACGTCTACCAGCCACTGCTCGCCAACCCGCATGCGGGCTACTGGCCGGCCGGCGCGCTGGTGGAGAGCTACGCCGCCACCGGAAGGTGGCAGGAACTGACCCCGACCCTGTCCAGCGGCTGCGCGGTGTTTCCGAACAGAAACACCCACGTGCAGGCGCAGCGAGGCGACTACGCCTGGGCGCTGTGGCGCCCCTACAGCTGCTGTCAGCGGCGCGGCCAGGTGTTCCTGGGCAGCGTGGATTTCTTCTGAGGGCACGCCGATGAAACACCGTTTTTCCCATTGGCACCTTTCTGCCGTGCGCCGGTTCGGGCCCGCAGGCCTGGCGGCGCTGACGCTGGCCGCCAGCGCGGCGTGGGCGCAGACGCGCATGGATTCCGACGGTATCCATGCCAGCGGCAACGTGCTCGGCAGCGACGTGCTGTACAGCATCGGCGGTGGCCGCGCAGTGTCCATGGGACCGGTCGGCAACATGCAGAGCATCGGCGTGGGTGCGGCCTGGAACAGCAACCTGGTGTGCGGCGACATGAGCATCACCACGACGCTGCAGAACCAGCTCAACGGCGTCACCAACGGCTTCCAGTCGATCATGAGCAACGTGATCCAGAACGCCACCAGCGCGGTGGCGTCGCTGCCGGCGCTGATCATCCAGCGCGCTGATCCGGGCCTGTACAACCTGCTGACCAACGGCATCCTGCAGGCACGCCTGGACTTCGACCGGTCGAAGATGACCTGCCGCGCGATCGCCAACCGCATGGCGGACATCGCCGGCGGGCAGACCGGGTGGGACCAGCTCTCCGAGGGCATGGCACTCAAGCAGGCCGTGTCCAGCACCGATGCGGTGTCGGCCATCGAACGGGCCGAGGCGAACAAGGGCAACAGCGGCGTGCCCTGGGTGGGCGGCGGCAGCGCGGGCGGCTCGGGCCAGGCGGCCGTCAAGGTCGTGGGCGACGTGACGCGAGCCGGCTACAACCTGCTCAACGGCCGCGGGGTCACCGACACCTCCTCGATCAACGCGAACGACTGCAACGGCCGTCTGACCTGCCAGACCTGGACCTCGCCCCAGGCCGCCGCGACCTGGGCGACCCGCGTGCTGGGCGAGCGCGAGCAGCGCACCTGCCAGGCCTGCAACAAGACCGCGACCACGCCCGGCGTGGGCCTGACCCCACTCATCCAGGAGGAGTACGAAACCAAGCTCAAGGCGCTGCAGGAACTGGTGAGCGGCACCAAGCCAACCACAGCCGCCAACCTGGATGCGGCGGGAAGCGCATCGCTACCGGTCACGCGCGGCGTGATCGAAGCGCTGCGCGACGAGCCCGACCAGGACTTGCTGGGCAAGCGCCTAGCCTCGGAAGTGGCGCTGGCGAGCGTGATGGAGAAGGCCTTGCTGCTGCAGCGCACGCTGCTCACCGGCCGCAAGGAACCCAACGTCGCCGCGAACGAACTTGCGACCAAGGCTGTGGATCAGGAGAGCGGCGCCTTGGAACAAGAGATCCAGAACCTCAAGACCGAGCTGGAGCTGCGCCGCGAGCTGGCCGGTAATTCGCCGATGACGCTGATCCAGCGCCACAGCACCCGTGCGGCCGGCTCGCGCGGCATCTACCAGGGCGATCCGACGCGTGACCGCGTGCAGGAGATCCAGAAACCGAGGAACACGCCGTGACCGCCGCGGGACGCAGCCTGCGTGTGCAGTACCTGGTCAACGTCTCCGGCGGCAAGGACTCAACCGCGGTGTACCTGATGGCGATCGAGTCCGGCCGCCCGTTTCGGGCGGTGTTTGCGGACACGGGCAACGAGCACGAACTGACGTACGAGTACGTGCAGCGTCTGCATGAGCGCACCGGCGGGCCGCGGGTGGAATGGGTGAAGGCGGATTTTCGTGCGCGCATGGCCAAGCACCGCACCTATGTGCTGGAGCACTGGCCGCGCATGGGCATTCCCGATGCGCTGGTGCGCGAGGCCGCGCAACTGCACGAGCCCACGGGCAACCCATACCTGGATCTGTGCATCACGAAGGGGCGGTTCCCGTCGCGGATGGCCCAGTTCTGCACGTCCGAGCTCAAGGAATTTCCGATCACCGAGCAGGTGGTGACTCCAATGCTGCGCCAAGGCCCGGTGCTGCAGTGGCTGGGCATCCGTGCCGACGAGAGCCAGTACCGGGCGCAGCAGCCGCGCTGGAACCGGCACGAGTCCGGCTGCTTCCTTTGGCGCCCCATCTTCGATTGGACGGTGCAGGACGTGTGGAGAAAGCACGCCGACCATGGGCTGGCGCCTAATCCGCTGTATGCCATGGGCATGGGCCGTGTCGGCTGCATGCCCTGCATCCATTGCGGCAAGGCCGAGCTGCGCTCGATCGCCGAGCGCTTCCCGGAGCACATTGATCGCATCGAACGCTGGGAGCGTGTCGTGGCCGCGGCGAACAAGCGCCACGCAGCGACGTTCTTCCCAGCCATGAAGGACCCGACCGATGCGGATCGGCCCGGCCGGTACTCGGGCATCCGCCGGCTGGTGCAGTGGTGCCGCACCGCACGGGGCGGACGGCAGTACGCATTGTTCTTCGATGACCCGTCTGGTGGCGGATGCACGTCCGATCTGGCGTTGTGCGAAAGGAACACTTCGTGACAGGAAGGCGCGGACGCCGCTTCGCCTGGCTGCTCAACCGCCGGCTGGGCATCGCGTTCTTGTGGATGGCGCTGGTCATGGGCATCGCCGTGGCTGCGAACCTAGTGGGCATCCGAATGCTGGGCGGCATCGAAGCCTGGAGCCAATGGCTAACAGCCCACGCCGGCTACTTTTTCGCCTGGCGGTTGGTTCTGTATGGAGCGACCGCCTGGGGTTGGCGGCGCCTTCGTATATGCCATCACCAAAACGGGAAAAACAGCGACGAGCTTGCGCGCATTCGCCGAGTTGAAGTCGCAACAATGCTAGCTGTTCTTCTCCTCGAAGCGAGCAACCTCTGAGAAACGAGGAATACGGGGCTATGCGCCACTGCATTTCTGATGGCACCCCGCCGACGAATGCGTTCGACTTGCGACATACACGCACCAAGAGTTCCACGTGGCAGTTCATCGCCGCCCACTCAGCACTATCGCAGGCAACTGCATGGACGCACTGCTCAGTCTCGCAATGCGCTCAAGCATGACTGCGTTCGCCTACGAGCGCCATGCGAACCAGGGAAGCATCCTTCCAGCACTTGCTGCGCATCAAGCGCATCAAGCGGTCGCAGGACTTCAACGGGAAGAAGGATTTGCGAGATGATCGGCAACCAGCGAACCGGCGGATTGCTCGGCGTAGCGATGCACGCTACCTCACATGAGGGCTTGCTGGTAGATGCGGATGGCAAGCGCGCCCGCCTATCCATCATTGACGATGAAGGCAAAGTCATCGCTGCAGGCGCTGACGTGGCCCGTGAAGCCGAAGCGGTGCTGCTCAACAACTACCGAAAGACTCTGAAGGGCCAGGGGTTTCTCCGTACTTACAGCAATGCCATTCAGAAAGGGTGGGTCGTCTAGCTGTCGAGTTGCAATAGGTTATACCCGGCAAGTCGGGAAGCTGGAGGTCTGTAGCCCAAGGCCGAGTGGGGCCTCCTGGCGTTGTAGTAGCTCAGGAACGCAGGCAACCATGCTGTGCGTTCC
>NZ_BQXQ01000025.1 GCF_030159055.1 Acidovorax sp. SUPP3334
CAGCATGCGCATTTCTTCCAACACATTGTGGGCCAGGGTGCGTCCGTCTCTTTTCATGCCGTCAATGAAAGCACCGATCGCCGCTCTGCGCAAGAGAGTGTTCTCTAAGTTACTGACTTATGAGTAACTCCAGTTTCCCAGACCCATTCGGGTGAACAACCTATTGAGACATCACACCTAGCGCTGAACGGGCTCCACCTCCATGTTGAGAAAGCAGTCGCAGCCCGCGCCGACCCAGTAGTCCGCCCGCTGCGCGGCAGGGGCGGCATCGGTGGTCCATGTACGGATGCCACATTCCATGGCCTGCCATTCGACGATTGTCCTCAACCAATTGCTATGCTTTTTGATACCACAGTGATTGGTACATAAGCGCTGCAGGCCGTTTTCAATTGAATTGATACCTGGCTCACGCCCCCCTGCGCACACGCCCGAGCAGCAGCACCGCCACAGCCGCCAGCACCGCGGGCACGGCGGCCACCAGGATGATGGATGCGGGCGTCCAGGCCGCGGCCAGCAGGGCGCCGCCTGCCAGCGGCCCGACGATGGCGCCGATGCGGCCCACGCCCAGCGCCCAGCCCACGCCGGTGGCGCGGATGTGGGTGGGGTAGATGGCGGCGGCCAGCGCGTTGCAGCCGATCTGCGCGCCCACCACGCCGAAGCCTGAGAGCGCGGCGCCGGCCAGCAGGCACGTGAGGTTCTGCCCGCTGAAGGCGATCAGCGCGATGAAGCCGGCCGATGCGGCGTAGGCCGCGCCCAGCACGGTGTAGGCGCTGAAGCGGTCGATGAGCCGGCCCAGCGCGAGCGCGCCGACCACGCCGCCCAGGTTGAGCATGGCGGTGGAGAGAATGGCCTTTTCCAGCGGCAGGCCGGCGCTTTTGAGCAGCGTGGGCAGCCAGTTGACCAGGAAGTACATGACCAGCAGGTTCATGAAGAACGCCAGCCACAGCAGCACGGTGGTGTGTAGGCGGCCGTGGCGGAACAGTTCGAACACCGAAAAGCCCGCCTGCACGCCGGCCGCCTCGCCGCGCAGGCCGGCCATCACGGTGGCCGCGTCTTCGCCGGGGTAGGCGCTTTTGACGATGGGCTCGTAGCGCGCGGGCGCGGCGCCGCTGGCGGCCAGGTAGCGCAGCGATTCGGGCAGCAGCGCGGCCAGCACCGGCAGCACCAGCAGGGGCAGCACCCCGCCCAGCACGAACACGGCATACCAGTCGAAGTGCGCGATGAGCCAGCTGGAGAGCAGCCCGCCCAGCGTGGAGCCGAGCGGAAAGCCGCAGAACATCACCGTGACCAGCGTGGCGCGCAGGCGCTGCGGCGCGTATTCGCTCGTGAGGGCGATGATGTTGGGCATGGCCGCGCCCAGGCCCACGCCGGTGATGAAGCGGTAGGCCAGCAGCTCGTTCATGCTGGTGGCCCAGGCCGTGAGCAGCGCGAAGAGGCCGAAGATGAAGGTGGACAGCAGGATGATCTTCTTGCGGCCCCAGCGGTCGGCGGCGGGGCTGGGCAGGAAGGCGCCGGCCATGAGGCCGAAGAGGCCGGCCGCGAAGATGGGCCCGAACTCCGAGGGCTTGAGCCCCCAGCCCTCGGCGATGCGCGGGGCCACGTAGGCGATGGACTGGGTATCGAAGCCGTCGAGCATGGCGACGATGGCGCACAGCAGCGTCACGCGCAACTGCAGCGGCCCGAAGGCGGCGCGGTCCGCCGCCGGAATGCCGGCGGCCAGGGATGGGTTCATGGTGTCTCTCTCCGTTTTCGGGGGATGGATGCCCGGCCCGTCCGTGCCGGGTCAGGCGCCCGGCCGGCGGATCTCAGGCGGTGGCGATCAGGGTTGGTGGTCGGGCTGCTCCTGCGGCCGGGCCGCGATGAAGGCGGGGTGCTGCTGCGCGTGCGCGCGCACGGCCATCACACGGGGGTAGGCATCGAGGGCGCAGCCCGCGCGCAGCGCGTTGGCCACCTGCGGCACCAGGCACACGTCGGCGGCGGTGGGCTGGCTGCCGAAGCACCACGGCCCGCCGCCGCCATGCAGCGCCAGCAGCCCTTCCAAGGCCTCGAAGCCCTCGGCCGCCCAGTGGGCGTACCAGGCGTCCTTCTGCGCCGCGCTCAGGCCCAGCGGCCCCTGCAGGTATTTCAGGATGCGCAGGTTGTTGACGGGGTGCATGTCGCAGGCGATGGCATGGGCCAGCTCCAGCACGCGCGCGCGCAGCCGGGGCTCCAGCGGGATCAGGCGCGGCTCGGGGTGGCGCTGGTCCAGGTAATCGAGGATGGCCATCGACTGGCCCAGGGCGAAGTCGCCGTCCACCAGCAGGGGGACGGCCCGCGATGGATTCAGCGCCGCGTAGCCCGGCGCGCGGTGCTCGCCGTTGCGGATGTTCACCCCGTGGTAGTCGGCGGGCAGCCCTTTGAGGGCGAGCGCGATGCGCACCCGGTACGAGGTGGAGCTGTTGAAGAAGCTGTAGAGCTGCATGGCGGGTTCCATGGCGTCAGACCACGTCCACCCGCAGCTCGCCCAGGCGTTCCACGCCCACCACCATGCGGTCGCCGCGCACCACCGGGCCCACGCCTTCGGGGGTGCCGGTGTAGATGAGGTCGCCAGGCTCCAGGCGGAACCAGGTGGAGAGGTCGGCGATGGTTTCGGCCACCGACCAGATCAGGTGCGACACGTCGCTGCGCTGGCGGTCCGCGCCGTTCACGGTGAGCCAGATGCCGGCCTGCGCGAAGTGGCCCACGTCGCTGGCGCGGTGGATGGGGCCGATGGGCGCGGAGGCATCGAAGGCCTTGCCGATCTCCCAGGGCCGGCCCATCTGGCGCATTTCCATCTGCCGGTCGCGGCGCGTCATGTCCAGGCCCACGGCATAGCCCCAGGCATGTTCCAGCGCGTTCTCGCGGGCGATGTCGCTGCCCGCTTTGCCGATGGCGACCACCAGCTCGGCCTCGTAGTGGAAGTTGTCGGTGCGGGGCGGATACGGCAAGCGCAGCGTCTCGCAATGGGCCACGGGGACCACGGCATCGGCCGGCTTGCAAAAGAAGAAGGGCGGCTCGCGGTCGGGATCGAACCCCATCTCGCGGGCGTGGGCCGCGTAGTTGCGGCCCACGCAGTAAACGCGGCGCACGGCGAAGGCATCGCCGCTGCCGGCAACGGGCACGGCAACGGAGGGAGGAGCGGGAAACACGAGGGCCATGGAGGTGTCTTTCAAAACGGGGAACGAAGATTCAGAATGCGCGGCGGCTCACAGGCGCTCTTCGCGCAGCAGGCCCAGGGCGGCCTGCACCGGGCGGTCGGAATAGCTGAACAGCACCGCGTCCTGCGTCGCGGCCAGTTGCACGGGCGCCCACGAAGGTGCGACGAAGGTGTCGCGCGGGCCGAACTGGAAGGTGCGCTCGCCGATGCGCGCCGTGCCCTGGCCCTCGACCACGCTGAACACGGTCGCATCGGTGCCGCGGTAGGTGCGGCCCTGAAAGCCCGCCGGCAGGAACTGCATGAACGTGGCCATGGTGGGCATGGCCCCCCACCGGTGGCGGGGTTCACGTAGCGCAGCTTGACGCCGTGCCAGGCGTCCAGCTCGCCCTGGCGGAACAGCTGGTCCAGCGCCTCGCGGCTGCGCTCGTAGGGGTAGCTGAAGAGGGGCGAGGTGGAACCCTCCGCCGCGCGGTGGCGCACCGGCACCATGTTGTGGCCGAAGGCGGCGAAGCTGTGCCCCTCGGCCCGGCTCACGGGCTGCACCGCTTCGGGGTAGTTCTCCGCAAAGCCGGCATCCAGGTGGCCGATGAGGGGGATGTCGAGCCCGTCGAGCCAGACCACGGGCTCGCCGCCGTCCGCCACTGCGGGGTTGCCGTGGTCGTGCCAGGTCCACGAAGGCGTGATGATGAAGTCGCCCGGGTGCATGGTGGTGCGCTCGCCGTTGACGGCCGTGTAGGCACCCTGCCCTTCCACGATGAAGCGCAGCGCCGACTGCGTGTGCCGGTGGCGCTGGGCGCCACCTCGCCGGGCAGGATGAGCTGCAGCCCCGCATACAGCGTGGAGGTGATGCTGGCGCGGCCGGGCAGGCCGGGGTTTTCCAGGATGAGCACGCGGCGCACCGCCTCCTCGGCGCTGATGACGTCGCCGGCCTGCATGACCAGCGGGCGCACGTCTTCGTATTTCCAGAAGGCCGGCACGGCCTGCGGGCGGGGCTCGCGCGGCACCAGGCTGTGCAGCGACTCCCAGAGCGGGGCCATGCTGTGGCGGGCGATGTGGTCGTAGTAGGCCTGCCGCTCGGCGGATGCGGATGCGGATGCGGATGCGGGGGCGGGGGCGGGGGCGGGCGGGGCCAGGGTGGGCGTGTCCATGCGGTTGTCTCCTTTTTGTCTGCCGCAAGCCATGCACGCGGCACTTGGAAGGGCGCCGCAGCCGGGCCGATGGGCCGATTATTCGAACCCTCCGATAGTCCGTAAGATCATTCATTGGTCTCATCCATAATCTTTTGGATATACCTTCACCCACGACACGCCCTCCATGGACTGGACCCACCGGCTGCGCCTGCGCCAGCTGCAAATGCTTTTGAGCCTGGCGCAGACGGGCAACATGAGCCAGTCGGCGCAGTTGCTGCACACCGCGCAGCCCGCGCTCTCCAAGTGGCTCAAGGAGCTGGAGGATGACCTGGGCATGGTGCTGTTCGAGCGCCACGCGCGCGGGCTCAAGCCCACGCCACAGGGCGAGGCGCTGATCGCCCACGCCCGGTGCATCGAGGCCCACCTGGACAGTGCGCGCGACGACATGCACGCCCTGCGCGAGGGCGGCAGCGGGCTGGTGGCGGTGGGCACCTCGGGCGCTTCGGCCTCCGACGTGCTGCGCATGGCCGTGCTGCGCCTGCTGGAGTGGCTGCCGCGCGCCCAGATCCGGCTGGCCGAAAGCAACATGAACGTACCCATGCAGCAACTGGCCCATGGCGAGCTGGACGTGGTGGTGGGCTGATCCGCGCCCGAGCTGCACGACACGCACATCCACACCGAAATGCTGTACATGGAGCCCATCCACCTGGTGGCGCGCCCGCAGCACCCGCTGCTGCGGCAGGAGCGCGCATTGGACTGGGGCGATCTCATGGCCTACCGTTGGCTGGTGTGGCCGCGCGGCACGCCGATCCGCAATGCGCTGGAGGGTGCGCTGGCTGCGGCCGGGCACGCGCTGCCGCAGGGCAGCGTGGAGTCCAACTCCGTCACGCTCAACCTCACGCTGCTGGGCCACAGCGACATGATCGGCATGGCCTCGCACCACGCGGCGCTGCGCTTTTCGCACATGGGCGCGCTGGACGTGCTGCGCGCCCTGGCGCGCGAGCCCGAGGCCGCCGCGGCGCTGCTGCAGGACTTCGCCGATGCCGCCGCCGGCGAGCCGCGCATCCTCCCCGCGCTTCGGCCGCTCCGAGACCTGCTGGCCCTCCCGCCCGAACAACTGGAGCCCCTGGGCCGCCGGCTCGTGCAACACCTGGTGCTGGTGGCACAGGCCTGCCTGCTGCGCCGCCATGCGCCGCACGCGGTGGCGGACGCCTTTGCGGCCACCCGCCTGGAGGACGGCGGCGCAGGCCGCGTCGCAGGGGCCATCGACCCCCGCGCGGTGGACATCGGGGCGATTCTGGAGCGCGCGTTTCCGGCGTGATCCGGCCCGCGGTGCCTTCGCACCAGGGCGCAGGGCTTCGCACGGCCGCATGGCGCGCGGCAGGCACCGTCGCACCATGCGGCGGCAGCAGCCACGGCCAGCCGTTGGCCCCCACGCCACGCGTGCGCAAGCAAAACGCCCCATGCTCCCCATCTCCACACGACCCACTCTTGCCGAAGCGCGATCGACCGTTGCCGGCGAACCGGCAGCACCAGAGGCGCCGAGCCGTACGCCTTCGCGCTCGCCGTCGCCCCGGCTTCGGCATGGCGCCCTGCCCGCCCGCTCGGCAACCCCACCGCCACCGGGCACACCGATGGCGCCGCGACCTGCCGGGCTCGGCGCCTCCAGCTCCAGCGAGCGGCTGCAAGCCTTGATGCGCCACCAGGCCGAAGGGGCGGTGGGCAATGCAGACATCACGACGGATTCGGATTGGGAGTCGCAGTCGGATTCGGACTCCGAGGCGAGCTTTGACGTCATCGTGGACGACAGCGCGATCCAGGCTGCGCGCCAGGCCCGGACCGCCGACATCACGCAGGCCATGGCGCGAGCGCGCACGCCCCAGGATTTGAACGCCATGGTGGCGCAAGCCCTGCAAGCGGCCCGGCAAGCGGCGCAAAGCAGCCCGCTGCCCACGGGCGAGGACATCTCCAGTGCCCTGCAGCCCACGTACGACCATCGAACCAACGGCTTCATGGAGGCCAAGCAGATCCTCCGGCGCCTGGAGACGGCCGCGAACGCCTGGAAGGCCGCGGTGCAGAACCACCAGGCCGCGCTGTCTGCCCGCGACCTGCTGCTGCCGCACGCAGGCAGTGATTTTCTCGACGAGCAACTGATGCCGCTGCAGGCGCTGGCCTGCCGGGTGCGCGCGCAGGAAAAGACCCTGGGCGGCCTCCTGCTGCTGCGGCAATTTCCCTACGCGGGCGCCGCTGGCAAGGCCCGCCACCACAACGAGGCCGCGGACCGCCTGCGCGAGGCTTGCGCCCTGCGCGAGCACGAACCCAGGGACGGCCTGCCCAGCGGTATGGCCGATATCGACGCGGCGCTTCGCCAGGCGTTGGCGGGCATCGGCCCGTCGATGAAGGCGCTTTTGAACGCGATCGACCCCAGCGGCAAGCTGAAGGGCACGCCGTCGCAGTTCGCACCGCCGGGAAGCCGTGCCAGCCAGCCCGAAGCCATCGAAGAGGCCTGGCTGACGCACTATGCGCAGTCCTGCGCCACGCTGGAAGGAGCCGCGCGGGACTTGCTGGCGGCCTGGGGCCACCCCTGCGATGGATCGACGGCCGAAGCGGCAGAAATGGCCAGGGCCCTGACCAGCCCCCCGGCCCAGGAACACCGGGCCGCCCTGCGGCGCGAAGCCGCGCTGCACCAGGCCGTGGCCCCTTTGCTGAACAGCGTGCAAGGGCTGCAAGACCGCGCCACGGCGCGGCAGGACACCGCACCGCAGGCGCCCTGGCTGCACGCGTTGGAGGTGTTCGGCGACCTGAGCCTCGCCCTGCGGAGCGCGGACGATGCCGGCCGCAGGCTCCAGAGCCATGCCGCGCAATGGAGCCCTGAACACCGCGAGGCCTCCCGGGAGGCGATCGATGGCCTGCAAACCCGTATCGCTACCGCCCAGAGCCAGGCATCGACACGGGCACGCGCAGCCCTGCACCAGTCGCTCGGCCACCTGATCGAGCAAGGAACCAGCGTGCTGCAGAAGGTGCGCAGCGAGGCCGGTGCCTCTCAGGCCACGGCCCGGGCGGCATTGCCGGACCTGGCCGCGGCAGCGCGTAGCGCACTGGCGCAGCTGCAGTCATCGGGGCTGCACCCCCGCCTCGCCCCCCTGTCGCTGGAACAGTGCCGTCAGGTATGCACCGCCGTCGCCCAGGCCTGCGAGGACATGGCCCAGGTGCCCGGGACGCTGGCCGAAGCGCAGCAACACGCGGCGCGCCTGCAACTGGCCGAGCAACGGGCGCGGCAGGCGGCCCAAGGGGAACTCGCGCCGTCCATGCATCTGTTGGCCGACCTCTGCGGCGCTGCCGCCAAGGACGCGCTGGACACCGCTGCGGCCATGGAGCTGCAAGCCGCCAGCCGGTTAAGCACGCAGCGCGAAGGGGCCCTGCATGCGGCCATGGAGCCGGTGCTCTCGGCGTTGGAAAACCGGCCGCCGCCTGCCGCCGATGCGCAGTCCGCGCCAGCCCATTCATGGCAGCGCCACAGCGACGTTTTCGAGCCGCTGGACCGGGGCCTTCGCGCCGCGCAGGAAGCGCAAAGCGCGCTCGACCGGCACATCGCCCCGTGGAGCGAGGCGCAGCGCCATGAATCCAGCGCCGTCATCGGAGCGCTGCAAGCACGCATCACCGCCGCCGGCACGGCCGTGCGCGAGACCGCCAGCTCCGCCGTGTACCAGGCGTTCGCGAGCATCTGGCGGACCGGGGCGGCGATGCTGTCGGGCGCGTCCGAGGACGGGCCGGACCACGCCGCGGCGCAGTCCCTGGCCCACCAGGCCCTGGCCGCCGCCCGCGATTTCCACGGCGCACTCCAAGCCTTCCTGGCAAGGGTGCCCCCGCAGGAACACGAGGGCCTTGCGCTTTTCGCCAAGGCTTTCCAAACCCTGTCCACGGCCGGGGAAGCGCTGCGCATGCCGCTGGACGAACCCGCCCAGGCCCTGGCACGCGCCGCCCTGCTGGAAACCGCAGCCAAGCAAGCGCGGGAAGCCGCGCGCTCCGAATTGAAAGCGCCATTGCAGCAGTGGGCGCTCTGGTGCGATGATCTTCGCACCGATGCCATCGGCGCCGCAGTGCTTCACGACATGAAAGCGATCGAAGCACTGTGCGAGGCCAGCGACGAAGCCCTTTCCGCGGCGACGTGGCAACTCAGCGATCGGCTCCTGGCAACGCATGAACTGGCTTTCGATCTGCCTTTCCAGGTCACGGACGAAGGCAAGGTGGAGATGGCCGAGGCATCGCCCGCGCCGCCAACGCCTGCAGAGGATCTGGCCATGGCAGAAGAAGCGGCAGCCATCGCGCAGCGTGCCGCCCACCTGCGCGCCAGCCTGCTGACCAAGATCCCGCACGGTGCGCTGCGGGAAATGGTGCAGAACCATCAGTCTTCTCGCAGCGAGCTCAGCGAGACGGCCTACTCGGCCCGGGTGGTCTCCAGCCTGCTGCCTCTCTTTCACGAGGCATCGCAGGCCATCGCCCAGGCGTCCCCGGGCGAACGGCACCGCGTGGCCCGGCGATTCGCCGAAGCCGCAAAGTCCTATCAGCAGGGCGCGACCGAGGCCCTGGGCGACTACCTGGAAGCCAGCATGCGCCTGCAATCGCGCAGCGACCGCCAGTCGGCCGCCATCGACGGCGCGAACGTGCGCCAGAGCGAACGGCTGGTGACGCTGATGCAGCGGAGCCTGGAGGGTCTGGCCGAGCTTCTGGAGTGCCGCAAGATGGTGATCGGCATCCACGCGCGGAAGGCCAACAGGCACCGCGAAGTCAAGGACGGCCTGATGACCATCAACAACCGGTACGGGCGGGCGGTCCAGAAGATCGACGACAGCATGGAGCAACTGGCGCAACGGCTGGATGTGGAAGCCCAGCGCCCGGGCTATGCCGACATCGCGAACGAGCAAAAAGACAATCTCATTGTCGCATTCAGCATGCTGATATGGCGGGGCAAATTCGAAAACGCCATCGTTCAGGCCCAGATGGCGATCGACTGGCTGGGAAGGTTCCTGGGCCCGGACCAACCGCAGCGCACGGCGTCGGAGCTGACGGGATGCATCGAGTTAGTCAACATGCTCCAGAGCATGCTGTCCGAACAAAACAAATTTGCCCTCGACACGGTGAAGCATGAGAGCAATACGCATCTGGTTCGGAAAATGCTCACGGCCTCGCTGGCCTGCGTGCAGCAGTTAAAGGTCTTGGAGGCGCGGATCGGCGTTTTGCCCCAGGCACTGGCCCCGGCCGCTGCGGCGTCGTCCAGCACGGCGCCGGCCACCGCCTCGCAGAAGACACGCCCACGCCGCAGGCGCTGAGGGTGCCTGCGGATCAGCGGATGGGCATCGCCATCGCAACGCCGAAATTGCTATAAATTCAATAGCAATACAGGCATACAAAATACCGGCATACCGCTGTTTCTGCTTGAAAACAGGTCAGGGGCATGCCGCGATGGCCCATGGCGCGCTCGTGGCCGTCCCGGCGCCCATGCCGGGTAGAACGCTCACACCGGCACGCCACCCCAGCGCTGCAGCAGCAACGCGTCTTCGGCAGCGCGCCGGCGGTGCATGAAGTCGGCGGCGGCCTCGTTGTAGGCCACGCGCTCCTGCACATGGGCATCGCCATCGCGCGGAAGGTCGCGGTCATGGAAGGGGTCTTCCTCGAACGCCGCATCGAGGCGGGCGAACGGCTCGCGGTGCAAGTGCCGCATGCCGACGCGCCAGGTTTCGTTGGACAGCAGGTAGGCCGTGAGTGGGCGCCCGTCGCTTTCGGCGTCCATCACGCCCGCAGCCAGCGCCGAGAGGTCGCCGGGCGTCAGGACGCTTTGCCCGGCATAGGTCATTTCAGAGGGCACGCTGTCCGGCAGCGCCAGCAAGGCTTTCAGGCTGACCTTGGCATGCAGCATGGTCTCCAGCGGCTCGCTGCGGAGCTGTCGCTCCATGTCCTCGGGAACACCGGGCGTCTCCAGCGCCTGCAGGATGAAGTGGTGCACGGCCGTCTCCAGCGTTCCCAGCCGAAACTGCTGCCGCGCCCAGCCGTCCAGCCCCGCCGCGTCGATCCGGCCCTCGCGCACCGCGTGGGCCATCTGGTGGTTGCGCACCATGAGAACGATGGCGGAAAAGCCTTCGGCCACGTTGTCGCCGCACGACCCGAGCGCGTTCTCGGCCATGGCCAGAACCAGCGCCCGGAGCCGGCCGTCGCCAGCGATGGCCCGAATCACCTGCGCACCCTCGTGCAGGAGGGTGGCGCCCGGCCCGTGCGCGTTCTCCAGCGCCAGCGTGGATGGCAGCCTCCGCTCCAGCAAGCGGGCGAACGCGGGGGCATTTTCTTCGCCATCGAAGGCCTCCTGGGCTTCCAGCCAGAGCGAGAAGGATTCGCGCAGTTGCGATGCAAGCCGGGACGGCACGGATTGGTGCAGGGCCCCGGCTCCGATGGCCCGGTAGCCCCGCTCCGCGAGGGCAGCGATTCCCTCGCGGGACAGCCGTGCGGCATGGTCCGGCGTGAGCGTGGATTCGCTATCGCAATGGGCCTGCAATGCACCTTCGGCGGCATCGCGCAGGGGTTGCGACAGCGATTCGTCACCGATCACCCGCAGGAGGTGGTTGAAGGCGGCGCGGTACTCGGGGCCCCGCATGGGGATCTCGCCGTCGGGGGCCACGGCCATGCCGTCCACCGGAACGCAGGCCCGCAGCAGGGACAAAGCCCGCTCGCCGGCCTGGGCCAGAAGGCCCGCACCATGGCGGCTCTCCTGGCGGGCCCGCAGTTGCGCCTTCAGGACCGACATCCACAGCCCCATTTCCTGGGATGGCGCCGGCAGATCGGGGCCCTGGCGCCAGCGCGCCTCCAGGGTTTGCGCGAGAAGCTGGCGCTGCTCGGGCGCCAGGGCCTTGGCATGCAGATATCGGGCGCTGGGAGACGCTTGCAGCCAGTCCTCCCATGCCGGCAAGGACAGGGCCGGCGCCTCGGCGGTTGCGCCTGGCGCGGGCGGCCCGGCGGGCGGCCCGGCCGTTGCCGGCGCATCCTGCGCGGCCCCTTCTGTGGGCGTGGGCAGGATTCTCAGCATCTCCCCCAGCGTGCGCCGTGCGGGGGCGGCGGATGCCAGCGTGTCGGCGGTCATTCCCGGCGCCGAAGGGGCGCGCGCCGCCAAGGCCTCCGGGGGCCGTCTCCACAGCGATCCGAGCGTTTGCCTCGCCGGCGCGTTGGTGGCCGAGCCGACGGGTGCGGCCGAGTGATCGGCCGGCCTCTGCGGCGGCAGCGCGGCAGGCATGGACGGCGCACGAACAGGGCCGGACAAGGGCATGGCGCATTGCGAAGTGAATAACACCAGCATGATGCACCGGGCCCAGGGCCGGTACGCCCACCACTCCGAAGAGCGCGCGCTGCAAGCGAACCGCGCTGCCCGCACCACCCATGGCGGCGCACGGTTCGGCACAGGCCACAATGGCGCCCATGCTCACGCTCCAAAACATCCAGGATGCCGCCGTTCGCCTGCGCGGCCATGTGCTCGACACGCCCTGCGTGGAATCCAAGACGCTCTCGCAGATCGTGGGCGCGCAGGTGTTCCTCAAGTTCGAGAACCTGCAGTTCACCGCCTCCTTCAAGGAGCGCGGCGCCTGCAACAAGCTCAGCCAGTTGTCGCCCGAAGAGCAGCAGCGCGGCGTGATCGCCATGAGCGCCGGCAACCATGCCCAGGGCGTGGCCTACCACGCGCAGCGCCTGGGCCTGCACGCCGTGATCGTGATGCCGCGCTTCACGCCCGGCGTGAAGGTGGAGCGCACGCGCGGCTTCGGCGCCGAGGTGGTGCTGCACGGCGACACGCTGGAAGAATCCCGCGCCCACGCCTATGCACTGGCCGAGGAGCGGGGCCTGACCTTCGTGCACCCCTACGACGACGAAGCCGTGGCGGCCGGCCAGGGCACGCTGGGCCTGGAAATGCTGCAGGCCGTGCCGGACCTGGACACGCTGATCATCGCCGTGGGCGGTGGCGGCCTGATCTCCGGCGTGGCGACGGGGGCGAAGGCGATCCGCCCCGGCATCGAGATCGTGGGCGTGCAGACCGCCCGCTTTCCGGCCATGGTGAATGCCATCAAGGGCACGCAGCATCCGCAGGGCACATCGACCATCGCCGAAGGCATTGCCGTGGGCACGCCGGGCACGATCACGCGGGAGGTGATAGCGCGGCTGGTGGACGATCTGGTGCTGGTGCAGGAGGGCGACATCGAGCAAGCGGTGCTCATGCTGCTGGAGATCGAGAAGACGCTGGTCGAGGGTGCGGGCGCCGCAGGGCTGGCGGCCCTGGTGCGCTATCCCGAGCGCTTTCGCGGCAAGAAGGTCGGCCTGGTGCTGTGCGGGGGCAACATCGACCCGCTGCTGCTGGCGGCCATCATCGAGCGCGGCATGGTGCGCTCCGGGCGGCTGGCTCGCATCAAGGTCAGCGCGCGCGACATTCCAGGGGTGCTCGCCCGCATCACCGCCACCGTGGCCGAAGCCGGCGCCAACATCGAAGAGGTACACCACCAGCGGGCTTTCACCATGCTGGCGGCCCAGAACGTGGAGATCGAACTGGTGCTGCAGACACGCGGCAAGGCGCATGTGCAGCAGGTTCTGGAGCAATTGCGCGCCGCCCACATGGAGGCCGACCTGATTTGACGGCGGCCATCGGCGTCGGCCCGCAGCAACCGGTTTTTTGTAGGAGAAAAGCGGTTTTTTGCGGAAATTCCCTGCCAAACACAGGACGTTGCATGGGATGGCGCACGGTTTTCGGCACACTGCGGGCCCATGCAGCAACCAAAACGACGCCATTTCCTGCGCACCCTCGGCCGAGGTGCCGCCCTGGCTTCCGCCGGCACCCTCGGCCTGAACTGGACCCAGGCCTTCGCCAAGCTCAAGCCGTTGGGCAAGCCGCAGCCTTTTGACTTCGCCGCCCTCAAAGGCCAGGCGCGCGCCCTTGCCGGCAAGGCCTATGCCCCGTACCAGGGCACTTTGCCCACCTCGGTCACTTCGCTCGACTGGGACCAGTACCAGTCGATGCAGTTCCGGCCGGACCACTCGCTGTGGGCCGACGAGAAACTGCGGTTTCAAGCCAAGTTCTTCCACCTGGGCCTGTTCTTCAAGAAGCCCGTGCACATGTACGAACTGGCCGACGGCCAGGCCCAGGAACTGGCCTACGACCCGGCCATGTTCGATTACGGCAAGAGCGGCCTGAAGGCCGGCGACCTGCCTGCGGACCTGGGCTTTGCGGGCTTTCGCCTGAACTTCCACACCGATCCGGTGCGGGACGTCGCGGCCTTCCTGGGCGCCAGCTATTTCCGCGCCGTGGGGGGCGAGTGGCAATACGGCCTGTCGGCGCGCGGTCTGGCCATCGACACCGGCATGCAGCGGCCGGAAGAGTTTCCCGATTTCACGGCGTTCTACCTGGAGCGCCCCGCGCCGGGCTCCAACACGGTGGTCGTGCTCGCCCTGCTCGACTCCCCCAGCGTGGCCGGCGCATACCGCTTCGCCATCACCCCCGGCGACACGCAAGTGATGGAAATCGACGCGGCGCTGTACCCGCGCAAGGAAATCGAGCGCATCGGCATCGCCCCCTGCACCAGCATGTTCCAGCACGGCGAAAACGACCACCGCATGGCCAACGACTGGCGACCGGAAATCCACGATTCCGATGGCCTGTCCATGTGGCGCGGCAACGGAGAGTGGGTCTGGCGCCCGCTCACCAACCCGCCGAACCTGCAGTTCAACGCCTTTGCCGACCAGAACCCGCGCGGGTTCGGCCTGCTGCAGCGCGACCGCAACTTCGACCACTACCAGGACGATGGCGTGTTCTACGAGCGCCGCCCTTCGCTGTGGGTGGAGCCCAAGGCCGACTGGGGTGCGGGCTCGATCCAGCTCGTGGAGATTCCGACGATCGACGAGACCTTCGACAACATCGTGGCGTTCTGGAACCCCGAGCGCAAGCCGCAGCCGGGCGAGGAACTGCTCGTGGGGTACCGCCTGTACTGGGGCGCGCATCCGCCGGCCAAGCCGGCGCTCGCCAGTTGCGTGGCAACGCGCACGGGGCTGGGCGGCGTCGTGGGCCAGCCGCGCAAGTACTTCTCGTGGCGCTTTGCCGTGGACTTCGCGGGCGAAAACCTCGCGGCGCTGGGCCGCGATGCCAAGGTCGAGCCGGTCATCACGGTGAGCCGGGGCAAGGTCGAGATCACCTCGGCCCGCCCGCTCGATGCAGTCAACGGCTGGCGCGCGATGTTCGACATCCGGCCCGAGGACGACAGCACGGCGCCCATCACCATCCGCATGTACCTGCGGGTGGGCAAGGAGCCGATCACCGAAACCTGGCTGTACCAGTGGGTGCCGCCTGCGCCGGCCGATCGCAAGCTGGTCTGATACCCGTCGAAACCCTGTGGCGGCCGCGCGGCGGCTGCCGCTAGAATTGCGTAACTTTCAGGCAGCTACCAGGAGACTCCATGGCCCACGACACGACCACCACCCCGCATGTCGGCGAACACCACCATGCCCCCGATGGCGTGGAGGCCGTGGTGCCACTGATGCCCATCGTGCTGCCCGTCGTCGGCGGCGTGCTGATGTTCCTGCTGGCCTTCATCGCCATCTACATGGCCTGATCGCCCGGCACACTCCCTTCGCAGAGCCCCGCGCCGCGGGGCTTTTTTACGCCCCCCTCCTTTGAAGGATGAACCCATGAGAGCCGGCCATGCCCTGGTCCTTTTTTCCGGTGGACAGGACTCCACCACTTGCCTGGCCTGGGCGCTGACCCACTTCGAGCGGGTGGAAACCATCGGCTTCGACTATGGCCAGCGCCACCATGTGGAACTGCAGGCACGCCAGGACGTGCTGGCCGGCGTGCGCGCCGGGTTTCCGCAGTGGGCCGACCGGCTGGGTGAAGACCACATGGTCGATCTCGCGGTGCTGGGCCAGATCAGCGATACCGCGCTGACCCGCGACACCGCCATCCAGATGACCGAGGCCGGGCTGCCCAACACCTTCGTGCCGGGCCGCAACCTGTTGTTCTTCCAGCTCGCCGCCGCGGTGGGCTACCGGCGAGGGCTGCACACGCTGGTGGGCGGCATGTGCGAGACCGATTTTTCCGGCTACCCCGACTGCCGGGACGACACGCTCAAGGCCCTGCAGGTGGCCGTGTCGCTGGGCATGGGGCAGCGCTTCACGTTCGACACGCCCCTCATGTGGATCGACAAGGCCGCCACCTGGGAGATGGCGCGCCAACTGGGCGGCGATGCGCTGGTGGACCTGATCGTGCAGCGCTCGCACACCTGCTACCACGGCGTGCGCGACACCCTGCATGCCTGGGGCTATGGCTGCGGGACCTGCCCGGCCTGCGAACTGCGCCGCACCGGGTACGAACGGTGGAAGGCAGGCTACCGGTAGCGGCTGGCGGCTGCTGGGCGACCGGCATGTTTAGAATGAGAACAATTCCCATCCACGTGATTTGCTCGTTCGGCGGCCCCCTCCATGTCAGCCTCTTTGCACCCCTTGGCCGCCGCTGCCGTCGAAACCATCTATCGCTCGCACCATGGCTGGCTGCTGGGCTGGCTCCGCCGGCGGCTGGGCAATGCCTCGCAGGCCGCGGACCTTGCGCATGACACCTTCCTGAGGCTCATGGCGTCGCGCGATGTCGCGGCGCTGCGGGAGCCGCAGGCTTTCCTTCGCACGTTGGCGCATGGGGTGGTCGTCAACCATTGGCGCAGGCTCGACATCGAACGCGCATGGGCCGAAGTGCTGGCAGCCCAGCCCGAGCCGCAAGCCCCTTCCGCCGAAGAACACGCCCTCGCCGTGGAGGCCTTGTGCCGCATCGACGCCATGCTCGACCGTCTGAACCCGAAGGCCCGCAGCGCGTTTCTGCTGTCGCAGATCGATGGAATGGCCTATGCGCAGATCGGGCAGCAACTCGGCGTTTCGGAGCGGATGGTGAAGAAGTACATGGCGCAGGCCATGCTGCAGTGCCTTCTGCTGGCCGGGCAATGAGCGGCGTCGCCGAGCAGCCGGCTTTCGAGGATCTGCAACAGGCCGCAGACTGGTTCGCCGTTCTCCAGAGCGACCGGGTGACCGAAGCGGAACGGCGGCAGTGGCAGCGCTGGCTCGACACAGGGCCGCGCCAGCAGGCGGCATGGCAGCGGGTGGAGACAGTGGCCGGCGATTTTTCCGGGGTGGCCCGCCCGATGGTGCGCCAGGTGCTCGAGGTTCGGCCGGCCGTTTCGCGCCAGCGGCGGACCATGCTGCGCGCCCTGGTGCTGGCACCGGCAGCGGGTTTGGCAGGATGGACGGTGACGCGCCATGCGCCCTGGCAAGGATGGACCGCCGCCTACCGCACGGACACCGGCGAGCAGCGCGCCTTCACCCTGGCCGATGGCAGCGAGCTGCGGCTCAACACGGCGACCGCCGTTGACGTGGACTATTCCGCCACGCTGCGCCGCATCGTGCTGCACCAGGGCGAGTTGCTCATCACCTCCGGCCACGACGCACACCAGCCGCCCCGGCGCCTGGTGGTGGACGTCGCCGCCGGACGATTGACGGCACTCGGCACCCGCTTTGCAGTGCGGCACGAAGACGGCGGCGCCGTCCGGGTGGCGGTTTTCGAAGGGGCCGTGCAGGTGCGCCCCGAGGGCGGGGCCGAGCCACGCGTCGTGCAGGCGGGGCGGCAGGTGCGCCTGGGGCGCGACGGCGTGGAGGACGCCACCGATGCGGCCAGCTACGCCGTTGATTGGCAGCAAGGCATGCTGGTGGCCGATGGAATGCGGTTGGGCGACTTCATCGCCGAACTGGGGCGCTACCGGCGCGGGCATCTGGCGTGCGCGCCCGAAGTGGCGGACCTTCGGATCGTGGGCGCCTACCCGCTGTCGGACACCAGCCTCATCCTGGCGGCCTTGCAGGCGAGCTTGCCGATCCAGGTGCGACGACCGCTGCCCTGGTGGACCGTGGTGGAAGCGCGCCCTGCGCCTCGCTGAAAAATTTTCGGTCCGGGGTTCCCTTTTCGGAGGAGCGGATTGGCATACCGGATGCCGACCACTTCACGGACCCGATAGCCACCATGCCTGCGCACCTTTCCTTGACCTCTCGTTCGCCGCTCCTGCCTTTTCGCGGCGCGGCGTCTGCCAACGCGCTGCGCGCCGCACTCATGGCACTGCCGGCTGCGATGGCAGCCGCAGCCGCCCTCCCCGCTCAGGCGCAGGGCACGATGGCCGCCGCGCGGGAATACGCCATCGCAGCCGGGCCCCTGGGCACCGTGTTGAGCCAGTTCGCGGGCCAGGCCGGCATTCTGCTGTCGGCCAATGCCGCCATGACCTCGGGGGTTCCCAGCCCTGGAGTGCGCGGCCGACTGAGCGTGAGCGACGGTCTCGCGGCAGCCTTGGCCGGCACCGGCCTGCAGGCCGTGCGCGGCCCGGACGGAATCTATACCCTGCTGCCGGGCGCTGCCGCCCAGACGATGTCCGAAGTGCGCGTGACCGGCCAGCGCACCGGCATGCTGGCTCCGGTGACCGTCACGGCCAGTGCGGCACAAGAGTCCAGCAAGGGACCCGGCAAGGGTTTCGTGGCCCAGAGCGCCACCGGGGGAACCAAGACCGGCACCTCGCTGCTGGAAACGCCGCAGTCCGTTTCGGTCGTCACCCGCGGCCAGATGGAGGCCCTGGGCGCCACCACCCTCGTCGAAAGCCTGCGCTACACGCCGGGCATCGTGGCCCAGTATGGCAACACCGACCTGCGCTACGACTGGTTCACCCTGCGCGGCTTCACGCCTCCGGCGCGCTATCTGGACAATCTTCGGCTGCCTTTCGGCGCCCGTGGCTATTCACAGCCCCGCATCGAGCCATGGGGCCTGGAGCGGACCGAAGTGGTGAAGGGCCCATCGTCGGTGCTGTATGGGCAGACCGCGCCGGGCGGACTGATCAACATGGTCAGCAAGCGGCCAACCGGGGAGCCGGTGCGCGACATCGAACTGCAGGCAGGCAGCCACCACCGCAAGCAGGCGGCCATCGACATCGGCGGGGCACTGGATCAGGAGGGCGTCTGGAGCTATCGCCTGGTCGGGCTGCGCCGCGAGGCCGACACCTCGTTCGACCATGTGTCCGAGAAAAAGACTTACCTGGCGCCATCGCTGTCTTTCCGCCCCAGCGACGCCACGCAGATCACTTTGCTGGGCCAATGGCAGTCGCTCGATTCGCCCGGCGGCGGCGGTGCACCCGCCCTGCCCGCTGCCGGCACGCTGGACACCAGCCGCTATGCCGCTTTGCCGACCCGGGCCTTCGTCGGAGAGCCGGGCTTCGACCGTTACCAGAACCGGCAGCGCTTCATCGGGTACGAGGCAGAGCACCGGTTGAACGACCGAACCACGCTGCGGCAGAACCTGCGCTACGGCAAGGTCACGGCAGAAACACGCCGCATCCAGGCGTTCTGCCAAGGCGCCTGCAACCCGTCGGCGCTGGCACGCTACGCCTGGGCCTTCCCGGAACAGGCCGAACTGCTGACCGTCGATACGCAGGCGCAGTTCGATTTCCGCAGCGGCTCGGTGGCCCACACCGTTCTGGCCGGAGTGGACTTCTCGGACGAAAAAGCCACTTACGACGAAAGCAACCTGCGCGTGCTCGCCACGCCGTTCAATGCCTACCAGCCGGTGTACGGCCGCGACAGCGGCGCGATCCCCTCGGTCGGCACCCACATCGATCAAACACGCCGGCAGCTCGGCGCGTATCTGCAGGACCAGGTGCAATGGGAACGCTGGACCGGTGTCTTCGCCGGCCGCTATGACCGCGCCGACACGGCCACCCGGACGCTCACCACCGCCACGGGCCGCACCGTTGCCGCCGATCAGGACGACGGGCAATTCACAGGGCGCGCCGCGCTCATGTACACGCTGGATGGCGGCGTTGTCCCTTATGTGAGCTATTCGACCTCGTTCCAGCCGGCCGCCGGCACCGATCGGCTCGGCGCAGTGTTCGACCCCACCACTGGCAAACAGATCGAGGTGGGCTTGAAGTACCAGCCGCCTGGCTCGAAGGCCTTGTTCACCGCGGCCATCTACCAGCTCACGCAGCAGAACGTGCTCACGCCCGACCCGCTGAGCCGCTCGTTCAACGAACAGACCGGCGAAGTCCGTGTGCGTGGGCTGGAACTGGAAGCACGCGGCCCGGTGGCCCGTGGCCTGGAGGCCGTGGCGTCGTACGCATACACCGACAGCCGCGTCACCCGCGCCAATCCGAACGCCGCCGGTGCGAGCCTTCAGGGCAACCGCTTCGCCTTCGTGCCGCAGCAGCAGGCGGCACTGTGGCTGGACTACGCGCTGCAAAACGACGCTTTCGCCGGCCTTTCGCTCGGCGCTGGCGTGCGCCATACGGGCGCCACTTTCGGCGATGCGGCTAATGTGTACCGCGTCCCGGGCGTCACGCTGATCGATGCGGCAGTGCGCTGGGATCTGGGCCGCTTGCAGCCTGCGTTGAAAGGCGTGCGGCTGGCCCTGAACGTGGCCAATCTGGCGGACAAGCAATACGTGGCGTCGTGCCTGGCGTCGGCGGGTTGCTACTACGGCGAGCGCCGAACCGTTTACCTGACGGCCCGCTACAGCTGGTAGGCAGGGCGCAGGAGCGCTGGTTTCAGCGCTCCAAAGGCCGGCGCCACGGCGCCGGCAACATAACCCCATGTTTTTTTTGCATGGATTTACCCATTGTCTGACAGACACGGGCGGGCGGGATTCATAAAATCGTCATCCCAGCCGACCCGCGGACCCTGCGGTCTTCATGCCCCGCAATCCCGCCCGCCGACTGAGCATCAAGCCGTTTTTTCAAAGGCAGCGCTCAGAAGACCCATGCGCAGGCCCAGACGTCGTGCCGCTCACCGGCCGCTTCCTTTGAAAAAACCGTTTTTCAACTTCAGGAAGCTCCCCATGAACGCACCCACCATGCAAGGCCTGGATCTCCAGGCTCCCGCATACGTCAAAAACGCCCGCCTGCTCGCCTGGGTGGCCGACATGGCGGTTCTCTGCAAGCCCGACGCCATCTACTGGTGCGACGGCTCCAAGGAAGAATACGACCGCCTCTGCGAGCAACTGGTCGATGCCGGCACCTTCCAGAAACTCAATCCCGCCAAGCGCCCGGGCAGCTACCTGGCCTGGTCCGACCCCACCGATGTGGCCCGCGTGGAAGACCGCACCTACATCTGCTCCGGCAACAAGGAAGATGCCGGCCCGACCAACAACTGGATGGCACCGGCCGAGATGCGCGCCACCCTGCAGCCCCTGTTCGACGGCTGCATGAAGGGCCGTACCATGTACGTGGTGCCTTTCAGCATGGGCCCGCTGGGTTCGCCCATCGCCCATGTGGGCATCGAGCTGTCCGACAGCCCCTATGTGGCCGTCAACATGAAGATCATGACGCGCATGGGCCGTGCCGTGTACGACGTGCTGGGCGTGGAAGGCGACTTCGTGCCCTGCGTGCACACGGTGGGAGCACCGCTTCAGGCCGGCCAGAAGGACGTGTCCTGGCCTTGCAACAAGACAAAGTACATCGTGCACTACCCCGAAACGCGCGAGATCTGGTCGTATGGCTCGGGCTACGGCGGCAATGCGCTGCTGGGCAAGAAATGCTTCGCGTTGCGCATCGCCTCCACCATGGGCCGCGACCAGGGCTGGCTGGCAGAGCACATGCTGATCCTGGGTGTTTCCAATCCGCAGGGCAAAAAGTACCACGTGGCAGCGGCCTTCCCGAGCGCCTGCGGCAAGACGAACTTCTCGATGCTGGTGCCGCCCAAGGCCTTCGATGGCTGGAAGGTCACGACCATCGGCGACGACATCGCCTGGATCAAGCCCCAGGCCGACGGCAGCCTGCGCGCCATCAACCCGGAAGCCGGCTACTTCGGCGTGGCCCCCGGCACCAACTACCACACCAACCCCAACTGCATGGCCAGCCTGGACAAGGACGTGATCTTCACGAACGTCGCGCTGACCGATGACGGCGACGTGTGGTGGGAAGGCATGGAAAAGGACACCGGCAAGCTGCCCGATCACCTGATCGACTGGCAAGGCAAGGACTGGACGCCCCAGATCGCCAAGGAAACCGGTGCAAAGGCTGCCCACCCCAACGCCCGCTTCACCGTGGCCGCCACCAACAACCCGGCGCTCGACGAAGCCTGGGACGACCCGAAGGGCGTGAAGATCGATGCGTTCATCTTCGGCGGCCGCCGTTCCACCACCGTGCCGCTGGTGACCGAAGCCCGCAACTGGACGGAAGGCGTCTACATGGCCGCCACGATGGGCTCCGAGACCACCGCCGCCGCCGCCGGCCAGCAGGGCGTGGTGCGCCGCGATCCCTTCGCCATGCTGCCCTTCATGGGCTACAACATGAGCGACTATTTCCAGCACTGGCTGAACATGGGCGAGAAAATCGCGGCTGCCGGCGCACAGCAACCGAAGATCTACACCACGAACTGGTTCCGCAAGGGCGACGACGGCAAGTTCGTCTGGCCGGGCTACGGCGACAACATGCGCGTACTCAAGTGGATGATCGACCGCATCGAAGGCCAGGCCACCGGCCAGGACACGCCGATCGGCACCGCGCCGCAGTACGGCGAGATCAACTGGACGGGCATTGAATTCACGCCTGCGCAGTTCGATACGGTCACTCGGATCGACCAAGCTGCGTGGGCCGAAGAACTGAAGCTGCATACGGCCCACTTCGATCAACTGGCCTATCACCTGCCGTCCGCATTGCTCGACACCAAGGCCGCACTGGAAAAGCGCCTCGCCGGCTGATCCATCGCCCGGTGGTGAGGGTGGTGAGGGTGGCGAGAGGCCACCTCACCGTGATCCGCCTCCAAGCGCCCAGCCCGCTCCGCGGCCTGGGCGCTTTTTGCTGGCCGAAGATCACCTTCCAATTAAAAGTCATTATCATTTGGTCTCTTCTTTCGGCTAAATTCGCAAGCTGCCAACCCAATGCGGGTATCGCGCGGCACACTTCTCCAGCGCCCCATCGCCTCGGGGCCTGAAAACCGCCGTTGCACCTTCCGGCCTGCCGGGTTGCGCACCGGCTTCCTGGGCCTGCGGCGCTGGCACTTTCTCCCCTCGACGGGCCTGACATGGTTGAAATGGTTTCTGAGCGGATGCCGGCGGCGTCCACACGCCGTCTCTGGCTCCGGCTGCTGGGCGGCGTGCTTGTGCTGCTGCTCGCCTGGCTGGCGTGGTATTTCCTATTGCGCCAGCCCGCACTGCAAGAGTCCGGACCCAGCCCCTGGACCGGCCCCATTCCGGTCCGCCTCGCCGGGGTTCAGCGCCAAGCCATGGATGAACAGATCAAGGCCATCGGGACGGTGACCGCACTGCAGAGCGTGACCGTGCGCAGCCGTGTGGACGGCCAACTGGCCCGCGTGCTGTTCGACGAGGGCCAGGAAGTGCGGCGCGGCCAGGTGCTGGCAGAGATCGACCCTGCCCCATTCCGTGTGAAGCTGGCACAAGCCGAAGGCCTGCAGGAGCAGATGCAGGCGCAACTGCGCAGCGCGGAGCGTGACGTGGCGCGCTACCGAACGCTGCTGCAGCAGGACTCGATTGCGCGGCAGCAACTGGAAACCCAGGAAGCCCTCGTGGCCCAATTGCGCGGCAGTCTGGCGACGGTGCGCGCACAGGTCGAAGAGGCGCGGTTGCAGCTGTCTTACACCCGCATCGAAGCCCCGGTGGCCGGCCGCCTGGGCATGCGGCGGATCGATGCCGGCAACCTGGTGGCGACGGCCGACGCGCAGGGCTTGGTGTCCATCACCCAGACACGCCCGATCACGGTGGTGTTCGCCATTCCCGAAATCCAGTTGCCGGCCGTACGGGCGCATGCGCGCGGCAACCGGCCGTTGGTGGTGCAGGCGTGGGACCGGGCCGAGTCAGCAATGCTGGCGACGGGCCGCTTGACGACGCTGGACAATCAGATCGACACCGCCACCGGCACGCTGCGGCTCAAGGCGCAGTTCGACAATGCCGACGACGCGCTCTTTCCCAACCAGTTCGTCAACGTGCGGCTGAAGGTGCGCACGCTCGACAACGCACTGGTGGTACCGGCCGATGCCGTTCAGCACGGTAGCCAGGGCCCTTACGTATACACGGTGCGGGACGGCAAGGCCGTGCTGCGCCGCGTGGCCCTTGGGGCCAGCGATGGCGAACGCATGGCAGTGACCCAGGGGCTGGCCGAGGGCGAAGCCGTGGTGCTGGAAGGCCTGGACCGCCTGCGCGACGGCATCGACGTGGCCCAGGTGGTGGATGGCGAACCACCGCAGACGGCGCTGCAGCTTCAGCAGCGGGCCCGCTCCCAGGCCGCCGCAGCCTCCGGCGCCGTGCCAGCGGCATCCGCCGCCATTGCCACGGCCAGCGCTGCGCGCTGACGGCCAGCGCCCGCTGCCGCATCCGCATCCGCTGCCACCCCGCCATGAATCTCTCGCGCCCTTTCATCCTGCGCCCGGTGGCCACGCTGCTGCTGATGCTGGCCTTGCTGATAGCAGGCTCCATCGCCTGGCGCCTGTTGCCCGTGGCGGCGCTGCCGCAAGTGGACTACCCCGTCATCCAGGTGTTCACCTTCCAGCCCGGGGCCAGCCCCGATGTGACGGCCCGTGCGATCACCGCACCGCTGGAGCGCCGGCTGGGCCAGATTCCGGGCCTCAGGCAGATGTCTTCCACCAGTTCCAGCGGGGCTTCGGTCATCACGCTGCAATTCATGCTGGACGCCGATCTGGCCGTGGGCGAGCAGAACGTGCAGTCCGCGCTCAATACGGCGGCGACCCTGCTGCCCGCCGACCTGCCAGCACCGCCGATCTACCGCAAGGTCAACCCGGCCGATGCTCCCATCCTCACCTTGGCCATCACGTCGACCAGCCTGCCATTGCACGAGGTGCATGACCTGGTCGAGACGCGCATGGCCCAGAAGCTGGCCCAGTTGTCGGGCGTGGGCATGGTGAGTCTGGCGGGCGGGCAGCGGCCTGCCCTGCGCGTGCGGGTCAATCCCACGGCGCTGGCCGCCCAGCAATTGAGCATGGAAGACGTGCGCAGAGCCATTTCCGGTGCCAATGCCAACCAGCCCAAGGGCAGCTTCGACGGCCCGTACCGCACCACGCTGCTCGATGCCAACGACCAGATCACCTCGCCGCAGGCCTACCGCCGGCTCATCGTGGCCTGGCGCACGCCGGCAGGCACCGTGGCCTCCGCGGGGGCCGGCACCGGCACGAGCGCACCTGCGCCAGGCGCTCCGATCCGCCTGGGCGACGTCGCCACCGTCGAGCCCGGCCCGGAAGACCGGTTCCTGGCTGCGTGGGCCGACCGCCAGCCGGCCGTGCTGCTGAACGTGCAGCGGCAGCCCGGCGCCAACGTGATCGAAGTCGCGGACCGGGTGCGCGCCCTGTTGCCGCAGCTCACCGCCACCCTTCCCGCCGCCGTGGAGGTGGCGTTGCTCACCGACCGCACGCAGAGCATCCGTGCATCGGTGCGCGACGTGCAGCTCGAACTCGTGTTCGCCGTGGGGCTGGTCGTTCTGGTGACCTTTCTTTTCCTGCGCAGCGCCACCGCCACCTTCATCCCTGGGGTGGTGGTGCCGCTGTCGCTGGTCGGCACCTTCGGCGTGATGTACCTGCTGGGTTTTTCGGTCAACAACCTGAGCCTGATGGCACTCACCATCGCCACGGGCTTCGTGGTGGACGATGCCATCGTCATGCTGGAGAACATCGCGCGCCATCGCGAGCAGGGCTTGCCGCCGTTGCAGGCAGCGCTCAAGGGCGCCTCGGAGATCGGCTTCACGCTGATCTCGCTCACCATCTCGCTGGTGGCCGTATTGATCCCGCTGTTGTTCATGCGGGACGTGGTGGGTCGGCTGTTTCACGAATTCGCCATCACGCTGGCGGTGGCCATCGGAATTTCGCTCCTGGTGTCGCTCACGCTCACGCCGATGATGAGCGCCCGGCTGCTCAAGGCGCCGTTGCATGCGCCGCCCGGCGAAAGCACTGGCGCGGCCCCGGGATTCATGGACCGCGCGCTCGAACGCTATGGCCGAGCCATCGACACCGTGCTGGCGCACCAGGGCCTGACGCTGCTGGTGATGCTGGCCACGCTGGTCCTCACGGTGCTGCTCTATCTGGCCGTGCCTAAAGGGTTCTTTCCGGTGCAGGACAGCGGCGTGGTGCAGGTGGTGACAGAGGTACCGGCTGAAAGCTCATTTACCGTGGTGTCGCAGCGCCAGCAGGCGCTGGCCGATGCCCTGCTGAAGGAGCCGGACGTGGCGAGCCTGTCGTCGTTCGTCGGCGTGGACGGCAGCAACGCCTCGCTGTCCAGCGGGCGCATGCTGATCAATCTGCGCGCCCATGGCGAGCGGCACGCCAGTGCGCCTGCCATTCTGGACAGCCTGCGCGCCCGTGCCGGGCAGGTGGTCGGCATCACGGCATGGTTCCAGCCCGTGCAGGAGCTTTCCATCGAAGACCGCGTAAGCCGCACTCAGTACCAGTTCACCCTGACCACGCCCGACCCCGCGCTGCTGGACATTTGGGTGCCGCGGCTGGTGGAGCGGCTGCGCGCTCGAAGCGAACTGGCGGACGTTGCCAGCGACCTGCAGCAGCAGGGCCAGCAGGCGCATGTGGAGGTGGACCGCGACGCCGCCGCGCGCCTCGGGTTGACGGTGGCCGACATCGCCACGGCCCTGCAGAACGCCTATGCACAGCGCCAGATCGCCACGCTGTTCACGCAGGCCAGCCAGTACCGCGTGGTGCTGGAGGTCGATCCCCGCCACGCCCGCGGCCTGGATGCGCTGCAGACCACGTTCGTCTCCACGCCCTCGGGCCGCAGCGTGCCGCTGTCGGCCGTGGCCCGCATCACCCAGCAGCCAGCGCCGCTGCAGGTCATGCAGCAAGGGCAGTTTCCCGCGGCCACGGTGTCGTTCAATCTCGGCACGGGGCGGTCGCTCGGGGCCGCAGTGTCGGCCATCGAACGGGAACTGGCCGCCACCGGCCTGCCTGCACAGATCGAGACGCGCTTTCAGGGCGCGGCAGAGGCGTTCCGGGCGTCGCTGTCCAACACGCTGTGGCTGGTGCTGGCGGCGGTGGTCACCATGTACATCGTGCTCGGAGTGCTCTACGAAAGCACCATCCATCCCATCACCATCCTTTCCACGCTGCCGTCGGCCACCGTGGGGGCGCTGCTGGCGCTGCTGATCAGCGGCCGGCCGCTGGATTTGATCGCGGTGATCGGCATCGTGCTGCTCATCGGCCTGGTCAAGAAGAACGGCATCATGATGGTGGACTTCGCGCTGGATGCGCAGCGCCGCCTCGGGCTGCCCGCCCACGAGGCCATCCGGCGCGCAGCACTGCTGCGGCTGCGCCCCATCCTCATGACGACGCTGGCCGCGCTGGTGGGCGCCCTGCCCCTCATGCTCGCACAGGGCTCGGGCGCAGAGTTGCGCCAGCCGCTGGGCATCGTGATGGTGGGCGGCTTGGTGGTGAGCCAGGTGCTCACGCTGTTCACCACGCCGGTGGTGTACCTGTACTTCGATCGGCTGGGCCAAAGGCTTTCGCGGCGCCGTGCGACGTGGCAGGACGACACGGCGGGCAACCCGCCATGAACCTGGCACGCCTGTGCATCCGCCGGCCGGTGGCCACGTCGTTGCTGTCGCTGGCGCTGGTCCTGCTGGGGCTGCTGTCGTGGCGGCTGCTGCCCGTGGCTGCGCTGCCGCAAGTGGACTATCCGGTGATCCGCGTGAGCGCCAGCCTGCCCGGCGGCAGCCCGGAAAGCATGGCCGCCACCGTGGCCGCGCCGCTGGAACGCGCGCTGGGCGCGATCGCCGGGGTGTCCGCCATTTCGTCCACCAGCAACCAGGGCGCCACGGAAGTGAAGCTCGAATTCGTGCTGGGCCGCGACCTGGATGCCGCGGCGCGCGACGTACAGGCGGCGATCAACGCGGTGCGCAGCCAGTTGCCGGCGGGAATGAAGGGCAACCCGACATTCCGCAAGATCCAGTCCTCGCAGCGGCCCATCGTGGTGCTGGCGCTTTCCTCGCCACACCTCGCGCCATCGGCCTTGTACGACGCGGCATCGACCATCCTCGCGCAGAAGATCGCACAGGTTCCGGGCGTGGCGGACGTGTCGGTCGGCGGGGCTTCGCTGCCCGCCGTGCGCGTGCAGCTCGACCCCGGCGCACTGGCACACCAGGGGCTCGCGCTGGATGACGTGAGGTCGGCCATCGTGCAGGCCGGGTCGGTGCAGCCCCTGGGCGCCGTCGAGGAAGGGGGGCGCCGCTGGCCCCTGGCCCTGGACGGCGCGCCTGCCCGTGCGGCCGACTACGAATCGCTGGTGGTGCGCTGGTCCGAAAACGCGCCGGTCCGTCTGGCCGATGTGGCCCGCGTGAGCGACTCCACCGAGAACCGCTACAGCAGCGGCTTTCACAACGACCGTGACGCCGTGATCCTGCAGGTGCGGCGCCAGCCGGGTGCCAACACCGTGGCCACCGTGGATGCGATCCACGCGCAGTTGCCCTACCTGCGCACGCTGGTGCCGGCCAGCGCGCGGCTGGACATCGTCGTCGAGCGCTCGCAGGGCATCCGTGCCACGCTGCGCGAGGCGCATTTCACGCTGGCGCTGTCGGTCGCCCTCGTGGTGGCCGTGGTGGCGGCTTTTCTCGGGCGCCTGCGCACCGCGCTCATTCCCACCGTGGCGATTCCGGTGTCGCTCATCGGCACGTTCACGGTGATGTATTTGGCGGGCTTTTCGCTCAACAACCTGTCCCTGATGGCCTTGATCGTGGCCGCCGGCCTGGTGGTGGACGATGCGATCGTGGTGCTGGAGAACGTGGAGCGCTACATCGAGCGCGGCATGACGCCATTGCGCGCCGCACTGCGTGGGGCGGGCGAGGTGGGCTTCACGCTGGTGGCGATGACGCTCGCTCTCGTGGTCGTCTTCGTTTCGATCCTGTTCATGGGCGGGGTGGTGCAGCGCTTGTTCCGAGAGTTCTCGGTCACCCTCGCCGCCGCGGTGGTGATCTCGCTCATGGTTTCGCTGACGCTCACTCCCGTGCTGTGCGCCTACGCCCTGCGCGGCCAGCGCAGCGCGCGCCGCGTGCAGGCCCGCCACGCCTGGACGGCGCGGCTGGGGGCCGCCATGCTGGCCGACCTGCGCCATGGATACGACCGCAGCCTGGGCTGGGCGCTGCGCCACAGCGTCGTGGTCCTGCTCGCCTTCGTGGCGGTGATCGGCGTGAATGCATGGCTCTACCAGTCGCTGCCCAAGATCATGATGCCGCGGCAAGACACCGGCATCGTCCACGCGTTCATCCGCGGAGACGACGGCTTTTCGTTCCAGGTCATGCAACCCAAGATCGAAGCCTACCGCCGGCTCCTGCTGGCCGACCCCGCGGTGGCCCACGTGGCCGGAACCAGCGGCGGCATCGGCAGCATCGCCAACAGTTTCTTCATCGTGAGCCTGAAGCCTCTGGCGGAGCGTGGTGGCGAACCGACGCAGGCCGTGGTCAACCGGTTGCGCGAGAAAGCGCCTGCCGTGCCGGGCGGCGTGCTGAGCCCCAGCATCGAGCAGGACATTCAGATCGGCGGCGTTTCGTTCGGCGAGGCGGAGTCCGCCGTCATTCTGCGGTCGGGAGAGGTTCGGGCGCTGCGGACCTGGGCGCGGAAGGTCTCGCTGGCCATGGGCGAGGCCAAGGAGTTCACGGACGTGCAGGCCGTGAGCGACGGCGGCGCCCAGCAGGTGATCGTGGACATCGACCGCGAGGCGGCCCAGCGCCTGGGGGTGGACATGCAGGCCGTGGCATCCGTGCTCAACAACTCCTATGCCCAGCGCCAGGTGACGACGCTGTACGACCGGCTCAACCAGTACCGGGTGGTGATGGAGGTGGACCCGCGCTTCACGGCACAGCCGCAATCGCTTGCCCAACTGCAGGTGCTCACCGCTGACGGGGCTCGCGTGCCGCTCACGGCTTTTGCCACCTGGCGCTATGGCCTGGCGGAAGACCAGGTCTGGCACGACGCGCTGTTCGCCTCCATGTACATCGGATACAGCCTTGCCCCCGGCGTCACGCAGGAACAAGGCAAGCAGGCGCTGGATGCCGTGATGGCGCGCGTCATGCTGCCTGCGTCGGTGCATCTGGCGCCGTCCGGGGAAGATGCCGCGCGTGCCAGCGCCGTGCGCTCCCAGCCCTGGCTCATCCTGGGCGTGGTGCTGGCGGTGTATCTCGTGCTGGGGGTGCTCTACGAGAGCATGGTCCACCCGCTCACGATCCTTTCGACCGTTCCGCCGGCAGGGGTCGGCGCATTGCTGGCGTTGTGGCTCACCAACACTCCCTTCAGCCTCATGGCCCTGCTGGGGCTGTTTTTGCTCATTGGCGTGGTGATGAAGAACGCGATCCTGATGATCGACTTCGCACTGGACGCCCAGCGCCGCGATGGGCGGTCGCCGCAGCAGGCCATCCGCCGGGCGGCCGCGCTGCGGCTGCGGCCCATCTTGATGACCAATCTGGCGGGCTTCCTGGGGGCGCTGCCCCTGGTGCTCGGCACGGGCGAAGGCTCTGAGTTGCGGCGGCCGCTGGGTCTGGCCATCATGGGCGGCCTGGCGGTGAGCCAGCTGCTGACGCTGTACACCACCCCCGTCATCTATTACGGCCTGGAGCGCTGGCGGCAGCGGTGGGTAGGCGGCCAAGAGTCCCTGGCATCGGTCCAGCCATGAAAAAAGGGCGCCTGGAAGGGCGCCCTTGAAAGAGGAGACGTTGCGGCCGGTCGGGCCGCCGATCTCAGTAGTAGCGGCGGATGTTGTCCACTGCGATGCCGTTCATGGCACGGCTCAGGTCGGCCATGATGCGTGCGTCGTGCAGTGCGGCGTTCCAGGTCTTTTCGTCTTCTGCTTCGCGGCGGCGGGCTTCGGCCCATGCCTTGTAGCCGGAGCGCAACAGTGTGCTGGCGCGGCGGGCAGGCCCGGCCAGCAGAGCCAGGGCGGCGAAAGCGATGACCCACATGACCATCCACGCAGCCAGCATGTGGCCTTCGGCGCGGCTGTCCACCACTTGGTTGGCCACGACCAGCACGGCAGCCACGACGGCAGCCAGCAGGAGGGAAGACGCACCGCGCGAGCCGTCAAGGCTGGCTGCGGCGCCCTTCAAGGAAGCAGCGAAGCGCTCTGCGCGCTCCACGCCAGGATGTTCGGTGCGGTATTCGATGTGTACAAAATTTGCCATGATGAGAACCCTTTTCAAACGCTTTTGGCGAAATTGCCGGGCGAATGAGCGAATCTTAGGGTTTACCCCATAGTTGTTCCACTTTATATTTTGAATCTCAGTCATTCATTGAAGTGATGATTCAAACATGCTGCCGCTCAACTTCCGCTCTCTCGACCTGAACCTGCTGCGCGTGTTCGACGAGGTGATGACCGAACGCAACCTCACCCGCGCCGCGCAGAAACTCTCGCTCACCCAGCCGGCCGTGAGCAATGCCCTGCGGCGCCTGCGGGAAGTGCTGGGCGACGACCTGGTCGTGCGCAGCGGTCAGGGCGTGCAGCCCACACCCCGCGCCCTCACGCTGTGGCCCCCGGTGCGGCAGGCGCTGGCGCAACTGCAGCAGTCGCTGGCACCCGGTGATTTCGATCCGGCCACCGCCAACTCCACGTTCGTGCTGGCCATGGCCGATGCCACGGGCGCCACGCTGATCCCGCCCTTGGTGGAGATCGTGGAGCGCGAGGCGCCCGGCGTATCGGTGCGGGTGGTGCCCCTCACCACCCGCGACCCGCGCAGCATGCTGGACGATGAATCCGCCGACATGGCGGTCGGCTACTTCCCGGCGGTCATGGCCGACCTGACCGCGCGCGCCCAGACCGACGCCGTGGTGGCGTTCGAAAGCGTGCGCCTGTATGACGGCGAGTACGAGTACGTGTGCGTGATGCGCCACGGCCACCCGCTGGCCCAGGTGCCCATGACGCTGGACCTGTACTGCGGCGCGCGCCACCTGCTGGTGAGCTTTTCCGGCAAGCCGTACGGGTTCATCGACGAGGCGCTGACCGCTTTGGGCCGCGAGCGGCGCATCGTGCTCACGGTGAACCAGTTCTTTACCGCCGGGCGCGTGGTGACCACCACCGATCTGCTCACCGTGCTGCCGCGCCACTTCGTGGGCGTGGCGAGCATTGCCGGCGAACTGGTGTGGCGCCCGCTGCCCATGCCGCTGCCCACGGTGCATGTGGATGCGCTGTGGCACCGCCGCCGCCTGCACGACGCGGCCCACCGCTGGCTGCGGGGCGCGATGGTGCGGGCCGCCATGCACACCGCCCGCCGGCCCGCTGCGGCCTGAAGGCGGGCCCGGGAGCCTCCACAATCGGCGCATGAAGATTCAACTGCTGTCCGACCTGCACCTGGAAGCCCACCCCTCCTTCGCCCCCAGCCCCGCCCCGGGCGCCGACCTGCTGGTCCTGGCTGGCGACATCGGCTCGTACCAGTCCGGCTCGCAACTGGCCGACGACGACTTCGGCCTTGCGCGCTTTTCCCCGCTGCCGCAGTTCGCGGGCTGGCCGACGCCCGTGGTGTTCGTGCCCGGCAACCACGAGTACGACATGCAGGATTTCGACGCCGCCCAGCAGCGCCTGCGCCAGGTGTGCGACCGGCTCGGCCTGATCTGGCTGGAGCGCGAAAGCATGGTGCTGGACGGCGTGCGCTTCGTCGGCACCACGCTGTGGAGCGACTTCGATGCGCTGGCCGAGGACGAGGGCAGCACCGACCTCGCCCAGCGGCTGCGCCAGCGCGAGAAAGCCTTCCGGGCCGCCAACTTCTACCTGCGCAAGACCGGCGGCACCCGCGGCGGCGAGCCATTTCTGGCGGAACCCATGCGCGAGCAATCGCTGGCTTGCCAGACCTGGCTGCGCGAAACCTTGGCCCGCCCGTTCGACGGCCCCACCGTCGCGGTGACGCACTTCGCCCCCAGCCTGAAAAGCGCCGATCCGCGCTACGGACTGATTCCCGGCACCGCGGGGTTCTGCAACGCGCTGGACGATCTGTTGCCCCATGCGCAGCTCTGGATGCACGGGCACCTGCATTCGCCGAGCGACTACACGGTCAAGGGCGTCCTCGCCGACGGCACGCCCTGGCGTTGCCGCGTGGTGGCCAACCCGCTGGGCTATGCCCGCAAGGGCGAGCAGGACACCTTCGCGCCGCACTTCACCGCCACCGTATCGCGCGCCGGGGCGCCGTCGCCCAGCGCATCGTGAAGACCGGCCCGGTGGGCGAGACGCTCGGCAAACAGCCAAGTGCCCGTGCTGCTGGTGCGCTGACCCCTGCGCTCACCAGGGCGCGCCGGCTCAGGCCGGGCGCGCCGCCAGTCCGCCGAAGCAAGTCTCCACCGCGCAGTCCAGGATGCGTGCATCGCTGTATTGGCCGGTGGCCCGCAGCATGGCCGGCAGAGGATCGGCCGAGCGGGCCAGCAGCGCCCACAGCACCACATCGGGCGGCCACTGCGCGCTCAGCTGGCCGGCCTGCTGGGCCTCGACGATCCAGGTGGTGATCTCCGCGCTGGCGGCCTGGAGAGCGGCCTGGTAGCGCTCGCAATCGCGCAATGGGCCGGCCAGGCCGGAGTTGCGGCTCAGCAGCAGCGGCATCTCGTCGGTCAGTTGCAGCGAGAGTATCCAGCGCAGCAGCGCCTGCAGGCGTTCGATGGCCGACTGGCCGGGCGGCACGCCCTGCAGGAACCGCTGCAGGCGGTCCACGGCATGCACCATGGCGGCGGCGCACAGGTCGTCCTTGCCGGCGAAATGCTTGTACAGGCTGGCCTTGGCCACGCCCACCTGGGCGGCCACTTCGTCCAGCGTCATGGCCTCGAAGCCCTTTTCGCCGAGCAGCCGGCCAGCGGCTGCCACGATGGCTTCTTCCCGTGCCAGGTGCATCTGCGCCTTGAAGGACGGGCGGGGCGGGGGCGTGTTCATGCGGCGCATCTTAGCGACAGCGTGCCCGCCCCGGCACAGGAGCCCCCAGGGAGTCAGACCGCCAGCATGCGGGCCGCGGTGCGGGTGAGCGCTTCGGACAGCGCATCCAGCACCTCGGATTCGAGGTTCCAGCAATGCCAGTAGAGCTGAATCGGCAGCGAGTGCCCCGGCGCCAGGTCGATCAGGCTGCCATCGGCCAGCGCACCGCGCACCAGCAACTCGGGTACCACGCCCGCGCCCCAGCCGGCAGTGGCGGCGCGCACCTGGCCTTCTGAACTGGGCACGAACAGATGGTGCAGCGCCACCCGCTTGAGGCCGAAGGCGCGCATCACGAACTCGGCCTGCATGTCGTCCTTGCGGTTGAACGACAGGAACGGCACGTCGCGGAAATTGTGCGGCGTGAGCCCATGCGGCAAATACCGCGCCGCCAGCGCCGGCGACGCCACCGCCACGTAGTGCATGGCCCCGAGCGGCACCACCTTGCAGCCTCGCAGCGCCTGCTTGAGCGTGGTGACGCAGCCCAGCACCTGGCCCGAACGCAGCCATTCCTGCGTGAAATCCTGGTCGTCCACGATGATCTCGACCGGCAGGCGCTGGCGCACCAGATCGTGCAGCGCCTCCAGCGCCCAGGTGGCGATGCTGTCGGCGTTGATGGCGATCGAGATGCGCTCGTCTTCGCGCGCGCCGCCGGGGGCGCTCGGTGCCAGCTCCTGCAGATCGCGCTCCAGGTCGGCGCGCAGCAGGCGCAGCTGCTTCGTGTGCTTGAGCAGCAACTGGCCGGCCGTGGTGGGCTTGAGCGGGCGGCTGCGCACGATGAGCACCGAGCCCACCTGCGCCTCCAGGGCGCGCAGCCGCTGCGAGACGGCCGATTGCGTGACATTCAGGCGCTGGGCGGCGCGCTCGAAACCGCCCTCTTCCACGATGGCGGCCAGGCATTCCAGCGCGGCGGGGTCGAAGCTGCTCATGGGCGTGCGTGCATTAGGCGTTCTGATGAATTTGGATGAAGTTTAATTTTGCTTTTAATTCGCCGCAACGCGATCCACACTCCGGCCCATGAAAACCATCGTCTTGGGCGCCGGCATCATCGGCATCAGCACCGCCTGGCACCTGCTCGAGCGCGGCCACGAAGTCACCGTGGTGGACCGCCAGCCCGGCCCGGCGCTGGAAACGAGTTTCGCGAACGCGGGGCAGATCTCGGTGAGCTACTGCGAGCCCTGGGCCAACCGCGATGCGCCGCTCAAGGCGCTCAAGTGGATGTTCGACAAAGAGGCGCCGCTGCTGTTTCGCCCGCAGCTCGACTGGGACCAGTGGCGCTGGGGCCTCAAATTCCTGGCGCAGTGCAACGACACGGCGTTCGAGCGCAACGTGCAGCAGATCGTGGCCCTGGGCGCCTACAGCCATGCCGCCCTGAAGGACGTGGTGCGGGCCACCGGCATCGAATACCACCGGCTGGAGCGCGGCATCGCGCACTTCTACACCGACCAGAAATCCTTCGACGCCGCGGGCCATGCGGTCGAGGTGATGCGCCGCCACGGCGTGCAGCGCCGCCTGGTCAGCCGCGACGAACTGCTGCAGATCGAGCCCGCCTTCCGCGCCTATGGCGAGCACATCACCGGCGGCACGTACACCAGCACCGACGAAAGCGGCGACGCCCGCCTGTTCACGCAGGAACTCGCCCGCCGCTGCGCCGAGCGCGGCGCGCAGTTCCTCTACGGCCACGACGTGGTGCGCCTCAACCAGGCGGGCGGCGCTATCGAATCCGTAGCTGTTCGCGCACGCAGCACAAGCGCTGGAGGCCAAAAAGAACAAAACCTCACCGCCGAGGCGATCGTCGTGGCATGCGGCACCTACAGCGCGCCGCTGCTGCGCACCGTGGGCGTGGACCTGCCGATCTACCCCGGCAAGGGCTACAGCGCCACCTTCCCGCTGCTCAAAACCGAGGGCGCGCCGCTGGTCTCGACCATCGACGACGGCAAGAAGATCGCCATGAGCCGCCTGGGCAACGTGCTGCGCGTGGCCGGCACCATCGAACTGGGCGGCTACGACCTGTCGCTGGACAGCCCCCTGGCGCGGGCGCGCTGCCACATGCTGTCGCGCCGCATCGAGGCGATCCTGCCCGGCGTGTGCGACACCCGCACGCCCGAGGAAGGCGGCAATCCGCAGTACTGGACCGGCCTGCGCCCGGCCACGCCGACCAACATTCCGTTCATCGGCCGCACGCGCGTGGACAAGCTGTGGGTCAACGCGGGCCACGGCACGCTGGGCTGGACGCACGGCGCGGGTTCGGGCAAGGCGGTGGCCGAGCTGATCAGCGGCGAGCGCCCGGCCATGGCTTTCGGCTTCCTGGGCCAGGGCATGGCTGCGGGCGGCGCCGCGTCCGCGCCGGTCGCGGCCTGACCTGACCGGGGGCCGCAACCCTGGCCGGCGCTACCATGCCGGCCATGCCATCCCACACCCTCTTTCTCACCACGTCCACCCGCGAGCCCGGCCAGGTCGGCAATACCGAATGGCTGGCCCGGCAGGCCGCCGCGGCCCTGCCGGCGGACACCGCCCAGACCTGGTTGAACCTGGCGCGGATGGACCTGCCGCCCTTCGTGGACCAGCGCCACACCAGCGGGCAGTACCCGGCGCCCACGGGCGACATGAAGACGCTGCTGGAGGCCACGCTCGCCGCGAGCGACATCGTCTTCGTCGCGCCCGTGTACTGGTACAGCATTCCCTCGCCGCTCAAGACCTACCTGGACCACTGGAGCGGCTGGATGCGCATTCCCGGCCAGCCGTTCAAGGAGCCGATGGCGGCCAAGACGCTGCGGCTCATCACCACCAGCGGCGACCGCGCCAAGGCCCAGCCGATGATCGATTCGGTACAGCTGTGCGCTCAGTTCCTGTCGATGGCCTGGGGCGGCGCCCTGTGGGGCAAGGGCGGCCCGCCGGGCGCGGTGCAGGCCGATGCGGCGGCCATCGCGGCAGCCGCTACGTTTTTAATAGCACAACCCCCTAGATGAATATGCGCTGGAGGCTATTTTTGCGGTGAAGGCTGGCCGTCCACCACCGCCAGGTGGTCGTCCATCCAGCGCAGCAGGTCGCGCCACATGAGGCGGACCTCGTCGTCCTTGGGCATGCGCAGCTCGTGCTGCAGTTCGATGGTGACGACGGGCAGGCCCAGGTGCACGCTGCCGTAGTTCCCGAGCGACCCCGGAAAGATGCCCAGCTGGTCCAGGCGCAGGCGGCCCAGGCGGCTGGGCGGTGGCTGCGGGCCGTCGAAGTCGAGCACGCCATAGGGCGCGTGGATGCTCACCACCAGATCGGGCTCGAACTGCGCCATCTGCGTGTGCAGAAACTGCGACTCCGGTTCGGACAGCGATGACGGCCCGGGCCAGCGGCGCGGGTCGCGGCGGGTGCGCTTTTCCCAGTACACGGGCGCATCGCGCTCCCAGTTGGGCGTGGGGAAGTTGCGGTTCAGGTCCACGCCGCGGGCGTTCACGCGGGTGGCGGGCTTGGCGAGCATGCCGTCGGGGTTGAGCGCCGGAATGAAGCGCCAGTGCACCGGCCGCCGGGTAGGCTGCACGCGCGACTCGGCGAACCCGATCCAGCGCAGCGCCAGCGATGCGGCCGTGGGCTCGTCGCCGTGCATGGCGCCCACCACCAGCACGCGCAGCGGCGTCACGTTCGGCGCAACGCCCACGGGTGCCACGTCGCGCCAGAACAGGGGCACGCCGTTGCGCGACACCGCCCCGCTGGGCGCGAGCCGCGCGGCCTCGCACTGGGCCCGGGAGATGCTGGGCAGGCGGGCCAGCAGCAGCGGGCAGGCGGTGTCCGGCGCATTGGCCGCCAGGGCAGCGGCGCCGGGCGGTGCGGGCACCGCGGCCGGTGTCTGGGCCGCTTTGGGGGGCACGCCGGCGCCTGCGGCCCGTGGCGAGGAAGGCCGGGTCGAAGGCGATGGTGAAGAAGACCGCTCCGGCACACGGGCCGCCTGGGCGCCCTGAGACGGCCCGCCCGGCGCTCCGGGCCGCACGATCACGGCGGACTGGACGCCCGCCATGCGCGGGGCGACCGTTCCCTGCGCGGCGCCGGGCCCGTCGCTCAAGGGCAAGGGCGCGCGCGCGCCGCCCACCAGATCCGGATTCCAGATGCGCGTGCCCATGAAGGACAGCGCCAGGGCCGCGGCCAGCGGCAGCAGCCAGGGCGCCGCAGCGGTGAGCGCGCCGCGCGGTGCTCGGTGGTGCAGGGCGGCGCCGCTCAATGCAGCACCCGGTCGGAAGCCGCCAGGAACGCCAGCAGCGCGCCGTCGAAGCCCTCGGGGTCTTCCAGCTGCGGCCAGTGGCCGACATGGGGCAGGTCCAGATGGCGCGCCTCGGGCAGCACCTGGGCCAGCGCCTGCAGGGCCTCGGGCGGGGTACAGCGGTCCTGTTCGCCCCCCAGCAGCAAAACGGGCATGTGCAGGCGCGACAGCTCGGCCGCGCTGCGCGCGAAAGTGGGCAGCGCTTCCAGCGCGCGCCGGTAGGCCGATCGGTGCACCTGGCCCATGGCGTGGCTGGCCAGCCGCACGCCCTCGGGCAACGCACCGGTGCCGATGTGCCGCGGCACCAGCCGCTGGGCGATCTGCTCCATCGACTGCCCGGCATCGAGTTCGGCCAGGCGCGGCGCCACCCATTCGTCCAGGCTGCGCGCATCCAGCGCGGGCCCGCCGCCGCACAGCACCAGCCGGCGCACCAGCGCGGGCTCGCGCAGCGCCACTTCGATGGCGATCATGGCGCCCAGGCCGTGGCCCACCAGCACGGTGGGGCCGCACTGCAGCGCCCGCAGCAGCTGCGAGCAGCTTTGCGCCAGGCCCTTGAAGCTGTAGGGCTCGATGGGGGCGCTGTGGCCGTAGCCCGGCATGTCCCAGGCCACGGCCCGGTAGCCGGCCGTCGCCAGGGTTTCGACCTGGGGCGCGAAGGTGAGGTGGTCGCCGTCCGCGTCGTGCAGCATGAGCACGGTGGGGCCGGAGCCGAGGGTGGTGAAATTGGGTAGAAGGGCCATGAAGAGAACGGTGGGAGCCACGCCGCCCGCAGCAACAATGCAGGCGCCGGACCATAATAGCCGACCCCCTCCCACCCGGCCGCCAGCGCCAGCGCCTTCGTGAACAGCCCCCTGCACCGCCCCATCGCCGCCCGTCCGCCCGGTTTTTCCACGCGTGAATTCCGCGACGCGCTGGGCATGTTCGCCACGGGCGTGACCATCGTCACCGCACGCGGCGCGGCCGGCGAGCTGATCGGCCTCACGGCCAGTTCCTTCAATTCGGTGTCGCTGCAGCCCCCGCTGGTGCTGTGGAGCCTGGCGCACAAGGCGTCCACGCTGCCGGCCCTGTCGGCCGGCTCGCACTACGCGATCAACGTGCTGGCGGCCGACCAGCGCGCCCTGGCAGAGCGTTTCGCCTCGCGCGGCGTGGACCGCTGGGCCGGCGTGGCGCACCAGCCCGGCGTGGCGGGCGCCCCGGTGCTGGAAGGCGCTGCCGCGGTGTTCGAATGCTTCAACCGCAGCCAGTACGTGGAAGGCGACCACACGATCTTCGTGGGCGAGGTGGAGCGCTGCAGCCACCGCGAGGGCGCCTCGCCGCTGCTCTACCACGGGGGCATGTTCTACACCGAGCACCCGCTGGGCGCCGCGCCCGCGGTGCAGGCCGAAATCCGGAAATGACAACGCCGCGGGCCCGGCAACGGGCACCGCGGCGCGGCATGGACTGGCAGGCATGGCGAGCGGCCTTCGGCGGCGGCTACTTCACGCCGTCGGGCAGTTCGATCTTGACCTCGAGCACTTCCAGGTTGTCCTGGCGCTCCAGGTGCACCTTGATGTCGTCGGCATGGATCGACACGTATTTGGAGATCACCGCCACCAGTTCGCGCTGCAGCGCGGGCAGGTAGTCGGGCGTGGAGGCGTTGCGGCCATTGCGTTCGTGCGCCAGGATGATCTGCAGGCGTTCCTTGGCGACCGAAGCGGTCTTCTTTTTCTCGCCCAGCAAGAAAGACAACAGGGACATGCGTTACCTCCCGCCGAAGATGCGCTTGAAGAAGCCGGGCTTCTGCGCGTCGATGAACCGCAGGGGCTTGTCCTCGCCGAGGAAGCGGGCCACGACGTCCTTGTAGGCTTCGGACACGTCGGTGCCCTGCATGTGGATGGCCGGCGTGCCCTGGTTGGAGGCCTGCAGCACGTTCTCGGACTCGGGCACCACGCCGATCAGCTCGATGCGCAGGATGTCCTGGATGTCCTCCAGCGACAGCATCTGGCCGTCTTCCACGCGGTTGGGGTTGTAGCGCGTGATGAGCAGGTGCTCCTTGATCGGCTCGCCGCCGGCGATGGCCCGCTTGGTCTTGCTGCCCAGCATGCCCAGGATGCGGTCGGAGTCGCGCACCGAGGAGACCTCGGGGTTGGTCACCAGCAACGCCTCGTCGGCGAAGTGCATGGCCATGAGCGCGCCGCTCTCGATGCCGGCGGGCGAGTCGCAGACGATGTATTCGAAGCCCATGCCGGACAGGTCGTTCAGGATCTTCTCCACGCCGTCCTGCGTGAGCGCATCCTTGTCGCGCGTCTGGCTGGCGGCCAGCACGAACAGGTTGTCGCACTGCTTGTCCTTGATGAGGGCCTGGTTCAGGTTGGCCTCGCCCTGGATCACGTTGATGAGGTCATACACCACGCGGCGTTCGCAGCCCATGATGAGGTCCAGGTTGCGCAGGCCGACGTCGAAGTCGATCACTGCGGTCTTGTGGCCGCGCAGTGCGAGGCCGGATGCGAAGCTGGCACTGGTGGTGGTCTTGCCCACGCCACCCTTGCCGGAGGTCACGACGACGATTTTGGCCATGTTGTGAAGATTTCCTGCGTTGGTCCGAATGAAAGAAGAAGGCGGTCAGAACGTGTTCTAGAGCGGCTCGATGAGCAGCTTCTCGCCGTCCAGGCGCACCTGGGCCGGCTTGCCGCGCACGGCGTCCGGCAGCTCGGTCTCGGTGGTGCGGTAGATGCCTGCGATCGACACGAGCTGCGGCTCCAGGCAGGTGCTGAAGATGCGTGCGCTGGTGTCGCCACGCGCGCCGGCAATGGCCCGCCCGCGCATCGGCGCATAGACGTGGATGTTGCCGTCCGCGATCACCTCGGCCCCGAAGCTCACCACCGCCATCACCACCAGATCGGCGCCGCGCGCGTACACCTGCTGGCCCGAGCGCAGCGGCTTGTCCACCACCACGGTGGTCGGGCCGCCGGCGGGCACTTCGCGCACCACTTCGACCTCGCGGATGACTTCCCGCACCACCTCGCGCACGCCGGGCAGCGGGCGGGCTTCGTCCTGCGCGGACTCGGACGCCGGGGCATGCCCGCGGGCCGGGTGCGCCTCGGGCGCGGCGATCAGGCCGGCCGTGTGGGCCGCGTCCATTTGCGCGGGGCTGCCCCCGCGCACGGCCACGGGCAGGGTGTGGTGGCTGCGCAGCGCGGCGCACAGGGCGCCGAAATCGATGGCGTCTTCGGCATCGCGCACGCCGGCCAGGTCGATCAGCACGGGGTCGTTGTCGAAGAAGTCCGGATCGCTCTCCAGCCGCGCGGCCAGATCGGCGGCGAGCACGCCGACGTCGGTGGTCTTGAGCACCACCGCCACCACCGGCAGTTGGGCGCTCTTGAGATCAAAGCTGGTGCGGGCGTGGCCCGCCGTGTCAACGGCCATTGGACAAAGGAGTGCGAAAAAAGGGGGCGCGGAGGGAGCGGAGGGAGCGCGAAAGGCGCTGCCCAAAGGCGCGAAGTGTAACTTGGGGCACCGCCCGCACCTGTCGCCGGACGTATCCGTGCGCGGCGGGCACCGGGCACCGGGCACCGGGCGAATCACGCTGGCGGCGCGGGGCCCCGGCCCATCCCGCCGGCGATGCGGCGACCGCCGGGGGACCAGAACGGCAGAGAGGCACCGCCGGGACCAAGCATGAAAAATGGCACCAGCGCAATCAAATCAACGGCAGCTAGCTATTCATTCAATAGCAAACCCCTGTCGCCACCGGATTTCGCCCCTTTTCAGAATTTCAGAACTTCGGAATCCGGATGCGGCTGATCATGAGCGAGCCCGACAGCGCGAACAGCAGCACCAGCGGGTGCAGCGTGAACCCGCCCAGCACCACGCTGCCGAACCAAAGCTGCTCGCGCACCGCGCCCATCGACGCGGCCAGTGCCATCAGCCCCACGAGCACGATGGAGGTCGGAATCGGCGTGCCCTCGAAGTACTTCACCTTGCCCGAGCCTTCCGACAGCGTTTCGGCGGTGACGTTGTAGCGCGCCAGCCGCGAGACGCCGCAGGCCACGAAGTACGCCAGGACGATGCGGTCGTACATGCCCTGCATGCCGCAGGCGTAGGCGATGATGGCCGGGGCCACGCCGAACGAGATCACGTCGGCCAGCGAATCGAGCTCGCGCCCCATGGCCGAGGACTTTTGCCGCCAGCGCGCGATGCGGCCGTCCAGCACGTCGAAGATCAGTGCCGCCAGCACCAGCGCGCAGGCGAAGTACACGTGGCGCACGTCGCCCTTTTCCAGGAACGTCATCGACGAGAACAGCGCGCCCACGCCACACACGGCGTTGCCCAGCGTGAACCAGTCGGCGAGATGGAACTCGCGGATCATCGAAAAGCGCTTGGGCGTGGGATGGGACATGGACTCTCCTGGGGTTGGCGGCGACCGCTGGCGGCCCGTTCCCGGAGGAACCGGCACCGGCCAGGGTGGCGCGATGGCAATGCCCGTGGATTATGGGCGGCACACGGGAGCGGCACCGTCAGGCATGTCCTACGGTTCGGACAGCGAGGCCCGGCCGCCCGGGGCGATGGGCGCGCGCACGGTTTCCAGGTGGATGCTGGTTTCGGTATTGCTGATGCCCTTGATGAGGCGGATGCGTTCCAGCGCGTGCGCCAGCTCCGCCAGGCTGCCCACCTGCAACTCGGCCAGCAGGTCCCAGCGGCCGTTGGTGCTGTGCAGCGCCAGCACGCTCGGTTCGCCCAGCAATGAGGCGGTCACGCGGCGCGCGTCGTTGCCTTCGATGGAGATGCTCGTCCACGCCTGCAGCGCGCCGCCGGTTTCGCTCTCGGGCCGCAGCCGCACGGTGTAGCCGACGATCACGCCCGTGTCCTCCAGCCGGCGGATGCGGTTGGTCACCGTGCCGCGCGACACCCCCAGGCGGGCGGCGAGCGTGGCGACGCTGGCCCGGGCGTTGTGGCGCAACTGCGCGATGAGTTGCTGGTCGATCTTGTCCATTTCGCCAAACTCCTTGTGCAAAAAGCTATTTTTTTGCGCTTATGCATGCATTTTTGACGATTTGAATTGCTACGCCCTTGTGGGACGCTCTTCCCATGCCGCCAAACGACGCCCCGTCGTGCCTCGCGGATCACCGACAGGAGCTTTCCGATGACCCCCGATCAACGCCCCGCCCCCGGTTCCATGTCCACCGAATTCCTGAGCGCCACGCGCGCCGCGCAATTGGTCGGCCGCACCGGCGTGGTGGAGTGCCTGCGCGGCATGGCGCACGCCATCGAAGAGGACTACGCCCGCTGGCACGACTTCGACAAGTCCGCGCGCACCGCGAGCCATTCGCCCAACGGCGTCATCGAGCTCATGCCCGTGGCCGATGCCCGCGACTACGCCTTCAAGTACGTGAACGGCCACCCGGTCAACACCCGCCGCGGCCTGCCCACGGTGATGGCCTTCGGCGCGCTGGCCGACGTGGCCACCGGCCACCCTTCTTTCCTGAGCGAACTCACCCTGACGACCGCGCTGCGCACGGCGGCCACCTCCGCCATGGTGGCCCGCTATCTGGCGCGGCCGGACAGCCGCAGCATGGCGCTGATCGGCAACGGCGCGCAAAGCGAGTTCCAGGCCCTCGCCTTCGTGGGCCTGCTGGGCATCGGCGAATTGCGGCTGTACGACATCGACCCCGCCGCCACGGCCAAGCTGGCCGCCAACCTCGCGCCGATGGTGGAGCGCGGTGCGTTGCGCATCGTGCGCTGCGCCAGCACCGCCGAAGCCGTGCGCGGTGCGGACATCGTCACCACCGTCACGGCCGACAAGGCCTACGCCACCATCCTGCACGGCGCCATGGTCGAGCCCGGCATGCACATCAACGCGGTGGGCGGCGACTGCCCCGGCAAGACCGAACTGGCGGCCGACGTGCTGCGCGCCGCCAGCGTGTTCGTGGAGTACGAGCCCCAGACCCGCATCGAAGGCGACCTGCAGCAGATGCCGGCCGACTTCCCCGTGACGGAGTTCTGGCGCGTGGTGCGCGGCGAAGCGCCGGCCCGCGTGTCGCTCGCGCAGGTGACGGTGTTCGACTCGGTCGGCTTCGCGCTCGAGGACTATTCCGCCCTGCGCACCATGCGCGCGCTGGGCCGGGGCGCGGGCCTGCTGCAGCGGCTGGAACTGATCCCCGAGCAGGCCGACCCGAAGGACCTGTACGCGCAGCTTCGCCCCTGGATCGCGCACGAATCCTCCCCCGCCGCTGAATCGCCGGCCTGCGCACCGGCACGCAGCCCGCAGGCGCAAGCCGCGTGAGCGAATCTTCGGCACTGACCATTTTCACCCGCCCCGCCTGCCGCGTGCAGGCCGCACGCCCTTGCCAGCCCATCGCCTACATGGCGGCCGGCGATCACAGGCAAAATTTTGGCGCACCCCGCCCGCACGGCCTTTGCGCCAGGAGATGACCGCATGACCCCCAACGACACCGCCCCGCACACCCGCGCCACCCTGATCGGGGCGCCCACCGACGCCGGGGCGGCGCGCCTCGGTGCCGCCATGGGGCCCGACGCGCTGCGCGTCGCCCAGTTGGGCCCGGCGCTGGCGCGGTTCGGGGTGGAGGTGCAGGACCTGGGCAACCTCTTCGGCCCCCCCAACCCGCAGAGCCCGCGCGGCGACGACGGACTGCGCAACCTGGCCGAATGCGTGGCCTGGAACCGGTCGGTGCACGACGCCGTCTCCGCGCAGTTCGCGGCCGGGCGCCTGCCCATCCTGCTCGGGGGCGACCACAACCTGGCGGTGGGCTCGATCAGCGCCGTGGCGCGCCACTGCCGCGCGCAGGGCAAGCGGCTGCGGGTGCTCTGGCTCGACGCCCATGCGGACTGCAACACGCCCGCCATCTCGCCGAGCGGCAACGTGCATGGGATTCCCGTCGCCAGCCTTCACGGCTATGGCCCCGAATCGCTGTCGGGCCTGGGCGGCGCGGTGCCGGCGCTGCAGGCCGGGCAGCTGTGCCAGATCGGCCTGCGCAGCGTGGACGATGAAGAAAAGCGCCTCATCCGCGAGCTGGGCATCGAGGTGTACGACATGCGCTCCATCGACGAGCTGGGCATGCGGGAGGTCATGCGCCGCGCGCTCGACGGGCTGGAAGGCGAGGCCGGCGACGACGTGCACCTGCACTTGAGCTTCGACGTGGATTTTCTCGACCCCGAGATCGCGCCCGGCACCGGCACCACCGTGCGCGGCGGCCCCAACTACCGCGAGGCGCAGCTGTGCATGGAGATGATCGCCGACACCGGCCGGCTCGCCTCGCTGGACATCGTGGAGCTGAACCCGGCGCTCGATGTCCGCAACCAGACCGCCGAACTGGTGGTGGACCTGGTGGAAAGCCTGTTCGGCAAAAGCACGCTGGTGCGCGCCCGCGCGCCGGCCCCCTGACCGGCTGGGCCAGCGCGCCGCCCGGTCGGTGGCTACGCCATGGGCGCGTGCCGCTGCGGCGCCGCGGCGCTGGCCGCATGCTGCCGGGCGAACGCCACGTACCAGGGCAGGCAGGCCGGGTTGGCCATGGCGTCCCGGTTGACGACCTTCTCCAGCGGCTGCCCGAGCAGCAGCTTCTTGATCGGCAGCTCCTGCTTCTTGCCGGTCAGCGTGCGCGGCACTTCGGCCACCTGCACGATCTCGTCGGGCACGAAGCGCGGCGACAGCGCGGTGCGGATGGCGGCGGCGATGCGCCCGCGCAAACCATCGTCCAGCACCGCGCCCTCGCGCAGCGCGACGAAGAGCGGCATATAGCTCTCGCGGCCCAGGCTTTCCAGATCGACGACCAGGCTGTCGAGCACCTCGGGCAGGGCCTCCACGGCCCGGTAGATCTCGCTCGTGCCCATGCGCAGGCCGTGGCGGTTGATGGTGGCGTCGCTGCGGCCGTAGATCACGCAGCCGCCGTGGCGGCCGATCCTGAGCCAGTCGCCATGGCGCCAGACCGGGCCCATCTCGGCCGGGCCATCGCCCCCGCCGGGCTTTCGGCCATGGCCGGGCGGGTACATGTCGAAATAGCTCGACAGGTAGCGCTTGCCGTGGGGATCGCCACCCGCTCGGGTGGCATCGTTCGCACCATCGCCGGCCTCGGCGGCGGCGGGGTTCGCCGGGTCCAGGTCGCCCCACAGGTACAGCGGCATCGAGGGAATGGGCTGCGCGCACACCAGCTCGCCCACCTCGTCGATCACGGGCTGGCCTTCGGCGTTCCAGGCTTCGACCGCCGCGCCCAGCATGCGGCACTGCATCTCGCCGGGCACCTGGGGCAGCTCGCGGTGCCCGCCGATGAAGGCGCCGCAGAAATCGGTGCCGCCCGAGATGTTGTTCCACCAGATGTCGCCATCGGCATGCCCCGCGCGCCCGCCCAGCGCACGGAACTGCCCCGTGCCCCAGGCCTGCACTTCGGGCGCCAGCGGCGAACCCGTGGTGCCCAGCGCCCGCACGCGCGACAGGTCGCCGCAGTCGGCCAGCGACAGGCCCGACTTCATGCAGTTGGCATAGAACGCCGCGCCGGCGCCGAAGAACGTCACGCCCGTCTCGGCGGCGAAACGCCAGAGCGTGCCCCAGTCGGGCCGCTCGCGGCTGCCGCCGGGGTTGCCGTCGTAGATCACGCAGGTCGTGCCCGCGAGCAGGCCGCTCACCTGGGCGTTCCACATCACCCAGCCGGTCGAGCTGTACCAGTGGTAGCGCTCGCCGAACGAGTTGGCCTCGTAGCTGCAGCCGATGTCGTTGTGCAGGCTCTTGAGCTGCAGCGCCACCAGCACCATGCCGCCGTGGCCGTGCACGATGGGCTTGGGCAGACCCGTGGTGCCGCTGGAATAGACGATCCACAGCGGGTGGTCGAACGGCAGCCACTCGGGCTCGAACGCCGCCACTTCGGCATCGTTTTGGCCGCTCGCCGCCGAATAATCTGCCGTGTCAGCTATGGTTTCAGGAGCATGCAGATGGTGGATCACCACCACGTGCCGGACCGACGGCAGCGCCGCACGCAGCTCGGCCAGCACGCCCGTGCGGTCGTGGTCGCGTCCGCCGTGGGTGACGCCGTCCACCGCGATCAGCACCTTGGGCGCGATCTGCTGAAAGCGGTCCAGCACGGCGGCGGTGCCCATGTCGGGCGCGCACACGCTCCACACCGCGCCCAGGCTGGCGGTGGCCAGAAGCGCCACCATGGCTTCGGGAATGTTGGGCAGGTACGCGGCCACGCGGTCGCCGCGCCGCACGCCCTGGCGGCGCAGGTGCAGGGCCAGCGAGGCCACCTGGCGGCGCAGCTCGGGCCACGACAGTTCGCGGTGCAGGCCGCGTTCGTTGCGGCTCACGACGGCCGGCAGGCCGGCGGCATGGACCGCATCCACATGGCGCAGCACCTGGCGCGCGTAGTTGACCTGCGCGCCCGGAAACCACACCGCGCCGGGCATCGCGTTGCGCGCCAGCACGGCCGTGTGCGGGGTGGGCGACTGCAGGTCGAAATAGTCCCAGATGCTCTGCCAGAAGGCATCGAGATCGGTGACGGACCACTGCCAGAGCGCGTCGTAGTCGGCAAAGGCGAGGCCGTGGCGGGCCTGCAGCCAGTCCTGGTACAGGCGGATCTGGGGAACGAACGGGGGGGTGTTTTTTGTCTCCATGGCGCCGCAGCGTAGCGTGCGCCACCGCCGCTGTCACCGGGCGGGCGTCCCCGAATGGACAAAGCCGCCGGCAGGGGCCTGCGGGCGGCTTTTTCAACGGGGGCGTGAAAGGCTCAGTCGGTCAGTTCGCGCACGCTGGTGATGGCATAGCCCTTTTCTTCGATCTGCGCGGCCGGTTGCGGGATGCCGTAGTCGTCCCAATGGCCGGCGTTCTCGTCCATCTCCTGGCCGCGGGCTTCGGTGTCCCAGTCCACATTGATCGCCTCTTGGGGAATGACCCGTCCTTCGGGCACGGCGAGGTGGGAGAACTTGCCATCGGGTTCGGCTCGGCGATAGATGTCCACGCGCATGTTGGAGTCCTTCTCGGAAAGTGAAACAGGGCTCTCCACTCTAGCGAGGGGGGTGGCGCGGGGGCGTAGGAAAACACCTCCGGCCACAGGGATGGGCTCGCCGGCAGCGCGCGGGCCATGAAAAAAAGGGCGGCTGGGCTTTCGCCCGCCGCCCTCCCATCCGTGCTCGTCAGCGCCTCGTCAGCGCTTACTTGCGCTGGCGATCACTTGCCCGCTGCCAGGTCGCGCATGCGGTCCGCACGGCCGCCCGCGTCGGGGTGGGTGGACAGCATGGCGTCCATGCCGCCGCTCTTGCCGCTCAGCGACGCGATCTTGCGGAAGGCCGATTCCATGGCCTGCACCTTGTACTTGTGCTTCTTCATGAAAGCCAGGCCGTAGTCGTCGGCAGCGGTTTCCTGGCTTTGCGAGAACTGGCTGTTCACCAGCTTTTCGCCCAGTGCGCCCAGGTCCGTGTCGGCCAGGCGGCCCACGCCGCCCGCGGCCGAGGCGGCCTTGCGGCCGGCGGAGGCCATGTAGGCCGTGCGCATGGCGGACAGCGAGTGCTGCAGCTTCACGTGGCCGATTTCGTGGCCGATCACGCCCAGCAGTTCCTGGTCGTTCATCATGTCCATCAGGCCGGCATACACGCGGATGGAGCCGTCCGCCGTGGCGTTGGCGTTCACGTCCTTGCTCAGGTACACCTTGAAGTTCAGCTTCATGCCGTCTTCGTTCACGTGCTTCTTGGTCAGGCGAGCCAGGCGCTGGGCATACTTGTTGCTGGCCGGGGCGGCGCTTTCGGTGCGGTCTTCGTAGTTGCGGTACTGCAGCGAAACGGTCTTCAATTCTTCATCCGAGACCGTCACGGCCTTGAAGATGTCCAGCGCGGCGCCGGCCTTGTTTTCGGTGGTGCCGGAGCCGGAACCGCCAGCGGTGGCGGCACCCAGAACGCTGGAGACGGCCGACGTGCCCGACGAACTCTTGCTGCCGTCACCGGTGGTGGCGCAACCTGCCAGCAGCAAGGCGAGCGCGACGGCGCTCAGTGAGAACTTCTTCATGGAAATGCTTTCGTTGAGGGTCTGAGGAAATCGCACCGGCCTTGGCGCCAGATGCCGCGCCCGGGAGGTGGCTTTTCACCCCCTGTGCAGTCGCTTCGGACCGGGCAGACGGAAATTGTTTCACGCAGGCTTTGCCAGGCAATGGCATGCACCCTTCAGGTGCATCCAGTTGTATCCGAGCGTCTTTGCGCCCCGGATGAGCTTTACAAAGTAACGGCGCGTTCGTGTCGCTCCTTGCACCCGTTTCATTTACAACTTTTTGTTTCAATAAATGGCTGCAGATGAGGAAACAAAACGACGGATGCCTTCTACACCGCCACTTCGAACAGCCGGCCGGACAGCGGTGCCTTGGCCAGCACATCCAGCGGCACCGGTTGCCGCGCGCTGGTGATGAAGAGCCGCCGGCCGTCCGCGCCCCCCAGTTCCACGTCGGTGGGCGTCGGCACCGGCAGGGCGACGACGCGGTCCAGGCTGCCATCGGGCAGGAAACGCATGACGCTCCAGCCGTCGCGCAGCGCGGTCCACACACCGCCATCGGCATCCAGCGCCAGCCCGCTGACCCGGCCCGAGCCCTTGGGCACGGTGACCAGGCGGCGCATGGCGCCGGTTTCGGGCTGCAGCGACAGGATGGCGCCGGTGTCCGGCACGGTGGCCCAGAGCGTGCCGTCGGCCGCCCGCCAGCGCAGGCATTGCACCGGCTCCGCCAGTCGCCAGCGCACGTCCAGCGCGGCACCCGGCCGCAGGCAGCCCACGTCGCTGCCGCCTTCGGGCGTTTCGCGGGCGAGCCATAGCTCACCGCCGCTCCCCTGGCAGACGGCCTGGGCGGGCAGCGCCGGCCATTCGGGCAGCCGCTCGGCCGGGCCGCCGTCGGGCGGCAGCGCGAACGCACCGTGGGCGCACCAGGCGATGGGCGGCGGGGTGCCTCCACCACGCTCCGTTCCCTGCCCCAGCAGCAGGCCATGCACCGGGCCCTCGGTTTCGGCCCAGAGCGCATCGCCCTCGTCCCCCGGCCCCACCGACCGCAGCGCGGGCGCCAGGGTGTCGGCCCAGAAGAGGCGGCCGCTGGTGGAACACCAGCGCGGGTGCGCTCCGTGGAAGGCCCAGGGACCGGGCACGGGGCGGGCCTCGGCATCGCCCAGGGCCGGCCGCAGGCCGGGCAGTTGCGCGCCCACGCGCCGGGCGGCTTCGGCCACTTCGGGGCCCAGCAGTTCCAGCCGCTCGGGCGTGAGGCGCCACGCCGGCCCGGCCACGCTGAGCGCGCCGCGGACCTGGCCCAGGCCATCGACGATGGGCGCGCCCACGCAGCGCACGCCCGGCACGATCTCTTCGTCGTCGATGGCGTAGCCGCGCGCTGCCGTCACGCGCAGCTCGGCCAGCAGGCGGCGGCGGTCGGTCAGGGTGCGGGGCGTGAGGGGGCGCAGCACCAGCCCGCGCACGAGCGCGTCGCGCGCGGCGGCATCCATGGCCGATAGGATCGCCTTGCCCTGGCTGGTGCAATGCACCGGCTTGCGCTGGCCCAGCGCGCTGGCCGAGCGCTGGCTGTGCGCACCGTCGCAGCGGTCCAGCGACACCACGTCGCGCCCGTCCAGCGCGGCGAGGTAAGTGGTCTCGCCCGTCAGGTCGCGCAGCGTGCGCAACTCCAGCACGGCCGCCGCCGCCAGGTCGGGCATGGCATGGGCCTGGCGCGACAGCTCGAAGCAGCGCACGCCCAGGCAGTACGCCTTGCGCAGCGGATCGCGCCGCAGCATGCCGCGCGCCACCAGCGTGGCCAGCAGGCGGTAGGCCGTGGTGCGCGGCAGCGCCAGCCGGGCGGCCAGGTCGGCGTGGCTCAGGCCTTCGGGCGACGAACCCACCGCCTCCAGCACGTCCAGGGCTTTTTCCAGCGCGGCAGTGCCGTCTCCAGGCGATGCGCCCATGTTTGTCTCAAATTTTGGAACTGAAGGCCGCCGGCATTTGCGGCGGAGCGTGGCAGGGCATTCTAGGCGGTGCCCTCTTCATTACGATGGCAGGCCCTCGCTGGCGCGCTGGCGCCTCTCGGCGAACGATTCCATTCAGTGAGACAAGCAGGCCGCCCCGGCCTTTGCCCTTTTCAGGAAACTCCATGCCCGACCACACCCTGCAATCCATCGACGCCCGCACGGGCCAACCCCACGGCACCGCCTGGCCCGAATCCACCCCGGCAGAGATCGACGCCGCCGTGGCCGCCGCCGCGAGCGCCGCCGATGCCTTCGCCGCCACCTCGGCCGCCGACCGCGCCGCCCTGCTGCGTGCGCTGGCCGAGGCCCTGGAAGCCCAGCGCGAGGCCCTGGTGCCCGTGGCCGACCGCGAAAGCGGCCTGGGCCCCGTGCGCCTGAACGGCGAGCTGGACCGCACCGCCTTCCAGCTGCGCGGCTTTGCCGACGTGGTGGAAAGCGGCACCGCCCACACCGTGCTGGACGATGCGGCCGTGGCCGGCGCACCGCCCGCAGGCCGGCCCCGCCTGACCCGCGTGCGCGTGCCGGTCGGCCCGGTCGCCATGTTCTCGGCCAGCAACTTTCCCTTCGCGTTCTCGGTGCTCGGCGGCGATACGGCTTCGGCCCTGGCGGCCGGCTGCCCGGTGGTGGTGAAGGCGCACCCCGCGCACCCCGAACTGTCGCGCCAGACGGCCGCGCTGGCGCAATCCGTGGTGGCTGCACGCGGCCTGCCGGCCGGCGTGTTCCAACTGGTGCAAGGCGGCTCGATCGACGCGGGCGTTCGCCTGGTGCAGGCCCCGGCGATCACGGCCGTGGCGTTCACCGGATCGTTCAAGGGCGGCACCGCGCTGGCCAAGGTGGCGGGCGAGCGCCCCCGCCCCATTCCGTTCTACGGCGAACTGGGATCGGTGAACCCGCTGGTGGCACTGCCCGCAGCGCTGGAGGCCAACGGCGCCGCCCTGGCCGAAACGCTGGCCGGCTCCATCTGCCTGGGCTCGGGCCAGTTCTGCACCAGCCCCGGCGTGATCGTCGTGCGCAAAGACGCCTCGGGCGATGCCTTCGTGCAGGCCCTGGCGGACAAGCTGCGCCCTCTGGCACCGCACGCCATGCTCACCTCGGGCATCCGCGGCGCGTTCGACCGGGGCGTGGCCGCATGGCGCGCGCACGGCCAGCTGAAGGCCCTGGTGAGCGAAACAGCCGAGGCCGGCGCCACGCCAAGGCCGTTCCTGGGCGAAGTGCAGGCCGCCGACTTCATCGCCGACCATGCGCTGCATGAAGAGGTTTTCGGCTCCGCCGCGCTGGTGGTGCGCGTCGCGTCCATCGATGAAACCGTGGCCGTGCTGAACGCCATCGGCGGCTCGCTCACCGTCACCGTGTGGGGCGCCGAGGCCGACACGCCCGAGCACCGCACGCTGGTGCGCGCCGCCACGCAGGTGGCCGGCCGCGTGCTGTTCACCGGCGTGCCCACCGGCGTGGCCGTGACGGGCGCACAGATGCATGGCGGCCCCTACCCCGCCAGCACCGCGCCGTTCACCACCTCCGTCGGCTATGCGGCCATGGACCGCTTCCTGCGCCCCGTGGCGCTGCAGGATGCGCCGGCCTGGCTGATCGAACGCAACGGCGTGCCCTGCTGAAGCGCTGAGGACGGTTGCCCTGCGGTGCCGCGGAGGCATCAACTCGCATTCCACACAAGAGCGAGGACGCGAGCCCTCGCCTTGCAAACAGGACGTGTTTGTCGTGTGGAACTGCTTCGTTGAACGCGCCGAGGCTTCGTACGCCGACGACAAGCCTTCCGCTCAAAACCTCATCATCAGAGCACCATGCTGGCACGCCGGCGCACTTTATGGCTGATGCTCATGAATCGACTCACCAATTTTTTGACCCCTTCAGTAAGAAGTAGTGGAAGCGGGAGGGCAGAGCAAGTAGTCGCAAAGACCACTTCGCGGAAGCCCCCTACCAGCGAATCCACATCTGCCGGACCAGAGGCAAGGCGCTCCAAGGGCCTAGGGCACAGCATCCTCGGCCTCGCGAGCCGATTGTGCGGTCAGCCACCCAGCAGCGCGGCAAGTCTTTCGCCACGTCGCACAGGGCCACTTCCCGGGCCGCTTAACAAACCGGGTTCCCCCCCGCAATCCACGTTGGCTGGATCGCTGAAGGCAGAGACATCACCCACTGGACTGCGGGCTGCTGAGGGGGCACCTGCAAGGATCACCCTCTCACATCTATTGCAAGCGGAAGCAGCGACTGAGCGGCGCGAGAAAATGCTGGATAACTTGGTAAGGGTGCAGAACCATTTCGCATCACTGAAGGCAGCGAACTGCTCCCCAACCCTGGAACTCGACAACGCCATGAATCTTGCGATTCTCAAAGTTGTTGCACTGGCCGAAAATGCCCGCAAGCCAGGCCTTAACCTGCAGACGTTCGACTCGTTTTCAGCGTTCGCACAAGTCTTGAAATCGGGTGTTCAGGCCCCGTTCCGCGGACTTATCCCCATGCCGAACGACAGCCAGCACCGACTGGCGGTAGACGTTACGTTTCAGGACGGTAAGGCGTCAATCATCGCAGTCGAATCGATGAACATAGAAGGACTTCCCGAACACTTCGATCTACACCAGCTCGGAATGTTGGCAGAGCTACCGGAATCAGCGCGGATGACGGTAATAGCATCCAACGCGCAGATGTCGCAAGCTGACTGTGCGATATTCGCGGCTTCCTCAGCGCTGAAAATGCACGAGAACGCAGAGTTATTCGCCACAATGCATCGTCAGCAGTTCGCCGGAGAGCCACTCGGCGAGACCGCGTTGAAAGAAGACCAAGATGCTTCTGAAGGCCGCATTGGCCTAGTCGACGGTACTTCATTGCTTCCGGCCGGTTTCGTCAAGCACGCAAATTCGAAGACTCAGTTGAACGCTTGGCTATCGGTGAATGGCGGTGCCGCCAACGTTCCTGCCAGTAGCAAACGCCCAGATGGCCCTACCCTGCTAAGTCGGCATGAAAACCTGCGTGTCACCCGCACTGGAGAAAACGGGCCGAAGCCCATGGGTATCTCTATCGAGGATAAACGCATGACGCTGTTATCGCGGTGCATTCGTTACCTGAGCCAAGCGCCAGACAATGAAGTCAGCATGGCCTTGCAGAGCTTTGAGCGATATACGCCCGACCTTGACGAAAAACTGCATAAGGCCGCCCCGCTTGTGACGGGACAGATATACCGTAAACCGTAAGCGGCAGCCAGCGCGCGAACATGCTCGACCTCGCCGCGAGTCAAATCCTGAGCCATCATCTGATCGCAAGCGGTGACCAGCCAAACACTCGCCCCCTGTTTCCCTTGTTCGATCTGCATCGCGTGGTTGGTGCGCGTGCCGAGCGCTTGACCCAAAGGATCACCACCCGCCTGGCCCGCCGCGTGCGCGAACTGCGCGATGCGCGCGGCCTTTCGCTCGACGCACTGGCCGCGCGCAGCGGCGTCAGCCGCTCCAACATTTCGCTCATCGAGCGCGGCGAGAGCAGCCCGACCGCCACCGTGCTGGACAAACTCGCCAGCGGCCTGGGCGTGGCGCTGGCATCGCTGTTCGATGCGCCCCAGGCCGGTGGCGAAGCCCGGGCCGCGCCGTCGCCCGTGGCCCGCGTGGCGGAGCAGCCCGTGTGGACCGACCCCGCCTCGGGCTACCTGCGCCGCAACGTGTCGCCGACCGCTCCCTCGCCGCTGCAGCTGGTGGACGTGGTTTTCCCCCCGGGCCAGCGCGTGGCCTACGGGCGCGCCGACCACGGCAGCGAGATCCATCAGCAGATCTGGATGATCGACGGCCGCATGGACATCACCGTGGACGGCACGACCTGGCAGCTGGAGGCCGGCGACTGCCTGGCGCACCGGCTGGAGGGCCCCATCGAATACCACAACCCCACGCGCCGCCCCACGCGCTACCTGGTGGCGCTCGCCACGCTGCCCAACGCATCTTCCCCACCCCACCGGAGCCAGCCATGACCCAAGCCCCTTCCCCCGCCGTGACCGTGCGGCGCCTGGGCACCAACGAAGCCGCGGCGTGCGTGCCGGCGCTGGCCGAGGTGCTGATCGACTGCGTGGCTGGCGGCGCCTCGGTGAGCTTCATGCACCCGCTGGCGGCCGAGCGGGCGATGGACTTCTGGCGCGGCGTGGCCGATGGCGTCGCCCGGGGCGAGCGGGCGCTGCTCGTCGCCGAAGCCCCCGGCAGCGGGGAGCTGCTGGGCACGGTTCAGCTCGTGCTCTCGCAACCCGAGAACCAGCCCCACCGCGCCGATGTGGCCAAGATGCTGGTGCACCGCCGTGCCCGCCGCCAGGGCATCGCCCAGCGCCTGCTGGCCGCCGTGGACGAGGTCGCGCGGCAGGAGGGCAAGTCCGTTCTGGTGCTGGATACGGTCACGGGCGGCGACGCCGAGCGGCTGTATGCCCGCGCCGGCTGGCAACGCGTCGGCGAAGTGCCGGGCTACGCCCTGATGCCCGACGGCGAGCCATGCGGCACCACGTTCTTCTACCGGGCGCTGTAGCGCCGGGGGCGGCCGCCGAAGGCACCAAGCCTTTTTTCCCTCCAGCGCAATCATCACTAGGGGGTATAGCTATCAATTCAATAGCAATTCAGCGAGGTAGTTCCAGCGCCATCCCTTGACCCAATGCAAGCCCCGCGCGCCAGGGGCGCCGCACAATGGCCGCCCACGCCCGCCGGGCGCACTGCCTTCTTGCACCATGCCTCACCCGCCAACGCAACCGCAGCGGCAGCCACAGCCAAAACCGCAGAAGCCGCACTGCGATGTCCTCATCGTCGGCGCGGGCCCGGCTGGCCTGTCACTCGCCATCGCCTTGTCCCAGGCCGGGTTCACCAGCACGGTGCTCGACCGGCAATCCGCATCGGCCCTGGCCGATCCCGCACCCGACGGCCGCGAGATCGCGCTCACCCACCCCAGCGCCGATGCGCTGCGGCGCCTGGGCACCTGGCAGCAGCTAGCAGCAGCTGGCACCGCACGAAATCGGCCGCATCGCCGAAGCGCGCGTGCACGACGGCCCCCTGGGCCGGCACGCGCCGCTGTCGCTGCACCCCGGCCATGCCGGAGGGGTCGGCAGCCCCGGGCATTTGGGCTGGATCGTGCCCAACCACGCGCTGCGCCGCACCGCGCAGGCCGTGGCCTCGCGCCTGCCGGGCGTGCGCATCGAGGCCGGCGCGCAGGTGTCGCAGGTGCACGTGGCAGCGGACCATGCCGCGGTGGAGATCACGCGGGCGGGCGCTGCCGGCAGCCCGCAGGCGCACCGCGAACGCCTGCAGGCCCGACTGGTCGTGGCCGCCGACAGCCGGTTCTCGGCCGTGCGGCAGCAACTGGGCATCGGCGTGCGCAGCGTGGACTTCGGCCGCACCGTGATCGTCTGCCGCATGCGCCACGCCCTGCCCCACCGAGGCATCGCGCACGAAGCCTTCGGGTACGACCGCACTTTGGCCGTGCTGCCGCTGCCGGACGACCTGGCGGGCGGCACGCCGCAATGCTCGGTGGTCGTCACCACCGGCACCCCCGGCACCCCCGACGCCGCGGCGCTGATGGCCCAGGGCGCAGACACCTTCGCCGCGCAGGTCGAAGCACCGTTCCAACGGCGGCTGGGCGCCATGCGCCTGGTGGGCGAGCGCCACGCCTACCCGCTCGTCGCCACCTATGCGGACCGCTTCGCAGGCCACCGCTGCGCGCTGATCGGCGACGCCGCCGTGGGCATGCACCCGGTGACCGCCCACGGTTTCAACCTGGGCCTGGCCGGCGTGGCAAGCCTCGTGCAAGCGCTCACCGAAGCCCGCCGCCAGGGCCGCGACATCGGCGAGGCCGCCGCGCTGCAACGCTACGCCCGGGACCACCATCGCCGCGCCTGGCCGATCTACCAGGGCACCAACGCCATCGTGCGGCTGTACACCGATGCGCGGCCGCTGCCCCGCGCGGTGCGGCACATGGTGCTGCAGGGCGCGCAGCGACTTCCGCCCTTGAAGGCAGGAATCGTGGGGCTGCTCACCGAGCGGCTTGCCGCCGGGCACGGCGCGGGGCAGGTGTGACCCATACCGTCACGCAGCCGGAAACCTCGCCGTCGCACCGCTGTACAGGGCACGCGCTGCAGTAACCTCGAGGACATCTTTTTCTTCTCCGCGATCGTCCCATGCCCCTCGCCCCCTACCTCGACACCGCCCCCACGCTCGACGCCGGCGTGTACCTCCACCCCTCGGCACAGGTGATCGGCGACGTGCACCTGGGGCGCGACAGCTCGGTGTGGTGCAACGCCGTGCTGCGCGGCGACGTGAACCGCATCACGGTGGGCGAATGCTCCAACGTGCAGGATCTGGCGATGGGCCATGTGTCGCACCGCCATCCGGGCAAGCCCGAAGGCTCGCCGCTGGTGATCGGCAGCCATGTCACGCTGGGCCATTCGGTGATCCTGCACGGCTGCACCATCGGGGACGAGTGCCTCATCGGCATGGGCAGCATCGTGATGGACGACGCGGTCGTCGGCGACCGCGTCATGCTCGGCGCGGGCAGCCTGGTCACGCCCGGCAAGGTGCTGGAAGGCGGCTACCTGTACACCGGCCGCCCCGCGGTGCGGCAGCGGGCGCTGACGCCGCAGGAGATCGCCTACCTGCGGTACTCGGCCGAGCATTACGTGCGGGTGAAGAACAACTACCTGGCGACGGCGCAGGGCACCGCTGGCGCCGGAACAGGCGCCTGATCGGCGCGCGCCGGGCCTTCCGTCAGCGCGCAACTGGCGCCGCGGCCTCTCGCCACCACTGCCGGGACAGCGCCGGCTCGCGGATGTCCAGGCGCTCGCCCATGACCGGCGCCACCAGCGGCACGCCGGCCGCCGCGGCGAGGGCGGTGATGCGCTCGAACGGTTCGTCCCAGGGGTGCAGCGACAGGTCGAACGTGCCGTTGTGGATCGGCATCATGTGGCGGCCCTTCACGTCCTGGTGCGCTTGAAGGCTCTGCTCGGGCTGCATGTGCACGTCGGGCCAGTCGGCGTTGTAGGCGCCCGTTTCCACCATCGTGAGGTCGAAGGGGCCGAAGCGTTCGCCGATGGCCTTGAATCCGTCGAAATAGCCCGTGTCGCCGCTGAAGAAGATGCGTGCATCGCCCGCCATGATGACCCACGACGCCCACAGCGTGCGGTTGCCGTCCGACAGGCTGCGGCCCGAGAAATGCTGCGCGGGCGTGGCGACCAGGCGCACACCGCCGAGGGTGGTGCCCTGCCACCAGTCGAACTGCTGCACCTTGGCGGCCGGCACGCCCCAGGCGACGAGCCGGTCGCCCACGCCCAGCGGCGCGACGAAATGCTCCACCTTGGGGGCGAGCTTCAGCACCGCCGCATGGTCGAGGTGGTCGTAGTGGTCGTGCGAGAGGATCACGCCCTGGATGGGCGGCAGGTCTTCGATGGCCAGGGGCGGTGCATGGAACCGCTTGGGGCCGGCGAACTGCACGGGCGAGGCGCGTTCGGAGAACACGGGGTCGGTGAGCCAGAACTGGCCGTCCAGCTTCATCAGCATCGTCGAATGGCCGAGCCGCCACAGGCTCAGGTCCGGCGCCTGCAGCAAGGCGGCGGTGGTCAGCGGCTGCACGGCGATGGGGTGATTGGGCACCGTATCGGCGGGCTTGCCGACGGCAAAGCGCCACATCACCGCCAGCGTCTTGAGCGTGCCCAGGCGGTGCCGGGGCGCCACGTTGCGAAACCGCCCACCGGCGTATTGGGGCGACTCGGCATACGAGGCGACTGGCGATTCGGAGCGGAAGAACATGCTGTGGGCCATGGCAATGAGGAAAAGGGGGGGAAGGCCACTAAGGACCCCGGAGGCAGGCGGCGATGCACGGGGAGCACGCCATCGCGAAAACTGCACTGCACAGTGTAGTGTTCTATTTCGAGAAAAGTAAACCGACCGGTGTAAACTTTTGGCCATGCCCGCCACCGCCCTCGCCAACGCCCCTGTCCGCCTCACCGACCGCAAGCGCCATGCCATCGTCCAGGCGGCGATCGGCGAGTTCCGCGAGCACGGCTTTGCCGGCACCAGCATGGACCGGGTGGCCGCCGCGGCCGATGTGTCCAAGCGCACGGTGTACAACCATTTCCCGAGCAAGGACGACCTGTTTGCCGCCATCCTCGGGCATCTCTGGGAGCGCAGCCAGTCTCTGGCCGCTCTGGTGCACGACCCCGCCCGGCCCCTGCGGGCGCAGTTGCTGGAGCTGCTGCAGCGAAAGATGGAGCTGCTCAACGATGCGGGCTTCATCGACCTGTCCCGCGTGGCCATGGCCGAGATGCTGCACACGCCGGCGCGTGCCCAGGCCATGGTGGCGCGCCTGGGCGAGAAGGAAGAGGGCGTGCCCGCCTGGATCCTGGCCGCGCAGCGGGCCGGCCGCCTGCGCCGGGGGATCGATCCGCACTACGCGGCGCACCAGTTGCAGGGCCTGGTCAAGGCCTTCGCCTTCTGGCCGCAACTGGCGCTGGGCCAGCCCGCGCTGACCGCGGCGCAGCAGCGGCAGGTGCTGCACGACACGGTGGACATGTTCCTGGGCTTCTATGCCCTGCCCGAGCCCGCCCCGGCACCCACCCCCCGAGCCAAAGCCCCGCCCAGGCCGCCCGCCAGGAAGCCGGCAGGCCTTCGCAAGCCCGCGCGGACTTGACAGGCAGGCAACGAAGGCCTCCACGCCGATCCGCCAGCGCAGGCGGCTACAGCACGCTTTTGGCCGCAGCCATGGCGCGCTGCGCGAGCCGCTCCAGCCGGGGCCGGCTGCTGCGCCCAGCCGTGCCAGTACAGCGGCACGTCGGTGGCGGCATCGGGCAGCACGTCGATCAGTTCGCCGCGCTCGATGGCATCGCCGATCTGCAGTTCCGGCACCATGCCGTAGCCCAGGCCCAGCCGTATCGCCGTCACGAAGGGCTCCGAGGCCGGCACGTAGTGGCTGGGGTAAGCGCTGGCCTGCAGGCCGAACGCGTTCAGCAGCGCATTGGCCTGCAGCGGATCCTTGTGGTTGAACACCACCGTGGGCGCCTTGCGCGCCGATGCCCGGGTGATGCCGCGCGGCCCGAACCACTGCACAGCGAACGCGGGCGAGGCCACCAGGCGATAGCGCATGCTGCCCAGGCGCTCGGCCGTGCAGCCACGCATGGCATGCGGCTGGGCGGACACGCAGGCATGGGCCAGGCCGGCTTGCAGCAGGGCGTGCGTGTGCTCCTGGTCGTCCACCACCAGTTCGAGGGCGATGCGCTCGCGCTGCAGCGCCCCCGACAGCGCGGGCAGCAGCCAGGTGGCGAGCGAATCCGCGTTGACGGCCAGCGTGACGGCAAAGAACGCATCGCCGGCATCGCCCCCTGAAAGCCCCGCGAGCAGGTCCTGCTCCATGGCGCGGGACCGCTGCAGGTGCTGCAGCAGCTGCCGGCCGGCGCGGGTGGCCCGGCTGGGCCGGCCGCGCACGATGAGGGGCTGGCCCAGCCGCGTTTCCAGCGCGCGCACGCGCAGCGAGACCGCCGAAGGGGTGATGTGCAGCGCGGCGGCGGCTTGCTCGAAGCTGCCCGCCTCGGCCACGGCGAGGAAAGCCTCGCATTGCTTGGAATCCAGTGCCATGGCGCCTTTGAAGGTGAAAGTTGAGAAATTCTCGGCCAAGGCGATATTTTCCAAGTTCGGCATGGCATCCGAGGCACCGCCCGGACAATTCGCCGATGTTTTCCCTCACCCCTTTCGTGCATGGGTTCGGCACCGGTGCCGGCCTGATCATCGCCATCGGCGCGCAGAACGCGCATGTGCTGCGCGTCGGCCTGCTGCGCCGCCATGTGGGCTTGACGGTGGCGACCTGCATCGCGGTGGACGTGATCGCCATCACTGCGGGCGTGGCCGGCATGGGCGCGCTGATTCAGGGACAGCCCTGGCTGCTGGCCATCGCCCGCTGGGGCGGTGCGGCCTTCCTGGTTTGGTACGGCACGGGCGCCTTGCGGCGCGCGCTTTCGTCCGATGGGGCGCTGATGGCCGGCGCCGGGGGGCCGGGCGCGGCCCCCACGGTGCGGCAGGCTTTCGCGGCCGTGCTGGCGGTGTCGCTGCTCAACCCGCACATGTACCTGGACACCGTGGTGCTGCTGGGTGCCATCGGCGGGCAGCAGCCTGCAGGCCAGCAAGTCAGCTTCACGGTGGGCGCCACCACGGCATCCACCCTGTGGTTTCTCATGCTGGGCCTGGGCGCACGGCGACTGGCGCCGTGGTTCGCAAAGCCCGCGGCCTGGCGATGCCTGGACGCGGGCATTGCCGTGGTCATGTTTTCGATATCGCTCTTTCTCGCGTTCACGCCTTTGCACACCACTCCATGACCTCCACCTCTATCTCCACCCCCTCCTCCCGCAGCATCACGCTCGCCACCCTGCCGTCCCGGTACGCCGTTGCCCGGCTGCTGCCGCAGGCGGCCATTCCGCCCTGGGCCGATGGCCCGGGCTTCGTGTCCATTTCGCGCAGCGGCGAAGAGTTGTCGATCACCTGCCTGCAGGAGCGCGTGCCCGAAGGCGTGCAGGCGGACCGGGGCTGGGTGGCGTTCCGCTTCGTGGGGCCGTTCGCGTTCGGCGAGACAGGCATCGTGCTGTCGGTGATCCGCCCGCTGTCGGAGAACGGCATCGGCATCTTCGTGGTCTCCACGTTCGACGGCGACCACCTGCTGCTGGCCGAAGCGGACTGCGAGCGCGCCTGCACGCTGCTGGCCGGCGCGGGGCACCGCGTACTGCCCCTGCCTGGCTGACCGCCAGGGCGCCGGTGCGGGCAGAATCGGCCGGTCGCCGGCCCACCCTGGCCTGCCGGCGGCCCTTTGACATCGGAGCACGGATGACCATCGCATTGCCCAAGGACGTTCACCAGCAGGCCGTGGCCTCCATCGAGCGGTACTTCCGCGAGAACATGGACGAGAAGATCGGCAACATCGCCGCCAGCGGCCTGCTGGGCTTCTTTCTGGAAGAGATCGGCCCGAGCATCTACAACCAGGCCGTGGCCGACGTGCAAGAGCGCCTGCAGCAGCGCGTGGCCGAGGTCGATTACGAGGTGCACGAAGAGGAATTCCTGTACTGGCAGAAATTCGACCGCGCAAAGAACAGCAAAGGCCGCCCATGACACCGTCGCTCCGCCCCGCCCTGCCCGCCGATGCCCCGGCGATCGCCGCCCTGCACGCCGCCAATTGGCGCGCAGGCTACCGGGCCGACCTGGCGGCGCACTACCTGGACCACGACGTTCTGGCCGACCGGCAGGCGTTGTGGACGCAGCGCCTGCAAGCCCCGACGGCGCCCGGGCAGCACCTGATCGTGGCGACCCACGGCGATGCGCTGCTGGGATTCGCCTGCGCCTGCGTGAACGAAGACCCGGTCTGGGGCCACCTTCTGGACAACCTTCACGTGCGCGCAGAAACCCACGGCACCGGCCTGGGGGCGCGTTTGCTCGCCGCCGTGGCGGACCATTGCGCCGCCGCCTGCGGCCAAGCGGGCCTGTACCTCTGGGTCCTGCAGAGCAACACCCAGGCGCAGGGGTTCTACACCGCGCAGGGGGCCACCAATGCTGAGCCCGGTGTGTGGGACGCGCCCGGCGGCTCGCAGGTGCCCACGTTCCGCTTCACCTGGCAGCCGGGCCGGTTGCCCACGTCGGGGCGGCCGAAGCCCCCACGCGGCGCGCCGGCCTGAGCCCGGCGGGATAATCCGGCCCTTGCCCCGCCCTGCGGCCCGCTCCGTTGCCTTCAATCGGCCTCGGCGCGGTCGCCCTGCCCCACATCCCATGTCCGTCTCGAACCCCCGCGTGCTGGCCGTCATCCCGCCGATGACGCAGCTGAACACGCCCTACCCCTCCAGCGCCTACCTCACGGGCTTTCTGCGCTCGCGCGGCGTCACCGCGTTCCAGGAAGACCTGGCGCTGGCGCTGGTGCTGCGGCTGCTCTCGCCCGAGGGCCTGCAGGCGGTGGCCGCCAAGGTGCAGGAGATTCCCGAGGCCCGGCGCAGCCCGGCCATGCACGCCTTCGCCGCGCAGCAGGAGCGCTACCTCGCCACGGTGGCGCCGGCCATCGCCTTCCTGCAGGGGCGGGATTCGACGCTCGCGCACCGCATCGCCGGGCGCCACTACCTGCCCGAGGGGCCGCGCTTCGCCACGCTGGACGTGTATGTGGACGACGAGGGCGGCGACCCGCTGGGCTGGGCCTTCGGCGCCTTGGGCCTGCACGACAAGGCCAAGCACCTGGCCACGCTGTACCTGAACGATCTGGCCGATGTGCTGCGCGATGCGGTGGACGAGCGCTTCGAGTTCGTGCGCTATGCCGAGTCCCTGGCCGGCAGCCAGCCCACCTTCGATCCGCTGGCCGAGGCGCTGGCCGCGCCGCCCACGCTGGTGGACGAGATGCTGCAGGCACTCACGCACGAGGCCATCGAACGCCACGCGCCCGACGTGGTGCTGCTGTCCGTGCCCTTTCCCGGCTCGGTGTACGCGGCCTTTCGCATCGCCCAGGCCATCAAGGCGCGGCACCCGCACATCGCCACGGTGCTGGGCGGAGGCTTCGTGAACACCGAGCTGCGCGAGCTGGCCGAGCCCCGCGTTTTCGATCATTTCGACTACGTGACCCTGGATGCCGGCGAGCGCCCGCTGATCGCGCTGCTGGAGCACCTGCAAGGCCAGCGCGGCCGCCAGCGGCTGGTGCGCACCTTCGTGCGCGATGCCGAAACGCGCGCCGTGCAGTACGTCAACATGATGGAGGCCGACATCGCCTTCGCCGAGGTGGGCACGCCCACCTGGGACGGCCTGCCGCTGGACCGCTATCTCTCGCTGCTGGACATGCTCAACCCCATGCACCGCCTGTGGAGCGACGGGCGCTGGAACAAGCTCACCGTGGCCCATGGCTGCTACTGGAAGAAGTGCAGCTTCTGCGACGTGAGCCTGGACTACATCAGCCGCTACGAAGGCGCCAGCGCCACCGTGCTGGCCGACCGCATCGAGCAGATCGTGCGCGAAACCGGGCAGACGGGCTTTCATTTCGTGGACGAGGCCGCCCCGCCCAAGGCGCTCAAGGCACTGGCCACCGAGTTGATCGCACGCAACGCCGGCATCTCGTGGTGGGGCAACGTGCGCTTCGAAAAGACCTTCACGCCCGACCTGGCCGAACTCATGGCCGACTCCGGTTGCATCGCGATCTCGGGCGGACTGGAGGTGGCCTCCGACCGGCTGCTGCAGCTCATGAAAAAGGGCGTCTCGGTGGACCAGGTGGCGCGCGTGACGCGGGCCTTCACCGACGCCGGCATCCTCGTGCATGCCTACCTGATGTACGGCTTTCCGACCCAGACGGTGCAAGACACCGTGGACGCGCTCGAATACGTGCGCCAGCTGTTCGCCAACGGCTGCATCCAGAGCGGCTTCTTTCACCGCTTCGCCTGCACCGTGCACTCCCCCGTCGGCAAGAACCCCGAGGAATACGGCGTGACCCTGGTGCCCTTGCCGCCGGGCGACTTCGCCAAGAACGACGTGGCGTTCTTCGACCCCACGGGCGTGGACCACGATGCGCTGGGCGGCGCCCTCAAGAAGGCCATCTACAACTACATGCACGGCATCGGGCTGGAGGAAGACGTGCGCGCCTGGTTCCCGTTCAAGGTGCCCAAGACCACCGTGGCGAGGCACCGCATCGAGCGGGCGCTCACCAGCCGCGCGCACTGACGCACGGGCGTTCCATCGGCCGAAGGGACCGGTCGGGCAGGCGCATCGGCGGCCTGCCATGCCGCGCCCACCGGGCCTGCGAACCGCCAACGCCTGCGTACACTACGCCGGTCCCGGCTTCCCCTCCTGCCCATGCTCGTCCCCCGGCTGCGCCCCGTTTTGTCCCTTTTTTCCACCACGCGCCCCGCGCTGCACGCCTGGGGCATGGCGGCCCTGCTGGCCACCTTGGCGCCTGGCGCCTGGGCAGACGCGGCTCGCCAAGGCGCGGCGCCGCGCCCGCAGCCCGTGGCGGCCGACCCGGCCTTCTCGACACCGGCCAAGGAACACATCGCCAGCCCGGCCATGCTCCGAGCGTTCTTGACGGAGCTCAAGCAGACGCGGCGGCCCCAGTCGTTTTGCTTCGTGCAGCAGGCGTTCCCGCCCTCCAAGGCCGACCCGGAAGGCTTTGCGCTGGTGTGGATGGTCTGGACCACCGGATCGCACATCTACCGGCTGCGGGTGCCGCCGCCGGTGCCGCCAGGGGCGCCGAACCCCACGCCCAACCCCGCGCAGGACGACGACCCGGCCGAGCGCGGCGCGGCCCTGGCGAACGGCAAGTCGGTCAACCTGCGGACCGACGTGGTGGCGACCGACGAGGCCGTGGGCTCCAGCACATTCCTTGTGAGCCGCGCCTGGGTGCAGCGCATCCAGGACCAGTGCCGGCGCATCGGCACCGCGGTGCGCGTGCCGGCGTTCCGCCCGCCGCCGCCATGACACCGAACTGAGGCCGAACCGGGGCCGAACCGGGGCCGCATGGGGGCGCCGCTCCAGGCGCCCGGCCTTGGCCCCCTCTCGTGCTCCCGTCTTCCCTCTTACCTCTTCCGTCTCTCCACAAAGCGGCGCATTCCGTGGCTGCCGCAGGCAGCTCCCTGCGGTCCCGCCGCAGACCCTTTTTTCCTCGCCGTTCTCTCCTTTCCGATCCGAGCCCTTTGCCATGCCCAATGCCCTCTTGAAGTTCGCCTACGACGACCCGGTGCCCAGCGTCTTGACCCTGGTGGTGGGCAACAAGCTGCGCGTCAAGCTCGAAGCCATCGACAAGCGCCAGAAGCTCGTCGCCGTCAGCGACATCCCCAACCTGCTGGACGTGAGCAGCAGCCACAACAGCCGCGCCGATTCATGGGCGTTCGTGGTCACCGCCCTGCGCGAAGGCAATGCCAAGCTGGCCATCCAGGTGCAGCAGGGCGCAGGGGCCCCGCTGCTGACGATCACGCCGCCGCTGGTCAGCATCACGATCCGAAAGCCGGTGTCGCTGCCCGATGCCGCCTCCGACGCCGGCATGCTGATGCGCCTGTTTCTGGCCGAGGCCCCGGCGCCGCAGACGTGGCGCGATACCGGCGTGAAGGACATCGAGGACGCCAAGCAGGGCATGCGCATGATGCGGCGCGTTCTGCACAACCGGCTCAATTCGGGCAAGCCGCAGGATTTCGGCGCCCCCAATGCACGCAGCCTGACGGACATCGTGCGTGCCAGCGCCCACGGCGTGCAGTTCAAGGGGTTCGATCAGTATCCGAAGCTGGGCGGGGGCCAGGAAAAGGTGGTCAACGGGGTGCTGGCGCTGGTCAACGACGCCACCAACCTGGGCTGGAATGCCCAGTACACGGCCTTCTACAACGCAGCGCTCGAGGTGGCCACCGAGAACCTCGCGCCCGATCCCAGCCCGACGGGGCTCTTCGGCTGGCGCACGGCAGGCTCGGGGGCGCCGTCGCGCGAATTCAGCGAGTTCAAGACCTCGGGCGGCAACACGTTCTTCACGCACGCCACCCAGCGCGTTCAGCCATGAACTGAGGACGGAGCGCACGGCGCGCGGGCCCTTCAGCGCTCGACCATCTCCCGCACCTTGGCGGCCAGCGCGCCCACGTCGAAGGGCTTGGTGATCACTTCCATGCCGTATTCCAGCAGGCCGTTGCCCACGGCGGCGTTCTCGGCGTAGCCGGTGATGAACAGCACCTTGAGGTCCGGCCGCGTCACGCGTGCGGCGTCGGCCACCTGCCGGCCGTTCAGGCCGCCGGGCAGGCCGACGTCGGTGAGCAGCAGGTCCACGCGGCGCTCGGACTGCAGGATGTGCAGGCCCGCCGGGCCGTCACCCACCGAGATGACCTGGTAGCCCAGGTGTTCCAGCTCTTCCGCGATCAGCGAGCGGATGATGGATTCGTCCTCGATGACCAGCACCACCTCGCCGTCGGCCTGGTGCCCGGAGATGACGGGCAGCTCCGGCAGGTCGGGGTCGGCTTCGCCCACGTAGCGCGGCAGGTACAGGCACATGGTGGTGCCCTCGCCGGGCACCGAATAGATGCGCACCTGCCCGCCCGACTGGCGCACGAAACCGTACACCATCGACAGGCCCAGCCCGGTGCCCTGCCCCATGGGCTTGGTGGTGAAGAAGGGGTCGAACGCGCGCGCGGCCACGTCGGGCTCCATGCCCGCGCCGGTGTCGGTCACGCACACCGAGATGTACTGGCCCGGCGCCAGTTCGCGCTCCATGGCCGCCCGGTCGTCCAGCCATTTGTTGGCGGTCTCGATGGTGAGCCGCCCGCCGCGGGGCGACATGGCGTCGCGCGCGTTGATGCACAGGTTGAGCACCGCGTTCTCCAGCTGCGAGGGGTCCACCCGCGTCAGCCACAGGCCACCCGCGCCGACCACTTCGAGCTGCACGGAGGGGCCCACGGTGCGGCGCACCATCTCTTCGATGTTGCCGATGAGCCGGTTCACGTCCACGGGCTTGGGGTCCAGCGTCTGGCGGCGCGAGAAGGCGAGCAGGCGCTGGGTGAGCACCGCTGCACGCCGCACCGAGCCTTGCGCCATGCCGATGTAGCGCTCGGCGTTGTCGAACTTCTGAAGGCCGATGCGTTTTTCCAGCACCTGCAGGCTGGCGCTGATGGCGCCCAGCAGGTTGTTGAAATCGTGGGCGATGCCGCCGGTCAGCTGGCCGATGGCTTCCATCTTCTGCGACTGGCGGTACTTGGCCTCGACCTCCATGAGTTCATGCGTGCGCTGGGCCACGGCCTGCTCCAGCGATTCGTTGACCTCGCGCAGTTGCGCCTCGGTACGGGCGCGCTCGGCGGCGGTGCGCGTGCGGGCGGCCACTTCGCGCATGAAGGCGATCTCCTCGGCCGTCCATTCGCGCACGTCTTCGTGGTGGGCGAACAGCATGGCCACGAGCTGGCCGTGCTCCACCACCGGCATGTTCATGAAGGCCCGGGCGCACAGCCCTTCCAGCGCCTCGGCGCGGGCGCGGGTGCGCTCGTCGCGGCGCACGTCGGCCACGCACACGGATTCGTCGCGCGTCAGGTCGTCCAGGAAGGCTCCGAAATCGGGCAGGTGCATCACGTCCGCCAGCGGGTCGCAGCCGGGCGCCATCCAATCGTGGTGCACCTGCACGGTCTGCGCCGCCGCGTCCACGGCGCCGTAGCCCGCGCGGCTCACTTTCAAGGTGCGGCCCAGCGTTTCGGCAGCGGCCAGGCAGATGCCATCCACGCTGTCCAATGAGCGCAGCTGGTCGGAAAAGCGCGCCAGCGCCTCGCGCCGCGTCTCGGCCGCCATGCGGTCGGTGATGTCCACGCCCTCCACGAAGATGCCGGTCACCGCGCCGCCGCCGTCCCGGATCGGCTGGAAGACGAAGTCCACGTAGTGGTCGTGCACCGGCCCGCCCGGCTCGGCCTGGCTGGCGAAGTGGGCGGCGTGGGCCGTCACGGCCTCGCCACTGGCGTACACCCGGTCCAGCAGTTCCACGTAGCCCTGGGCGACCGCATCCGGCAGCGCCTGTGCCACGCTCCGGCCCACCACGGGCCGGTTGCCCACCAGGCGCAGATAGCCGGGGTTGGCCAGCGTGATCCGGTGGTCGGGCCCTTCCAGCATGGCCATGAAGCTGGGCGACTGCTCGAACAGATGGGCGAAGCGCTCCCGCTCGCCCTTGAGCCGCCGCTCGGCCTGCACCTTGGAAGTGGTATCCACCACCAGCGCCAGCACGCCCACGGGCTGCCCCGCGTCGTCGAGCAGGGGGGAATAGTCGAGGTTGATCCACACCGGCTCGGCGTGGCCGTTGCGGTTCAGCAGGAACTCCTGGTCCTGGTAGTTCAGTGTGCCGCCGGCCAGCACCGTCATCACGACGTGGTCGTTGAACTGCGCGGCTTCGGGCCAGGCTTGGCGGATGGCACAGCCCAGCAGGGCCGGATGGCGCACGCCGGAGAACGCCGCGTAGGCATCGTTGTAGATGAGGACGCCGGACTCGCCCCACAGCGTGGCCATGGGCACGGACGCCCTCAGGATGGTGGACACGGCCCACTGGATGTGCGCCGGCCAGGCGCCGAGCGGGCCGAGGGGCGTGGCCGCCCAGTCGTGGCGGGCGATGCGCTGCGCCATCTCGCCGCCGGAGGTGAGGAACGAAGGGGGAAGAGGGGAAAGAGGGGGAATGCCGCTGGACATGGCACGGTTTCCTATTGATCGAAAACGCCCCGCCACGGCACGGGCGGGACGCCATTGCGGTCCTTCATACGACAACATGCCGCGCGCAGATTACTCCTGATTTGATAGCATAATGCCCTAGTGTTTATTGCGGTGGAGGCCATTTTTGTTATGAATCGTCAGGTCATGGCTGAAAAAGGCTTTCGGTCTTGCAGGCACGGCGCCGCTCAGCGGCGCGGGGCCGGACGGCGTTCCGCAGGCGGTGCGGGCGGCTCGTCGTCGTCGCTGAAGATGCGGCGCAGGGTTTCGCCGATGCGGGCGCCGATCGCGGTGCCGATGCCCGGCGCCACGGCGGTGCCCACGGCCGCGCCGGCAAGTGCGGCGGGCGGCAGGGACAGGGTCGGGTCGTCCATGGTGCCGCCGAATTCGAGCGGAATCCCCACCAGGCCATCCACCAGGTCCACCGCGACATGCCCGCTCACCCGGCGGTTTTGCAGCACGGCGTCGCCCGTGGCGGTGAGCGCGCCGGACGTCGCCTTGAGATCGCTGTAGCGCACGATGGTGCCGTCGCCGTCCGCCTCGGTGCGCACCACGCCTTCCAGGCTGTCCAGCTGCGTCGTGCCACCCCGGTGGGTGCCCACGGTTTTCACGGCCTTCTCCAGGTCGAAGGTGAGCAGCCGCGCACGGGCCACGGTGAACCGCGTGCGGGTGTGCAGCGCCCGCACGGCATCGGCCGCGTCGGCGCCTTCGGCGATCAGGTCCGTGTGGCCGGAGGCCTTGCCCGCCACCACGGAGCGGCGCTCGAAGGCCCCCATGAGCCCCAGCAGGTCCACACCGGTGAAGTCGATGGCACCCGTCACGCGGTAAAGACCGCTGATCTCCTGCAGGCGCAGCGTGCCCTGCTCGGTGCGCCCGCCTGCGGACACATCGGCGCGCCAGCGGTCTTCGGCGCCCTCGCGTGCGATGTCGATGCGGGTGGGAACCGGGGCGCCCGTGCGCTCCAGCCACGCCTGCCGGGGCCGCCAGGCGGTGTCGAACTGCGCGCTGCCGGCATAGGTGAGCGAGCGGCCGTTGCGGCCGACCCAGCGCACGTCCTGCCAGTCGGCCCGCTCCAGCGGAATGGGTGCGAGGGTGAAGGGCATCGATGCGCCGTCCTGTGCCGCGTCGCGCACCTTGAATTCGGACAGCGACACCTGGGCGATGGTCGCGTTCTCCAGTTGCAGATCGGTCACCGCCAGGCGCCGGCGCAGCAAGTCGCCCCAGCGGATGCCTGCCGAAATGCGGCCGGCCGTGAGCGGCGCCTTCTGGTCGGTTTGCACGTCGCGCAGCTCCACGCGGGGCGAGGGGAACAGCGACCAGTGCAGCTGCCCCACGGTGACGGGCACGCCCAGCCGCTCGGTGGCGGCATCGCCCAGCCGTTGAGCCAGTTCGGCCTCCGACGGCCACCACACTGCGAGCGCACCCGCAGCGGCCAGCACCACGGCAGTGGCGCCCAGGGCGATCCAGCGGAGACGGTGGCGCGGCATGTGTGCGTCGAAAAGAGGGCGTTGAAGAAAAAAGCCCCGAGGGCGGGGCAGCGAAACAAGCGAAACCAACAGGGAAAGGGCGCAGTGCAGCGTCTGACGGGCACGTTAACCCAGCCCCTCGCGCCCCCGGGGTCGTCTCTTTCCTACGCGGCTGTGGGCGCAGGGGCCGAGACGGGGTACGCGCCTTTTAAACTCGCCACGCCCGAAGCGGTGCAGCCGCCCCTCACAACAGGCCGCCGCCAGAGTGCGGTGCCACCACAGACCAGGAGACGTTCACGTGCCTTCCCCCTACTTTCCCCGCTGGCGGGTGACCACCGCCGCCCAGGGCGCCGTCGTGGCGCCCGACGAACGCCTGCCCTGGGGGCAGACCGCCGTGATGGGCGTGCAGCACGTCATCGCGATGTTCGGCGCCACCGTGCTGGCGCCCATCCTGATGGGGTTCGACCCCAACGTGGCCATTCTGATGAGCGGGCTGGGCACGCTGATCTTCTTCGTGATCACCGGCGGGCGGGTGCCGAGCTACCTGGGATCGAGCTTCGCCTTCATCGGCGTGGTGGTCGCCGCGTCCGGCTACGCGGGCCAGGGGCCCAACGCGAACATGGCCGTGGCGCTGGGCGGCATCGTCGCGTGCGGCTTGGCTTACAGGCGCACTGGTGCAGGCCATCGGCACCGGCTGGATCGAGCGCTTCATGCCGCCCGTGGTGACCGGCGCGGTGGTGGCGGTGATCGGGCTGAACCTGGCCGGCATCCCCATCAAGAACATGGCCGCCAACAATTTCGAGAGCTGGATGCAGGCCGTCACCTTCGTGTGCGTGGGCCTGGTGGCCGTGCTCACGCGGGGCATGGCGCAGCGCCTGCTGATCCTGCTGGGGCTCATCGCGGCCAGCGTGATCTATGCCGTGTTCACCAACCTGCTGGGCTGAGGCAAGCCACTGGACCTGTCGGCCCTGGCCGCGGCGCCCTGGCTGGGCATGCCGCGCTTCACGGCGCCGGTGTTCAGCGGCCCGGCCATGCTGCCCGTGGCGGTCATTCTGGTGGCCGAGAACCTGGGCCACATCAAGGCGGTGACCGCCATGACAGGCCACAACCTGGACCGCTACATGGGCCGCGCCTTCATCGGCGACGGCATCGCCACCATGGTGAGCGGGGGCGCGGGCGGCACGGGCGTCACCACCTATGCCGAGAACATCGGCGTGATGGCGGCCACCAAGATCTATTCCACCGCCGTGTTCCTGGTGGCCGGCCTCATCGCGCTGCTGCTGGGCTTCAGCCCGAAGTTCGGTGCGCTGATACAGGCAATTGCGCTGCCGGTGATGGGCGGCGTGTCCATCGTCGTGTTCGGCCTCATCGCCGTGGCCGGCGCCAAGATCTGGGTGGACAACCGCGTGGACTTTTCAGACAACAAGAACCTCATCGTCGCGGCCATCACGCTCATCATCGGCACCGGCGACTTCACGCTCAAGTTCGGCGACTTCGCCCTGGGCGGCATCGGCACCGCCACCTTCGGCGCGATCGGGTTGTACGCCCTGCTGAACCGCCGCCAGCGCTAAAGGCGGGCCGATACGGCCCGTTCACCGCCCGTGACCGGGCCGTGCGGCCTCAGCGCCGCACCAGCGTCCAGACCAGTTCCAGCCCGGCGGCCAGCAGATCGAAGCCTTCGCCCGCGCCGGTCAGCCGCTCCCGCTCCATTTCGCGCCGCTCCCTCGACCGCACGCGCTCCAGGGCCACCAGCGCATCGGCCACGTCGGAAGGCCCGGGCGCGGCAGCAGCAGCCGGCATGCCCCGTGCCGCGCTGGCATGGCGGTTCAGCGCCCGGTCCACGGCCTGCGGATCGAGCAGCGACAGGGCCGAGCGGCAATAGGGGCAGGCGTGGTCGTTGCGGATGTCCACCGTCCCGCCGCAACTGGTGCACTGGATGGTGCCCACGCGCTCGGCCAGCGCGTCGATCTCGGCCGCCGACAGGTGCCGCACGAATCCCTTTTCCACCATCAGCGAGCCGAAGGTGCTGAACCGGCCATGCCCCGTCGGACACCGGAAGGTCTTGTAGCGCCCGCCCTTGGCGACGTCGAAGCCGGCCTCCAGCGTGCGCGGGCAGTGCGGGCATCGAAGCTGCTGCGCCACCGGATGGCGCGCGTCCCCGCGGTGCTGGTGCAGCAGCTCGAACAGCGCCACCACCCCGGCCGGGGCCAGGCGCGTGTTCTCCCGCGGGTCGAACCACAGGCCCTGGCAGGCGAAGCACAGGTCCAGATCGACCGTCTCGCTGCCGTGCGCCTTGAAACGGTGGGTTTCGGCGGGTTGGCGGCAGGAGGGGCACAGGGACGTCGTCATGGTCATGGTGGCGTGGATCGTACCGCCCGGCCAAGCACATCGAAGAAGGCCGTCGTGGTATCGCGAGAGCCAACGCAAACAGCTTGAATGAATTTAGCAATGCGCTTGAGGCGGTTTGCAACGCGAAGTGCTTTGGCGGTCTCGGCGTGCATCAGCCGATCCGCGTCCCAGCCGGGAACCTCTCACAACCCCTGATCTGGAGAGTCCCAAGCGCATGGTGCAGCGCATTGAATGCGCAATAGCGCCTGTTCAGGGGGCTGCGCCCCGTGATCGTGGGGCTTCGCGGCCCCACGGGTTCATGCTTTCGCCGTTTGCAGGCGCACCTGTGCCTTGCCAGTGCCGGGCTTGAAGAAAGCATCCACGCCCCGCTGCAGGAACGAGGCCAGACGCTTCATGTTGTAGCAGGCGGCCATCATCGTCATCCCCA
>NZ_BQXQ01000026.1 GCF_030159055.1 Acidovorax sp. SUPP3334
GGCACGGTGGCTGCCTCCTGATGAGGCAATCCACTGTAGAACCCGACCGCAAACGCACCCCGGACTGCGTGCGTCAACCTCTCACGATAGTTGTCGTCGACCGCTCAAGATAATTGTCGCTGGCCACGCAGGGGATCGATGGCTTTGACGCGAACTTCGCATACCACCGCCCGGCCATCCTTGGCACGCAAGGTCATCTCACCCACGAAAATCTTCCCGTCGGTCAGCGGGGTGTAGCAGCGCTGGTTGGCGTCTTCCCAATCGGCATCGCTGAAATGCCATTGCCGGGTGGCGGTGTTTCCCAGTTCTCCGGGGCCGTACCCCAGCATCTGTTCGAAATGCTGGTTGCAGCGCGTCATGCGCTGCTGTGAGATGAAGGCAATGTCCACCATGGCATGGTCGAAGAGTGCCTGCTTTTCCTGCACCACGGGCACGGGGTACGCATTGCGACCCAGTTCCCGAAAGGCCTCCGTGGTCGCGTGCAGGGACTGGCTGCTTTGACCCATGGCTTCTTCGGCCGATTCATGGCCGAAGATGTCAACAAAACGCTGGTTGCAACGCACGATTTGCCGTTGCCGAATGAATACGATGCCCACGCCTGCGCTGTCCAGCAAGGTTTGCTGCTCGCGGAGAATGCGTTGCAAAGTTGGCCCGGCCTGGGGAAGTTCGGACACCTCAAGCGTAGGGCTCATGGAGATCGGTGATGCCCGGTGGGGCACAAGTTGTGCGAAAGTGTAGCAGCCGCCTCCGCAGCCGCTCCGCGGGATTTTTCCTCCGTTCATGCCTGCTGAAGAATCAGCGGGTAAGTCATCTGCCTGTCATGGCCTCGACATGGCGGCGTCACCGGGTATCGCCACAGTCTCGTCCAAGCGCGAAGGGCAATCAGCGCCCTCACGCAGCGATTCAACTACCCTTGCTGGGAGAGACGAGTGAACGAATTACCCACCCCGACCCTGCCCCTGTGCCCTGATTCCTTGCCCAGGGGGTCACTTCACCGCCCAGGCCTTTCGAACGATCTGGGAAGCACTGCGCCAGCCCAGAGTGGGGTGGAAGTGGCGTGGGCGCGGCATCTCGACGAAGTCCGGGAAGCGCAGCGCCTGAGGTTTGAAGTGTTCGCATCGGAGATGGGAGCCCGCCTCAACACCACGCTGCCAGGGCACGACGTGGACCTGTTCGATGAGTACTGCGAGCATCTGCTGGTTCGTGATGCCGCAACGCGGCAGGTGATCGGTACCTACCGAGTGCTGACGCCTGCCCAGGCCCGGCGTGTGGGGGGAACCTACAGCGACACCGAGTTCGATCTCACTCGACTGCGCAGTCTGCGCGCACGCATGGTCGAATTGGGGCGCAGTTGCGTTCACCCCGACCATCGCCATGGAGGCGTCATTCTGGCCCTGTGGGGTGCCCTTGCAGACTTCATGGTACGCAACCAGTTGGACACCATGATCGGCTGCGCCAGCATTCCGATGCTGCACAACGGCGTCGTCAGCGGCGATGCTGCAGCCAGCATCTGGCATCAGGTGAAACAAACACATCTGGCACCGATCAATTTCCATGTGCTTCCCCGATTGCCTCTGCCTGTTGATCAGTTGGATGGCTCGCTCCACATCGAATCGCCGGCGCTCATCAAGGGTTATCTGCGGCTGGGTGCCCGTGTGTTGGGTGCACCGGCCTGGGACCCGGATTTCAACACGGCAGACCTTCCCATGCTGATGCGCATTGCAGACCTTCCGTCCCGCTATCGCAAGCACTTTCTCGGAATGTGACGGCGTCTTATCTGTCATGAACCTCAGCAAATCTCTCGTGACAACCGAGTCGAAGTGTCATGAAACTGTCACTGTGGCTGCCAATACTGGGACGGAACCTATCCTTTCCAAAGCAGCCATGCCGTCGCCTTCTGAGAACTTTCCTGCGGAGCCGCCTATCGCCTCTGCCCCTATCGATGGGGAAATCGAGGAGGTCAACGCTCCGCCACCGCCCGAGAAAGCATTGAACCCCGAGCCTGATTTCCTCAATCGCGACCATAGCATCCTGGCTTTCAACGAGCGGGTGTTCGACTGGGCCGCACGCATAGACGTTCCATTGCTGGAGCGCCTGCGTTACCTTTGCATCGTCTCTTCCAATCTCGACGAGTTTTTCGAGGTCCGTGCAGCCGCCCATCTCACCGCCGCTCAGAATTGCGATACAAAAGGGCCCTATACGGTCGCGTCTTTTGAGGAGTTGTCGGCCAAGGCGCATGACTTGGTCGCGCGCCAGTACACGCTTTATAACGAATCTCTTACGCCTGCGTTCGCTGCGCAAGACATTCACATCGTCTCCCACGGGGACCGCACTGGAGCCCAAAGACGTTGGGTAAACGAGTACTTCGACCGGGAGGTCCGGCCGCTGCTCATTCCCGTGGGGCTGGACCCGGCGCATCCGTTCCCTCAGGTGGCGAACAAGTCGCTGAACTTTATCGTCCGGCTGAAGGGCAACGATGCCTTCGGGCGTGAAAACGAAATCGCGATCGTCAAAGTGCCGCGGGTATTGCCTCGCCTGATACGCATGCCCTCCAAGGTGGCGGTGACAGGAGCGCAATTCGTCAGTCTGTCCAGCATTGTGCGGGCACATCTGGCCGAGCTTTTCACGGGGCGCGAGGTGACCGAGTTTTCCCAGTTCCGCGTGACCCGCCATTCGGATCTGGCTGTGGACGAGGACGATGTACGCAACTTGCGCACAGCGCTGCGGCAGGGGCTGGAGCATCGGCACTATGGTCAGGCCGTGCGCCTGGAAGTGTCCTCCAGTTGCTCACGGTTCCTGTCGGACTTTCTGCAGCAGCAGTTCGCCTTGCCCGATGCTGCGCTGTATCGCGTGCATGGCCCAGTGAATCTGGTCAGGTTGTCGCAACTGGTCGATTTGGTGAACGACCCGGCGCTGCTGTTCACGCCCTGGCGCTCCGTGTGGCCTCGACAGATTCAATCGGGCACCTCGCTCATCGAACAGATCGGGCAGCGCGACGTTCTGGCTCATCAGCCTTTTGAGAGTTTCGATGCCGTGCTGGCGTTTCTGCGCGAGGCGGTGAATGACCCACAAGTCTTGGCCATCAAGCAGACCATTTATCGCACAGGGGCAGACTCCGAATTGATGGAGTTGCTGCGCGAAGCGGTCCGGCGTGGCAAGGAAGTCATGGCGGTGGTGGAACTGAAAGCGCGCTTCGACGAAGAGGCCAACATCAATTGGGCAGAGGCATTGGAATCGATCGGTGCGCAGGTGGTCTATGGCGTGGTGGGCCTCAAGACGCATGCCAAGATGCTGCTGGTCACGCGCCGCGAGGGCCGGCATCTGCGGCGTTATGGGCACCTGTCGACAGGCAACTACAACCCGCGCACGGCACGCCTGTACACCGATCTGAGCTATTTCACCGCAGACCTTGAAGTCACGGCCGACATGGATGCGGTGTTCAATCATCTGGCCAGTCAGAACAAGCTGCCCAAGCTGCGAAAGCTGGTATTGGCCCCTTTCCATTTGCAGCAGCACATGCTGGAGATGATCGAGCGGGTCGGGCAGGCTGCAGCCAAGGGCGAAGATGCTCGCATAGTCGCCAAAATGAATGCGTTGACGGACGACGCGCTGATGCGGGCACTCATTCACGCGGGACAGCAGGGCGCCCGCATCGACCTCATCGTGCGTGGGGCCTGCATGCTGCCTGCGCAGCGCGCGGGGTTCACGGATAACATCCGCGTTCGCTCGGTCATCGGGCGCTTTCTGGAGCACACCCGCGTGTTCTATTTCCGCGCCGGAAAGAACGAAAACCTCTATCTTTCCAGCGCCGACTGGATGAACCGCAACATGCTGCGCCGGGTTGAACTGGCCTGGCCCGTCACGGATCGTGATTTGCGGCAGCGCATCATCGACGAATGCCTGGTGGCTTACCTGCAGGATGACAGGGATGCCTGGACGCTCCAGCCGGACGGCACGTATGAGCGGGCCCCGCACCCGGTTTCCGGAAAGGGCGTGCAACGGGCGCTGATGGATCGATACGGCCCGGCGAGCGAACTCCTGACCAACGACAACCATGGTGGCGGTAGCCGCTCCAAGTCCAAGACATGATGGATCTCATCCTCTGGCGCCACGCGGAGGCCGAAGAAATCCGCGAAGGACAGGATGACCTGGATCGTCCGTTGACAGCCCGCGGCGAGAAGCAGGCGGCGCGCATGGCGGCCTGGCTGGACCGCCAGCTGCCCGATGGCTTGCGAATGCTTTGCAGCCCTGCACGTCGAACGGAAGCGACGGCGAAAGCGCTGGGACGCAAATACAAGCTCCGAGCGGAGCTGCTCCCGGGAGGCAGCGCACAGGACTTGCTGGAGCTGTCTCAATGGCCGAAGTCCAAGGGCGCTGTGCTCGTGGTGGGCCACCAGCCCATGCTGGGCCAGGCCGTGGCCGGGTTGCTGGGCTTGCAAGCCCAAGAATGCACGATTCGCAAGGGCTCGGTGTGGTGGCTGCGCCAGCGACCGAGGCTGGACACGATGGAGACCATCCTTTTTGCAGTGCAGTCTCCGGATTTCCTCTGAACCCTTGGCGTCATACACGGGGCTCGGATTTTTTCAGTGGTTACTTGCGTGGCGCGGCCTTGGGGGATTTGGTGGTTTTCTTGGCTGCGGCGCTTGCCGGAGCAGATTCCTGCGCCTTCGGGCGACCGGTCTTGATGGACGGTACGTCTTGCAATGCCTTGGCCAAAGCATCGTTGTCCAGGGCTGAAAGCAACTTGAGTCCTGCGCGCAGCAGTTCGCTCTTCTTGGCGGTGGTACCCAACTGACCGCTGCGCAGCTTCAAGGCCTCGATGGCGGCGTATTCGTCTTTGGGAATGGTGAAGCTGTCACGCACGAGCTTCGGTTTTTTGGCCTTGGCGTCCCGGGTGGGAACAGTGGCTGCGGGCTTCGCTGCCGCTTTTTTGCGGGATGCGGACACTTTCTTGGAGGCAGGCACCGATGGGGCGCGCGGCGTGGCTTTCTTCGCCGATGAAGTCGCGCTGGCCGTCTCGTTCGCTGCATTGGGTGCAGCGGCAGGCGTGGTGGAAGATGCGGCAGAAACGTCGGTGGTAGTGGGCATAGATGAAGGTCAAATAAACGGTATATACAGTTTATACCGTTTCATGGCGCTGCTTGCCATCAACTGAGTTCTGCCATGAACTCCCATGGCGTTTTCAGCCAGGCTCCGCTTTCTTCCCTGAGAAGGTGGGCCGACTGCGGATACAGCGCCGACCAACCCGGCCGTGACGTGATGACATAGCGATTGCCTTGCTGGGAGAGTGTCATCCCCTCCATGTCCGGGATGCGGCGAGCATGGCACAAGGCCACGGCCACCCGCAGGCAGACCAACTGCAGCGCAAGATCGGGGTCTTCGAGATTGGCTTCAAGCTTGCGCACCTTGCCCCGATGGCCTTTGATCAACAGTCCAAGCCGGTGCAGTTCCCAAACCGCAAACCCTGCAGCATCGGTATTGTCCAAAATGTAAGCACCGTGGTGGTGGTATTCGCTGTGCGAAATGCGGCAGCCAACCTCATGCAATTGGGCTGCCCAGGCCAATTTGCGCTCATCGCGTTCCGACGGTTTGCGGCACGCTTGCGAAAACAGGATGCAGGCGGTCCGGGCAACCCGTTCCGCATGCTCTAGGTCCACGGCAAAGCGATGCATGAGACCCCGAACCGTCGACGAGCGCAGGTCGGTTTCCGGGAGTTCGCGGTCCAGCAGATCGTAGAGCGCGCCTTGCCGCAACGCACCCTGCGCGACCTGCATCTGCTCAATCTGCAGCAACTCGAACACGGCCCGCAGCACGCTGAGTCCACCACCGATCACACTGCGGCGCTCTTCCTTCAGTCCTTCCATGCGAAGCCTGTCCACCGAACGCACCTTCAGAAGCTGCTCTTGCAGCCAATCGAGGCCCTGGCGCGTGACTACTCCCGCGGGATGGCCCGCAGCAGCCAGGACATCCCCCACCGCGCCCACCGTGCCGGACGACCCGTAAGCCACGTCCCAGGCGTCGGGCCGATAGGTGTTGAGGGCTTCGTCCAGGACCGCCTGGGCTGCGATCTCGGCAGTGCGAAAGGTCTGCGGCGTGAAAATCCCATCCGCAAAATAACGGCTGGACCAGGCTACGCTGCCAACGCGGTAAGAGGCCACGGCCTGGGCCGAAAACTGTTGGCCCAGGATCAGCTCGGTAGAGCGGCCTCCGATATCGACGACCAGCCGGCGTTCATCGGACTGGGGCAGGAGCCGGGCCACGCCTTGGTAGATCAGGCGGGCTTCCTCGGGGCCGGAAACCACGTCGATGCGGTGGCCCAGGATGTCGCTGCCGCGTTGCAAAAACGTATCGCGATTGCGTGCCTCACGCAGGGTCTGCGTGGCGACTGCCCGAACGTGGTGCGGCTCGAATGCGGTGAGGCGTTCGGCGAAACGTGCCAGGCAATCCCAACCGCGCTGCATGGCGTCGGGGGTGAGGTTGCGGTCTTCGTCCAGGCCGTTGCCCTGGCGAACCGTTTCCTTGAGGTATTCCACACGCTGGATATGGCCGTGTTCGAAGCGCCCGATTTCCAGGCGAAAGCTGTTGGATCCCAGATCTACAGCGGCAAGCAATGTTCCGTCGTGCATGGTGTGGCGCGGTGCGCGCTGGTTTTCAGGCGGGGCAGCATAGCACCTGCTTTCCAGTCGATGGCGCTTCGGAGCTGGGCCGGGGAGGGCCGACATGCCGCCGTCCTCCCCTGAAAGCTTGCGGAACCTGATCGGCTTACTTCTTGGCAGGTGGCAAAAGCACGCGATCAACCACATGCACGACGCCATTGCTGGCAAGAATGTCTGCTTGTACGACCATGGCGTCTTCCAACGTGACGAAAGTGCCAGCCCGTGCGAGGGTGATTTCGCCGCCTTGCAGCGTCTTCACCGAGCCAGATTGCACGTCGGCGGCAGTCAGGCGCTTGGGAACGATGTGATAGTTCAGGACGGCCTGGAGCTTGGCTTTGTCGGCGCGCAGTTCAGCCATCGTCTTCGCGGGCACTGCCTTGAAAGCGTCATCCGAGGGGGCAAACACGGTGTAGGGGCCAGCAGCAGCCAAGGTGTCCGCCAGTCCAGCCTGCGTAGCCAGGGTGCGGAAGGTGCTGATCGATGGCGTAGCGGCCAAGGCGACAGGGATCGGGCTTGATGCATTGGGAGCCGTGGCACAGGCACTCAGCGTCGAAACGGTGATGGCGGCCAGCAGGACAGGGAAAAGGTAACGGCGGTACATGTTGGGTTTCTCCGAAGGGTTGCCGACGGGGTCGGTGCGCCGGAGACTACGCAGCAACGATGACGGTTGCGTGACAGGAGAAGATCGTTTCTCCTCTGAAACGCGTTAATGACGGCGTGCGATAAGTGTCACGACGATGTCATAAATCGCCTCTAGAGTCGTCTCACTGATTCTTCTCAACCAAGAGGTTCCTACATGAAACTGCCTGTGATTCGGATTCTGGTGTCGGGTGTGGTCGCCGCTGGTGCTTTCTCCAGCGCCTGGGCACAGCAAGAAGCCACGGGTGCCGGTGCGAGCTTTCCCGCTCCGCTGTATTCCAAGTGGGCTGCAGACTACAACAAGGCGACCGGCGTCAAGATCAACTACCAGTCGGTGGGTTCGGGCGCTGGCCTCCGTCAGATCGAAGCGAAGACGGTGGATTTCGGCGCATCGGACGCGCCTCTGAAAGACGATGAGCTGGCCAAAAAAGGGCTGCTGCAATTTCCTACCGTCATCGGCGGCGTGGTTCCCGTCGTGAACATCAAAGGCATTTCCCCCGGCCAGATCAAGCTGAGCGGCCAGGTGCTGGGCGATATCTATCTGGGCAAGGTCACCAAGTGGAGCGATGCCGCCATCAAGGCACTGAACCCGGGCGTGAATTTGCCGGACGCCGCCATCGCGCCTGTTCGCCGGGCGGATGGCTCGGGTACCAGCTTCATTTTCACCAACTACCTTTCCAAGGTGAATGCCGAGTGGAAGTCCAAGGTCGGTGAAGGCACCGCCGTCAACTGGCCCACGGGCGCGGGTGGCAAGGGTAACGAGGGCGTCGCCGCTTTCGTCGGTCGCCTTCCCAATTCGATCGGCTATTTGGAATATGCATACGTGAAGCAGAACAAGCTGAACTACGTGCAACTGCAAAACGCTGATGGCGCTTTCGTCTCTCCGGAAGACAGCGCGTTCAAGGCCGCCGCTGCTGGCGCAGATTGGGCCAAGAGCTTCTACCAGATCCTCACCAACCAGCCAGGCAAGGACTCTTGGCCCATCACCGGTGCGACGTTCATCCTGATGCACAAGACGCAGGACAAGCCCACCCAGGCCACGACGTCCCTCAAGTTCTTCGAATGGGCTTACAAGTCGGGCGACAAGACGGCTGCCGATCTGGACTACGTGCCCATGCCGGATTCCGTGAAGAACGTGATCATGAAATCCTGGGGCGATATCAAGGACACTTCCGGCAAGTCCGTTTCGCTGAAGTGATCACTTGGCGGCCTGCCTTTGCAGGCAGCGAGTTCGTTTTTTCTTAAGGAAGGCACAGCAGTGTCCAGCACCATGCCAGTCCGCCAGTCGTCCTCGATGCCAATTCGCGCCGAGGCTCCGAACACCACCCCACCTCCCAGGTCGCCGCTGCTGTCGGGCGTGCTGGCGGATCGCATCTTCGGCGTGCTCGCCCGTGGTGCAGCGTTGCTTACCTTGGCTCTTTTGGTGGGCATTCTGCTGTCGCTCGTGTTAGGGGCCTGGCCTTCGATCGAGAAGTACGGCCTGACATTTCTGACACGCAGCGTATGGGACCCCGTCCAGAACGATTACGGCGGCCTCGTCATGATCTATGGAACGTTGGCCACGTCGTTCATTGCGCTGCTCATCGCCGTGCCGGTCAGCTTCGGCATTGCGCTGTTTCTCACAGAGCTATCACCCGCCTGGCTCAAACGCCCGTTGGGCACCGCCATCGAATTGCTGGCGGCGGTTCCGTCCATCGTTTACGGCATGTGGGGGTTGATGGTTTTCGGGCCCATCCTGGCTGCCTGGGTGCAGCAACCGCTGCAGTCGCTGTTCAACGGCATTCCCTATCTGGGCGCTCTGGTGTCCGGCCCGCCCGTGGGAATCGGCATTCTTTCGGCCGGCATCATCCTGGCGATCATGATCATTCCCTTCATTGCTGCGGTGATGCGGGACGTTTTCGAAGTCACCCCTGCGTTGCTCAAAGAGTCGGCCTACGGGCTGGGCTCCACCACCTGGGAGGTGGTCTGGAAAGTCGTGCTGCCTTACACCAAGACCGGCGTGCTCGGCGGCGTGATGCTCGGCCTTGGCCGCGCGCTTGGAGAGACGATGGCCGTGACCTTCGTGATCGGCAACATGAACCAGCTGAATTCGCTGTCGGTCTTCGAAGCCGCCAATAGCATCACCTCGGCGCTGGCCAACGAGTTCGCCGAAGCGGGCGAGGGCTTGCACCAGGCTTCGCTGATCTATCTGGGACTCGTGCTGTTCTTCATCACCTTCGTGGTCCTGGCCCTGTCCAAGGTGCTGCTGTCCCGCCTGCAAAAGAACGAAGGAACCCGCGCATGAGCACGTCGCAACATCTGATCACGGCCGCCGAAATGGCCCAGTTGCACCAGCGGCGCTACGACAGCCGAAAGCGCCTAAACAACATCGCGCTCACGCTATCTCTCGCCGCCATGGTGTTTGGGGTGTTCTGGCTGGTGTGGATTCTGTGGGAGACGATCCGTCTCGGTATCGGCGGACTCAGCTTGGCGCTGTTCACCCAGATGACACCTCCGCCCAACGAAGCGGGCGGCATATCCAATGCCATCTTCGGCTCGCTCGTCATGGTGTCGCTTGCAACCTTCGTGGGTACGCCCATCGGCATCATGGCCGGCGTGTACCTGGCCGAGTACGACACCCGGGGCTGGCTTGCATCGACGACCCGCTTCGTGAACGACATCCTGCTGTCGGCGCCCAGCATCGTCATCGGCTTGTTCGTTTATGCGGTGGTCGTGGCACGGTTCAAGAGCTTTTCGGCCTACGCCGGGATTCTGGCTCTGGCATTGATCGTGATTCCCGTGGTGATCCGCACCACGGAGAACATGCTGGTGCTGGTGCCCGCCAGTCTTCGCGAAGCGGCCTATGCGCTGGGAACGCCCAAGTGGAAGGTCATCACGATGGTGACCTTGCGCGCCGCCAGGGCGGGTGTGATCACCGGAGTGCTGCTGGCCGTGGCTCGAATCGCGGGTGAAACAGCGCCGCTGTTGTTCACGGCCCTCAACAACCAGTTCTGGAATGCCGACCTGGGCAAGCCGATGGCCAGCCTGCCGGTCACCATTTTCAAGTTCGCCATGAGCCCTTACGAGAACTGGCAGCAGCTTGCCTGGGCGGGGGTGTTCCTGATCACCGTCGCCGTCCTCGGCCTCAATATCCTGGCCCGTGTGCTCACGCGGCAGAAGTAAGCCATCTAAGGAAGACACCATGCCCTCCCCAATGCCCGCCGTGCCCGAGACTCCCAAGATCACGGTCCGCGACCTGAATTTCTATTACGGCAAGTTCCATGCCCTCAAGGGCATCAACCTCGACATTCCGGAAAAGAAGGTCACGGCCTTCATCGGGCCGTCGGGTTGCGGCAAGTCCACATTGCTGCGCACCTTCAACCGGATGTTCGAGCTTTACCCCGAGCAGCGTGCCGAAGGCCAGATCATGCTGGACGGTGAAAACCTGCTCACTAGCAAACAGGACGTGGCGCTGATCCGTGCCAAGGTCGGCATGGTGTTCCAAAAGCCCACGCCGTTCCCGATGTCGATCTACGACAACATCGCTTTCGGTGTGAAGCTGTTCGAAAGCCTCAATGCCACCGACATGGATGACCGTGTGGAATGGGCGCTGCGCAAGGCAGCCCTGTGGAACGAGGTGAAGGACAAGCTGCACCAGAGCGGTTCAGGCCTTTCCGGCGGGCAGCAGCAGCGCCTTTGCATCGCCCGTGGCATCGCCATCAAGCCAGAGGTCCTTTTGCTGGATGAGCCATGCTCTGCGCTCGATCCCATCTCCACCGCCAAGGTCGAGGAACTGATCGCAGAACTCAAGAACGACTACACCGTGGTGATCGTGACGCACAACATGCAGCAAGCGGCGCGCTGCAGCGACTACACGGCCTACATGTACCTCGGCGACTTGATGGAGTTCGGTGAAACCGAACAGATGTTCTTCAAGCCGCAGCGCAAGGAAACCGAGGATTACATCACCGGCCGGTTCGGCTAAGGAGCACAAAAAATGCCCGACAAGCACCTCTCTTCGCAGTTCGACAGCGAACTCAACAGCATCTCCGCCCGGGTCATGGAACTGGGCGGCCTGGTGGAATCGCAGATTCGCCAAGCCATCTATGCCCTCTCGCAGTTCAGCGTGGAAGCGGCCGACCAGGTCGCCGCCACCGAGCACCGCGTGAATGCGATGGAAGTGGAGATCGATCATGAACTTTCCTCCATCATCGCGCGGCGCCAGCCCACCGCGCGCGATCTGCGCCTGCTGATCGCCTTCTCCAAAGCCACCGCCAACCTCGAGCGCATGGGCGATGAAGCCAACAAGATGGCGCGCATGGTCAAGTCCATCATCGAGAGCGGCTCCGCCCGGCTGCTGCCGACCACGGACCTCCGTGTCGCGGCGGACCTGGCCTCCGGCCTGTTGCGCAAGACGCTGGATGCGTTCGCCCGGCTGGACACCAAAGCCGCTGTGGCGATCCTCAAGGAAGACGACCTCATCGACAAGGAATTCGATGGCTTCGTGCGCAAGCTCATTACCTACATGATGGAGGACCCCCGCACCATCTCGGCCAGCCTGGATCTGCTGTTTCTCGCCAAGGCGATCGAACGCATCGGCGACCATTCCAAGAACGTGGCCGAACTGATCATCTACCTGGTCAAGGGCAAGGACGTGCGCCATACCGCCCTGGACCAGATCGAATCCGCCGTGTTGTGAAAGGCGGTGCATTTCCATGAAGAGACTTCCCCGTGTACTCATCGTCGAGGACGAACCCGCCATCGCCGAACTGATTGCCGTCAATCTGCGGCACAACGGGTTTCAGCCCATCTGGTCGGAAGACGGCGAATCTGCGCAGCGTGAACTCGACGCCGTGCTGCCCGATGTCATCTTGCTCGACTGGATGCTGCCAGGCCAGAGCGGGCTCACGCTGGCGCGCAAATGGCGCGCCGACGCCCGTACCAAGCCGATCCCCATCCTCATGTTGACGGCGCGCGGCGATGAACCCGACAAGGTCGCAGGCCTTGATGCCGGTGCGGACGACTACATCACCAAGCCGTTTTCCACCCAGGAACTGCTGGCGCGCATCCGTGCAGTGCTGCGCCGGCGCGCGCCGGCGCAGGTGAGCGACAGTGTGACGATCGGAGAGTTGACCCTGGACGCGGCCACCTACCGGGTGACCTTTCAGGCGCAACAGCTCAAGATCGGCCCGACGGAATTCAAGCTGCTTCACTACCTGATGAAGCACCCCGAGCGGGTGCATAGCCGCGCGCAGCTGCTCGACAAGGTGTGGGGTGACCATGTATTCATCGAAGAGCGCACGGTCGATGTCCACGTAAAGCGGCTGCGAGAAGCGCTGGGCGTGGCCGGCGCGATGGTCGAAACCGTGCGCGGGGCGGGATACCGGCTGACGGCCCAGCCCCCGGCGTTGATGCAGGCCTGAGTGCCCGCCTTGCGGCGCCAGCGGCGCCGCGCCCTTTGACCCGTATGCACGAAATGGCCTGGCGCTTTCTTTTCTTCTTCTTTTTTCAGTTGGCGGGTCTTGCCGTGGGGTGGTGGCAGGGCGGGGCTCTGGGCGCCATGGTGGCGGCTGTCGTGGCTGCCTGGGTGTGGTTCGTCTGGGATCTTCTGCGTGGCGCCCGCGTGGTGGCATGGCTGCGCGAAGGTGACCTTTCCCGCGCGCCCGACCTGCGCGGGCTGTGGGGCGAGGCGGCCGATCGGGCGCGCCGCCTGCTGCGTCAAAGCCAAGCCGAAGTGGCGGCCAGTGACGCACGGCTTCAGGAAATTCTGGCGGCGCTGCAAGCCACGCCCAACGGAGTTGTTCTGCTGGATGCCGCCGGGCGCATCGAATGGTGCAATCACATCGCCGCAGGGCAATTCGGTTTCGATGCCCAGCGGGACGTAATGCAGTCCGTTGGCAATCTGTTGCGCGATCCGGACTTCAATGCTTATTACTCCAGCCAGGATTTCTCACACGATGTGGTGCTGCAGGGGCGCGACAGCACGGCCTCCCGGCCCGTGCGCATTTCGGTCCATCTGCACCCCTATGGCGACGGCCGCAAGCTGCTGCTGTCGCGCGATGTGACCGCACTCGAACAGGCAGAGGCCATGCGCCGCGACTTCGTCGCCAACGTGTCGCACGAGATCCGCACGCCGCTGACGGTGTTGACAGGCTTCGTCGAAACGCTGCAGACGCTGCCTTTGTCGACCGAAGAGCGGTCGAGGTATCTGGGCATGATGTCTCAGCAGGCCGCGCGCATGCAAAGCGTGGTGCAGGATCTGCTCACCCTGTCTCGCCTGGAGGGTAGCCCTTTGCCAGGCATCACCGAGTGGACACCCGTGGAGGTGCTGCTGCGCCGCTGCGAAGACGAGGCCCGCGGTCTGTCTTCGTTGCTTACGCAGAAACAGCCTCGGCCGCACACGATCCAGTTTCCCTCGCTGGAGGCGATGCGCGCCGCTGGCCAGTTGGGTGGCGTTCCGGCTGAACTGCAGAGCGCCTTGTCCAATCTCATCGGCAACGCCGTGCGGTACACGCCGGCGGGTGGCTGTATCACGGTGGAATGGCAGGCTCTGGGTGATGGTGGCGCTCGCTTTTCAGTGCGAGATACGGGCCCTGGCATCGAAGCGGTGCATCTGCCGCGCTTGACCGAGCGTTTCTATCGAGTGGACCGCAGCCGGTCGCGCGAAACGGGTGGCACTGGCCTGGGGCTTGCCATCGTCAAGCACGTGCTGCAGCGCCATTCGGCCACGCTGGACATTTCGAGCACGGTGGGCAAAGGCTCGGTTTTTTCCGTCACCTTTCCGCCCAGCCGCGTGCAAAGCCGCCGGGCCGTCAGCTTGCAGGAGGCGGGAGCGGCTTCCCAGGTTTGAGCGTGATGGCGAGCATCGCCACGAAGATCGCTGCCGTGATCGATAGCGCGGCAGCGCTGGCACCCCAGAACGCCGCAGGCGATCGCAAGGGCCCTACACCCGGCGTGCCTTCATAGGCCAGAAAATACCCCCCCGACAGCCCCGCGCCCCAGAGCATCACGCAGTAGACGATCAGGGGCGCCAGCGTGACCCTGTAGCAGCGCAGCACGAAAACGCACACGGTCTGCAGCGCATCGGCGACGTGGTAGCAGGAGACCCAGGTGAGCAATGAAGCCGTGAGCAGAGCCACTTGCGCCGAGGAAGTGTAGAAAGGCGCAATGTGGTCTTTTGCTATGAAAAGAATAGCTGCCAGCACAATGCCTGTGCCGGCAGAGAGCCTAAAACCCATCCAGGCTGCCGCACGGGCCTGCGCCTCGTTGCCCGACCCTATCCAGAAGCTGACCCGGGCGCTGATGGCAATCGACAGCGACAGAGGCACCATATACAGCACCGCTGTCAGATTGGAGGCGATCTGATGCGCTGCCGCCGCCACGTTGCCCTGGCGGGCAATGAAGAGCGCCATCAGCGTGAAGGAGGTGACCTCCACCAAAATGGCCAGTCCGGCGGGAACCCCTAGCTGGGCGAAACGGCCGATCTGCTTCCAGTCGGGCTTTTCCATGCGGCGCCACAGACCGAGTGGTACGTACAGCGGCTGGGTATTGAGCAGCCACAACGAGACACCCAGCAAGGCATAGTTGACCAGCAGCGTTGCCCAGGCGCATCCCACGGCACCTTGCGCGGGGACCCCGACACCACCGAACGTGAACCAGATGGACAGGGGAATCTTGACCAGCAGCGAACCCACTTGCAGCCATGTCACCAGCTGGGGGCGCCCCAGTGCCTGGTTGAGCGTGCTGTACACGCGAAACAGCAGCGCCGGCGGCAGCGCCAGGGCCAGCACGCCCAGATAGCTGCCGACCACGGCACGCAGGTCTTCTGGCACTTGCGTCCACCTGAGGATAGCGCCGGGCGATACCAGCACGGCCATACCGATGGCACACGCGATGGCGCACAGATAGAGTGCTTGCCGCACGGTGCGGCCGATGCCCTCGCGTTCGCCGGCCCCCCGCTGTTCTGCCCAGATCGGCAGGAGCGCTTGCAACGCTCCCATCAACGCCACGTAGATGCTGACGTAAATCGCCGATCCGATCGACAGGGCTGCCAAAGCGCCGGCCGAGTGTCGCCCCGCCACGATGGTGTCGGTTACGCCGAACGCCATGACGGCCAACTGGCCGGCCAGCACCGTGCCGGCATGCCGCGCAATCGTCGTGCGCTCTGACATCACTGCCGGGCCGTGCGCCGCAGCACCAGCAATTGGTCGTTTTTGTCGGTGGGGCGGGGAATTTGCGCTACGCGCTCCCATTCTTTCGATGGCGCGATGTCGGCAGCCGGAGGCTGGGCTTCGCTGTCCGCTACCAGCCATCGGCAATCGGACGCGGCTGGCACCCTGAAGCCGTCGGTCGGCTGCAGCGAAAGTCCGCCGTGGTACTGCAAGCCGGCCACCTGGGCGCGGCTCAGGCCGTGCGTGACGACGCAGCCCGGTTCGGGCCCCAGCACCGCCATCAGATTGTTGATCTGCGGGCGATAGCTGCGGCCATAGTCCAGCAGCGGTAGCCACAGCGTCATGAGCAGCAGCCAACCCAGCGTGGCGCCGCTGGCGGGGAGAACCAGGCTTTTCCAGATCACGGCTCGGTCGCGCGACGCTCTCCACCACACCAGCGCGCACCAGGCGCCAGTGGCTGCCAGGGCCAGCGCAAAGGCGAGGGCGGAAAATTGCGGAACAAATGCAGGTGCCAGCCGTGCCACATTGGCCGCTGGCTTGGAGGGTACGCCGGTCTGCAGCGACAGCCAGATCACCCAGATGGTGATGGCGGAAGCGCTGAAAAACAGCAGGGTGAACCAGTCGATCAGCGAGGCAATGGCGCGGCGCAACGTCGGCAGTGCGAAGGCTGCCAGAGCCGCCAGTGCCGGCAGACCGAGCAGCAAGGCACGGTCTGCCGGCTGGGTGGTGACGGTGGCGCCGAGAGTCACGGCCGTGAACCAGAGCGGCAGCAAAAGATGGCGGTGCATCGCACGGCTGAAGATCTGGTGGCGCCAGCGCCACAGCGTCCAAAGCGCGAGCGGCCAGGCCGGCCACGCAAACCAGATCAAAAGCCGCAAAAGGCTCTGCCAGTCCTTGGCACCTTCGGCGGTGCCGACGATGCGCCAGCGCCAGAGATTGAGCTTCCAGGCCAGCAAAGCTGCGAAGACCGTCATGGCGAACAAGGCGAGGGCCCAGGCCCGCGTCGAATTCTTTTCGTGATCAGGCGTCCGCAGAACCAGCAAGGCACTGCCCGTGCCCAGCAACGCTGCCATGGTAGGTGCGCCGCTCAGCACCAACCCGATCAGTCCGAGCACCGCGGCACCGATGGGAAGTGCTGTGCGATAGGGCAATGCTGCGGCAGCGAAAAACAGGAGTCCAGTGCATGCCAGCTGGGTGAGATAGCTGGTGATCTCGTGCGACAGCTGGGTCAGTCCCAGGCAGGCGAGCAGTGCCAGCAGGCCGCCGTCGGCCATGGCGCGGGCATAGTCCGCCGGCAACGCCTCGCCTCCGAACGCGAAGGCAACGGGCTGTGCACCCGGGCTCTTCGCCAAGTAATACACGCCATACCAGGTGGCAACGAGTGTCACGGCCAGCAGTGCGATGAAAGGCAGCCGCGCTGCCATTTCTTGCGAAAACCACGAGGGCGCTATTTGCAACGCCAGGGCACCCAGCCAGTAGGGCAGAAGCCCTTCCGTCTCGGGCGGCATGCCCGCCAGCGATGGTGAAAGCCATGCCGTGGAGCCTCGCGCCAGTTCCAGCATGTAGCCGAAGGCGGTGATGTCGGCATTCTTCCAAGGGGCCCGTGCCACGAACCCAGGCACCACGTACGCAAGGCACAGCAGCAACAATGCCCAACGCGGCAGCGGGCGAACGGCGCCCTGGGTGACGATGGCTGGGGTGGGGTGGATCACTCGACTCGTTCCGATGGCGAAAGGACGCCCGAGAATAAGGGCAAAAGGGCAAAGAAAAAGGCAGCGCGGTCGAGCCGGGCTGCCTTTCTTGAAATGGTGTGACAGGTCTGTACTGCATGCCAGACCGCCTTGCGGCACTGCAGGCCAAAGCCTGCACACACCATTTTCCGCCGATTACTTCGCTGCGGTCTTGCCGAAACGGTTGCGGAACTTCTCCACGCGGCCGCCCATGTTGTCCACAGACTTTTGCGTACCCGTGTAGAAGGGGTGCGATTCGCTGGAGGTGTCCAGCTTGAACAGAGGCAGTTCGCGTCCGTCATCGGTCTTGCCCATTTCCTTCGTGTTCACGCAAGAGCGGGTCACGAACTTGAAACCGTTGGACAGGTCCACGAACAGCACTTCGCGGTAATTGGGGTGAATGCCTTCTCTCATGGCATGGTCCTTTCTGGGGGCTGCTGCGGTAGCCACGCCGCACCCATTGCGTCGCACTTTCCGCGGAAAATTTAGCCTTCGATTATCGCATAGCCATGTCAAAGTGAGACGATCTGCGTTTCCGAACTCTTTCAAAAGCCACGATTTGCGCCTCTTGCACACTTCCGACTGGCATCTGGGCCAGCATTTCATGGGCCAGACCCGCCAAACCGAACACCTTGCCTTCATCGACTGGCTGGCGGAGCAGGTACGCGTGAATGGTATCGACGCCGTCGTCGTGGCTGGCGACATCTTTGATACCGGCGCCCCGCCCAGTTACGCGCGTGAGTTGTACAACCACTGCGTTTTGGCAATGCGCGATGCCGGTACCGAGTTTGTGGTGCTAGGTGGCAATCATGACTCGGTGTCCATGTTGGGCGAAAGCCGCAGCTTGCTGGCGCACCTCAACACGCGGGTGGTTCCCGGCATGGCGGAGCACCCTGAAGACCAGGTGCTGGTGCTCCACACCCGCTCCGGCGTGCCTGGAGCCGTGTTGTGCGCTGTGCCGTTTTTGCGCGCACGGGATCTTTTGCTGAGCCAGCCGGGGCAAAGTGCGGGCGATAAGCAATTGGCGCTGCAGGCATCCATCCGTGCCCATTACCAAGCCTTGCACGCCCTGGCTGTGGAGCGCAGCGCCGCGCTGGGCGGTTTGCCGATCGTGGCAACCGGACACCTGACCACCGTCGGCGCCAGCGCCAGCGAGTCGGTGCGCGAAATCTACGTCGGCTCGTTGGAAGCCTTTCCCACCAATGCCTTTCCACCCGCCGACTACATTGCTCTGGGCCACATTCACCAGCCGCAAAAAGTGGGGGGGCTGGACCACGTGCGCTACAGCGGCTCACCGATACCGCTGAGCTTTGACGAGGCACGCCAGCGCAAGGAAGTGTTGTTGGTCGATTTCGATCTGGCCGGTCTGAAGGCCGTGACGCCTATAGCAGTCCCTCGTTTTCAGCCACTGGCAAGCGTGAAAGGTCGCTTGGCGGAGTTGCCGGCGGCTTTTGCCGAAGCCGCCGCTCATGGAAACGACTCGCGACCGGTGTGGATCGAAGTGGAAGTGGTCCACGACGACTACCTTTCCGACCTGCAGGTGCGCGTTGCCAAGATGGCGGAGGGTTTGCCGATCCAGATCCTGCGCGTGCGCAGGGCCCGAAATGCACTTTCCACCTTGCTGGAGCCCTCTTCCGGCGAAACGCTCGACGAGCTGGGACCCGCAGAGGTCTTTGCCCGGCGGTTGGCTGCCCAGTCGCTTGAGCCTGCAATGGAGGAGCGCCTTTCAGCGTTGTATCGGACCGTCTTGTCCGATCTCCAGGAAAGGCCCGCACCATGAGAATTCTGAGCCTGCGCCTCAAGAATCTGAATTCGCTCAAAGGCGAATGGCGCATTGACTTTACCGCTGCGCCGTTTGCCGGCAACGGCTTGTTCGCGATCACGGGTCCTACGGGGGCGGGCAAGACCACCATCCTTGATGCAATCTGCCTGGCGCTATACCACCAGACGCCACGCATCGCGGGCGTGTCGCAAGGCGGCAATGAGGTCATGACCCGACACACCGCCGAATGCCTGGCCGAAGTGGAGTTCGAAGTCCGCGGGGCCTGCTATCGGGCGTTCTGGAGCCAACGCAGGGCACACGGCAAGGCCAATGGGGCGTTGCAGCAGGTGCAGGTGGAGCTGGTGGCTCAGGTTCACGGCGAAGGCAAGATTTTGACGACCAAGGTGCAGGACAAACTGCGCCAGACCGAGGTGCTGACGGGGCTTAATTTCGAGCGTTTCACCCGGTCCATGCTGCTGGCGCAGGGCGGCTTCGCGGCCTTCCTGGAAGCCAGCGCTGGCAAGCGTGCGGAGTTGCTGGAGGAATTGACCGGGACCGACATCTATGGGCAGATCTCGCAGCGGGTATTCGAAAGCGCCCGCGACGCCCGCACTTTGCTGGAGCAACTGCGTGCCCGTGCCGGAGGAGTGGAGTTGCTGGACGATTCCACGCGCGCCATATTGGCGGACGAGGCTCAGACGCTCGCCTCACAGGTGGAGACCCTGCGAGCACAGCGACAGGCCACCGCCCGGGAGCGTCAATGGCTGGCAGACAAAGACCGGTCCGAGATGCGGCATGGCGAGGCGGCTCGCCATCGGGAGCACGCCCAGGCCGAGTGGAATGCAGTCGCTGAGCAGCGCCAGCGCCTGGCCGCCAGCGAACCCGCAGCACGGCTGCAGCCTGTTTACATGGCATGGAAGTCCGCATTGCATGACGAGGAGGCCGTGGCTCAGCAACGAGAAGAAGCACAGGTTCGGCATGCTCAGGCCGTGGATCGCAGCGCACAGGCGCTTTGCCGGGTGCAGCGGGACAGCCAGCGTCTGGCCCGTTTTCGAGAGTTCGAATGGCAGAACTGCGCAAAGGAACGGGTCGCGCTGGCCCAGGAGCTTGCAGCGGTACCCCAGCATGCCCAGTTGGGGGAACGGTTGAGCGGATGGCGCGAGCAATTCGCTGCCCGGGCGCAACGGCTTCAGTCAATGGCCGAAATTCAGGCGAGCCAAGAAAGACAAAGCATGGAATGGCAGGTGCTGGAGGCACAGCGCTCCAGCCACGAACAAGCATGCCAGCGCGCGGCTGCATCCTTGACGGAGGCGCAAAAAGCGGTGGCGGAGGCCCGTCAGGTGCACGATCGCCTGGCGATGGGCCGCGAAGAATCCGAATGGCGCAACGCCCCATTGCAACTGCTTGAACGCAGCCATGCGTGGGATCGCCTGAGCCAGAGCCTGAGTGCTTGGCAGCAAGCCCAATCGCGCCATGCCCATTGGTTGGCGGCGCAACGGGAGCGGCAACGGCAGCAGGCAGACGAGGCACAGGCCGTGCGGTCGCTGCGCGAGCGTTACGCAAACCTGAACCGGCAAGTGCAGGACCAGGAAAAACTCCTGGCACAGGAGCAGCGCATTCAGGCCCTCGAAGTGCATCGCCGCCATTTGCAGCCGGGCGAGCCCTGTCCGCTGTGCGGATCGACCACCCATCCGGCCATTGAAGCCTATGAGGCGTTGGACGTCTCTGCGACCCAGTCCGCACGGGACATGCTTCGCAAGGAACTCGATGACGTGACCGAGCAGGGACAGGAGCGGCGGTCTCGCCTGGCTGCGCTGCAGGCGCAAAGCGAACAATCTGCGCAGCAGATCGCTGAGAGCGAGGAGGCTTTGGCACAACTGGTGAAGCAATGGCAGGACCATTGTGCAGCCAGCGATTGGCCGTCAGATGCCATGGATGCCCAGGCCGTGGCCGAAGCCCAGGCGCGATGCGCAGCAGAACTGCAAGCGGCTCAGAAACAGTGGGCTGCGCTGGTCCAGGCAAAGACGCGACTCGAAGAGACGCTGTCTGCCCTGCAGCAGGCGGAACAGGCCGATCGTGCGGCGTTGCAGCAATTGGCTTTGTCGGGCAAGGACATGCAGGCTGCGCAGCAGCGGGCGGAAGAACTTGTTCAACACCGCCAGCGGGTGCGAAACCTGCACGCAGAAGCCGAAGCGGCATTGGCCGATCAATTGCAAACCTTGGGGTACGCGCTGCCCGCCGATGGCACGGCGTGGTTGCAGCAGCGTGCCGATGAGCACCGTGCGTGGCAGGCTTTTCAAGCTCGCCTTCAAGCGCTGGCATCCGATGAATCGTCACTGAAGCAGATCGCCGCAATGGCGTGCGAGGTCGCTGAACGCTGGACCGCTCTGGGTGGGGCCGGTACGTCGGTCGAGATCGAGCCTTGGCGGTCAGATGAGTCTGGATCCGGGTCGGAGGCACTTGCACAAGCAGTTGAGCAAGCGGAGGCCTTGTGGCGTGCGGCAGAGAACGAGGTGGCCATGCTGCAAGGCACGATGGAGTCCTTGCAGCGCCGGCATGCAGATGTGCAGACGGCCAAAGCGCAGGCCACGCAAGCCTGGACACAGGCTCTGGCGCTCAGCCCGTTCGCCGATGAGGCCGCTTTCCAGGCGGCTGGCATGGCCGAGCCTGAGCGCGAGACGTTGCGCACGCGGCTGGCGGAACTGCAACAGGCGCTGGCCGAGGCGACAGCCCTGGAAGATGCTGCAAAGGCCGCCCTTGCGGAACTACAGGCCTTGCCACTCACTGAACGCAGTGCGGAGGACCTTGCTGCGTTGATGGCGCAGTCGGAGGCTGAACTCTCTTTGGTGGCACAGCAGCAGGGTGCCATCGCGAGCCGGCTGCAAGACGATGCGCAGCGCCGCGATGGCCTGCAGGCGCTGTTGGCGCAGATCCAGGCTCAGGAAGCCGACCACGACCTGTGGCAACACCTCAACGGCCTGATCGGTTCAGCCGACGGTGCCAAGTACCGGAAGTTCGCCCAGGGCCTCACGCTGGACCATTTGGTGCATCTGGCGAATCGGCAACTGGGGCGGCTGCACGGGCGCTACCGGCTGGGCCGCCGCTCGGCGGGTGAGCTGGAACTGGAGGTGATCGACACCTGGCAGGCCGATGCGGCCCGTGACACCCGAACGTTGTCGGGCGGCGAGAGCTTTCTGGTGAGCCTGGCGCTGGCGTTGGCGCTTTCTGACCTGGTGAGCCACAAGGCTAGCATCGACTCGCTCTTTCTCGACGAAGGATTCGGCACGCTGGATGGCGAAACGCTGGAAACCGCCCTGGATGTGCTGGACACGCTCAATGCCAGCGGAAAGACCATCGGCATCATCAGCCACGTGGAGGCCCTCAAGGAGCGCATCCCCGTGCAGATTCGCGTACACAAGGGCGTGGGCCTGGGCTACAGCGCGCTGGAGCGGCGATTCTCCGTGGGCTGAGCCGGCCGGGGACCGTTGTATGCGGCGCGCGGCCTGATGAGCTGTCCGCTGTCGCGCTGTTCCAGCGCGTGGGCCACCCAGCCGATGGACCGCCCGAGGGCAAAGAGGCCGAAGGCTGCTCCCTCCGGAAGCGCCAGGTGCCGCCGCAGGGAGACCGGCGCGAAATCGATCGAAGGCCGCTGACCGGTCAGCGCTTGCCTGACTGCAGGACGGTGCGACCTTCAGCAAAAAGCCCCGCAGGCCGGATGGCCTGAGGGGCTTTGAGCTAGATGTGCAGCGGCGCGGTGCGGGCTACACCATGCAATCGGCGAAAGGTCTCAACCGCCTCGGCGCATCATGTCGAAGAAGTCCACATTGGTCTTCGTCGCCTTCATGTTCTTGATCATGAGCTCCATCGACTCGATCTCGTCCATGTTGTACATGAACTGGCGCAGGATGCGGGTCTTTTGCAGGATTTCGGGTGGCAGCAGCAGTTCTTCGCGGCGGGTGCCGCTCTTGTTGAGCTCGATGGCCGGGAACACGCGCTTTTCGTACAGGCGGCGGTTCAGGTGGATTTCGCTGTTGCCCGTGCCCTTGAACTCTTCGAAGATCACTTCGTCCATGCGGCTGCCGGTATCGACCAGTGCGGTAGCGATGATGGTCAGCGAGCCGCCTTCTTCCACTTTGCGCGCTGCGCCGAAGAAGCGCTTGGGGCGCTGCAGCGCAGCGGCATCCACACCACCCGAAAGCACCTTGCCGGAGGAGGGCACGACGTTGTTGTAGGCACGGGCCAGGCGCGTGATGGAGTCCAGCAGAATCACCACGTCCTTCTTCAATTCCACCAGGCGCTTGGCGCGCTCGATGACCATTTCAGCCACGTGCACGTGGCGCGCAGCGGGCTCGTCGAAGGTGGAGGCGATGATTTCGCCTTTCACCGTGCGCTGCATTTCGGTCACTTCTTCAGGCCGTTCGTCCACCAGCAGCACCATGAGGTGGACGTCGGGATTGTTGGCGGTGATGGCGTGGGCGATGTGCTGCATCATCATCGTCTTGCCGCTCTTGGGTGGTGCGACGATCAGCGCGCGTTGGCCGCGGCCGATGGGGGCGATGATGTCGATGATGCGGCCGGTGATGTTCTCTTCGCCCTTCATGTCCCGCTCGAGCTTCATCTGCTCCTTGGGGAACAGCGGCGTCAGGTTCTCGAACATCACCTTGTGCTTGTTCTGTTCCGGTGGGCCGCCGTTGACGGCGTCCAGCTTGGTCAGCGCGAAGTAGCGTTCCCCGTCCTTGGGCGTGCGCACTTCGCCTTCGATCATGTCGCCGGTGTGCAGGTTGAAGCGGCGAACCTGGCTCGGCGAGATGTAGATGTCGTCGGTGCTCGCGGTGTAGCTCGTGTCCGGGCTGCGCAGGAAGCCGAAGCCGTCGGGCAGAATTTCCAGCACGCCGTCGGCGAAGACTTGTTCGCCCGCCTTAGCGCGCTTTTTGATGATCGCGAACATCAGCTCTTGCTTGCGCATGCGCCCGGTGTTTTCGATCTCCAGCTCTTCGGCCTGCTTGAGCACTTCGGACACGTGCAGTGCCTTGAGTTCGTTTAAATGCATGGGGTGACTCCTGAACGGAGCGGGTATGAAATCAGGGGAGAGGCCTGAAGCCGGGTGGACGCTGTTTGCGGACCTCGGCGGACCTGGGGATCTGGGACCGGCCGCTTGTGCATGCGGACACGATGATCTGCGGCGATTATGACAGGAAAAAATTCCGTTTTGCCAGGGGCCGCGCAGCCTGAACGCTGCAAGAGGTTACGCGGTGTACGGGATGGCGCGGCGCTGAGAAAGCCGCAGCGGGCGCCATCCTCGGGGATCAGGCGAGTTGCTGGTCGATGAATGCGGTGAGCTGCGTCTTGCTCATCGCACCGACCTTGGTGGCGGCCAGTTGGCCGTCCTTGAAGAGCATGAGTGTCGGAATGCCGCGGATGCCGAACTTGGCGGGTACCTCGCGGTTCTCGTCCACATTCATCTTGGCGACGGTCAGCTTGCCTTGGTACGTGCAGGCGACTTCGTCCAGGATGGGGGCAATCATCTTGCAGGGGCCGCACCATTCGGCCCAGTAATCGACCAACACCGTGGTGCCGGGTTGCAGCACGTCGGTTTCAAAACTGGCGTCGGAAAGGTGTTTGATGAGATCGCTTGCCATGGCACATTCCTTGTTGAAGCAAGTTGGGGTGGGCGGGTCCGGATAAAGTCAGGGGATTGTGACAGAAAGACATTTCCCGCCCCACGGTGTGGCCGCAGCCTCCGATGCTATGACAGTCATAGCGAAAAACGATGTTTCAGGCAGCGTTTGGGGCCCGGTGCTGGATCAGGTGCAAGCCCATATCCAGCGCGTTGGCGCGCACCCCGCCACGGTGGTGGTACTGGTGCCGTACGCCCAGCTCATGGCGCAGGCGCAGCGCGAATGGGCGCGCCGCGTGCCTGAGGGTTTTGCGCCCCGTTTCGAAACGACGCGGAACTGGGCGAGCCGCATTGCGCCGTTCGTGCCCGAAGGCGACGATCTCTCGCACGACATGGCGCGCGACACGCTCACCGCCCGGGCACTGCTCGACCGCGCAGGGTTGGCCGAGCAGCGCGACGCACTCGCGACGCCCTTGCTCGAAGCCGCAGCGCAGTTGTCCGGCGTGGTCTGCGCCGTGCCGCCGTCCGAGCGCGAAGGCTGGGCGAGCAACGCGCGTGAATTGATGCCGCCCGCTGGCGACGGCGCCCCGCTGCGCTATGAAGCCGCGGTGGCGCGCATCGCCCTCGAATGGGTGCTGGCTTCTCGCCATGCGACGGACGTGCTGTTCGAACCGGGTGTGCGCAGGGCGGTGGATGCGCTCGTGGTGCTCGGCGGTTTCCAATCCGATCCGCTGGCGCAAACGCTGTGCGCCCGGTGGGGCGACCGTTCCCTGTCGCTGGCGCTCGGTGCTGCGCATTCATTAGGAGCCATGGTCCCTCGGGGCCAGGTGTTCCTGCATGCCGCGGCCGACGCCGAGGACGAAGCCCAGCGCGCGGCTGCCTGCGTCTTGCATCGCCTGGGGCAGGGCCACGCACCGCTGGCCCTGGCCGCGATCGACCGCGCGCTCACCCGGCGCATCAGCGCACTGTTGCTCGGGCGCGGGGTGGCCGTGCATGACGAGAACGGCTGGACCCTGTCCACCACCCGGGCTGCCTCCCGGGTGATGGCGGCGTTGCGCGCATGCGCCTGGAACGCATCGGCCGACGCGGTGCTGGACTGGCTCAAGCACGCACCCGCCGCCGACCCGTCGGCCGTGGGTGCCGCCGAGAAATGGCTGCGCAAAGCCGGCATGGGCCAATGGATGGCCGTGCAGGAGCGCAGCGATGCCATGCCGCCTGCGCTGGAGGCCGTTCAGGCGCTGGTGGAGCAGGCGCAGGCATGGCGCGCTCCCTTGCAGGCGGCGCGCCCGCTGCCCGGGTGGATTTCCGCTGTGCGTGAACTGTTGCGTGCCACCGGGCAGTGGGATGCCCTGGTAGGCGATGCCGCCGGCGAGCGCGTGCTGGCCGAGTTGCGGCTGCACGATGGTTTGCCCTCCGATCTGGAGGCGCTGGAGAGCGCGGGCCGGCGCATGTCGCTGGTGGAGTTCACCCGCTGGGTGAACGAGGTGCTCGAGGCCGCCCGCTACCGCCCTGACCATGATGGCAGCGCGTCGGTGTTCGTCGTGCCGCTGCCGCAGATACTGGCGCGCCCCTTCGCCACCCTGGTCGTTCCGGGTTGCGATGAAAAGCGCCTGCAGCCCGCGCCGGAGCCTCCCGGCGCCTGGACCCGCGCACAGCGCGAAGGTCTGGGCTTGCCCACCCGCGAGGCGCTGGAAACCGCACTTCGCGACGCATGGGGCAGCGCCTTGCACACGGCCTATGTGGACGTTCTCTGGCGCAGTGGTGACGACGGTGGCGAGCCCCTGCTCGCCAGTCCGTTGGTCCTTGCGCTGCATTTGGACGGCCTGGCGCAGGACGGCGCCGACCCGCGCGGCCTGCGCGAGGTGCCGCTCACCCCGGTGCCCCGGCCCATGCCCACGGGCGAGGCATTGCCAGTGCTGCAACTGTCCTCCACCGCTTACTCTGATCTGCGCCATTGCCCCTACCGGTTCTTCGCGCTGCGCCAACTGGGTCTGCAGGAAGCCGACGAACTGGGGGCCGAGGTGGGCAAGCGGGACTTCGGCAATTGGCTGCATGCCGTGCTACAGCGCTTTCACGAAGCCCTGCAGGCCGAGCCGACCGAGGGCATGCCGGAGCGCCGCGCCCTCATGGACGCGGCCGCCGAAGCCGTCACGCGATCGCAGCGGCTGGAGGCCGGCGAGTTTCTGCCGTTCGCCTCCGGCTGGCCGGCCCTGCGCGATGGCTACCTTCGCTGGCTGCGGGAGCACGAGGGGCAGGGCGCTACTTTTCGGCAGGCCGAGGTGCGCTCGGCACAGCCGCTAGGGCCGCTCAAGCTGGTGGGGCTGCTGGACCGCATCGATGCCGTGCGCGCCGAGGTGCCTGGCGAGGAGCCCACCGTTTTGGTGATCGATTACAAGACCGAGAGCGAGGCCGTCACGCGCAAGCGCCTTGCCGCCGGAACCGAGGACACGCAACTGGCGTTCTACGCCGCACTGCTGCACCACGACCATTTGCGAGCGGCCTATGTCAATGTGGGCGAACGCGGCGAGACGCGCACTTTCGAGCAAACCGACGTCGTGGCCCTGCGCGATCAATTGGTAGAGGGCATCCTGCACGACTTCGAGCGCATTGCCGGCGGTGCGGCCCTGCCTGCGCTGGGCGAGGGCGCGGTGTGCGACTACTGCGCTGCGCGCGGGCTGTGCCGCAAGGACTTCTGGTCATGATGCAGCAGAGTGCCGCCTACGAACACAATGGCCGTCCCGTCACGCGCGAGGCGTTCTATGCCATCGCCTGCGACCCCGACCGCAACGTGGCGGTGGAGGCTTGCGCGGGCGCCGGCAAGACCTGGATGCTGGTCTCGCGCATGCTGCGGGCGTTGCTCGACGGCTGCGCGCCGCATGAGATTCTGGCGATCACGTTCACGCGCAAGGCGGCCGGCGAGATGCGCCAGCGCCTGCAGGAGTGGCTTGAAGCGTTCGCGCAGGCCGAGCCCGAACTGTTGGCCCAGGAGCTGATTGCGCGTGGAATCCCGGCCGAGCGCGCTCTGGACAAGCGCGAGGTGCTACAAAAACTGTACCGCTCCATGCTCGAATCCGGCCGGCCGGTGCAGATCCGTACCTTCCACAGCTGGTTCGCCGCGCTGCTGGGCACCGCGCCGCTGGCCGTGCTGCATGCACGCGGCCTGCCGGGAAACTACGAATTGCTGGAAGACGACGCCGAGGCCGTGCGGCAGTTGTGGCCGGCTTTCCTGCAGCAGGTCGCCGACGACGCCGCGCTGCATGCCGACTACCTCGCGGCCGTGGCCTCGCACGGGCGCTCGCAAACGCACAAGGCCCTGGGCGCGGCGCTGTCCAAACGCATCGAATTCGAGTTGGCCGATGCCGCTGGCGTGGTCGATGCGTCGGTCGCGCCGTTCCAGGATTTGTTCCAGGACCTGCAAGGCTTGGCCACTCCGGCCCATGCGCTGCAAGGCTCTGCCGCGCGGTTGCGCTGGCTGGCCCGCGCGAGTGCCTTGGGCACCGAATCCAACAAGACCCCGCAAAAAGCAGCCGACGCGGTCGTCGATGCCTTCGCGTGCGAAGACCTGCCAGAGCGCCTGGAGCGTCTGCGCCGCGCCTTCTTCGTGGCCAAGGAAGACCGGCTCAGCAAAAACCTCGAAAAGTTCGCCGTGGCGCAGGAGGCCGAGGCCGAACTGCAGCGCCTGTGCCAGGCGCGCCGCCAGCACGAGGCATGGGACTACCACCAGCGCATGGCCCGGCTCACGCGAGCGCTGGTGGCCGCCTATGCCGCGCTCAAGCGCGACCGCGGCTGGGTGGACATGAACGATGTCGAGCGCACGGCGCTGGTGATGCTGTCCGATCCGGTGCTGAGCGGCTGGGTGCAGGAGCGGCTGGACGCCCGTGTCCGGCATCTGCTGGTGGACGAGTTCCAGGACACCAATCCGCTGCAGTGGCAGGCGCTGCATGCCTGGCTTTCGGGCTACGTCGGCGCGGGTGGCGGGCGGGCGCCCAGCGTGTTCATCGTGGGCGATCCCAAGCAGAGCATCTACCGCTTTCGCCGGGCCGAGCCGCAGGTGTTCCTGGCTGCCCAGGCTTTCGTGCGCGAGGGCCTGGGTGGCGATTTGCTCAGCTGCGACCACACTCGCCGCAATGCCACCGGCGTGATCGCAGCGGTGAACCAGGTCATGCAGACCGCGCAGGCCCAGGGCGAGTACGCGGGTTTTCGGGACCACACCACCGAGTCGTCCGATCCGGGCATGCTGCTGCGCCTGCCCGCGATCACGGCTCCCGAAGACAGCGGTGGAGCCGCTGCCGACCCGCTGGCGTGGCGCGACAGCCTCACGCAGCCGCGCCACGAGCCCGAGGAAACCCTGCGCATGCGCGAATGCACCCAGGCCGCCCGATGGGTGGCCGAGCGCATCGCTGCGGGCGTGGCGCCGCGCGAGGTGCTGGTGCTGGCCCGCAAGCGAGACCGCCTGGCCGCCATGCAGGATGCGCTGCGAGAACTGCACCTGCCTTGCGTGCAGCCTGAAAAAGCCGAATTGGCCGAGGCGCCCGAAGTGCAGGACGTGATCGCGCTGCTGGACGCCCTCGTATCCCCCGGCCACGACCTGTCGCTGGCCCGCGCGCTGCGCTCGCCGCTGTTCGGGGTGGGAGACGACGTGCTGGTACGGCTGGCACTGTGGCGCCAGCAACCCGAGAACCGCGAAAGCAGTTGGCTTGATTTGCTATTAAAAAGTGAGCATAATGCCGGCGATTTAATTGCGCTGGGGGCCGATTTGGCTCTGTATAAAGGCTGGTTCGATGCGCTCCCGCCACACGATGCGCTACAAGCCCTCTACACCCACCGCGATGTGCTGGCCCGCTATGCCGGCGCCGCGCCACCCACGCAGCGCGCCAGCGTGCTGGCCAATCTGCGCGCGCTGCTGTCGGCCGCGCTGCAGATCGACGGTGGCCGCTATCTCACTCCTTATGCCTTCGTGCGCGCCATGAAACGCTCGGGCCAGCGGGCCCCGGGGCGGGTGGACGCGCAGGCCGTGCGCCTGCTCACCGTGCACGGCGCCAAGGGCCTCGAAGCGCACAGCGTGCTGCTGCTGGACACCGACACCCGGCCGCAAAAGGCCGAAACGATGGGTGTGCTCGTGGATTGGCCTGGGGAAGAGCCGCTGCCGCGCAGCTTCGTGTTCCTGGCCAGCGAGAGCGCGCCGCCGCCCAGCGCGGTGGACATGCTCGCGGCCGAACAGGCAGAGCGCCAGCGCGAAGAGCTGAATACCTTGTACGTGGCCATGACTCGCGCCAAACATTGCCTGGCCATCTCTTCGGTACAGCCATCGGCATCCGCTCCGGGCAGTTGGTGGAACCGTCTGGCGCCGCTGCTGGAGGACGTGCCCGAAGCGCCGGGCGCCGATCCTGACGAGGTGGAACAAGCGCTCCTGGCGACGGCAGAGGACCGCGCCGTGCTGTCCGAGCTGCCCACTTGGTCCCCGCCGCAAAAGCCCGAGCCCGATGGCCCGGCGGCGCTTGCCGTGGCGCGATCCACCCCGTTGTCGCGCCAGGGGGAGGCCATGCACCAGTTGCTGGAGCAGGCTGGAATGGCGCAAGCCGGCGAGGCCCTGCGCGACGCGGAATGGACGGCGTTGCGGCTGGGTCGGCTGGCGGGCGATTTCGACCTGCCGCCCGAATCGGCAGCCTGCGCTGCGGAGATGGCGCGGACCATCCTGAGCGGCGAGGGCGCCTGGGCCTGGGACGCTGCGTGTGTCGATCGCGCAGTGAACGAGGCCACCATCGTCCATGCCGGGCAGACGCTTCGCATCGACCGCCTGGTACGCCGCACCAGCCCTGTCGAGTCGCCGACCTGGTGGGTGCTGGATTACAAAAGCGCCGCGGACCCTGAACGCCGTCCGCAACTGAGGGCCCAGTTGCTGCGCTACCGCGACGCCGTTCTGACCCAGATGTCGGGTCACGGGGTGCGTGCGGCTTTCCTGACCGGAGACGGGCGGATGGTGGAAGTAGGAAGCGAGACGCCTGCACCTGCACCTGAAAATGTCGCTCCGCCCATTCCCGTGGCGATGTCTGCCCCTGCACCGCCACCGCCGGGCCCGGTCCAAGGCGATCTGTTTTGACGGCTCGACGGCCACGGATTTCAATATCCGCGCCCGCCGCGCCGCTCTGCCCGTGTTTTTCCGATTAGACGCAAAGGTTGAAGATGACTGTTTCCGAATCGCCCACCCCGGCATTGGCCTGTGATGTCGCCGTGATCGGTGGGGGCCCTGCCGGGCTGATGGCTGCCGAGGCGGTGGCCGGCAGCGGCTTGGCGGTGCATGTGTTCGACGCCATGCCGTCCGTGGGCCGCAAATTCCTGCTGGCCGGCAAAGGCGGCCTCAACCTCACGCACTCCGAGCCATTCGAGCCGTTCGCCGGGCGGTTCGGCGAGCGCCGGGCAGCCATAGAGCCCCTGCTGCAGTCGTTCGGTGCGGATGCGGTGCGCGCGTGGGCTCAGGGGCTGGGTGTCGATACGTTCGTCGGCACTTCGGGCCGCGTGTTTCCGTCCGACATGAAAGCCGCGCCGCTGCTGCGGTCATGGCTGCACCGGCTGCGCGGGCAGGGCGTGCGGTTTCACATGCGACACCGGTGGCTCGGCTGGGGCGAGCCGGTCGCCGGGGCCATGTCGCTGGGTTTTGCCAGCCCTGCGGGCCTGGTGCCGGTGCACGCCCGGGCCGTGGTGCTGTCCTTGGGGGGCGGCAGCTGGGCCCGCTTGGGTTCCGATGGCGCCTGGGTGCCGCTGCTGGCCGAGCGGGGCGTGCCCGTCGCGCCGCTGCGGCCGGCGAACTGCGGTTTCGATGTCGTGCGCGCAGGCGCCTCGGCGGTCGAGACGCGGCGGGAGTTTCTGCGGGAACTGATCGGCCGGGGGCCGGACTCCGCAGGCTGGACGCCGCATTTCACGGAGCGCTTTGCCGGGCAACCCTTCAAATCGGTCGCGCTGCATTTTTCCGACAGCCAGGGGCGTTCGTTCAGCCGCCGGGGCGAGTTCGTCGCCACGGCCAGCGGAGTGGAAGGCAGCCTCATCTATGCCGTCTCCAGCCTGCTGCGCGACGAGATCGAAGCGCACGGCCACGCTACCTTCACACTCGACCTGCTGCCGGACCACACACCCGAGCGCGTGCTCAAAGAGGTGCGCCATCCGCGCGGTGCCCGCAGCCTCAGCAGCCACCTCAAGAGCCGGCTGGGGCTGGACGGCATCAAGATGGGCATTCTTTACGAACAGCTGGGCAAGGATGGCCTCGGCGACGCGGCGGCACTGGCCCAGGCCATCAAGGCATTGCCCATCACGGTGGGTGCCACCCGGCCGCTGGACGAAGCCATCAGCACGGCTGGCGGCGTGCCTTTCGAAGCAATGGACGAGCACCTCATGCTGAAGGCCGTTCCGGGTGTTTTCTGCGCGGGCGAAATGCTGGACTGGGAGGCGCCCACCGGTGGCTACCTGATGACCGCGTGCATGGCCAGCGGCGTGGCCGCGGCCGAAGGCGCCAAGACCTGGCTACAGCGGGGAGGTTGAGCGCGACCGCTGGCGGCGAGGGCGCTGATCCGGCGCGGGGTCGGCCGTGCTGCCCTGCGGTCCCGAGTGCATGCAAAAGCGGTTCTTGCCTTCGCGCTTGGCATGGTAGAGCGCCAAGTCGGCGCGCCGCATCAGGTCGGAGGTGGTGCAGGCAGCCTCGCCCCGGGTCAGCCCGGCGCTGATCGAAAGGCGGCGGCCGCTGAAAGCAGGGTGCTCGGGCGGCACCGCGTACAGCGTGTTCACGGCGGCAACGAGTGCCTGGGCCAGTTCGCGGGCTTCAGCCAGGGTGGCGCCTTCGATCACCACCCCGAACTCTTCGCCCCCGAGCCGGCCGCAGAGATGCCGGCCTGCATGCCGCTTCAGCATCGCGGCCACTTCTTTCAGGACCACATCGCCCTGGTCGTGCCCGAACTGGTCGTTGATCGACTTGAAGTCATCGATGTCGATCATCAGAAAGTACAGCCCGTCGATGCGCCCCGCATCCTGCAGCCCCTGCAGGTGCTTGAGCAGGCTGCGGCGGTTGGCCAGGCCCGTCAGCGCGTCTTGATACGCCAGGGTTTCCAACTCCAGTTGCTGCCGGTAGCTTTCTTCCCGCAGGCGGGAGATGGCCATGTTCAAGAAGAAGCCGAGCAGCGAAGACATCGTGACCAGCAGCAGGATCCAGATGGGATCGTGCGCCACGGACATCTGCTGAAAATTACCGTGCCCGAAAGCAAACCAGATGACCGCGATGGAGGCCAGGTAGTGCCACACCGTGATGAACATGTAAGCGACCAGCAGCGTGAACGCCACGCCCAGCGCCACGCACCAATAGACGCCTGCCGGGCTGGGTGCCGACAGCAGCCAGAAACCGTGTGCCAGCAAGCCCGTGGCCGGCAGCGCCGCCGTGACCACCCGTCCTGGCGTGCTCGCGAACATCGAAGCCGTGATGCAGCAGACGAAGGCGATTGCCAGCAAGGCGAACAGGATGTTGTCGTAGCGGTAGGCCGGATCGGCCAGGTACCAGGCCATTGCCCAGCCGGTGCCCCCGAAGGCCAGCACGGAGGCGTTCACGCGCCGCATGCTGCGGAAGGTGCGCAGGTCCAAGGGCTGCGCACCTTGGACGCCCTGGCGCGAGATGGCGGAGGTGCCGGCTGCCCGGTGGGCAGGAGCGAGGCCGCCCTGCCCAGAGGACAAGCCTGCCGCAGTCGACCCGGCGGCTCCCTGCGCGCGAACATCTGCCATACCAGGACCCTTGCTTGGCAAAAGAACCCAATGTAACCCAGCCGTTTCAGTGCAGGGGCATTTGAAAATGCGGCAAGCCTCTGCTCGGCCGTACGGGCTGCAAGATGCGTTGGCAGGGGCTTGGGGAAAAGCGCGGATCGAGCGATCCGGCGGGGGAGGCACCATGCTTTGAAAAGCATGGCAGAAAGAAGAAGTTGACGAGCCTTACCCCCGGCACTGACTCTACAGTTAGGGCTGCTTGGTTCCCCACCTGACCCGGTTGGCTGCTTCACCATGCGGGGAGGCCCGTCACCGGCGATTGTAGGCGATAAAACTTTGGTGGCCTTCCACCCAGACCCTGCCGGCCGTGCTGATGTTTGCAGCATGGCCCGGCAACCCAGGCGTGCCGGTGCGTTGCGGGGATTCGGTAACCCGGCGGGCCGGTGAGGCCGGCGCACCCACATAGAATCACCCCCCATGTCCTACCTCGTGCTTGCCCGCAAATACCGTCCCAAGACCTTCTCGGAGATGGTGGGCCAGGAGCATGTGGTGCAGGCGCTGTCCAATGCGCTGACGCAGCAGCGGCTGCACCATGCTTATCTTTTCACCGGCACGCGCGGCGTTGGCAAGACGACGGTGTCGCGCATTCTCGCCAAGTCGCTCAACTGCCAGGGCCCGGACGGGCAGGGCGGCATCACCGCCACGCCCTGCGGCGTGTGCCAGGCCTGCACCGACATCGACAGTGGCCGTTTCGTCGACTACACCGAGCTGGACGCCGCTTCCAACCGCGGGGTGGACGAAGTGCAGGGCCTGCTGGAGCAGGCCGTGTACAAGCCGGTGCAGGGGCGCTTCAAGGTCTTCATGATCGATGAAGTGCATATGCTCACCAATACGGCCTTCAACGCCATGCTGAAGACGCTGGAAGAGCCGCCCGAATACCTCAAGTTCGTGCTGGCCACGACCGATCCGCAGAAGGTGCCTGTCACGGTGCTCTCGCGCTGCCTGCAGTTCAACCTGCGCCCGATGGCGCCGGAGACGGTGCTGGACCATCTCGGGCGCGTCCTTGCCCAGGAGAACGTGCCGGCCGAGCCCCAGGCGCTGCGCCTGCTGTCGCGCGCGGCCCGGGGGTCGATGCGCGATGCGCTGTCGCTCACCGACCAGGCCATCGCCTTCGGCAGCGGCCAGCTGCAGGAAGCCGGTGTGCGCCAGATGCTGGGCAGCGTGGACCGCTCGTATGTGTTTCGCCTGATCGAAGCGCTGGCGCAGGGCGACGGGCGCACGGTGGTGGAAACGTCCGATACCCTGCGTTTGAACGGCCTGTCGGCCGCCTCCACGCTGGAGGAGATGAGCGCCGTGCTCCAGCGCATGGCCGTGATGCAGGCCGTGCCGAACATGGCGCAGGCGCTGGACGCCAGCGACCCTGAGGCGGCTGAAATCGCCCGCCTGGCCGCGCAGATGCCTGCGGACGAAACCCAGTTGCTATACAGCATCTGCCTGCATGGCCGCGCCGAACTGGGCCTGGCGCCCGACGAATATGCCGCGCTGACGATGGCGCTCTTGCGCCTGCTGGCCTTCAAGCCGTCGGACAGTGCAGCGGCTTCGGCCCCTTCGGCTGAAAAAAAAACTCTGACGCCGGTTGATCCTGCACCGGCCCATCGTCCGGCGCCGGCTCCGGCTCCGGCGGTAGCCGCCGCAGCGTCTTTCGAGACACGCCCGCAGGAGGCCGTTGCCGCTTCGCTGCCTGCCGACGCCAACCATGAGGCCGGCGTGGATGGCGATCCCGCATTCGTACCTGCCTCTGCCCCTGCCGGCATGCCGTCGCAGGCCAGCCCGCAAGCGCCGCCCGCGCCAGCCGAGGGCGGGCCGTCGGCGCCCGCTGCCGTACATCTGCCTGTCCGTGCGCCCGCCGACATGCGCCGCACGCCCACCGCGGCACCTGCCGCTTCGCAGGCACCATCTGCCAGGCCTGTCCAGCCCGCACCGTCACCCGAATACATGGCGATTCCCGTGCGTGTGGCACCGGAACCCGGTGCACGCCTGCAACCGCTTCCCGCCACCGGCAACACCCCTGCCGCTGCCCGCTACACGGCGACCGAAGAGGGCGATGTGTGGCACGCCACGGTGCAGCAACTGGTAGCGGCCGAAGCCATTTCGGCGCTGGTGCGCGAATTGGCGCTGCAGTCCCAACTCGTCGCTCGCGATGCCGGGCACTGGCTGCTGCGGGTGGAGCGCGAATCGCTCAACCAGCCCGTGGCGCGCGAGCGCCTTCGGGCGGCGCTGGAGGCTGCCGGCCATGCGAAGCAGATCAGCGTGGAGCTGGGCGTGGTCATCGACAGCCCGGCCCGGCGCAATGCGGCGGCGGCGGCGGAACGCCAGCGCGTGGCCGAAGAGATCGTGCACAACGACCCGTACGTACAGGCGCTGGTGCGGGATTTCGGCGCCAAAATCGTGCCGGGCAGCATCAAGCCGGCGTGACGGCGTTGCCAGCCGGCCGAATCGCTATTCACTATTCTTTCGTTCCAGTCTCTCCTCTCATTCCCATCAGAAAAGGAAACGCACCATGTTCAACAAGGGACAACTCGCCGGCCTCATGAAGCAGGCCCAGGCCATGCAGGACAACCTGAAGAAGGCCCAGGACGAACTCGGCAACATCGAAGTGGAAGGCGAATCCGGCGCCGGCCTGGTCAAGGTCCTCATGACTTGCAAGCATGACGTGAAGCGCGTGACCATCGACCCCAGTCTGCTGGCCGACGACAAAGAGATGCTGGAAGACCTGGTGGCTGCCGCCTTCAATGCGGCCGTGCGCAAGGCCGAAGAAACCTCGCAGGAAAAGATGGGCAAGCTGACCTCCGGCATGCCTGGCCTGCCCCCGGGCATGAAGTTTCCTTTCTGAAGACCTTCAGCGTTCGCCATCGCATTCGCCGGCCACTGCCGGCCACGCTGCGCTCTGCGGGGCGTGGATGGTGCGGGGCTGGTGAACCGCTGGCTCCATCGGTGTGCGGCGCACACCGTTCTTTCGTTCTCTGAACCCTCTCGTTTTCCATCGCCCTTTCGCTCCATGTCCGATACCAACTCCCTCGATGCCCTGGTCCAGGCTTTGCGCCGCCTGCCGGGCGTGGGCGTGAAGTCGGCGCAGCGCATGGCGTTTCATCTGCTGCAGCACGACCGGGAAGGGGCCGAACTGCTCTCGCGTGCGTTGCACGAGGCGACGGTGTCGGTGCACCACTGCGAACGCTGCCACACCTTCACCGAAGCGGCGGTGTGCGATACCTGCCTGGACCCGGCGCGCGATGCCTCGCGCCTGGCGGTGGTGGAAACGCCTGCCGACCAGTCGGCGCTGGAACGCACTGGGGCTTTTCGCGGGCTGTATTTCGTGCTGATGGGGCGCCTGTCGCCGCTCGACGGTGTGGGCCCGAAAGAAATCGGGCTGAAAAAGCTCATGGAGCGCGCCTCCGACGGCGTGGTGCAGGAGGTGATCCTGGCCACGAACTTCACGGCTGAGGGCGAGGCCACGGCCTATGTCATCAGCGAGGCGCTCAAGAGCCGCGGCGTGCACGTGACCCGGCTGGCCCGGGGCGTGCCCGTCGGCAGCGAACTGGAATACGTGGACCTGGGCACGATCGCGCACGCGCTGGTCGATCGCCGGTAGCACTATGAAATTGATAGCTGCCAGCGATTGACCTGATTGCGCTGGAGCACGAAAAGGCTTGAAGATGAATTCTCTGCATGTGGCGCACTTCACGGTGGCCTACTGGTGCGTGCTGCTGATGGCGCTGCTGCCCACGGTGTGCGCATTGATCGGCAAGCGCGGCAGCTTTCGCCCGTCCGACAACCATGATCCCCGTGGGTGGCAGAACAAGCAGACCGACTGGCGCGCCCGCGCCATCGCCGCGCAGTCCAACACGTTCGAGTCCTTGCCGTTTTTCATCGGCGCGGTGGTCATCGCGCACCAGTTGGGGGCCGCGCAGGCGCTGCTGGACATTCTGGCGTTCGTCTTCGTGATGCTGCGCGTGTTCTACGTGATGATGTACATCTCCGACCTGCCCACCGCGCGCAGCGCCGTGTGGTTTGCCGCCATGGTGGTCAACACCGCCATTTTGTTCATCGGCTACCGCTGACCCGGCTCGGGCCACCCGCTTTCCCAGCACAGCCGCTCGCTTCATTGAACGGCGCCGGTCCACCGGCCAACCGAGCACTTCAGGCGGTGCCGGGATTGCCCACAGGCGCTCTCAGGGATTGCCCTCACAGCGCTGGGGCGTGCTGATGGCACGATTGCTGCACTGCAGCATTTTTGAATTTTCCGCTCCATGTCTTTTCCCCGCATCAGCCGCCGCCGTCTCGGCACGCTGTCCGCCTTGTCCATGGCAGGCTGGGCCGGCGCACGCGCCGTAGCGGCGCCGTCTCCATTCACCGCAGGCACGGGGCCGCTGCGGGTCGCGGTGGGCGGTTCGGGCCTGCTGTACCACCTGCCGCTGACCATCGCGCAGGAGCTGGGCTTCTTTCGGGCCGAGGGGCTGGATGTGGTGGTGCAGGACTATCCCGGCGGGGCCCTGGCCCTGCAGGCATTGCAGGCGGGGGAGGCCGAGGTGTGCTCGGGCGCCTATGACCACGCGTTGCGCCAGCAACTGCTGGGCCGCAGCTACAGCACCATCGTGCTGCAAGGGCGCGCTCCGCAACTGGCTCTGGCGGCGTCTGCCCGGGCATGGCCCGTCAAGAGCGTGAACCGTTTCAAGGGCTTGTGCGTGGGGGTCTCGGCGATGGGGTCTTCGACGCATGTGGTGGCGCAGCTGATGCTGTCGCGCGACGGTGCGCCGCTGGACGAGGTGTCGTTCGTGGACGTGGGCTCCGGCATGGGCGCGGTGACGGCCCTGCGCCAGGGGCGGGTGCACGCGCTGTGCCATGCCGACCCGATCGTCAGCGCCCTGGAGCAGCGCTCCGAGGTGCGTGTGCTGTACGACACGCGTTCGCTGAAGGCCTCGCAGGAATTGTTTGGCGGCACGATGCCTGCGGCGAGCCTGTATGCGCCGCAGTCGTTCGTGCAAAAGCAGCCGGCGCGCGTGCAGGCGCTGGCCAATGCCATGGTGCATGCGCTCAAATGGCTGCAGACGGCCAGCCCGGCCGACCTGATGCGCGTGGTGCCGCCCCACTACCTGCTGGGCGATCGTGGAGCCTACCTGGCCGCCTTTCACAAGGTACGCGATACGTTCTCGCCGGATGGCCTCATGCCCGATGACGGCCCGGCCACCGCGGCGCGTGCCGTGGCCCGGCTGCGGCCCGAAATGGCCCCGCTCAAGATCGACCTGGGGCGCACCTTCACGAATGAGTTCGCGCGCCGGGCCAAGCACAAATTCAATGCATGAGGGCGGGCCTGCGCATGGCTGCGCACCGCTTGCTTGAGCATTCCTTCGCGATGGGCCACTTTGGCTGAACTGTCCGACACGCCACGGCAAGACGGTGGCGCTAGAGTCGGGGGCGCGTCGTCGGCAGGCATCTGTCGCAGCGCGGGATCGACCCCTTTGTCACCCTGTCACTCTTCGTCATTCCACCGTTCCAACAAGGAAAAAACTCCATGTCGCTCAACCTCAGTATCGGCCCCCTCGTCGCCTTGCTCGCAGGCATCCTGATCCTGGTCATGCCGCGCCTGCTGAACTACATCGTGGCGCTGTACCTCATCGTGATCGGCGTGCTGGGACTGGTGGGCATGCACAACCTGCGCCTCTGATGCCTTCCGTGCGCGGCCGGCGCCGAGCGTTCTGAAACGACGCAGCCCAGCCGCTCAGCCGCCCAGGCGCCGCGCTCCCTGCAGCGTCCAGGCAACGGGTATCGATTCAGCCGGGCGTTCGAACGATCAGCGCTTCTTGCGCGAAGGTGTTCCGCCCTTGCGGACCGGGGCCGAAGGCGCTTTCGCGTTTCGGGTCGAGGTCTGCTTGATGGCAGGCCGCGCCGACGACCTGGCGGCCAGCTTCACCGGCAGGTACATGACTACCTGCTGGCCGGCCTTGAAGACAGCGACGGTCTTCACGTCGTTCCAGTCGGCCACGTTGGCCGCAGTCACCTTGTAGCGGTTCGCGATGCTGGCCACCGAATCGCGCTTGCCGGCGCGCACGGTGGTGCGCCGCGTCACGATTTCGGGCGTGAACGCCACCTGCCCGTTGTCGGCCACCTGGCTCGACACGTCCTGGCGCGTGGTGGTGGCGCGGGGCACCATGAGGGCCGATCCGGCCTTGATCATCATGCGCGGCGGAATGTGGTTCACGCTGCGCAGGTCGGTCTCGCTCATGCCGACGCGCTGGGCGGCCGCAGCCACCGTCATGGTGCTGGGCACGCTCCACACGGTCCAGCTGGCGTATTGGCCCTCGCTGTGGGCTTCCAGGTTTTTCAGGAACACCTTGGCGTTGTCCCACGGCAGCAGGATCTGCGGCATGCCGGCAGCCAGGATGACGGGGCGGTGCAGGGAAGGGTTGAGCGCGCGGAAATCCTCTTCGCGCACGCCGGCCAGGCTGGCGACCAGCGAGACATCGATGTCGCGGGTGATGTCCACCGTCTGGAAGTAGGGGTGGTTCTCGATCAGCGGCAGCTCGGTCTTGAACGCCTGCGGGTTCGCGACGATGTTCTTCACCGCCTGCAGCTTGGGCACGTACATGCGGGTTTCGGCCGGCATGTTGAGTTCGGTGTAGCTCGTGCCCAGGCCCAGCTTCTGATTGCGGGCGATGGCACGGCCCACGCTGCCTTCGCCCCAGTTGTAGGCGGCCAGCGCCAGGTGCCAGTCGCCGAACATGCCGTACAGGCGCTGCAGATAGTCCAGCGCGGCGCGCGTGGAGGCCAGCACGTCGCGCCGGTCGTCGCGGAAGGCGTTCTGCTTGAGCTGGTAGTCGTTGCCCGTGGCCGGCATGAACTGCCACATGCCGGCCGCCTTCGCGCTGGAGATGGCCTGCGGGTTGAACGCGCTTTCGATGTAGGGCAGCAGGGCCAGCTCGGTGGGCATGCCACGCAGTTCGAGTTCTTCGACGATGTGAAACAGGTATTTGCTGGAGCGCTCCGTCATGCGCTGCATGTAGTCGGGGCGCGAGGCATACCACTGCTCGCGGTCCCGCACGAGGTCCTGGTCCAGGTCGGGCATGGCGAAGCCGCGGCGGATGCGGTCCCACAGGTCGGACGGGGCATAGAGCGATGCGACCTCGCCGTTGCTGGCCTGCGCGGCCGAGATGGGTTGCAAGGGACCGGTGGGAATCCTGGGGGTGTGCGGTGCCGATGAAGTGTCGGTGCTGGAGGTGCCAGGGGTGTCCTTGTCCGCTGCGGTGCCGGACGGGGTGCCTTGGGTGGCGCAGCCGGTGAGCCAGACCACGCTGGCAAGGCCCAGGATGTGCAAAATTTTCATTGAAACTCGTTTTTCCATTGGCGCAGCGCGGCCAGAACGGCCACTGCATCTTGGGGATCGACCCGCGCATCGAAGCCTCGGGCGGCCTGGGCCACCGTCGCTTGCCGTGTGCGCAGGAAAGGGTTGATGTCGCGTTCGGTCGCCAGCCGCGAGGGCAGCGTCGGCTGGCCGCGCCCGCGCAGCGCTTCGCACTCACGGGTGTACTGGCGCAGGGCCTCGTTGCCGGGCTCCACGGCGCGGGCGAACTTCAGGTTGGACAGCGTGTACTCGTGCGCGCAGCACACGCGGGTATCGCCCGGCAGCGCGGCCAGGGTGTCGAGCGACGCCTGCATCTGCGCGGGCGTGCCTTCGAACAACCGGCCGCAGCCGCCGGAGAAAAGGGTGTCGCCACAGAACACCGCCGGGGTGCCGCCCACGTCTGGGCAGTAGTAGGCGATGTGGCCCGCCGTATGGCCGGGCACGTCGAACACCTCGAACCGCAGGCCCAGCGCCTCGGCTGTGTCGCCCTGGCCCAGGCGCGTGATCGGCTCGGGCACGGTCTCGTGCGCGGGGCCGAAAACACGGGCGCCGGTGGCCTCCCGCAGGGCGGGTACCCCGCCGGTGTGATCGGCGTGGTGGTGCGTGACTAGAATCGCCTGCAATGGCAGGTCCAGGGTTTGCAATGCCTGCAAGACCGGGCCCGCTTCCCCCGGATCGACCACGACCGCAGCGTGCGCGTCGTGCAGCATCCAGATGTAGTTGTCGGTAAAGGCGGGCAGTGGCAGCAAGTTCATGAGCGATGAAATTATAGGTTTGCACCACTGGTTCGACTCAGCCCCGGGCCGGTACGTTCTGGCGTGGGAGCAGGAACGCTACGACGAGCTGGTGGCCGACGTGTTCGGCTACCACGCCTTGCAGCTCGGAATGCCCGGTTTGCAGGGCCTGCGCACCAACCGCATGCCGCACCGGTGGCTGTCCCTCGGCGCCGAAGAAACCCTGCTCTGGACCGACGAAGCCGCCGGCTGGCACGCCGCCGGGGCCCTGGGCGGCGGCGATCTGCTCGCGCCGGCCTTGCTGACCGACCCGGTGGCCCTGCCTTTTTCGGAAAACAGCCTCGATCTGGTGCTGCTGCCGCACGCGCTGGAGCTCAGCATCGACCCCCACGCCGCACTGCGGGAGGTGCAGCGCGTGCTGGTGCCCGAGGGGCGCGTGGTGATCAGCGGGCTCAACCCGGTCAGCCTGTGGGGCCTGCGCCAGCGGCGGGCGCGGCTGTACCAGCGCCTGGGCGCGGGCGGGCAGCTTTATTTGCCGGACGTGGGCGAGTTCATCGGCCACTGGCGTTTGCGCGACTGGCTGCGGCTGCTCAATTTCGAGGTCGAGTCGGTCAGCTTCGGCTGCTACCGGCCAGCGGTGCGCAGCGCGCCCTGGCTGGAGCGTTTCGACTGGATGGATGGGCTGGGTGCGCGCTGGTGGCCGATACTCGGGGCCGCCTATGTGGTGGTGGCCGTCAAGCGCGTGCATGGCGTGCGCTTGCTCGGAGCGCCCTGGCGCCGCACGCCCCAGGGCGCCGCGGCGCCCGTAACGGTGGCCAATCGCGGCAGGGTCCGCGGTGGCGGGCCGGCTTTTCGTGTGGATGGACGGGAGTAACTTTTTTGAATCAGGTTGTGATCTATACCGACGGGGCTTGCAAAGGCAACCCCGGCCCGGGCGGGTGGGGCGTGGTGCTGCGGTCCGGCGCGCTGGAAAAGGAACTGTTCGGGGGAGAACTCGGCACGACGAACAACCGCATGGAATTGCTCGCGGTGATCGAAGCGCTGGGCGCGCTCAAGCGGCCGTGCGATGTGACGCTGTTTCTCGACAGCCAGTACGTGCGCAAGGGCATCACCGAATGGATACAGGGCTGGAAGAAAAAAGGCTGGCGCACTGCGGCGGGCCAGCCCGTCAAGAACGTCGAACTCTGGAAGCGGCTGGACGATCTGGTGGCGCAAGGCGGCCACAAGATCGACTGGCGCTGGGTGAAGGGCCATGCGGGCGACCCCGGCAACGAGCGCGCCGACGCCTTGGCCAACAAGGGCGTGGACAAGGCACTCGGCCGCGGCTGACGATCAGGCCCGGGGTTTGGAGAGGGCTGGAGGGTTGAGGCCTGGCGGCTTGGGCGTCGGATCACGCGGGCGAGATCGCCTGCAGGGCGGTCTGCAGCGGCTCCGGCCCCTGCGGGCGCACGACGCGCTCCACTTCCTTGCCGTCGCGCAGAAAAACGAGCGTGGGCCATAGCTTCACGCCGAAGCTGCGGCCCAGGCGCTGACCGGACCCGTCTTCGACCTTGACGTGGGCCACGTCGTCACGCCCCTGCAGCGCGGCCTGGATGAGTGGCTGCGCGCCCTGGCAGTGGCCGCACCAGGGCGTTCCGAACTCCACGACGGTAGCGCCCTGCATCTGGTCCACGTCTTCCCGGGTGGGCGGCTGTTCGAGGTGGCGGGCGGTATAGGTCATGGCGATTGGTTTCATTGTTTTGGCTGACTGGCTGACTAACTAACTGGCTGGCTGTCCGGCCCGGCAGGAACGGCAGGAACGGCGAGGTTTTGGTGGGATTGATTTTTCAGCATAGGCCTCGCCGCCGGGCCGCTGCTTTCGGCGCAGGCGCCGCACGGCTGTGGGACCCGGCCGGCAGGCATCCACGGCGATTCACAGCGCACCGTCGAACATCATGACGTCCACGGCATCTCCTGCGGCCACCGGGCCGCGGCTGTGCGGCAGCACGATGAGTCCATTGGCCTGCACCATCGAGCTGAGCACGCCGGAGCCCTGGTGGCCCGTGGTGCGCACCTGCAAGGCGCCGTCCGGCGCCGTCGAGACGATGCCGCGCTGGTATTCGGTGCGGCCGGGCTTCTTGTTCAGGGCCTCGGTGGCGGTGGCGCGCAGCATCGGCGGAGCAGGGCGGGTGCAGCCCATCGCCCTCAGCAGGGCCGGACGCACGAAGGCGAGGAAGGCCACCATCGCCGCGACGGGATTGCCGGGTAGCCCGAACCACAGGCGATCGGCTGAAAACCGTTTGCTATTGTTTTGATAGCTGTATCCCATAGAAGATATTGCGCTGGAGGCCGATTCGACCATGGGACTTTCCGCTCCGTCCGAATCATCGCCGCGAAGGCGTCCGACCGCCATCGGCCGGCCGGGCCGCATCGCGACGTGCCAGAACGCCACGTCGCCCAGCCGCTGCACGGTCGAGCGCAAATGGTCGGCATCGCCCTCGCTCACGCCGCCGCTGGTGATGACGGCGTCGGCCTGCCGGGCGGCACGGCGCAGGGCGGCTTCCAGTTGGGCCGGGGTGTCGGGCACCACGCCCAGGTCGATCGGCTCCGCGCCCAGGCGCGCGAGCAGGCCCAGCAGCGCGTAGCGGTTGCTGTCGTACACGGCGCCCGCACGCGGGGCGTCGCCCGGGCTCAGCAACTCGTCGCCGGTGGAAAAGCACGCCACGCGCAGTCGGCGAAACACGGTCACGCTGGGCAGCCCCAGGCTGGCGACCAGGCCCAGCGCGGCGGGCGTGAGCCGCTCGCCGCGGGCCAGCGCCACGCGGCCCTGCATCAGGTCTTCGCCCGCCCGGCGACGGTGGTCGCCCGCGCGCAACAGGCCGGCGCCGATGCGCACGGTGCCGCCGTCCACGCGGGCGAGTTCCTGCGGCACCACCGTGTCGAGCCCGGGCGGCATCACCGCGCCGGTCATGATGCGCACGCATTCGCCGGGGCCTGCGCGGACCGGCGCCGTCTGGCCTGCCAGCGCGGTGCCGACCACGCGCAGGGCGAGCTGTGATTCGCCAGGGGGGAGTCGAGAGAGTTGCGCGCCGTCGAACGCGTAGCCGTCCATGGCGGAGTTGTCATGCGGGGGCACGCTGACGGGCGATACCAGGTCGGTGGCGAGCACCCGGTCCAGTGCAGCGAACAGGCCGACCGATTCGGTACCGGTCACCGGCTCCACCAGTTGCTCCAGAAAGGCGGTGACGGCCTCTGCGGGCAATGCCCTGGGCTGGTAGCCGTGCACGCCGGCAGCGATCTCAGAGAGGGTTGGCGTTGTCATGCGGCGCGAAAGAGGGGAGAAGCGGGCAGCCACCGCACCATGTGCAGCTTGTCGTGGCCGATGCCATCGATGACCACTGCGCGCTGCAGCCGGCCCCAGGCATGAAAGCCGGCACGCTCGTACAGGCGCACGACATGCGCATTGGCTGCGGTGACGGTGAGCACCAGTTGCTCCAGGCCCGCGACGCGCTCGGCATGCTCCACGCAGGTTTGCACCAGCTGGCGACCGATGCCGCCGCGCTGCGCGTTCGGCGCCACCATCATCCCGACCACGGTGGCGCAGTGGCGCTGCTGAAGGCGCTCCTCCCGCTCGCAGCCGATGCTGCCCAGCAGTTGGCCGCCCGCATCGAAGGCGCCGAGAAAGAATTGCCCGGTGGCGGGGTCGCCGAACCGCGCTCCATACGACTCGGCCGGGCGCTGCAGCGCCGTGGCGTAGTCGGAGGTGAAAGCCTCGGGGGCGCAGCGCAGCGATTCGTCGCGCAGCGCTTTGTAGGCATGCAGGTGCGCTGTGCCCAGCACTTCGATGCGCAGGCGGGAGGCAGGGGGCGGGGGCGTCGGATGATTCATCGCGGGGGTGGCGTGAGCACGCGTTCGAGCGCGTGCAGTTCGGCCAGGGTGTTGGCATTGCAAAAGCCGAGCGGGTCGTCGCCCGGCCGGTCGAACGGGGCCACTGCGCACCGGTGCTGGGCTGTCCAGGCGCCGATCTTGCGGCTGCCGCCGTCCAGGAACTGCTCCAGCGATGCCCTCAACGCAGCGCGCATCAGGCAGAACACGGGCTGGGTGCGCAGGGCTGGTTCGCCCGGTGTGGCGCTTCGGGGTGGATGGCTCGGTGCGCTGGCGTGCGGTGCATCGGTGGCGGGTGCGGCAGCGATGGCCAGGTCTGCCTGGCCGGCCAGCGCTGCGGCCAGAAGGCGCTCGGCCACATCGTGCGGAAACAGCGGCGTGTCGCACGGCACGGTCAGCAGCCAGGGCGTGTCGCAGCGCGACAGGCCGGCCAGAAAGCCGGCCAGCGGGCCGGCATGGCCGGGCAGCGCGTCGGGCAGGACCGGCGCGCCGAAGGCGGCGTATTGGTCGAGGTGCCGGTTGGCGCTGATGAGCACGCCACCGACCTGCGGCCGCAGTCGCCGCAGCGCATGCAGTGCCAGCGGCACGCCCTGAAACGCCTGCAGGCCCTTGTCCTGCCCGCCCATGCGCGTGCCCTGGCCGCCTGCCAAGACCAGCCCGGTGATGCCCGCGGCGCCGTCTGCGGTGCGAACCCCCATCCGTCACCCGCCGATGTAGCTCATTTCCACCCGCCGGGCGCCTTGGCCGGCATCGGGCGGCAGGCTGCTGCGCAGTTCCGAGTAGCGGTCGCCGCGGCCGTTCCAGATGGCCGCCACGGCGGCGGCGATGTCGGCCTCGGTGCCCCCGCCGCGCAGCAGGCTGCGCAGGTCCCAGCCCTGGGTGGCGAAAAGGCACAGGTACAGGCGGCCTTCCATCGACAGGCGGGCGCGGTTGCAGTCGCCGCAAAACGCCTGCGTGACGCTGCCGATCACTCCCACCTCGCCCAGCGACGCGTCGTGCTGGCCGCTGGCGTCGGCGTAGCCCCAGCGGCGGGCGGTTTCACCCGGGGCAAGTTCCGGCAACGGGACCAGGGGAAGGTGGGCCTGCAAACGCTCGATCACGTCGGCGCAGGGCAGCACCTCGTCCATGCGCCAGCCGTTGGTGGCGCCCACGTCCATGTATTCGATGAAGCGCAGCGTCACGCCCGTGCCGCGAAAATGCCGCGCCATGGGGACGATTTCGTGGTCGTTGGTGCCGCGCTTGACCACCATGTTGACCTTGATGCGCGAAAACCCCGCCGCCAGCGCTGCATCGATGCCGGCCAGCACTTCGGCCACGGGAAAGTCCACATCGTTCATGTGCCGAAACACCGAGTCCTGCAGGCTGTCCAGGCTGACGGTGAGGCGGTTGAGCCCCGCGCTCTTGAGCGCCCGGGCCTTGCGGGCCAGCAGCGAACCGTTGGTGGTGAGCGTCAGGTCCGGCGCGGTGCCGTCGGCCAGGCGCAGTTCGGACAGCATGTCGACCAGGTTTTCGATGTGCTTGCGCAGCAGGGGCTCGCCGCCCGTCAGGCGGATCTTGCGCACGCCGTGCGCGACGAAGACATGGGCCAGCCGGGTGATCTCCTCGAAGCTGAGCAGTGCGCTGTGCGGCAGGTAGGGGTAGTCCTTGTCGAACACCTCCTTGGGCATGCAGTACGCGCAGCGGAAGTTGCAGCGGTCGGTGACGCTGATGCGCAGGTCCCGCAGCGGGCGCCCCAGCGTGTCGATGAGCCGCCCTGTCGGGGCCGCCACCGCGCCCTGCGGCACGGCGGGGCGCAGCGCCGCGATGCGCTGGTCCACCAGGGGGATGACACGTTCAGCCATGGGCGGATTTTGCCGCATGGTCCCAATAGGGGTCATTGCCGTCCCGGGCAGCGTGGCGGGCGGCGGTCAGACGCAGCGGGCGCCGTCCACTTCGATGCAGACGCCGCTCACGAAGGCGGCCTCGTCGCTGGCCAGGTAGAGCGCGGCGTTGGCGACGTCGAGCGCCGTGGAAAAGCGCCCCAGCGGAATGGAGGCCAGAAACTTCGCGCGGCGCGCGTCGTCCACGGGGCCGCCGGCGAATTCGGCGGCCAGGCCCGTGTCGGGGTTGAACACGGGGTTGATGCAGTTCACGCGGATGTTGTCGGGCCCCAGTTCGGCGGCCATCGACTTGCTGGTGATGATGACCGCGCCCTTCGACCCGTTGTACCAGGTGAGGCCGGGCCGCGGCCGCAGGCCTGCCGTGGAGGCGATGTTGATGAAGCTGCCGCCCGCCGCGCCTGGGTTGGCGCGCATCGCGGGCACGGCGTGAATGGCCGAGAGGTAAATGCTTTTGACGTTGATGGCATAGACCTTGTCGAACTCTTGCTCGCTCACCTCCAGCATGGGGCGGTTGCGGTGCGTCCAGCCGGCGTTGTTGACGACCACGTCGAGCCGCCCGTGCAGGCGCACGGCTTCGGCCACCAGGGCCTTGACCTCGTCCGACCGGGTGACGTCGGCCGCGAAGAAGTCCGCCGTGCCGCCAGCGGCGCGGATCTCGGCCACCACGCGCTGGCCGCCCATGGCCTGGATGTCGTTGACGATGACCCGGCCGCCCTCGGCCGCGAGCCGTTTGGCGATGCCTTCGCCGATGCCGTTGCCAGCGCCGGTGACGATGATGGATTTGCCGTGCATGCGCATGAAGCCTCCGTTGGCGCTATGTTTTCGATAGCTGCCTGCGCAATACCTACCAAGGCATATGCGGGTTTTTATCCGAACCTGCCTCGCGGCGGGCTGCCGTGCGCTGCGCGGGCGGCCAGGGCAGTGTAGCGACGGGCTTGCCTGCCTGGGGCCCCGGCGCTGCCTCTTGCGCGACAGCAGGGCCGGCCTGGCGCCGTGCCCAGAAGGCGGAGTCCGGCCAGCGGGTCTCCATGGCGTAGAAGCCCTGCAGCTGCTTGCGGTAGACGCGGTGGATGTCGCGCAGGTGGTCCGCATAGCGTTCGGTCGCCTGCAGGTCGCCGGACTCGCAGGCCAGCAAGGCCTGAGCGGCGCGCAGCCCCGTATAGAGCGCGTTGCCGATGCCTTTGGACGAGAGCGGATCGAAGGCGAGGGCCGCATCGCCCACCGCGAGCCAGTTCGCGCCCGCTGCACGGTCGAGTTCGGCGCTGCAGGCATCGGCGCCCTGGGTGGCGCCATGCGGGCGGTAGCCGTGTTCGGCGCAGAGGGCGCCCAGGTGCGTGGTGCGCTGCAGGTGCTGCCACAGGCCGCAGTCCTCCAGCAGGGCGCGGCGGTCCATCAGGTCGGCGTCGCCCAGAAAGGCCACCACGCGCTCGCCGCTGGGCAGCAGCACGCTGTACCACCAGCCGTCCTCCACGGCCTCGACCCAGGTGCGCCCGTCCAGATCGGTGCGCGTGTCGCTGCGCAGGCGCTGGTAGAAAGCCAGCAGCCGGTCGTAGTGGCGGCGGCTGGCACCCAGCCGGCAGGCCTGCGCGGCCACGCGGCCGGTGGCGTCGATCAGCCAGCGCGCGGTCACGGGGGACAGCGGCTCGCCGGGGCGGCGCAACTGCAGGCGGTGCGGCGCACCGGGCGGCGGGAGCGCATCGGGCCCAGGCCCGGCAACCGGGCCGGTTCCGAGGGCTGGTTCCGCTCCCGTCTCTGTCCTTGCCCCCGCCTTGGAGGCGGCTTCATCGGCATCGCCGATCTGCACATGGGTGGCCAGGGCGACCTCGCAGCCGGCTTCGGCCGCTGCCGCGCGCAGCGTGCCGTCGAAGCGCACGCGGTCCAGCTGCAATCCTTCGCCGTGCAGTTGCCGCAGCGTGTCGTTGGCATGCCCGGCCAGTCCGCCCCAATAGGCCAGGGTGCCGTAGCTGGGGCGGTGGCCGTCCGCCATAACGCGGTCCAGCACGCCCAGGTCGTCCAGCAGGCTGCGCACCAGCGGCGGCAGCCCTTCGCCGATGCGAAAGGCCCGCTCGCCGCCGCCGTCTGCCAGCAGCACGCGCAGGCCGGCGCGGGCCAGGGGAATGGCGCAGGCGGCGCCGGCCGGGCCGCCGCCGGCGATGGCCACGTCGAACGCCTGTTCGGCCTGCGGCGCCGGTTTGAACGTTTCCACCCGCACGCGCTCAGCCGCCCGCAGGGCGCCGGCGCACCGGCAGCGGGGCGGCCTGGGCTTCCGCGTGCGAACCGAAGTTGGCACCGTGGGGCAGGGGGCGCGCCTTGAGCGCCTTGGGGTTGGGCTGCATCGCCGCATCGCCCAGCGCCTTGAAACCGGCCATGGGCGCGCGGGGTGCGGCCAGGGCGGCTTCGCTCAGGCTGGCGGCATCGGCCGGAGCGACGTCGGGGCCGTACGACGCGACCATCATCTGCGCCGCGAATGCCGGGTCGTCCGCCACCCCCGGTCGCACTTCCAGCAGGCCCATCGATCCGAAGATGCGGACCATTTCCTCCATCTGCCCGGCCGTGGTGCCGTGCAGCGGCTTGTTCCAGCTGGTGCGGTTGGAGAAGGCCTCGATGCGCCGGGCCATGGGCTGCTGCGGGTCCACCACGATGGCATAGTCCTCGGCCGTCAGCACGTGGTTGGGCACACGGGCTGGCCAGAAGGTCGGGGCGAACGGGTCGTAGGCGGTGTCGTAGCCCGCGCGGCAATAGGCCGTGTCGGCCTGCCAGGGCAGCCCCATCCAGCGGTTGATGTCGCCCGGCCCCTGGGCATAGAGCGGGCCTTGGGCCGACAGGGCGGTGGCCTGGTCGAGCGTGGGGCCGTAGCTGGGCGCGGCAACGCCCTCTGGGCGCTGGCGGATGCGAAAGGGGCTGCTGTAGAGCGTCAGGTGGCGCATGGGCCACGTCATTTCGCAGCCGGGGTGGAAGGCGTCGGCCAGGCAGAACTCCAACGCGGCCCGATCGAGCGTGGCGGGCTGCTGTGCCAGCGGCACATCGTCGATGCTGGCCGGCAAGGGGCGGGCCGCGTCCCAATCGGAGACGAAGTCGCCCTGCACCCAGCGCGCCAGCACGTCGCTCTGGGTCTGGCTGATGCTGGCGTTCTGGCGGGGGCTCTGGCCGGCCGGCACGGTCATGGCGTCGCCGTACAGCCAGGGCCAGGGCAACTGGTTGCCGTCCGTGGGCTCGGGCGGACGAAAGCTGTTGAACACCTGCCGGCGCAGCTCGGCGTTGGGGTCGTAGGCGCCCGCGGGCGGCAGGGCGGACAGCCGCTCGATCAGCGCGGGGTTCTCGAAGTCGTACTGCCCCTGGTGGCCGAACAGCGTGGCGAAGCCCTGGTTCACCCATTGCAGGCCCGACAGGCGCTGCAGGATCGGGTACACGTCGTCGGCGAACGAAATGCTGGCCGGCGTGGGCAGCCAGCCGGCCTGCACGTACAGGTTCTGCAGCAGGTCGTACATCGTGCGCTGGGTCTTGACCTGCGGGGCGTAGTTGGGCGGTGCGGTCACCACCCAGGCGGATTCGACCGCAATGGACTGGCCCTCGATGCGCACCGTGGCCGAGACCGGGCCGTCGCAGGTGTCGTCGTACCAGCCGTCGGCATTGATGAACGAATCGCCATCGGCGGGGTTGAAGATCGGGCTTTTCGTGGGCGAAGCCGAGACGCCGGGACCCGGCAGAAAAACCAGCCGGCCGCTGGCGTCGGTCTGCAGCTCGCCGATCTGGACCGGCACGCCGGTGAATTGCCCGGTGCATGGCACCGGCGCCGCATCGCGGCCTGCGATGCGCTGCATGCCGGCGTCGATCACCAGCGCGCTGCGCACCGTCGCCTTGGCATTGCGCAGCGGCAACTGGGTCGTTGCCGCTTCCGGAATGTCGAGCGCGATCTGCCACTGGTACCAGGCCGCCTTGCTGTTGGCGACGTGCACCGACCATTCGATGTCGGCCCAGTCCGAAGTCAGCTCGCGCACCACGTCGCCCGCGGCGTTGTAGCCGTAGATGCGGAACTGCGCCGCCTCGCGCTTGAGCGCTCCGGCCGCGTCGCGGTAAAACCCCTGGGGCTGCGGCGGCGGGCTCACCACCTGCGGGCCCAGGTAGAACTCTTTGGCGCTGTTGCCCACCCGCGCGATGCCGATGGCCGGGTGGATGGCGGCGCGCACGATGCGCGTGTCCTTCGCGGCGGGGTAGTCCACGCCGGGGGCGTATTGCGCGGGCCGCGGCACCACGGGCTCGCCCAGCGGCACGCCGTTCACGTTGCGCCGGTTTTCGGACGAGGCCCGGTACACGGCCTTGCGTGCCTCGGCGATGCTGCCCATGGGCATGTGCTCGGGCAGGGCATGCCAGGGGTTGTAGGCGAGGTTTTCGCCGTACGGGGACTGGCCCCGCGCATCCAGATCCTGCTGGGGCAGCTCGAGAATGCCGACTTCGATGGGCACGCTGGCCTGCTCGCTCCAGCGCACGGTGGCGGCGTCGAGCGGCATGTCGTGGTCGTTGGTCTGGAACTGCACCAGGAAGCGAAAGCGCGCCGGGCCCTTGCGCAGGCGGGCGTGCAGGTCGGCGCGCAGGTAGAAGGGGTCGTCGAAGTCCGGTGGCCCATCAGCCGGCGGCGCCTGCAGCGGCTCGACCTTGTATTTGACGAAGCGGCCCTGGCCGAAGCAAGACGGCAGCACGCTCCAGTAGTCGGTGGCGAGCACGGAATCCACCGTCTTTTCCATGTCGTTCAGGATCTGCGCGGTGACGGGGTGCGCCTTCAGGTACGCATCGCCCCGGCCGTGCAGCGATTCGCAGGTGAACTCGCACATGTCCCGGGCCGTGTCGGTGAAGAACACGTCGTGGTTCTGCAGGATGAAGTCGTGCGTGGTGGCATCCTGGTCGGGCTCCAGCAGCTTGCGGCCCTGGACCCCGAAGAGCTTGATGGCGATGCCCGTCGTGCCCTTCAAGTCCGGTTTGCCTGGCTGCACGTCGGCGGAAAAGCGCACCCACACCGGGTACTCCGGCGCCTGCCCGAACACGCCCACCCTCAACTCGGGCGGCAAGCCGGGATCGACGATGAACTTGCCGTGCGTCGCGCCATGCAGGCGAAGGAACACCGGCCGCGTGGCCGGGTCGCGCCCGGCAGCCATGCCTTTGCCCTGGAAGTAATCGACGAACAGCTGCTTGAGCCCGGCCACGGGATCGGTGTCGCAGCAACAGGGGCTGGCCGGCAGGGTGGGGGGCAAGGTGATGGGGGTGCCGTTGCTGGCGCTGGTGGCCGACGGCGTGGCTGGAACAGACGTGCTTTTCATCGCAACCCTCCTTTTGTTTTATGAATCTTCCTGGGACGATGAACGCTCCCGTCCCAACCGAGGCGCTGGCGCCGTTCAGGTTTGGGAACCAAGCATTCTGCGGGGGAAGCCTGCCGGTTTTATTCAGGGTTTCCACGGGGTGGAAAAACCGTGAAAAAGCGAAGAGTCGGTTTTGGCGGACGTCGATGGGCCAGCGAGCGCCGCAGGCTGGCCAAAACCGTGCGGCAGATATGGTGAATGAAAATTATTATCATTTGAGAAATGGCCTTTCCCTGCCTGGCTTACCTATCTGGCTTTAGGTCGCGCAGGCAGCGTGCAGGTCGCCGGTCATCCGTTCCATCCCTTGTCGAAAGTGAAAACCATGCCCCATACGCTTCCCGCCTTGCCCTATGCCTACGACGCGCTCGAACCCCACATCGACGCGCAGACGATGGAAATCCACCACACCAAGCACCATCAGGCTTACGTCAACAACCTGAACGCCGCGCTGGGAGGCACGCCCCAGGCCGACCTATCCATCGATGCGCTGGTGGCCCAGGTGCAGACCCTGCCCGAGAAGCTGCAGGCGCCCGTGCGCAACAACGGCGGCGGGCACGCCAACCACAGCCTGTTCTGGACCGTGATGGCGCCGGCCGGGCAGGGCGGTGGCGGCCAGCCTTCCGGCGAACTGGCCCAGGCCATCGATGCAGACCTGGGCGGTTTCGATGCTTTCAAGGAGGCCTTCACCAAGGCCGCGCTCACCCGCTTCGGCAGCGGCTGGGCCTGGCTGTCCGTCACGCCCGCGGGCAAGCTCGTGGTGGAGAGCAGCGGCAACCAGGACAGCCCGCTGATGGCCGGCCTGCTGTCGGGCAACACACCCATCCTGGGCCTGGATGTGTGGGAACACGCCTACTACCTCAAGTACCAAAACCGCCGTCCCGAGTACATCGCTGCGTTCTATAACGTCGTGCGCTGGGACGAAGTGGCGCGCCGCTTCGCGAAAGCGCGCGGTTGACGCCCAGGCGCTGCCGCAGCGACGCTTCGCCCAGACCGTTTCCCTGATTCCATAAACGACACCTTCCTCCCACCGGGGCCATGCACGTGAACGCTGACGACACACTTTCCGGCCGAACCGGCTGGCGGATGCGCAAGTGGCTGGGCGTGGCCATCGCGGTGGCGGGGGTGCTGGTGCTGGGCCAGCAGTTCATGCAGTTTCTGGCCGGCAATCCGCGGGTGGAGCAGGCATGGCACGGCGGACTGGTGGCGGCGCTGGCGACTGCGCTGGGCACGCTGCCGGTGGTGTTTTCGCAGCGCCTGTCCGAGAAGGTGCAAGACACGCTGTTCGGCTTCGGGGCCGGGGTGATGCTGGCGGCCTGCTCGTTCTCGCTGATCATTCCCGGCATTGCGGCGGCCCGGTCGGCAGGCGTGGGGGCCTGGGGCGCGGGCGGCATCATCGGCACGTCCATCCTGCTGGGTGGCCTCGCGCTGCTGGTGATGGAGCGGCTGCTGCCGCACGAGCATTTCATCAAGGGCGTGGAGGGCAGCCCGTCGCCGCGCACGCTGCGGCGCACCTGGCTGTTCGTCTTCGCGATCGCCTTGCACAACCTGCCCGAAGGCCTGGCCATCGGCGTGGCCTATGGCGGGGCCGATGCGCTGCGTGCCGGCACGCTCACGGCCGGCATCGCCATCCAGGACGTGCCCGAGGGCCTGGTGGTGGCCGTGGCCCTGCTGGCCGCGGGCTACAAGCGCTGGCTGGCCGTGGGGCTGGGCATGGCGTCGGGCCTGGTGGAGCCGCTGGGCGCCGTGCTGGGCGCCACGGTGATCGGTATTTCTGCGAATCTGCTGCCCTGGGGGCTGGGGTTCGCGGCTGGCGCGATGCTGTTCGTCATCAGCCACGAGATCATTCCCGAGTCTCACCGCAAGGGCCACGAAGCCTGGGCCACGGGTGGCCTGATGATCGGCTTCGTGATCATGATGGTCCTGGACACGGCGCTGGGCTGATCCCGCAGCCTTTGCATCAAAAAAGCCTCCAGCGCAATATCCACTAGGGGGTATTGCTATTAAATTAGTAGCAATCGACTAGCCATGTCGAATCGCCACCGTCTTGAGCGTGGTGAAGCCGTACAGCGCTTCGAAGCCTTTTTCGCGCCCGTGGCCGCTCGACTTCACACCGCCGAAGGGCAGCTCCACGCCGCCACCCGCGCCGTAGTTGTTGATGAAGACCTGGCCGCTGGCGATGCGCCGCGCCATGCGGAACTGCCGGGCGCCGTCGCGCGTCCACACCCCCGCCACCAGGCCGAAGCGCGTGGCGTTGGCCAGCTCGACCGCATGGTCCTCGTCCTCGAAAGCCATGGCCGAGAGCACTGGGCCGAAAACCTCTTCCTGCGCCAGGCGGTGGTCCACCGGCACGTCGCGCAGCAGCGTGGGCGCCTGGTAGAAGCCCGTTTCGGGCGCTTCGTCCACCACGGTGCCTTGCGCCACCAGCGGAATGCCGGCCACCTGGGCATCGGAGAGAAAGTCCCACACGCGCTGCTGCTGGCTCTGGCGGATGAGCGGCCCCACGTCCAGGTCCATCGCCGCAGGGCCCACGCGCAGCGCCTCGAAGGCGCGGCCCAGGCGCTCCAGCAGCGGCTCGTAGATGAGCGAGTCGATCAGCACGCGCGAGCCGGCCGAGCAGGTCTGCCCCGCGTTCTGCACGATGGCGTTGATGACCACCGGCACCGCCGCATCCAGGTCGGCGTCGGCGAAGATCACCTGCGGGCTCTTGCCGCCCAGCTCCAGCGTCACGGGGCAGTGCCGTTCGGCCGCGGTCTGCTGGATCAGCGTGCCGATGCGCGGACTGCCGGTGAAGCTGATGTGGTCGATGCCCGGGTGCCGGGCCAGCGCATCGCCCGCTTCGTGCCCGTAGCCGGTGACGATGTTGATGGCACCGGCCGGAAAGCCCGCCTGCGCGGCCAGTTGCGCCACGCGCAGCAGCGACAGGCAGGCGTCTTCGGCTGGCTTGACCACGCACACGTTGCCGGCCGCCAGTGCGCCGCCCACGCAGCGCCCGAAGATCTGCATCGGGTAGTTCCACGGAACGATGTGCCCCGTCACGCCGTGCGGCTCGCGCCAGGTGAGCACGCTGTAGCCGTCCAGATAGGGCAGGGTCTCGCCGTGCAGCTTGTCGCAGGCGCCGGCATAGAACTCGAAGTAGCGCGCCAGCGCCAGCGCATCGGCCCGCGCCTGTTTGGTGGGCTTGCCGCAGTCGCGTTGCTCGATGGCGGCCAGTTCCTCGGCGTGCTCGGACACCAGCATCGACAGCCGCATCAGCAGCCGCCCCCGCTCGGCCGGCGCCAGCTTGCGCCATACGGCCTCGTAGCACTGCCGGGCCGCGTGGACCGCCGCGTCGATGTCCTCTTCGGTGCCGCGCTGGATCTCTTCGTAGGGCTGGCCGTCGGACGGATCGGTCACGGCGATGGTGCGGCCGGAAGACGAGGCCACGGGCGCATTGGCGATGTAGTGGAGCTGCATGGGCGGATTGTGCGCCAGCAGGCATCGCCCACGGCGGGCTGAAAGGCGTCCGGGCACCTGCGGCGTGTCGCCAAAAGCACTCGTGCGGGGTGGCGCCGCTCAGTCGTTCAACCGCTCAGCCTCCCGCCGCACGCAGCGCGGGCAGGTCGCACACCTCGATCTCGCCCCGGTGCACGTGCAGCAGGCCGCGCGCCTGCAGGTCCTTCAGGATCTGGTTGATGGTCTGGCGCGAGAGGGCCAGCATCAGCGACAGCTCTTCCTGCGACAGTGCGATCACGCGCCGCGAGCGGCTGGCGTCCGTCCACTGGCCGTAGCCCTCGGCCATCAGCGCCAGCCGGCGCGCCACACGCTGCGGCGCGGGCAGCAGGGCCATCTCTTCCAGGGCGACCAGCGCGGTGCGCAGCTTGTCGGTCAGCAGCAGGGCCAGGGCGTGCCAATGCTGCGGGTTCCGTGCCAGGTGGGCCAGCAATGGGTCCTGCGGCACGTGCAGCAGCGTCGCCGGGGTGGCGGCATGCGCGTCGTGCGTGCGCACCGAGCCGTCGAACAGCGCGATCTCGCCGAACTAGGCCGGCGCCTCCAGCCGCGTGAGCAGCGAGGCACGCGCCTTCTCGCTCTGGCCACCCACGCCCGAGATGTCGATGGCGCCGCGCACCACCGCATACAGCCCGCAGGGCGCATTGCCGCGCAGAAACAGGGCCTCTCCCGCAGCCAGCGACCGGGTTTCCGCCATGTCCATCAGCACCTGCGCCAGGCCGGGCGGCAGCGCGGCGAACCAGCGGCCGGAGCGCAGCGTGGGCAGGTGATCGGCAGGCGAGGTCATGCAGAAGGTGGGGAATGCAAAGGCGGCAAGGCGGCAAAAGGGCGGAGTCGGGGGGCCGGGAAGCACGGGATTTCGCCGGTGCCATGCCTGGCGGGCCATGGGGGTGGCCGTTGTGTCGGCTGGCCGACAGACGCCCGTGCGGCGCTGGGGCGATTATTCCGCGCAGCGTTGACGCACAGACCCCGGAGACACCCTATGAGAAACCTGATCGACCACCTGTCCGGCTATGCCGACTACCACCGCGACCCGCGCAACATCCAGACCCATTTCGTCGGCGTGCCGATGATCATGCTGGCCGTGACGGTGCTGCTCTCGCGCCCCGCATGGCTGCTGGGCGGCCTGCCGGTATCGCTCGCGCTGGTGGCGGCCCTGGCCGCGTGCGTTTTTTATTTCCGGCTCGACGGGCGCTACGGAATCGCCATGGCGCTGGTGCTCGCCGCCATGCTGGCCGTGGGCCAGTGGCTGGCGGCGCAATCGACCGCGCTGTGGCTGGGCGCGGGGCTCGGGCTCTTCATCGTGGGCTGGGTGATCCAGTTCGTGGGCCACTACTACGAAGGCCGCAAGCCCGCGTTCGTCGATGATCTGGCGGGCCTGATCGTCGGGCCGCTGTTCGTGGCGGCCGAGCTGGGCTTTGCGATGGGGCTGCGCCGTGAGGTGCAGGCGGCCATCGAGGCACGCTCGGGGCCTGTACACGTTCCACCGCGGGGGCAAGGCAGGGCTGCTTGAAAGCGTCTTATTGGGAGCATTTACCTCGGCGGCCTTGAATCGAAGGCCGATCCAATAACGAAGGCAGTTGGGATTCACTAAAGCATTTGTCGAAAAATAGCCAGTCGATTTCGGCGCGGCGCTGGTTTGGTCGGTTTATTGGCACGCAGATGTAACCGGGTGAAATTGATTTAAAAAATATCTGCGCCTCGCATAGGCTACGGGCCCTTTCAAACCATTGGTCAACCATGAATCGCCCAGGCATTAAAAATCTTTCCAACAACGCTGGCCATTTCAAACTCTCCAAAACCACCAACACGGTACTCGGCGCCATCGCCCTTTGTGTGTTATCCGCATGCGGCGGCGGAGGTGGGAGCGATAGCGGCATCGCCGCAACCCCAGGCGGCGCCACTCCCACGACACCTGCCCCCGGCGATATCGCGCCTGTGACGCCTGCCCCTGCGCCCTCGACCGTTGCCAGTGATTGCGGTGAAGATGGCAACGTCCTCACGGTGGCGGGCAATACCGCTCAGATCGATGGAAACGTTTATCACTCCGACGGCACGACGGTCATTTCCACCCAGCAGCGCAAATTCGCTACGTCGAATGGCGCAAGCTTTCGCGACAAGACCGGCCTGTTTCTGGTGAATCAGGTCAATACCACCACTTACAGCAATGCGGCAGTGAATGGCAGTTTCGGCGGCAGCGTCATGACGACGACCGCAAACAATTATTCGAGCGTTGTCGGTGATGCGCGGCAGACCTATGGGTTGACGGTTTCCAATCTCTTTCAAGGCACTACCACCACGGCCAGCAGCTATTTCACGCCTTACGCTTATACCGGTGCGCCTCTGAATCCGGCGCTGGGCACGGCCTATACGGCCAGCTACTCCACCACGACGGAAAGCGGCGGGACGACGCAGCCTGCGCTGGCGCAGAGCAGCATCACCACCTACTCAGCAGAGTCGGTCAGCGTGCTTGCCGGAACGTTTCCCGCCTGCAAGATCAAGGTCGAGGTGACTGGCGGCGCCACCATTGCCAACGTCAGCTATGCCTGGCTGGTGGCATCGGGCCGGTACAAGGGCCTGGTCGTCCGCACGGCCAATGCCAGCGGCGTCAAGACATCGGAGGCGACACGCCTGCTGGTGAACGGGCAATAACAGGGAATCACACAACTGCCAGAGGTGGAAAACACCGCTGGGTTGCAAGCAGAACCCATGCAGCATTTTCCGCCTTGGCAATCCGCGCGCTCGCTGCCGACGCATGCTGGACCAGTCATAGAACGCTACCGATCCTTGCGGCGATCGGGATCGGTTCGCCTTCGTCTGCCAGCCATGCAACAATTTTTAACTTTTAAGTGATTTAAATATTGTTTTAAAGTTGAAATTTGACGCTTCACGTTGGCGCAAATTTTTTGGTCTTGAGGGTTCGATGGTCCATCAATAAAAGCTACCAACAGCTACCAACCCGTGAGTCTGATCCACCCTGTGGTTCGGCGGCCTCAAGTTTGAAGTGCGACACGGCGCAACCTGTAAGGTACCGCCCAAATGGGAACCCACTACTCGCATATCACGCAGATTGATCGGATGTCGATCCATGCCTTGCTGCAAGCCAAACTCAGCGGCCCGCAGATCGCCCGCAAACTGAACTTCAGCCGCTGCACGATCCACCGAGAGATCAACCGCAGCCAAGGCCACGCCCATGGCCTTGCCTGGCAGCTACCAGGCCAATCGACGCGCTGGTGCGGCCACACGCCGCAAGCTGGGCTCGGACACGAACTCGCCTTTGTGGCGCACGGTGTCGAGCGGCCTGCGCCGCAGTTGGTCGCCCCAGCAGATCGCAGGCAAACTGCCACGCATGAACAAGGCAGCGATCCAGGGCGGGCTTACATTGCCCGACCCACCCATGTCGGTCTCGCACGAGACGATCTACTGCGCCATCCATGCGATGCCGCGCAGCACCCTGCGCACTGAACTGGTCGGGCTGCTGCGCAAGAGCCACAAGAGCCGTCTGCCACGCAGCCGTGGCACCGCCCGCAGGGGCGGCCTTCCCAACATGATCAACATCAGCCTGCGCCCGCCCGAGGTGGCCGCGCGCATCGTGCCCGGTCATTGGGAGGGCGACTTGATCAAAGGGGCGATGAACCGCTCCTCGGTGGGCACGCTGGTTGAGCGCCTGAGCCGCTACACCATGCTGGTCAAGCTCGATGGCAACACCGCCCAGGATGTGCTCGAAGGCTTCAAACGTCGACTCAAAAACATTCCCGAGAGCTTGCGCAAGACCATGACGTACGACCAAGGCTCGGAGATGGCGCTGCATGAAACCCTCAGTGCACAACTGAAGATGGACATCTACTTTTGCGACCCGCATAGCCCATGGCAGCGCGGCTCCAACGAGAACGCCAACGGCCTGGTGCGCCAATTCCTACCCAAGGGCATGGACCTCAGCCAGATCAGTCATCAGCAGCTCACCGCCATCGAGCACAGTCTGAACCACCGGCCTCGCAAAATACTCAACTTCCATTCCCCGCATGAAGTGTTCTCACAACTCACTGCGGATCTCATTGCCGGCGTTGCACTTCAAGCTTGAGACCGCCCTTCCAAGGCCGACCGCATGCGCACGCATTGGGAGCTGGACGCGCGAACCATGTAATCGGCTGCGTCATCGGTAGCCTGATCGACTACGCCACCGACGAGAGCTGCTTCGGCGATAGGCGAGCGCTCGTAGCCCGCAAAACCACTACAATGCGCTAACTATTTCACGGGAGCAGCCTGCCATTTTTAGGATTGCTTTCAGCAGGGGGGTTATTTGAAAAATCAGTCGCCAGCCGTTCAGAGTGGATCGAAAGCTCTCGTCATTTTTCTTTGCGTCATCGGGTGGCCGACGGCGCAGGCTGAATCTGACAATTCAGCGTTCGTCTATTCATCGCAATTAAATCTCACGTCAAATTACATCTTGCGCGGTTTGTCGCAAACTTGGGGCAAGCCGGCAGTGCAGGCCACCTTGTCGGCATCGCACCGGTCGGGTGCGTATGCGAGTTTTTTCGTGTCCAACGTTACCGATAAATTCATCCCCGACGCGGCGCTGGAAACCGATTTTACGGTTGGCTATAAGGCCTCTGCGGGTCCCGTCGAACTCGACACGGGTGGTGTGTTGATCGTCTATCCGGGCTCGAACTACGCCAATACGTCCGCCTCGCCCCACTACGAGCCCTCCGCCCCGACCTCGGTAGAACTGTGGAAGGTGGTCGTGCGCCAGTCTCTGTACTGGAAGGACTGAGGGCTCGCAGGGACACACCACCATGACGATTCGTCCTGTAGCCCCTCCGGCCGCACCCCGCCCCGTCTACCTCGGCGCCTTGCGGTACGAGGCGGGCGAACTGGTCGCGCTGGAAGAGGTCGTTCCCAGCGATGCCACGCGTGCCCGCTTGCGCCACGCAGACCACGGGGCCGATACCCTGGCCCGATCCTCCCGCAGCGCCCTTGATCTGGCACAGGCCGCGATCGAGTCCTGCCTGAAAAGTGACGCGAGGCCGCGCGAAGCCATCGACGCGGTGATCCTCGCGTCGAACGGCCTGGACGCGGCCGGCGGCCTCGACTTGGCCTGGCTCGGCGAATCGAGCCTGCGCTTGGGGCTGTCGCGGGCCGTCCATTACCACGTCGGTATGGCCGGGTGCGCGGGCTTTCACTGGGCCGCGCGACTGGCTGCCAGTCTGGTCGCAGCCGACCAGTGCGACAGCGTCCTCATCGTCACCTTCGACAAGGGAGAAGGCGCGCTGCAGCGTCTGTACGGTGAGGACACCGACTTCCCCTACCTCACCGGCGATGCCGCCGCCGCATGCCTCGTCGGCGGCTCTCCGCAGGGTCTGGATTACCGGCTTCAAGGCAAGATCGTCAACGTCTGGGATGGTGCGCAGGCAATCCGGCCGAGTCTGGACGCGGAAGTGGGCTGCATCTACGAGCTCCTGACGACGACCTGCGCCAGTGCCGGCCTGAGCATGGATGACGTGGACACGTTCATCACGAACAACTACTCCTTGGACATGAGCCGCCTGTACTGCCAGATCGCTGGCGTGGGTGAGGCCAAGGCGTTCACGCAGACCATCGCCACCCACGCCCACTGCTTCGGCTCGGACAACCTCATCAACCTGCATCACGCCCAGAAACGCCTGCCGCTCACAGCCGGCCAGCGCGCGATGCTCTTCAGCGCGGGCCCGTTCCAGTGGGGCGCCTGCATCCTGGAGAAGCTATGACCCGCGAGGACTCCATGAGGTCGACCGTGATCGACCGGTTCAACGACGTCTGCACCCAGCACCCAGACGCCCTCGCCCTCATCTCGGACGAGGTGCGCCTCGACTACGCGCGACTGCACGCAAGGGTGGCCCGCATGGCCGGCCTCATTGAGCATCATTTCGCCGCTGCGGTGGGCCGCGCACCACGGGCGGAGGACATCGTCGCCCTCTCGCTCTACAAGGGCGTGGACCTGTACGTCGCGATATTGGCCACATTGTGGGTGGGCGCCGGCTACGTCCCGCTCGACCCGACGCTGGCGGCCGACCTCCAGGCCCACATACTCGACACCAGCTGCGCTGCGTTTGTGGTGACGACGCGGCAATCGCCAGCCGCCGCTGCCGACCGATGCATCGACCCGCGCGACGCTGAGGCATGCGCACCGTCACCAGCCGCCGCGCCTCGCGCGCCTGAAGATGGATGCTACACCATTTTCACCTCCGGCTCCACCGGGCGGCCCAAGGGCGTGCGCATTACCGATCGCAATCTTCTGAACCTGGTCGACTGGATGCGGGCGGAGTTCGCGTTCGCTCCCGGCCGGCGCGTGTTGCAGTACTCGACGATCAACTTTGACGCGTCGATCCTGGACATCTTCCCGACCCTGCTGTCCGGCGCCGCCCTGTGCATCCCGACCGGGGATCAGCGCCTGTCCGCCGCCCTGCTGGAGGAGTTCTGCACTCGCCACCAAGTCGACCTCGCCTTCCTGCCACCTGCTCTGCTGGGTGTGCTCGACGCTGCGCGCTTTCCGGCGCTGCGCGACGTCCTCACCGGTGGCGAGGCGTGCAGCCCCGCCACCCTCGCGAACTGGGGCGCGGGCCGCCGTCTCTACAACCTGTACGGCCCCACCGAGTGCACAGTGCTGGTGAGCTTCAAGCCGATGGCGACCGCTACCGACCGCACCAATATCGGCCAGGCGATCCCGGGCGTGCGACTGCATGTGCTCGACGATGACGGCCGGCCCGCCGCACGCGGCGAACTGCATGTGGCAGGCGTGGCGGTGTCGTCCGGCTACGTGGGCAATGAGGCGGCGACGCGGGCCCTGTTCGTCGCGTGTCCGGCGGTCGATGACGGGCTGCTATACAAGACCGGCGACATCGTTGATCGCGACACCCACGGCGACCTCCATTTCGTCGGCCGCACTGATCGCCAGGTGAAGGTGCGCGGCTACCGCATTGAACTTGAGGAGATCGAGGGTGCGCTGGTAAGACTCGGATGCCCGCAGGCGGCCGTGAAGCTGTCCTACGGCGAATTGGTCGCCTACGTCGTACTGCCCACCGGCCAGGACATCGACGACCTGCGCCGTCGACTCGCCGAGACGGTCGGCGAGTTCAAGGTGCCATCGATCTTCCGCGCGTTCGAGCGTCTGCCGCTCAAGCCAAGCGGCAAGATGGACCACGACGCCTTACCCGACCTCGCGCCCGCTGAAACGCCCACGGCGCCCACGCCCCCCGAGCCCGCGTCGGACGTCCTGGTTCAGCTCACCGCGCTGTGGAGCGACGTCCTCGGCGTGCCCGCCCACACGCTCGATGCGGGTTCGAACTTCCGCCATCTGGGTGGCACCTCCATCAAGATCGTCCGCATGCTCAGCGCGATCGAACGCCGCTTTGCGGTGCGCGTCCCGTTCGCCGAGTTTCTTCACAACCCCACCCTGGGATTCCTGTTCACTGCCCTGCAAACCCCATGAACCTGCCCATCCTGCCCAACCTGAACCACATCGGCCTGACCGTCCACAGCATCGAGGAGACGCTGAACTTCTACCGACAGCTAACCGATGTGGAGATCTACGAGGAATCGACGCATATCGGCGGCGACGGCGTCGGCAAGATCATCGCGGTCGACAAGCCCGACTACCACTCCTGCATGGCGCGCATCGGCAACCGCAACTTCGAGTTGATCGAGCACCACAGCTCCAAGGGACGCCATCTCTACGCGCACCACAACGACGTGTGCGGCATCCACCTGGCCTTCATGGTTTCGGACATCGACGAGGTCTTCCGCCGCGTGAAGGCTCTTGGGCTGGAGCCGACCACCGCCGAGCCCTACACCGCGCACGAACTCGGCGGCTACAAGGCGTTCTTCTTCCGCGACCTCAACGGGGTGCAGATCGAGATCGGCCAGATCAACTGATCCGTCTATTAACCAAGGGCACATCCATGCAAGTCATCCACTGCACCGAAGCGCATCTCGATGTCCTGTCGGAGCTGTTCAACGACTACCGCATCTTCTACGAGCAGCCCAGCGACGTGCCGGCCTGCCGCGCCTTCATCCAGCAGAACCTGCAGCAGAACCGCTCGAAGATCTTCCTGCTGCTGGACGACGAGGGCAGGGCGGCCGGCTTCTCGCAGCTCTACCCGTCGGTGTGCTCAATCAGCATGCGGCCGTATTACTATCTGTCCGACCTGTACGTGGCCAAGTCCACCCGCCGGAACGGGCACGCGCGCCACCTGATGAACTACATCACCGACCACTTCATGAACCTGGGTTCGCAGCGCCTCACCCTCGACACCGCGACCACCAACAAGATCGCGCAGGCCCTGTACGAATCGCTGGGCTATGAGCGCGAAGAGGTCTACATCACCTACCACCAGGTGCTGAAGACGCCCGCCTGAATCGTCGACGCCGGCCGGCAAAGCCATCCCGGCTTCCCCCTTCCGACTGTTCTCCTGCGCGCCGCAGGGCAGCGTTGTGCTTTCGCCCGTCCGCACCCGGCATCGATCAATGAACCACCGCCACATGGATATCCCCCCTGCCCAGTCCAGCGAGATACTCGACCTGATCGGGATCGGGATCGGACCCTTCAATCTGGGGCTCGCGTCGTTGCTCCAACCCGTCGACACCGTGAAGGCGCGCTTCTTCGACTCCAAGGCCTCGTTCGTCTGGCACGACGGCCTCTTGCTCGAGGACTGCCATCTGCAGGTGCCGTTCATGGCCGACCTGGTCACGATGGTGGACCCGACGAGCCCGTTCAGCTTCCTGAACTACCTGTGCGTCCATGGGCGCATCTACCAGTTCTATTTCTACGAGCGGTTCCAGATCCCGCGCATCGAGTACAACCGTTATTGCCGCTGGGTGGCGGGGCAGCTGGCGTCTCTGCGGTTCGGCATGGAGGTGGTCGAAGTGGTCGAGCAGGCCGGGCTGTTCTGCGTCACCACCCGGGACGTGGAAAGCCACGCGCTGTCGTACCACCTCGCGCGCAATGTCGTGCTGGGTGTGGGCACCACGCCCACGGTACCGCCGGGCATGGCGTCGTTGCTCGACGGCCAGGACTTCGTGCACTCCGCGCACTACCGCTTTGCTCGTGAACGACTGCGGGAGAAGGCGAGCATTACCATCGTGGGCAACGGCCAGAGCGCCGCCGAGTGCTTCCTCGACTTGCTGCGCCACCAGCCGCAGTGTGGCTACGAGCTGAACTGGCTCACGCGCAGCAGCGGCTTTTTCCCAATGGAGTACTCCAAGCTCGGGCTGGAGCACTTCTCGCCCGACTACACCGACCACTTCTTCCGCCTGCCCGAGGCCACGCGCCGCAAAATCCTCGCCACGCAGGGCAACTGGTACAAGGGCATCTCTCTGAGCACCATTGCCGAGATCTACGACGCCCTCTACATGCGCAGCGTCGACGGCGTCGACGGCCAGGTCGTCCTGCAATCGCGCAGCGAACTCGTCCACGCCGAGCGCAGCGGGCCGGGCTGGTCGCTGTCGTTCCGCCACGTCGAGCTCGATAAGGCCTTCCAGGTTCGCACGGACGCCGTCGTGCTCGGCTCCGGATACCGTCACGCGTTTCCGCCCTGCATGGACAGGCTCGCCGGGGCCATCGAGGTCGACGGCGACGGCCGGCCGCTCGTGCGGCGCGACTACACGCTGCAGGCCCGCTTCGCGGGCACGGGCCAGATCTTTGTGCAGAACGCCGAGATGCACACGCACGGCATCTCGGCGCCCGACCTCGGCCTGGGGGCCGCTCGCAACGCAGCCATCGTCAACCAGCTGACAGGCACCGATCGCTACCCCGCCGCTACCCGCACCGTGTTCCAAACCTTCGGCATCGCCGAGCGGTGGCGTACCGCCGCCGGGATCCCCACATCCAACGACAGGGAAACTGACCTCACATGAACGACCCACGAGCTCTCCGTCTCGCCGCGCGGCAGAACCCGCTTCCCCTCGTTCCACCATCCGCGCTGCGCGAATTGGCCTGTTGCGCCGAGCTGGCCAACCAAGAACGGCTGGAGTCGAACGTCCGCTCCTACCCACGTCGCTTTCCACTGGCGATCCAGCGCGCGCAGGGCGCGGTGGTGCAGGACACTGCCGGCCAAGTCTACCTCGACTGCCTGGCTGGCGCCGGCGCACTCGCACTGGGCCACAACCATCCCGAGGTCGTGCATTCGATGGTCGAGAACCTGCAGGCCGGCTTGCCCATGCAGACGCTGGACATAACGACGCCGGTCAAGGACGTCTTCATCCAGGAAGTGATGCGCTTCCTGCCCGTCGAATTCGCGCGGGACGCCTGCATCCAGTTCTGCGGCCCTTCCGGTGCCGACGCAGTGGAGGCCGCCATCAAGCTGGCCAAGCAGTTCACGGGCCGCAACACGATCGCCGCTTTCCACGGGGCCTACCATGGCATGACCAACGGGTCGCAGGCACTGATGGGCAACCTTGGCTCCAAGCAGCGTCGCACAGGCCTGATGGCCGACGTGCATTTCTTCCCTTTCCCCTACCACCTGCGCTGCAAGTTCGGGCAGGGCGGCGAGGCGGGTGAACGAGCGTCCATCCGCTATCTCGAGTCGGTGCTGCACGACCAGGAAAGCGGCATTGTCAAACCGGCCGCCATCATCGTCGAGCCCATCCAGGGCGAAGGCGGGGTGCTGCCCGCGTCCGTGGCCTGGCTGCGTGAACTGCGCCGCATCACGCGCGAGCTCGACATCCTGCTCATCCTCGACGAGATCCAGTGCGGCGTCGGCCGCTCAGGTCGCCACTTCGCGTTCGAGCATGCGGACATCGTGCCCGACGTGCTCGTGATGTCGAAGGCGGTCGGTGGCGGCATGCCCTTGTCCTGCCTGGTGTTCAACAAGCGATTCGACAACTGGAACCCGGGCGAGCATGCGGGCACCTTCCGTGGCAACCAGATCGCCATGGTGGCCGGCGCCACGACGCTCCAGATCATCCAGCGCGATCAACTCGCTCGCCACGCATCGCGCATGGGCAGCCTGTTGCTGGACCGGCTGATGACTCTGCGAGCCGACCATCCGTGCATCGCCGACGTGCGCGGCAAGGGTCTGATGTTGGGGGTGGAGATCGTCGTGCCAGGCAAGCAGGACGCGCTTGGCCACCCGCTGGCGGACGCCGGGCAGGCCAACCGTATCCAGCGTTCGGCGCTGCAGCGCGGCCTCATCATCGAGAAGGGCGGCCGTCACGGAGCCGTGCTGCGCTTTCTGCCACCGCTCAACATCACTGAAGAACAGGTCGACTTCGCGGCACGCGTCTTCGCGCAGGCGGCCGAAGAAAACCGGACGCCGGCATGAGCGACGAGGCCTGGTTCGACCAGTTCATCCAACTGGGCGCGGGCGGCGCGACGCGCTACGGTGCGGCCATGCAGGCCTGCACTGCGCAGCTCACCACGCTGTTCGAGCGCGTGACGGGCCCGTATTCGGGGCTGGATCCGGCGGAACTCCTGCGTCGCCTTCACGCCGTCGACTTCTCTGCCACCAGCGTGCGGCCACTGGACGACGTGCTGGAAGAGGTCAGCCGCGACATCGCCTCCCACGCCATCGTTGTCCAGCACCCGAATTGCATCGCCCACCTGCACACGCCGCCGCTCGTGAGCAGCTTGGCGGCCGAACGCTTCATCGCGGCGCAGAACCTGTCGATGGACTCGTGGGACCAATCGGGCGCGGCCACCTTCGTGGAGCAGAAGGTTGTCGGCCACCTGTGCGGGCTGTTCGGCTACCCCGACGGGGCCGACGGCGTCTTCACCAGCGGTGGCACGCAGAGCAACATCATGGCCCTGCTGATGGCGCGAGACTGGTTCCTATGGGAGCGGTACCAATACCGCGTCCAGTTCAACGGGCTCGGGGCGTTCGCCGAGCGGCTGCGCATCGTCGCGTCCGCCAAGAGCCACTTCACGGTGGACAAGGCGGCCTCCGTCATGGGGCTCGGTGAGAAGGCTGTGGTGAAGGTGCCCGTGCTCGATGACGGCAGCATGGACGCTAACCAGTTGGACGCCATCGTCGACCAGCTGCTCGCCGACGGCCTGATCGCGTTCGCCCTCGTGGGCACTGCCGGGACGACCGACCACGGCGCGATCGACGACCTGGGACGCCTCGCCGCCGTCGCCCGCCGCCACGGCATGTGGTTCCATGTGGACGGGGCCTACGGTTCTGCCCTCATCCTCGGCGAGGAGCGGCACCGTCTGGCGGGCCTCGAGCAGTCGGACTCGCTGACGGTCGATTTCCACAAGATGTGGTTCCAGGCTGTGAGCTGCGGCACGCTGCTGCTGCGCGAGGGCACGCGCTTCCGGCACCTGCTCTACAAATCGGAATACCTCAACCGCGACACCGACGACCTGCCCAACCTCGTTGACAAGACGCTGTCCACGACGCGCCGCTTCGACGCCCTAAAGGTTTACGTGATGCTGCGCGCCGTGGGCACCGAGGTGCTGGGGCGCATGGTGGACCACTTGCTACGGCAGACGCGCAAGGTGGCCGACCTCGTCCGGTTGCACAGTGGCTTCGAGCTGCTGGCGCCGCCACGCCTGTCAACGCTGCTGTTCCGGTACGTAGGCCATGCGGCAGGCGGCGACATGGACGCCTTCAACCGGCGGTTGCGCGCGCACCTGCTGACCAGCGGGCAGGCCGTGCTCGGCGAGACAACGATCGCTGGGCGCGCTGCGTTGAAGCTGACCCTGCTGAACCCGTGCCTGCTCATGGATGACTTCGATCGCCTTCTTTCGATGATCGCCGACGCAGCTGAACGGCTGGATTGAGCCGCAGCCCACGCCCAGCCGGGACCCCGAAGCGACACAAACGACCGCGGTGGCACCAGGTACAACTCTGCCTCGAACAGAAGCGTGGCCGGCCGCTTGCGGTCCGACAAGACGAGGAACATCTCAAGTGGAACGCATCCGAGATCCGCAACGGCCCTCGCGCTGGCAAGCCGCGCGAGCGCAATGGCGGGGTATGCGATGACGGCCTTTGACGAACTGCTACCGCGCGGAACAGCCATCGTTGAGGCGGAGCTCGGTGCCTGCTGGGAGACTGGTCTGTGGCCCGAGGAAGAGCCGCACATCGCCCGTGCCATCGACCAGCGTCGCCGCGAGTTCACGGCGGGCCGCAACTGTGCGCGGCGCGCTCTTGCTGTCCTCAGAGTTGCACCTGCGGCGATCGGCGTCGGGCCTGCGGGTGAGCCGCTCTTCCCGCCAGGAGTTTCGGGCAGCATCACGCACACCGGCCAATACTGCGCGGCCGCCGCGATCGCCAGCGAAGACATCGCGAGTATCGGCATCGACGCCGACACGCGCAGGCCCCTGCCGGGCGGCGCGGCCGACGTGATCCTGCGCCCCGAGGAACAGCAGACGCTCACCAGTGCAGCACCTTTCGCCGGCAAGCTGGTGTTCTGCATCAAGGAGGCGTTCTACAAGGCATATTTCCAGCGCGCGGCGCGCTACTTGGACTTTCAGGACGCTCACGTGACGTTGATGCTGTCCGAGCGGCGCTTCGAGATCCGAGTGGTGGGCGAGTACGCTGCAGCCTGGAGCCGCGAGCGCGTGTTCGAGGGCCGCTATGCGATGGACGATGCGCGGATTTACGCGGCCGTGGCGCTGATGCATCGCCCATGAACTGCACGCATGGGCAATCTGAACCGCCCCGGGTTACGCCAATGCTCAAAACTTAAGCCGCCTGGAGTCACCCCTTGTAGAGGGGCGGCCGGGATTTATGTGATTTCACGCCAAAAGTAGCTTAGGGAGGGGCTGCAAAACCCCTGAAATCCCCAAAAAATTCCTTGTAAGTCGTTGATTTTATTGGGTTTGGATTTGGGGAAGCGAGGTTTTTCAGAAGGTCCTTAGGCCGTTGATCCCGCTAAGGTATTCAGAAATCTAAGTTCACCCAGCCCTGATAATTGTGCATGGTCGTACCTCCCTCGGCCCCCGTCTTTCCTCCCTGGACGGGCTGCGACAGCGCAGTTCAAGCGGCTCCCACTGAAGGGCCCGCCATTTGTCAAGTGAGCAGGCTTCTGGCAAGTCAAGGGTGACGCGTCAATACAAAAAGTAATAAATGACAATTATTTAATAACCAAAAGGCTTATGAGTCAAAACTGGCCGTATCCTGGCTTGCCCTCCTGATCTCAGGCACCATGGACGAGGGTGTTTGGAAACTGCTCGATCGCAAGCAGGAGACCGAGCGCGACGTGGTGGAGTCGCAGACGGCTGAATCAGGTGGGGCGGTGGCTACGGCCGCCGAGTCGCCCTGGCTGGCTGTGGCCGCGTAGGACCGCACAGACCACTTCGACGCTGAATCAGGGGAGCCTCCAATGTGGATGCCGGATCACCGATTCGAGGATTTTGACCTGGCGGCAGATGCCTGGGAATGGCTGCATACCGAGTCCGCTCTGAACAATTCCGTTCTCAACCGCAGACAGGTCGGCGATCACGGGGAGCGGCGAACAGTGCCGCGATGACCGCCTTCATCGGCAGCCCGAATCGGGCGCAAAAAAGCCGCAGCGCGGCCAGGATCAG
>NZ_BQXQ01000027.1 GCF_030159055.1 Acidovorax sp. SUPP3334
AAGCCCGACGTGGGTTTTTGCCGTTGACCCAGCGAAAAACCTGGCGCTCCTGCACGGGTGTGAGGCTGCGCGGGCGGCCTGTGCCTTTGGTCGAGCGCAGCGCGCGCAGCCCATTTCCGCGCCCGCTAACACATTGTGGGCCAGGGTGCGTCCGTCTCGTTTCATGCCGTCAATGAAAGCACCGATCGCCGCTCTGCGCAAGAAAGTGTTCTCTAAGTTACTGACTTATGAGTAACTGAACGACCGCAAACGACAGATCCATAGGGCACGGCGGCAGACCGCTTTGGGTCGCAAACTGCCATGGCTCCCGCTGGCTGCACATCGGGCACACAAGCATCTCCCCCAATAGGCTCTCACAGCCACTTCCTCCAGAATCCAAGCGAACCTCTTTCGCCCCGCCGACAATGGATTCACCCTCCCTGGACACCTTCCTTTCCCAATCCGCCTGGACTGCTGCCCTCACCGAAGAACAGTCCAGCCGCATCCGCGCTGCGATCACCGTGCGCAGCTTCCCCGCTGGCAGCACGGTGTTCTCGCGCGGCCTGCCCACCGCGCATTGGGCGGGGGTGATGCAGGGCATGCTCAAGCTGGACAACATCACCGGCGAGGGGCGCACCAGCACGTTCGCGGGCGTGCCGTCGGGCGCGTGGTTCGGCGAGGGTTCGGTGCTGAAGGACGAGCCCCGGCCCTATGCCGTGACGGCGCTGACCGACAGCGTGGTGGCGCTGCTGCCGCGCAGCGAGTTCTTGCGGCTGTTGCAGGAAAGCCATCCGTTCGCGCTGTGGCTGATCGGGCAGCTCAATGCGCGGCTGGCCCACTACGTGGCGCAGGTGCAGACGGACCGGCTGGGCGATAGGACGGCGCAGGTGGCGTACAGCCTGTCGGGGCTGTTCAACGATGCGCTGTTTCCCAACACGGCGCGGCGCGTGGCGTTGTCGCAGGAAGAGCTGGGGCGGCTGTCCGGCGTGTCTTGCCAGGTGGCCAACCGGGCCTTGCAGGAGCTGCAGGACCGTGGGGCGATTCGGCTGGGCTACGGGTCCATCGAGGTGACCGACCTGAAGGTGCTGCAGGCCGTTGCGCGAGAGGGTTAGCGCCAGGGGCCATTCTTCGGATCAGGGGCTCGCGAAGTCGCCACGCCTCGGGGCGGCAGGTGCCTGTGTTGTTTGATCCGCGAAATCCTCACCATCGAATGCTTGCGCGCGTGTGCCCGGCTCAATCGGCCGGCAGTTGCGCCAGCTGCGTGATGGCCTCGCGGCTGCCTGCGATTTCGCGCAGGCGAAACTTCTGGATCTTGCCGGTGGCGGTGCGGGGCAGGGCGTCGAAGACGACGTGGCGCGGACATTTGAAGCGGGCGAGGTGGCTGCGGCAGAAGGCGATCAGTTCTTCGGCGCTGACGGTGCCCACGGCTTCGGGCTTGAGTTCCACGAAGGCGCAGGGCACTTCGCCCCAGCGCTCGTCGGGCTGGGCCACCACGGCGGCCAGCAGCACGGCGGGGTGGCGGTGCAGCACGTCTTCCACTTCCACGGACGAGATGTTCTCGCCGCCCGAGATGATCACGTCCTTGGACCGGTCGGTGATCTGAACGTAGCCGTCGGGGTGCATTACCGCGATGTCGCCAGTGTGGAACCAGCCGCCGGCAAATGCCTTGTCGGTGGCGGCGGGGTTCTTGAGGTAGCCCTTCATCACCGTGTTGCCGCGCAGCATGATTTCTCCGGCGGTCAGGCCGTCGGCGGGCACGGGCTGCAGGGTGTCGGGGTTCAGCACGCGCAGGTCTTCCAGCGCGGCGGCGCGCACGCCCTGGCGCGCTTGCAGTTTTGCGCGCGCTGCCTCGGGCAGGTCGGCCCAGCCGGTCTGGCGCACGCAGCTCACGGGCGTGCCGGAGACTTCGGTGATGCCGTAAACGTGGTCCACGTCGAAGCCCATGGCCGCGATGGCCTGCAGGATGGCGGCGCCGCACAGGGGAATGCCCAGGTGCGCCTCCAGCATGGCGGGCGTGTTGGGCGCGAGGATGGCCACTGTGTCGCCGCGCTGCACCTGCGCGCTGCGGTCCAGAAAGCCCATGGGCGTGAGCGGAACGTGGTTGGCCGCCGTGCGGCCCAGGCCCTGCCGGGAGGGGCTGCGGGAGGGGTTGCGGGAGGTGGCTCGGTCTGCTGCTGCTGCTGCTGCTGCTGCTGCTGCTGCGGTGGTGGTGGTGGGGATGACGGCCATGCGCTGTGTCTCCTGGCGGTTTTTATGCGTGGAAGGTGGTGAAGGATTCGGCGCTTTCGCGCTCGGTCACCAGCGTGTTCTCGATGCGGTCCGGGTCGGCGTGGCCCAGGCTCATGCCGCACACGACCATCTCGGTGTCGGGTATGTCCAGCGCGGCGCCGATGACCGGGTGGAACTTGGTGAACGCCACCTGCGGGCAGGTGTCCAGCCCGCGCGCCCGGGCGGCCACCATCACGCTTTGCAGGAACATGCCGTAGTCCATCAGGCTGCCGGCCTGCATCACGCGGGGCACCGTGAAGATCAGCCCGACCGGCGCATCGAAAAAGCGGTAGTTGCGGCCGTGCTGCGCATGCATGGCCGCCTTGTCGCCCTTGGCGATGCCCAGCAGGCCATACAAATCCCACCCGACCTTGCGGCGCCGGTCCACGAAGGGCGATACCCATTGCAGCGGGTAGTAGTGATAGGGCTCGGTGAGTGCCGCCGAGGCGTCGGCGTCGTCGTCCACGGCGGCGATGGCTTCGCTCAGGCGCGCCTTGGCGGCGCCCGTCAGCACGTGCACGCGCCAGGGCTGCGTGTTCATGCCCGATGCGGCGTGGCGCGCCACGTCCAGGATGGCGAGCACCGTCTCGCGCGGCACCGGCGTGGGCAGAAAGGCGCGGATGCTGCGGCGCGAGACGATGGCCCAGTCCACGGCCTGCTGCAGTGCTGCGGGCGTGACCGAGGGCGCGGCGCCGCGCCGGGCGGCGTGTTCGAGGGGCGTTGGATGTGCGGGGGAGGGCGTCATGCCGGCATGCTAGGCAGGGAGGCGGTTCGTGACTGTCGATGCGAAGACATTTGCGGACAGCGCCCGTTTCGGCGGCCCGCGCATGGCACAGGCGTGCTCCAGGCGCGCTCCAGGCGCACGGAGCGGCCTGGTATGTGGATGCTATTTATTTAATAGCATTATCCCCTAGTGTTTATTGCGCTTGAGGCCGATTCGATGCCCGGTGCGTTTTCGCACTGAGGCCGCGTGTCGGGGCAGGGTGGCGGGCGTTCATCGCCGGCGCCGGCGCTGGCGGGGCGGTTCGCCGCAGGCCCTGGCCGGGTGTCCCAGAGCGGACACCGGTGAATACCAGACCGCCATGCAAGCCCCCTAGAATGGAAAAGCACGATCGTTCGCTAAAAGGCCGCCAGGCCCGCAGCATTGTCTTTTCCAACCCGAGGAACAAGCGCATGACCGCTGAGTACCAAGTCCACGGCGATGTGGCCGTGATCACGCTTCAAAACCCCCCCGTCAATGGCCTGGGCCATGCCACCCGCCAGGGCGTGGCCGACGGGCTGGCGCGTGCCAATGCCGACGCGGCCGTCCGCGCCATCGTCATCACGGGCGCCGGTGGGGCGTTCTCCGGCGGGGCCGACATCAAGGAGTTCGGCACCGACAAGGCGCTGCAGGAGCCCAATCTGCAATCGGTGATCCTGGCCGTGGAGAACTCGGCCAAGCCCGTGGTGGCGGCGATCCATTCGGTGTGCATGGGCGGCGGGCTGGAGCTGGCGCTGGGCTGCCACTACCGCATCGCCGCGCCGGGCTGCAGCGTGGCGCTGCCCGAGGTCAAGCTGGGCCTGCTGCCCGGCGCCGGCGGCACGCAGCGCCTGCCGCGCGTGCTGGGCGTGGAGGCCGCGCTGAACATGATCGTGAGCGGCGAGACGGTCAAGAGCGAGCTGATCGGCTCCATCCCCGGCCAGAAGCTGTTCGACAAGCTGGTGGCCTCGCCCGAGGTTCTGGCCGCCGAGGCCCTGGCCTTCGCGCAGAGCGTCGCCGACGTGCGGCCCCTGCCGCTGGTGCGCAACCTGCCGTGCAAGCACCCCGAGGGCGATGCGTACTTTCAGTTCGCACGCAACATGGTCTTGGGGCTGGCCAAGAACTTCCCGGCGCCCGAAAAATGCGTGGACGCGGTCGAGGCCGCCACCAAGCGCAAGTTCGCCGACGGCATCGCCTACGAGCGCGAGCTGTTCGTCAACCTGATGTGGACGGCCGAATCGCGCGCGCTGCGCCACCTGTTCATGGCCGAGCGCGCCGCGAGCAAGATCGCCGACGTGCCCTCCGACACGCCCAAGCGCGACATTCGCAAGGTGGGCGTGATCGGCGCCGGCACCATGGGCGGCGGCATCGCCATGAACTTCCTGAACGCGGGCATTCCCGTCACCATCCTGGAGACCAGGCAAGAGGCGCTGGACCGCGGCATCGCCACGATCAAGAAGAACTACGAATCGCAGGTCAAGAAGGGCAAGCTCAAGGAAGACAAGTACCAGCAGCGCATGGGCCTGCTCGCCACCACGCTGCAGTACGACGACCTGAAGGACGCCGACCTCATCATCGAGGCCGTGTTCGAAGAGCTGGGCGTGAAGGAGGCCGTGTTCAAGCAGCTCGATGCCGTGGCCAAGCCCGGCGCGATCCTGGCGTCCAACACCTCCACGCTGGACGTGGACAAGATCGCCGGCTTCACGCAGCGCCCGCAGGACGTGGTGGGCATGCACTTCTTCAGCCCCGCCAACGTGATGAAGCTGCTGGAAGTGGTGCGCGGCAAGGCCACCGCCAAGGACGTGCTGGCCACGGTGATGGCCCTGGCCAAGAAGATCAAGAAGACCGCGGTGGTCTCGGGCGTGTGCGACGGCTTCATCGGCAACCGCATGATCGAGCAGTACAGCCGGCAGGCGGGCTTTCTGATCGAAGAGGGCGCCACGCCGCAGCAGGTGGACCAGGCGGTCGAAAAATTCGGCTTCGCCATGGGCCCGTTCCGCATGGGCGATCTGGCCGGCAACGACATCGGCTGGGCGATCCGCAAGCGCCGCTACCAGGAAAAGCCGGACATGAAGTACAGCAAGACGGCTGACCTGCTGTGCGAGATGGGCCGCTACGGCCAGAAGACCGGCGCGGGCTGGTACGACTACCAGGCCGGCAAGCGCGACGCGATCCCGAGCGACGTGGTCAACCGCATGATCGAGGACCACCGCAAGAGCCTGGGCATCACGCCGCGCAGGATCTCCGACGAAGAGATCGTGCAGCGCCTGGTGTTCTCGCTGGTGAACGAGGGCGCGCACATCCTGGAGGACGGCATCGCCGGCAAGTCGGGCGACATCGACATGGTGTACCTCACCGGCTACGGCTTTCCGATCCACCGCGGCGGCCCCATGCACTACGCCAACGAGGTCGGCCTGTTCAACGTGGTGCAGGCCATGAAGCGCTTCGCGCAGAACCCGCTGGACGATGCGAAGTTCTGGGAGCCCGCGCCTTTGCTGGCCCGGCTTGCCGCACAAGGCAAGACCTTCTCCTGACCCGACCGAGCGCACCGCACGTGTCCCCCCGAATCCCAAGGAATTGCACATGACCTCCGCAGTGATCGTTTCCACCGCCCGCACGCCGCTCGCCAAGAGCTGGAAGGGCTCGTTCAACATGACCCATGGCGCCACGCTGGGCGGCCATGCCGTGCAGCACGCCATCGCGCGCGCCGGCATCGACGGCGCCGAGGTCGAAGACGTCCTCATGGGTTGCGCCAACCCCGAGGGCGCCACCGGCGCCAACATCGCCCGCCAGATCGCGCTGCGCGCCGGCCTGCCGGTCAGCGTGTCGGGCGTGACGGTGAACCGTTTTTGCTCGTCGGGCCTGCAGACCATCGCCATGGCGGCGCAGCGCATCATCGCGGGCGAGGCCGACGTGTTCGTGGCCGGCGGCGTGGAGAGCATTTCCTGCGTGCAGCAGGAGATGAACCTGCACATGCTGCGCGACCTGGCGCTGGCCAAGGCCAAGCCCGAGATCTACTGGAGCATGCTGGAGACCGCCGAACAGGTCGCCAAGCGCTACGGCATCGGCCGCGACGCCATGGACGAATACGGCGCCGGCAGCCAGCAAAAGGCCTGCGCCGCGCAGGCCGCGGGCTTGTTTCAAGATGAGATCGCGCCCATCACCGTGACGGCCGGCGTGGCCGACAAGGTGCGCGGCCTCATCACCCAGCAGGTCACCGTCAGCAAGGACGAAGGCACGCGCGAGGGCACCACCAAGGAAGGCATCAGCGGCATTCGGCCGGCCATGCCCGGCGGCGTGATCTCGGCGGGCAATGCCAGCCAGTTCTCCGACGGTGCCGGCGCCTGCGTGCTGGTGAGCGAGGACTACGCCAGCCGCAAGGGCCTGAAGCCCCTGGGCCGGTTCCTCGGCTTCGCGGTGGCCGGCTGCGAGCCTGACGAGATGGGCATCGGCCCCGTGTTCGCCGTGCCCAAGGTGCTGAAGAAGCTGGGCCTCACGGTGCAGGACATCGACCTGTGGGAGCTGAACGAAGCCTTCGCGGTGCAGGTGCTGTACTGCCGCGACAAGCTGGGCATTCCCGCCGACCGGCTGAACGTGAACGGCGGCGCCATCGCCCTGGGCCACCCCTACGGCGTGAGCGGCCAGCGCCTCACGGGCCATGCGCTCATCGAAGGCAAGCGCCGCGGTGCCAAGCGCGTGGCGGTGACGATGTGCATCGGCGGCGGCATGGGCGCCGCCGGCATCTTCGAAGTGCTGTAACGCCGGGGGCACGCCCGTAGCGATGCCCCCTGCCGGTGACCAGAGCGCCGCCGCCGCCCAAGCCGGTGGCGGATGCTTGCTATTTTATTTGTAGCAATGTGCCGCCGTATTCATTGCGGTAGCGCCTTATTCGATGCCCCATCATGAGCCTGCGCACCACGGTTGATTTCTTGCTCTACGACTGGCTGGACGCCCCCGCGCTGCAATCGCGCGAGCGTTTTGCCGACCATTCGCGCGAAACCTTCGATGCGGTGCTGGACACCTGCCAGCGCATCGCGCGGGAGAAGTACGCGCCCTTCAACCGCCTGGTGGACACCCAGGAGCCGCGCTTCGATGGCGAGAAGGTCATCCTGCCGCAGGCCACGCACGAGGCGCGGCGCGCCTATGCCGAGTCGGGCCTGCTGAGCGCCGCGCAGGACTACGACCTGGGCGGCATGCAGCTGCCCTACACGGTGGAGGCGGCGGCCAACAGCTTCTTCGCGGCGGCGTCGGCCAGCATCGGCTCCAGCCTGCTCACTTCGGGCAACGCCAACCTGCTGATGGCGCACGGCACGCCGGCGCAGCAGCAGGTGTTCGCGCACAACGAATTCAACGGTCGCTGGGCCGGCACCATGTGCCTGTCGGAGCCGCAGGCGGGCTCGTCGCTCTCCGACGTGGCCACGCGCGCCATGCCGGATTCGGACGGTGATGAGGACAGCGGCGGTGGTGGTGGCGGTGGTGCCTGGCAGCACGACCCGCTGGGCCCGCGCTACCGGCTCACCGGCAACAAGATGTGGATCTCCTGCGGCGACCACGAGCTGACCGAGAACATCGTGCACCTGGTGCTGGCCAAGATTCCCGGGCCGGACGGCAAGCTGGTGCCGGGCACGCGGGGCATCTCGCTGTTCATCGTGCCCAAGCGGCTGGTGGATGCGCAGGGGCAGCTCACGGGCGTGCGCAACGACGTGGCGCTGGCGGGGCTCAATCACAAGCTGGGCTGGCGCGGCACGACGAACACGCTGCTCAACTTCGGCGAGGGGCGCTACCCCGTCGAAGGCCGCGCGGGCGCCATCGGCTACCGGGTCGGCCAGCCCGGCGAGGGGCTGAAGTGCATGTTCCACATGATGAACGAGGCCCGCATCGCCATCGGCATGGCTGCGACCATGCTGGGGCTGGCGGGCTACGAAGCGAGCCTGGATTACGCGAAGAACCGGCCGCAGGGCCGGCTGCTGGGCAAGGCCGGCAAGGATGCGGCCTCGCCCCAGGTGCGCCTGATCGAGCATGCCGACATCAAGCGCATGCTGCTGGCGCAAAAGAGCTACGGCGAGGGTGCGCTGGCGCTCAACCTGTTCTGCGCGCGGCTGGTGGACGAGCAGCACACGGGCGCCTGCGCCGAAGCCGACGAGGCGCGGCTCCTGCTGGAGGTGCTCACCCCCATCGCCAAGAGCTGGCCCAGCGAATGGTGCCTGGAGGCCAATTCGCTGGCCATCCAGATCCACGGCGGCTATGGCTACACGCGCGACTTTCCGGTGGAGCAGTATTGGCGCGACAACCGCCTGAACATGATCCACGAGGGCACGCACGGCATCCAGGCGCTGGACCTGCTGGGCCGCAAGGTGCTGATGGAAAACGGCCGGGGCCTGCAACTGCTGGCCGCGCGCATCAACGCCACCGTGGAGCGGGCCATCCAGCAGCCCGCGCTGGCCGAGCATGCCAATGCCCTGGCGCAGGCCCTTCAGCAGGTGGGCGCGGCGACCAAGGCCGCCTGGGCGACGGGCGAGCCCACCGAGGCGCTGGCCAACGCGGTGCCGTACATGCAGGCCTTCGGCCACATGGTGCTGGCCTGGGTGTGGCTGGACGTGGCCCTGGCCACGCTGCGCACCGATGCCGCGCAGGCTGCGCCCGCCAGCGTGGGCCGCCTGGGCGCGGCGCGCTACTTCTTCCATTACGAACTGCCCAAGATCGGCGCGTGGCTGAACGTGGTGCGCACGCGCGACGACACCTGCGCCAGCCTGCCGGAAGACGCGTTCTGAGCGGCCGGCTGCATCGCCGCACGCGGACCGCGCGCGGCGCCCCGGCATCGCCCGCGAGACAGCGCGGCGGCCCCGCGCGCAGCACAATGCACCGGCGCCGCGCAGACGACGCCGGCCGACCCATCCACACCAACGAGGAGACCCAACCATGACCCGCACCATCCAACAACTGTTCGACCTCTCGGGCAAGACCGCGCTGGTCACCGGGGGCTCGCGCGGGCTGGGGCTGCAGCTGGCGCAGGCGCTGGGCGAGGCCGGCGCGCGCATCGTGCTCAGCTCGCGCAAGGCGTCCGACCTGGAGGAGGCCACGGCCACCCTGCAGCAGGCCGGCATCGACACCCGCTGGATCGCCGCCGACTGCGCGCAGGAGACCGACATCCGCCGCCTGGCCGACGAGACGCTGCAGCGCGTGGGCGACGTGGACATCCTGGTCAACAACGCCGGCGCCGCCTGGGGCGCCCCGGCCGAGGACCACCCGGTGGAGGCCTGGGACAAGGTGATGAACCTGAACGTGCGCGGCTACTTCATCCTGAGCCAGCAGATCGCCAAGCGCAGCATGATCGGGCGGCGCAGCGGCAGCATCATCAACGTGGCGTCCATCGCCGGGCTGGGCGGCAACCCCAGCGGCATGAACACCATCGCTTACAACACCTCCAAGGGCGCCGTGATCAACTTCACGCGTGCATTGGCGGCCGAATGGGGCAAGTACAACCTTCGCGTGAACGCCATCTGCCCGGGCTTCTTCCCGAGCCGGATGACGGCGGGCACCCTGAAGGCCATGGGCGAGGAAAAACTCGCCAACCATGCACCGCTCGGCCGCCTGGGCGACGACGAAGACCTGAAGGGCCTGTGCCTGCTGTATGCCAGCGACGCCGGCAAGCACATCACCGGCCAGTGGCTGGCCGTGGATGGCGGCGTGAGCATCGTCACCGGAGGCTGAATGTCCTGCGCCCCCACGGTTGCGCACTGCGTGTCGCTTCCTGCCCCCCAAGGGGGCTGCGTTTCGCCTTGGGGCGGCCCGGCGGCGAAGTATCGCCCCCACGGTCGCGCACTGCGTGTCGCTTCCTGCCCCCCAAGGGGGCTGCGTTTCGCCTTGGGGCGGCCCGGCGGCGAAACCTCTGCTACCCCAGCGGCAGCGGCGGTGAGGCGGGCGGTGTCTTTTCGTGGCTATGCTTTTCGTCTTTCCATTGATTCCTGGAGTGCCCTGTGCTGAGTTTTGGTGTCGAAATTCCCTTTGTCGATGAACTGGGCTTCACGCTGCACCGCATGGCGGACGGCGAGTCCGAGCTGCGCTACGAGGCGCGCCCCGAGCACATGAACTCGTTCGCCGTCACCCATGGGGGCGCTGCCATGACGCTGCTGGACGTGGCCATGGCCACGGCGGCGCGCAGCGATACGCCCGACTTCGGCGTCGTCACCATCGAGATGAAGACGAGCTTCATGCAGCCCGCGCGCGGCCCGCTGGTGGCGCGGGGGCGGCTCATCCACCGCACCGTGGCCATGGCCTTCACCGAGGGCACGGTGTCCGATTCGGAAGGCCGCGTGTGCTGCCATGCCACCGGCACGTTCAAGTACGTGCGGCGCAAGCTGGCCCCCGCGGGCGCGCCGCAAGGCGCGGGCGCCGTGGAAGGCGCGCTGTCCACCGATTGATCCGTCGGCTTTCAGGCCCCGAGGCCTTTGAGTCAAACTGCCTGCCAGCGCAATGAATACGCCGGCAGGCTGCTATGAAAAATGTAGTAAACCCAAGGAGTCCACCATGCCTTCCAACCAACAGATCCTGCTCGACAACCGCCCGCAAGGCGAAGCCGCCACCAGCAACTTCAAGTGGGTGACCACCGACACGCCGGCCCTGAAAGACGGCGAGGTGCTGGTGCGCCACCACTACCTGAGCCTGGACCCGTACATGCGCGGCCGCATGAACGACAGCAAGAGCTACGCGGCCAGCCAGCCGCTGGGCGAGGTGATGATCGGCGGCACGGTGGGCGAGGTGGCCGAGAGCCGCCACCCCAAGTTCGCCGTGGGCGACAAGGTCGTCGGCATGGGCGGCTGGCAGCAGTACAGCGTGGTGGACGGCAATGCGCCCGGCATGCTGCGCAAGGTGGACACCACCCACGTGCCGCTGTCGCACTACCTGGGCGCCGTGGGCATGCCCGGCGTCACCGCCTGGTACGGCCTGGTCAGGATCATCGCGCCCAAGGCCGGTGAAACCGTGGTGGTGAGCGCCGCCACCGGCGCGGTCGGCAGCGCCTTCGCCGCGCTGGCCAAGGCCCGTGGCTGCCGCGTGGTGGGCATCGCCGGCGGCCCTGACAAGTGCAAGTACGCCACCGAAGAGCTGGGCTTCGACGCCTGCATCGACCACCGCGAGCACGGCGACCTCAAGTCCATGTCCAAGGCCCTCAAGGAAGCCTGCCCGAACGGCATCGACGGCCACTTCGAGAACGTGGGCGGCTACATCCTCGACGCGGTGCTGCTGCGCGCCAATGCCTTCGCCCGCGTGGCCGTGTGCGGCATGATCGCCGGCTACGACGGCCAGCCGCTGCCGCTGCAAAATCCCGCGCTGATCCTGGTGAACCGCATGAAGATCGAAGGCTTCATCGTGAGCGAGCACATGGAGATCTGGCCCGAAGCCCTCAAGGAACTGGGCACGCTGGTCGGCTCCGGCAAGCTGCGCCCGCGCGAGACCGTCGCCGAGGGCCTGGCCGCCGCGCCCGAAGCCTTCCTCGGCCTGCTCAAGGGCAAGAACTTCGGCAAGCAGCTCGTCAAGCTCGTCTGACGATGGCGCTGCACTGGACCTGGGCCCGCTTCGACGACATGGGCGTGCATGCGCTGCACGACGCGCTGGCGCTGCGCTGCCGCGTGTTCATCCTCGAACAAGGCCCCTACCAAGACCCTGACGACGCCGACAAGACCGCGTGGCACCTGCTGGGCCGGGGCGGGGCGGGCGACCTGCAGGCCTACCTGCGGCTGTCCGACCCGGGCGTGCACTACGTGGAGCCCTCCATCGGCCGCGTGGTCGTCGCGCCCGAGGCGCGCGGCACCGGCATGGGCTGGGCCCTGGTGCGCGAGGGGCTGGCGCGCGCGCAGGCCACCTGGCCGGACCGCGCGGTGCGCATCAGCGCGCAGGCGCACCTGCAGCGCTTCTACGGCGAGATGGGCTTCGTTGCCGTCTCGGCCGAATACGTCGAAGACAACATTCCCCACATCGAAATGCTGTGGAGCGGCCCCGCCTGACGGCGGGCCGCGCCCGAGCACCCGCACTCAGGCCAGGAGAATCGCCCATGACCGACTTGATCCTTCACCACTACCCCTCGTCGCCGTTCTCCGAAAAGATCCGCGCCGTGATGGGTTTCAAGCACCTGGCCTGGAAGTCGGTCATCGTGCCCCGCTTGGCGCCCAAGCCCGACGTGCTGGCGCTCACCGGCGGCTACCGGCGCACGCCGTTCCTGCAGGTGGGGGCCGACATCTACTGCGACACCGCGCTGATCTGCGACGTGCTGGAGCACGCCCAGCCCGAGCCGGTGCTGTACCCGCCGCACCTCAAGGGCGTCTCGCGCGTGTTCGCGCAGTGGGCCGACACCACGCTGTTCTGGGCCGCCATGGCCTACAACCTGCAGCCGCGCGGCGCGGCGGTGCTGTTCGCCAACCTGCCGCCGGGCGCGATCCAGGCGTTCGGCGAGGACCGCAAGGCCATGACCGTCGGCATGAACCGCCTGCGCCCGGCGGATGCCGCGGCGGCCTACCGCTCGTACCTGCGCCGCATCGCGCACATGGCCGAAGAGCACGAATTCCTGTTCGGCGCCGAGCCGTGCCTGGCCGACTTCGCCGCCTACCACCCGCTGTGGTTCACGCGCACCTGCGTGCCGGTGATGGCCGACATCTTCGCCGCCACGCCCGCCGTGCCCGAGTGGATGGACCGCATCGCCGCCCTGGGCCACGGCCGCATGGAGAAGTTCACCGCCGAGGACGCGATCGCCGTGGCCGCTGCGGCCGAGCCCCTGCCGTTGCCGCCGGAGCCGTTCCAGGACGAGCACGGCATCGCGCTGGGCAGCCGGATCACCATCGCCGCCGAAACCTTCGGCACCGAGCCGACCGAAGGCACGCTCGTCGCGGCCACGCGCACGCGCTACACGCTGGCCCGCACCGATGCGCGGGCGGGCACGCTGCACGTGCATTTCCCACGCATCGGCTACGTACTCAAGACAACGGAGACAGCATGATCGAATCGTTCGAGGGCAAGACGGCGGTACTGACCGGCGCGGGATCGGGCTTCGGCCTCGAATGCGCCCGCATCGGCGCGCAGCGGGGCATGAATCTCGTGCTGGTGGACGTGCAGCAGGACGCGCTGGATGCCGCCGCGGCCGAGCTGCAGGCTGCGGGCGCCGCCGTGCTGGCGCGGCGCGTGGACGTGGCCGACGCCGCGCAGATGGAGCAGCTGGCCGCCGACGTGCAGCAGCGCTTCGGCGCGCCGCACCTCGTGTTCAACAACGCGGGCGTGGGCGCGGGCGGGCTGCTGTGGGAAAGCAGCGTGAAGGACTGGGACTGGGTGATGGGCGTGAACGTGATGGGCGTGGTGCACGGCGTGCGCCTGTTCACCCCCATGATGCTGGCCGCCGCCGCGAAGGACCCGCAGTGGCGCGGCCACATCGTCAACACGGCCAGCATGGCCGGGCTGCTGACGGCCCCCAACATGGGCATCTACAACGTGAGCAAGCACGCGGTGGTGGCCCTGTCCGAAACGCTGCACCAGGACCTGGCGCTCGTCACCGACCAGATCGGCGCCAGCGTGCTGTGCCCGTACTTCGTGCCCACGGGCATCACCCGCAGCGAACGCAACCGGCCGGACACGCCGGCCGTGCAGCTCACCAAGAGCCAGATGATCGGCCAGGCCATGACCGACAAGGCCGTCAGCAGCGGCAAGGTGACCGCGGCCGAAGTGGCACAGCGGGTGTTCGACGCCGTGGGGGCAGGGCAGTTCTACATCTTCAGCCACCCGCAGGCGCTGGGCAACGTGCAAAGCCGCATGGAGCACATCGTGCGCGGCGAGAACCCGCCCGACCCGTTCCTCGCGCGGCCCGACATCGGCCAGCGGCTGCGCGAGCAGCTGCGGGGGTAGGCTGCAGGATGGTTGCAGGGGAAAGGTTGCTGGCGGATTTATCAACTAAAAAGGCCGCCAGCACATATTCCTCTAGGGGGTGTTGCTATTATTTAAATAGCAAACTGTTGATCGGCGCGGCGCCAGGCGGATCGCGCCGTCCAGGCGGATCACCTCGCCGTTGAGCATGTCGTTCTCGAAGATGTGCTGCACCAGGCGCGCGTAGTCTTCGGGCGTGCCCAGGCGGCTGGGGAACGGAACGCCGGCCGCCAGCGCATCCTGCACTTCCTGCGGCATGCCGAACAGCATGGGCGTGCCGAAGATGCCGGGGGCGATGGTCATGTTGCGGATGCCGTTGCGCGCCAGATCGCGTGCGATCGGCAGCGTCATGCCCACGATCCCGCCCTTCGAAGCCGCGTAGGCCGCCTGGCCGATCTGGCCGTCGTAGGCCGCCACGCTGGCGGTGGAAATCATCACGCCGCGCTCGCCGGTGGCTTCGGGCTCGTTCTTGGCCATGGCTTCGGCGGCCAGGCGGATCATGTTGAAGCTGCCGATCAGGTTCACCGTGATGGCCTTGGTGAACAGCGGCAGGGCGTGCGCGCCGTTCTTGCCCACGGTCTTCTCGGCGGGGGCGATGCCCGCGCAGTTGACCAGGCCCATCAGCTTGCCCAGGGACACGGCCTTGGCCACCACGGCCTGGCCATCGGCTTCCTGGCTCACGTCGCACTTCACGAAGGCGCCGCCGATGTCGCGGGCCACGGCCTCGCCCTTGTCGGCCTGCATGTCGGCGATCACGACCTTGCCGCCCTGCGTGGTCAGCTTGCGTGCCGTGCCTTCGCCCAGGCCGGACGCGCCGCCGGTGACGATGAATACCTTGCCTTGGATGTCCATGGGAATTGACTCCTCGATGTGAATTACGTTAACGTAAACGTCAATTATGGCCGAAGCACCGGACGCGAAAAAGCCCGGCGAACCGGGCTTTTTGCAGGGGGGAGGCGAGGCGTGCGGCTTACTGGAAGTTCACGCGGTCCAGCATCTGCTGCACCTTCGTCATGTGCTCGCCCACGGCGCTGATCGGAATGGTTTCGCTCTTGAAGGGCTTGCCGTCCGTCATGGCCTTCAACGCGGGGTTGGCCGTGTCCACGCCCTTGGCGGCGGGCCATTCGTTGTTGCCGTTGGCGAAGTAGTTCTGCGCTTCGGGGCTGGCCAGGTATTCCAGGAACTTGACCGCGTTGGCCTGGTTCTTGGTGTTGCGCGCCACGGCGCCACCGGCGATGTTCATGTGCGTGCCCCACGATTGCTGGTTGGGGAACACCACCGACACCTTGCCGGCGATGGCTTTGTCCTCGGGCTTTTCCGAACGCATGATGCGGGCGAGGTAGTAGCTGTTGGTCACGGCGATATCGCACTCGCCCGACGCCACGGCCTTGATCTGGTCGGTGTCCCCGCCCTTGGGTGGGCGTGCCAGGTTGCCGGCCACGCCCTTGAGCCAGGCCTCGGCCTTTTGCTCGCCCATGTGCTCGGTCACGGCGCCGAACAGGCTCAGGTTGTAGGGGTGCGAGCCGGAGCGGATGCAGACCTTGCCCTTGTTCTTGGGGTCGCCCAGCTCTTCGTAGGTGTCCACGTCTTCCTTGCTGACCTTGTCCTTGTTGTACACGATCACGCGGGCACGGGTGGACAGGCCGAACCATGCGATGCCGCCATCGGCCGCGGGCTTGGCGCGCAGGTTGGACGGAATGGTGTCTTCCAGCACCTTGGAGCGAATGGGCAGGAACAGCCCATCGACCTCGCCACGGTACAGCCGGGCCGCATCCACCAGCAGGATCACGTCGGCGGGTGAGGCCGTGCCCTCCGCCTTCAGGCGGGCCATGATGCCGGCGTCGTCGGCGTCCACGCGGTTCACCTTGATGCCCGTGGCCTTGGTGAAGCCGGTGTACAGCGCTTCATCGGTGGCGTAGTGGCGCGCGGAGTACAGGTTGACCACCTGATCCTGGGCGGACGCGGCGCCGGCTGCGGCGAAAAGGCAGGCCGCCAAAACGGCTTTCATGGACTTCGACATGGATGCGGTCTCTTTGAATGTGGAAACCGGGCGATGATAGGGCCAACGAGAATGATTCTTAAGTATGGCCTGAGGAATCGCAGGTTTATCGCAGGGTCTCGGCCCGTCCATGCCAGTGTGAATGCTGGCCGTGCCGTGCCGTGCCGTGCCTGGACGAGAAGAGAAGAGGAGAGAAGAGACCCCTGCCCGAGTCGCTCACGCATCCGGATCGAACGGCGCGGTGGGCGTTCCCTGGTGAAAGCGCATCTGCCAGCCGAGTGGCAAGCGCTCCCAGATCGAGGTGCGCAGCGTCCAGCGGTCGAAGGCTCCATCGGCCAGCCGGTGCACCGAGCGGTAAGTGAGCAGAGCGACGGCATCGCTCAAAAGCGTGATCTCGAAGCGGTCCGCGAGCAGGGTGGTGAGGGCTGGGCCCTGCGGCAGCGCCGGCAGTTGCGACAGGACGTCTGCCTTGGCATAGGTGCCGCCCGACCGGCCGAACTCGCGAAAGCCGTCGTGCAGGAGTGCGCCCAGCCTTGCCGGATTGCCGCGAGTCTCCGGGGTGTGCAGCTCGACTTCGAGGGCTTTCAGCAGCGCAAGGACGTTGTCAGTGGTTTGCATGGATGCGGACGTTGCGCCATGCCGGCGCCTGGGACTGGACTGGGGCCGGGAATCTACGGGCAAAAAAAAGCCCGGTAGAAACCGGGCTTTGAATTGGATCCCTGAAACCGTTCTCGAGAGATCCAAGGAGACAACTTTTTAGCGCTTGCGCTGCTGCACGGCGGCGGCCGACTTGGCAGCGGCGTTGGCGGCCGTGTTGGCCACGGCGTTGAAGTTGGCTTCAGCGACATCGCTGGCTTGCTTCACGGCCTTTTGCACGGATTCGAAAGCGTTGTTGGCTGCGGAGACGGCGCTCTTGAACACGGCCACGCTGGTTTCGGAGCCAGCGGGGGCGTTCTTGGCGGCGGTGTCCACCAGGTTGCTGAAGTTGCGCTGGGCTTCGGAGGCCTGGGCTTCGAACGTGCGGCCGAATTCAGCGCTGGTGCTCGATGCGATGTCGTACAGGTGGCGGTTGTAGGCGGCGGTCTTTTCAGCCAGGGGCTGGAACAGGCTGGACTGCAGGGACAGCAGCTCTTGTGCATCCTTCACGCTCAACACGGCTTGCGTGTGCGTGGCGACTTCGGCCAGGGCGGCACGGGAGGCGGTCACGTTCAGCTCGACCAGCTTTTCCATGCCTTCGAAGGCCTTGTTCGTCAGGCCGAACAGGGTTTCCAAATGGGCCTTGTGGGATGCGATGAGTTGTTCTGGGGTCAGCGACATGGTGTATCTCCTATTGATGGGTCCGCGAGGGACAAAGGGTTGAGACATCTGCGCTGTCGTGACCCGTGAGTCATGTTGCAGTGCAGCATGGATGGGATTCTAGGCCGTTGAGAACAGGAATCAAGCGATTTTGCTGCGTTGCAACATGATTAGAGTGCATTACCAAAAACGGTCGTCGCATGAGGCACATCAAACAGAAAGCCCCGCTGGCAGAATTTGCGCCCATGAATGCTCCGCCTTTGACTGCGCCGCCCCGCCGTGCGCCTGAGCCGCGCTCTGCCTATTCCGTCTTCCGCACGATTACCACGCGCTGGGCCGATAACGACGCCTATGGCCACGTGAATAATGTGATTTATTACAGCTGGTTCGATACCGCCGTCAATGCTTATTTGATCGAGCAGGGCGCGCTGGATATCCACTCGGGCGAGACGATTGGCCTGGTGGTGGAAACCCAATGCCATTATTTCGCCCCGCTGGCATTTCCCCAGACGGTCGAGGCCGGCATTCGCGTGGCGCACTTGGGAAATTCCAGCGTGCGCTACGAAGTCGGGCTGTTCGCCCAGGGCGCGGCCGAGTCGGCGGCAGGCGGGCACTTCGTGCATGTGTATGTGGGCCGTGAGGACCGCCGGCCCCGCCCGCTGCCGCAGCGGTTGAAGGACGCGCTCGCGCCCCTGCACATTCCCCGGGATTGAGCGGCCCATGAAAAAAGCACCGGCGCGCTTGCGCGGCCGGTGCTCTATCTCTATGGCTTGCAGGAGAGCCGTCCTGGCAGGCCGTTCTCCGCCTCCGCCAGGGGATCAGGGCTTGTAGGTGTCGCCCAGGACCACGCCTTCACGGCGTGGATCGGCGCCGCCCTGCAGCACGCTTTCGCCATTGCGTTGCACGCGGATGATGGTGCTGGTGCCGCTCGACTGCGCCGAGGTGGATACGGTGTGGCCCAGTGCCCGCAGGCCGGTGATCAGCGGATCGTCGTTGCCGCCGTTGGCGCTGTTGATGGCCGGGTGCTCACCGCCCAGCGACGTCGTGGGGCTGTTGCTGGCGCCGAAGTCCACCAGCGAGGTGGCCTGCTGCGCATCCAGGCCCCAGTCGAGCGCGCCGACCACGGTCTTCACCACGTACTGGATGATGGTGCCGCCGCCTGGCGAGCCGGTGCCCATCAGGAAGTCGCCCATGCTGCCATCGGCCGCCTTCTTGAACACCAGCGTGGGTGCCATCGAGCTGCGCGGCCGCTTGCCGGCTTCGACCCGGTTCGCCACCACGGCGCCGGTGCTGTCGGTCGGCGTGGCCGAGAAGTCGGTCAACTGGTTGTTCAGCAGAAAGCCCTGCGTCATGTGGAACGAACCCATGCCGGCTTCCACCGTGGTGGTCATCACCACGGCGTTGCCCTGCTTGTCCACGATGGTGAAGTGCGTCGTGCCCTTCTCGTCGATCAGGCTCACGCCAGCGGGCTTGTTGCTCAGGTCGCCGGCCACTGCCGTGCCCATGCTCTTGGTCATGCTGATCAGGCCCGCGCGGTTGCGCAGGTAGGTCTTGTCCAGCATGGCGGCTGGCGAGCCGCCGGGCAGCGACACGAAGTCGGTGTCGGCGATGTACTTGTCGCGGTCGGCATAGGCCAGGCGCTCGGCCTCGCTCACCAGGTGCACGCCCATCACCGAAGGCTTGCCGCCTTCGATGTCGATGGCCGTGGGCTTGTAGTTCGCGAGGTTGAAGTTTTCCAGAATGCCGAGCGCCGAGGCCACGGCGATGCCGCCGGACGACGGTGGCGACATGCCGCACACCCAGTAGTCGCGGTAGGTGGTGCAGACCGGGTCGCGGCGCTTGGCGCGGTAGTTGGCCAGATCGCTCATCTCGGTCAGGCCGGGGGTGATCGCCACGGTGGGCGTGCCGCCGCTGGTGACCTTGATCTTGTTCACGATGCCTTGCGCCACCGGGCCGGTGTAGAACGCGTCGGCGCCGCCACCGGCGATGGTGTTCAGCGTGGTGGCGTAGGCGGGGTTCTTGATCAGCGTGCCCAGGCCCTTGGGGGTGCCGTCGGCATTGAAGAAATAGGCGACGGCTTCAGGGTCGCGCGACAGGCCGCCCGTGGCGCCGGCAATGGCGCTGGCCATGCGGCCGCTGATCTGAAAGCCGTCGGAGGCCAGCTTGGAGGCGGGCTGGAACAGCTCGCTCCACTTGAGCTTGCCGTGGTCCTGGTGGGCCATCTCCAGCATGCGCACCGCACCGGGCGTGCCGATGGACCGGCCGCTGGCGCGAGCCCCGCCGGGCTGGGGCAGGGTGCGGTCGCTGTCGCTCACCCAGCGCAGGTAGTTTTCCGTCGCCGCCGCGGGCGCGGTTTCGCGGCCATCGTAGGCCTGCACTTTCTTGGCCGCCGCATCGTAGTGCAGCATGAAGGCGCCGCCGCCCAGTCCCGAAGACTGTGGCTCGACCAGCCCGAGCACCATCTGCACCGCCACGGCCGCATCGACCGCGGAGCCGCCCTGGCGCAGCACTTCGCAGCCTGCGCGCGACGCCAGCGGGTTGGCCGTGCTCACCATGTACTGCTTGGCATAGACCGCAGTCTTGCCCACCTTGTAGCCGGAGGCCGGCTCGGGCGCTGCGGGATCGCCCGGCAGTCCGGAGCCGACCGTGACCGAGCCGCCGTCGCTCACCACGGCGCAGGCCGAATCCTGGCCCGGGCCCAGTGCGCTGCCACTGCCGCCACCACCGCCACCACCGCCACCACCGCCGCCGCAGCCTGCGAGGACCAGCAGGGCCGCCGTGAGGGTGGCGGTGTAGCGCCACACGGCGCGCGCGTTGGAAGGTGTGGTGGGCGGGCGGGAATGGCGCATTGAAATACCTTTGTTTTTGAAGAAGGATGTGCCGTCGTCTCTGCGGCGCATTGAGCATACGCGCTGCGAGGGCACTGGCTGGCCAGCCACATTCCGTCGTGCGACATGTGCGCGATGGAGTGAGGTGGATGCACCCCGCCCTGAGGTGCGGCGGCCCATGCGCAGCGCAAGAACCGGACCAGCGGCACGCTCTGCGATGGGGCGCCCTTGATGACACAATGTCGCCCGACGGTGCGCCGCTGCCGTCCACCGCAGATGCCCAGCCGGCCCGCCACGGCCGCTTTCACCATGATCATCACCAGCCTGCTCGACACCGACCTCTACAAGTTCACCATGATGCAGGTGGTGCTGCACCAGTTTCCCGGCGCCCAGGTGGAATACCGCTTTCGCTGCCGCAATCCCGGCGTGCAACTGGTGCCGTTCGTGAGCGAGATCCGTGAGGAAATCCGGTCGCTGTGCAGCCTGCACTTTCAGGATGCCGAGCTGGCCTACCTGCGGTCGATGCGCTTCATCAAAAGCGACTTCGTGGACTTCCTCGGGCTCTTCAAGCTCAACGAAAAATACATCACCGTCAGCCCGCTGCCATCGGGCGAGATCGACATCACGATCACCGGGCCCTGGCTGCACACCATCCTGTTCGAGGTGCCGGTACTGGCCATCGTGAACGAGGTGTACTTTCGCAATACGCAGAAGGTGCCCGACTTTCCCGAGGGCCGCCGCCGGCTCGACGCCAAGATCGCGCTGCTGCAGGCCGATGGCCTGGGCGACCTCAAGATCGCAGACTACGGCACCCGCCGGCGCTTCAGCCGCGCCTGGCACGAAGAGGTGCTGCGCGTGCTCTGCGCCCGCCTGGGCACGGGGGACCGGCGCGCTTCGGGCGCGCTCCCGGGGCCGGGGCAGTTCGCCGGCACCAGCAATGTGCTCTATGCCATGAAGCTGGGCGTGACGCCGCTGGGCACCATGGCGCACGAGTACCTGCAGGCCTGCCAGGCGCTGGGCCCGCGCCTTCGCGACAGCCAGATCTTCGGCTTCGAGATGTGGGCCAAGGAATACCGCGGCGACCTGGGCATCGCCCTGTCGGACGTGTACGGCATGAGCGCCTTCCTGCGCGACTTCGACATGTACTTTTGCAAGCTCTTCGACGGTGCGCGCCACGACAGCGGCGACCCGTTCGCGTGGGGCGAGCGCCTGCTCGACCACTACCGCCGCAACCGCGTCGATCCGCTGACCAAGACGCTGATCTTCAGCGACGCGCTCACGGTGCCGCGCACCATCGAGCTGTACCAGCAGTTCCGCGGGCGCTGCCAACTGGCGTTCGGGATCGGCACGAACCTCACCAACGACGTGGGTTGCGAGCCGCTGCAGGTGGTGATCAAGATGACGCGCTGCAACGGCCAGCCGGTGGCCAAGCTGTCGGACACCCCCGGCAAGGGCATGTGCGACGACGAGAAGTATCTGGCGTACCTGCGCCAGGTGTTCGAGATTCCTGCGCCGCAGTGAGGGCGACCGCCGGACTGAGGCGCGGGCGCGGGCCGCACCGCACGGGCTTGGATCGACCCGCCTTTCCACAACAACCTGCAACGGAGACTTTTGACGCCATGGCCATTTCCCGCTGGGTATTTCTGATCGCCGCCGGCCTGCTGCCCGGTCTCGCGCAGGCCGCAGAGATCGACGGGAGCACTTTGTCGGTGCTTTGGGGCGTGCCGTTCGCGGGCATCCTGCTGTCGATCGCGCTGGTGCCGCTGTTTGCGCCCGTGTTCTGGCACCACCATTTCGGCAAGGTCGCGGCCGCCTGGGCGCTGGCGTTTCTGGTGCCGTTCGCTGCGGTCTTCGGATTGGGGGCCGCAGGGGTCAGCCTGGTCCACGCGCTGCTGGCGGAATACATTCCTTTCGTCATCCTGCTGGCCGCGCTGTTCACCGTGGCGGGCGGCATCCATGTGCGCGGCAACCTGCACGGCAGTCCCGGCCTGAACACGGCCATCCTGGCGATCGGTGCGGTGCTGGCGAGCTTCATGGGCACGACCGGGGCGTCGATGCTGCTCATCCGCCCGCTGGTGCGCGCCAACGACAACCGCAAGCACGTGGCGCATGTCGTCGTGTTCTTCATCTTCATCGTCTCCAACGCGGGGGGATCGCTCACGCCGCTGGGCGACCCGCCGCTGTTCCTCGGCTTTCTGAAAGGCGTGGATTTCTTCTGGACGGTGGGCCATATCTACCAGGAAACGCTGTTCCTCATCGGCAGCCTGCTGGCCATCTTCTACGGGCTCGACCACTGGTACTACCACCGGCGCGAAGAACGGCTACCGGTCGATCCCACGCCCGATTCGCGATCGATCGGATTCGACGGCAAGGTCAACTTCGCATTGCTGGGCATCGTCGTCGCACTGGTGCTGCTCAGCGGTTTCTGGAAGTCGCCGGTGGCCTGGAGCATTGCGGGCACTCCCGTGGGCCTGCCGGGCCTGGTGCGCGACCTGGGGCTGCTCGCCGTGATCGCCGCGTCGCTCTCGCTCACGCCGCGCCAGGTGCATGCCGACAACCAGTTCAGCTGGGGCCCGATGCAGGAGGTGGCCAAGCTGTTCGCAGGCATCTTCCTGACCATCATTCCCGTGATCGCCATGCTCAAGGCAGGCACGCAAGGGCCGTTCGGCGCGGTGGTGAGCGCGGTGACACGGGCCGACGGCTCGCCCGATCCGGCCATGTATTTCTGGGCCACCGGCTTCTTGAGCGCGTTCCTGGACAACGCGCCGACCTATCTGGTGTTCTTCAACACCGCCGGCGGCGACCCTGCCGTTCTGATGACCACGCTCGCACCCACGCTGGCGGCCATTTCGGCCGGGGCCGTTTTCATGGGCGCCTGCACGTACATCGGCAACGCGCCGAACCTCATGGTCAAGGCCATCGCCGAAGAGCGCGGCGTGAAGATGCCCAGCTTCTTCGGCTACATGCTCTGGTCGGTCGGCATTCTGGTGCCGCTGTTCGTCGCCATCACCTTCATCTGGTTCGTTTGAGAGGTTTCGTTCATGTCCAAGCCCCGCATCCTCGTGGCACGCGCCATCTTTCCCGAAGTGGTCGAACGCCTCTCGCAGCACTTCGACGTGCAGGCCAACCCCGACGACGTGGTGTGGTCGCCCGCTGAACTGGCCGAGCGCCTGCAGGACAAGGACGGCGCACTGACCACCGGCAGCCAGCGCATCGATGCCGGCCTGCTGGCGCGTTGCCCGAACCTGCGCATCGTGGCCAACATGGCGGTGGGCTACAACAACTTCGACGTGGACGCTCTCACTGCCGCCGGCGTGCAGGGCACCAACACCCCCGACGTGCTGACGGAAACCACGGCCGACTTCGGCTTTGCGCTGCTCATGGCCACGGCGCGCCGCATGACCGAGAGCGAGCACTATCTGCGCGCCGGGCAGTGGACGAAGTGGAGCTACGACATGTTCGCCGGCGCCGAAGTGCACGGCAGCACGCTGGGCATTCTGGGCATGGGCCGCATCGGGCAGGGCATCGCACGGCGCGGTGCGCACGGGTTCGGCATGAAGGTGATCTATCACAACCGTTCGCGCCTGTCGCCCGCGCTGGAGAGCGAATGCGGCGCCCGCTATGTGGACAAGGACGAGTTGCTGCGCACGGCCGATCACCTCGTGCTGGTGCTGCCCTACACGGCCGCATCGCACCACGCCATCGGGGCTGCCGAACTGGCGCAGATGAAGCCGACCGCCACGCTCATCAACATCGCCCGCGGCGGCATCGTGGACGACGCGGCCCTGGCCGCCGCGCTGCGCGATCGGCGCATCGCCGCCGCCGGCCTGGACGTGTTCGAGGGCGAGCCCAGTGTCCACCCGGACCTGCTCACCGTGCCCAACGTGGTGCTGACCCCGCACATCGCGAGTGCCAGCGTGCCCACCCGGCTGGCCATGGCGAACCTGGCGGCGGACAACCTGATCGCCTTCTTCGACGGGCGGGGGCCGCTGACGCCGGTGAACACGCCGGACGAACGCCGGGCGTGACCGGCGCCGCGACGGCAGTGGCAGCGCGCTTTGAAGAAAGTTTCAAGCAGATATGGCCAGTGCCGCCGTCTTATATGCTTGTGGTGCTATGAATTGAATAGCAAAAAGAGGAGTGCAGGGTTTTGGAAATGCTGGTTGTCCTGGGTTTGCTGGTCATCGTCGTCTTGATGCTGGGGGCGCTGCTGCTGCGCAGCCCGCGCGCTGAACTGCCCCCCGAGTGGCTCATGCGCCTGCAGCGGCTGGAGGCCACGGCCCAGGCCACGCAGCTGGCCGTGGCCAAGAACGATGGCGCTTTGGAAGGCATGGCGCAGCAGTTGCGCGGCTTCACCCAGACCATGCAGGGCACGCTGGAAAGCGTGCGCCAGGCCGTGGACGAGCGGCTGGCGCAGGCGGTGCACGAATCCCGCAGCGGGCGCGCGGAACTGCTGGCGGCCTTTGCCGCCTTCGAGGGCAAGCTGGAGCAGCGCCTGGCGCTCGGCCAGACCGACACCGTCACCGCACGCCAGGAACTGGTGCAGGCGCTGGGCGCCTTCCGCGCCGAACTCACGCAGACCGGCGAGGCGCTGCGCGGGGTGCTGAACGAGCGCCTGTCCGCCATTCAGGCCGACAACGCCGCCAAGCTGGAGGAGATGCGCCGCACGGTGGACGAGAAGCTGCATGCCACGCTGGAGCAGCGCCTGGGCGAATCCTTCAAGCTGGTGAGCGACCGGCTGGAGCAGGTGCACAAGGGCCTGGGCGAGATGCAGACCCTGGCCGGTAGCGTGGGCGACCTCAAGCGCGTGATGACCAACGTGAAGACGCGCGGCACCTGGGGCGAAATGCAGCTGGGAGCCATCATCGAGAACGTGCTGACGGTGGACCAGTTCGCGCGCAACGTGAAGGTCGTGCCCGGCAGCGATGCCCTGGTGGAGTTCGCCATCCGCCTGCCCGGCCGGGGCGATGAGCAGCCGGTGTGGCTGCCCATCGACTCGAAATACCCCGTGGAGCAATACCAGCGCCTGCTGGACGCGCACGATGCGGCCGACAAGCTGGCGGTGCTCTCCGCCGGCAATGCGTTCGAGGCGTCCATCAAGCTGGAGGCTCGCAAGATCTTCGCCAAATACGTATCGCCGCCGCACACCACCGACTTCGCCGTGATGTACCTACCCACCGAAGGATTGTTCGCCGAGGTGATCCGCCGGCCCGGCCTCGTCGAGGCGCTGCAGAACGACTGCCGCGTCATGATCACCGGCCCGGCCAATCTGGCCGCCATGCTCAGCAGCCTGCAGATGGGCTTCAAGACGCTGGCGATCGAAAAGCGGTCGTCCGAGGTCTGGGGCCTGCTCGGCGCCGTGAAGACCGAGTTCGCCAAGTTCGGCGAAGTGGTCGAGGCCACCCGCAAATCCATCGACGCGGCCGCCAAGCGATTCGACGAGGTCGGCGTGCGAACGCGCGCCATCCAGCGCCGGCTGCGCGATGTACAGGCCTTGCCCGCTCCGGTCACCGCGCCGGGCGCCACCCCGCTGAAGGCCGCGGGCACGGCGGATGCCGGCCCCGCCCCGGACGAAGACGAGGCCGCATGACATGAACGCCGCGCTCGCCCGCCTGATCGCCGGACAGATCTGCATCCACGCCTGCATGGCCGGCATGCGGCTGGCCGCGCCGCTGCTGGCCCTGCGTGAAGGCTACAGCGCTGCGGCGGTCGGCATTCTGCTGGCGCTGTTTGCGCTCACCCAGGTGTTCCTGGCGCTTCCGGCCGGGCGCTACGCCGACCGCCATGGCCTCAAGCGCCCGGTGGGCTACGCCGTGGTGGTGGCCGTGGTGGGGGCCGCAGGCGCGCTGGTGTGGCCCGCGTTTCCCATGCTGTGCCTGGCCGCCCTCATGACGGGCGGCGCGACCGGCGCCGCCACCATCGCGCTGCAGCGCCATGTGGGCCGGGCCGCGCACGAATCCACGCAGCTGCGGCAGGTGTTCAGCTGGCTGGCCATCGGCCCGGCCGTGTCCAACTTCGTCGGGCCGTTTTGCGCCGGCATGCTCATCGACCACGCCGGTCCGGTTGCCGGCAGCACCGAAGGCTACCGCGCTGCCTTCGCGCTGATGGCGGTGCTTCCCATCGCCACCTGGTTCTGGGTGCGCGCCACGGTGGAACTGCCGCCCGTGATCGCCGCGGCCGGCGGCGTGCGCCCACGCGCCTGGGATCTGCTGGGCGAGCCCGGTTTTCGCCGCCTGCTCATCGTCAACTGGCTGCTGTCGTCATGCTGGGACGTGCACACCTTCGTGGTTCCGCTGCTGGGGCACGAGCGGGGGTTGTCGGCCTCGGTGATCGGCACCATCCTGGGCGCGTTCGCCATCGCAGCCGCGGTGATCCGCGTGCTCATGCCCCTGGTGGCCGCGCACCTGCGCGAAGCCGTGGTCGTGACCTGGGCGATGGTCATCACGGCGGTGCTGTTCGCGGTGTACCCGTTGCTGCCCAACGCCTGGGCACTGGGTGCGTGCTCGGTGCTGCTCGGGTTCGCGCTGGGCTCGGTGCAGCCGATGATCATGAGCATGCTGCACCAGATCACGCCGTCGCACCGGCATGGCGAAGCGCTCGGCCTGCGGCTCATGGCGATCAACGGGTCGAGCGTGGTGATGCCCGTGCTGTTCGGCTCGGCGGGGGCATTGATCGGGGTGGCCGGGCTCTTCTGGGTGGTGGGAGCGGTGGTGGGTGGCGGTGCCCGGATTGCCGTGCGCCTGGGCGTGGATGGTGCGCATTCCGTGGTGCCCCATTGACCATGCCTTTGATGGAATCCGAACGATTCCTCGCCGGTTAGCTGGTTCTGGCCCCCTGCGAGTTGGGGCGGTTTGAAAGCACAGGGGGATCGGCAGTCACCAGGGCGTGAAGGTTGCGGACCAATTGCGCCGAGTTTCCGTTCGATGCCAGCGCAGCGGCATGGACCGCCTCTGATGCGGCGCCTGCTCGCAGGTCTGTCAGGTGATCGATGACTTGCGGGGCGTGGGGGGCCACTTCCTGTGAGAGATCGTCTGGGTCATCGGGATCGGGCTCGCCGAAAACCATCACGTGATTGATGGCAGCAATCGCCAGTTCCTGGGAGATCTGGGGTACACGTCCTTCCGCTGCAGCGGTTTCCGCCACCGCCTGCAAGCCGTCTGCCACGGCGCGGAGGGCCCCCGGCAAGGCCCGAACGCCCTCCGCGACGGCTTGGACAGCCCCCGGCAGCACTGCCATGAAATTGCTTGCAGCCGTCAATCCCCATCCCGCGGAAGCGATCCCAATCCCTCTCAGGGTTTCCAATGGGTTGTCGAGCTGGTGGTTGACCACGGCGTAACTGGCGCCGCCCACCAGCATGCTGATCCCGGTGTTCCGGAGAGGTGCTGCCAGGAACGCAGCGCCTGCGGCCGTGCCGAGGCGCGCTCCGGCGCTTGCGATTCCCGTGCCGCCATCGACCACCGCTTGCGCTGTCTGCCGCAAGGTCTGCAGCCCGGCGCGGGCGCGGCCCGGTTGCGCAGCCTGCTGTGTGTCAGCCTGCGCACCCGCACGCTGCGGCAGGCCTTGCGGAGAAGGGTGCCTTGCGCTGGGGCGCCGATGCGCATTGGAGGGCTCAGCCTCCGTGTGCTGCGCTGGACCGGACGTGGCCTGGGCCGCGGGACTGGGAGTGTTGATGCGGGTCATGATGGATGGGGAGAAACGCAGACGTCCCCATTGTTCGGACTGCACCGCCAGGTCGCTGCTGGCATGCGATGCACCAGCCCGTTGTGCGAAACAACGGCGGTGCGCGCAATGTTTACGCGCCTTTCCGCCGCGATCAGAGCTTGTAGAACGCCTTGATGATGTTCCAGGCCTCTTGGGGGTCGTCCGTGTAATGGAACAGGTTCAGGTCGGCGGCCGAGATGGTGCCTTGCTCCACCAGCGCTTCGAAGTTGACGACCTTGTTCCAGAAATCGGTGCCGAACAGCACGATCGGCACGGGCTTGGCCTTGCCGGTCTGAACCAGCGTGAGCACTTCGAACAATTCGTCCAGCGTGCCGAAGCCGCCAGGGAAGGCGACGAGGGCCTTGGCGCGCATCATGAAGTGCATCTTGCGCAGCGCGAAGTAGTGGAACTTGTAGCTGAGCGACGGCGAGATGAACCGGTTGCCGCTTTGCTCGTGGGGCAGGGCGATGTTCAGGCCCACGTTGAGCGCGCCGACATCGTGCGCGCCGCGGTTGGCCGCCTCCATGATGCCGGGACCGCCGCCGGTGCACACGTAGATGCGGTCTGCGGGGGGCTGCTGCTCGCTGTGCTCTGCGACCACCCGCGCGAACTGCCGCGCCAGGTCGTAGTAGCGGGCGTTGCGCACGGCCAGCCTGGCGCGCGCGATGCGGCTTTCGTCGCCGCTCGCTTCGGCGTCCGTCAGTTGCGCCTCGGCTTCGTCGGGAGCGATGAAGCGGGCGCTGCCGTACACCACCACCGTGTTCTCGATGCCCTGGGCTGTTTGCCCGAGGTCGGGCTTGAGCATTTCGAGCTGAAAGCGGATGCCCCGCGTTTCGCGGCGCAGCAGGAATTCAGGGTCCGCGAAGGCCAGCCGGTAGGCGTCGGCGTGCAGGGGGTTGCCGTTCACGGCGTGGTTGTTCAGTTCGGCCCAGGCATTGGCCAGGCGGCTGTCGTTGAGTTCGGTATTGGAATCCATGGGTTCAGAGGGTGTGGGCAAAAGAAAGAAGAGGGCACCGGGGCCGGGCGGCCAGTTGCATGGTGGATCAGCGGGCCGCCCACCAGAGCGCAGTGCGCATGCCTGCGAAGGTCAGGGCGAAGGAGCCGCCGACATGCAGCAGCAGCGTGGCGAAGGCGATGCCGTAGCGCTGCTGCAAAAGCATGGTGACGACTTCCCCGGAGAAGCTGGAGAACGTGGTCAGGGTACCGAGAAACCCGGTGATGATGAGCAGCCGCCAGGCCGGGTCGATGTCCGGCCGCTGGGTGAACACCGCGATCGCGATGCCGATGAGGTAACCGCCGATCAGGTTCACGGCCAGCGTGCCCCAGGGCAGCAGGCTGCCGGGATTGAGCCAGGACGCGAAGCCCCAGCGCAAGAGGGCGCCCAGGCAGGCGGCCAGGCAGATGACGGCGACGTTGAGCAGCATTACCGCAAAGTATCGCAAAAACGCGGGGTGCCTTTCCCGGGCGCACACCGCACCGTGCCCAGCACCAGGTAAACGAGGGTCAGCACGCCGATCAGCGCGAAGGGCGACAGGTTCATCGCATTGACCCATTCGGCCAGCTCGCGCGGAATGCCGGTGAAGGCCATGGTCTTCGTCAGGAAGGCCGCGCCGGCCAGGATGAACATGATCATGCAGCTTGTGCGCGTGGTGCTCATCAGCCCTTCGGTGAAGTTCTTCCAGGTGAGCGACCGGCTCCACAGGGCCAGGCCGAGCGATCCGGCCACGCCATAGGCGGCGCATTTGGTGGCGGTGGCATAGCCGGCCACCAGCACCCACACGATGAAGATGATGAGCACCGCCACCGGAATCAGATTGCCGGACTGGCGGATCTTCTGCCGGAAGGTGGTGGGCGCGTCGGCCGGCGGCACCTTGTCGTGGTTGCGCAGGCTCCACCAGCCGATGTAGCCCGAAAACAGCAGCATCAGCAATCAGGCGCGCGCCGAAGCGATGTGCTGCCACGCCTGTACCGCCGCCAGCACCGCAGCCTGCTGCACGGTGTGCGCGAAACGGAACGCATCGCCGGACACGGTCTCGTCTGGAAACTCGGTGATCAGCGTGACCGGCGCGCCGCGCGGGTTTTCCGATTGCGTGCACGCGGTGCCATGGATCACCTCGAACGGCAGGGCGCCCGCATGGCGTTCGTACAGCGCCATCTGGCGGGCGTTGTACTCGGGCAGGCCCGGCACCGCGAGCAGTGCCGCACTCACGCGCTCCAGCAATTCGCGGCCCTCGCGTTGCCAGCCCGGGTGGTGCCGCAGGATCAAAAAGAACCCCTTGGGCACTGTCCACAGGCCGAAGCCGCGTGGCACGTAGCCGGACAGCGGCCGGGTCCATTCGTGCGCCGGATAGCCGTGCAGGTTGATGTGCAGCTGCGCGCCGGACATCGCCAGACCCCGCTCGCGCGCTTCGCGTTCGTACAGCGGCGCGGTTTCGCGGTATTCGATGTCGTCGCCCAGGGCGCTGTAGCGCGCGGCGTGGTGCATGTGGTGGGCATGGTGGGCGCCCAGCTCGCGGTGCAGTGCGAAGCCGTCGGGGTTTTCCAGCGCGATGAGGGCGAAATGCGCCCCGGGCCGCGCATGCAGGACCTCGGCCGCGCGCAGTGCGCCCACCACGCCCGAGGTTTCGTTGGCATGCTGGCCGCCGCTGATCAGCACGGGCGCATCGGTGCCGGGGCGGTACAGGCCCAGCACCGTGCGGCCCTGGCGGCTGGTCGCGGTGAAGCGCTGGCCCCCCATCGCCTCCATGGCCTGGGCGATGCGCGCTGGCGGCGGCGCCTGTCCCATGTCGGCCAGGGCCTGGCCTGCCGTCGTGTCGGTCCAGCCGCTGGCATCTTGCGCAGCCACGTCGAAGGCGCGCAGCACGATGCGCACGCGCGGGTCGACGCCGTGATGGCGAACGTCCGGCACGATCTGCCCGGGCTGCAGGCGACGGTCGCCGGCCGGGCGGCCGGAATGCTGCTGGAAGAACTCCAGCAGCGAAAAGTAAAGGTCCTCGTGCAGGGCCTCGTGCAGGCTCATGCACTCGTCCGGCAGGGGCAGCGGCTGCTCGAAGCCGGGCAGGTCCACAAGAATGTCCAGCCGTTCGAAATAGGGCTCCTGCGCCGGCCAGGGGTGCTGCTGCAGCGTGCGCATGGCCTGGGCGAAGAGGGCTTCGAAGTCGGTGGGTTCCGCGCCATCCCGGCTCAGGCCCGATGCCTCCACGCCGGCTGCACCCGACGCGCCGTGCCCATCGCCCACTCCGTTCGCGCCGCGCGCGGGAATCACGCGCAGCCAGCCCGTGGGCGACAGCAAAGGCTCGGGCGCCGTCGGGTCGGCGTGCATCCGGTTGGGTGAGAACACCCGGGCGGTGGTTTCGCGGCCATCGCGAAACCGCAGCGCCACGTCGTAATGCAGATCGTCCGCGCCGGGCTCGAACTGCACATCGCAGCCCGCGAGCATGTCCGCCAGCGGATAGGCTTCCAGCAGGAACCGGCCCGGCGACCCGGTGGCGTGCATGGGGTAGCGCACGGTGGCCGCTGCAAGTTGCGCGGCATCGACTTCTTCCAGGAAGTAATGCACCAGCGGCTTGTAGGCGCTGCGAAACCGCGCCGTCACGCCCACGGCCGCCAGGCGCTGCTCCGCGGCGCGGCGGGCCGGTGCCCCTTCGAACAACCACCCTTCGACCTGGGCCCCGCGCAATGCCGGCTGTCCGAGGCGGTCCACCCATTCGAACAAGGTGCGGGGAAAGGTCTGGTCCAGCAAGGACTGGGTGGGTGCGGAAGGCGTCATGCGATGGGTGCCTGCGGTGTGTCCTTGGGGACGTCTTGAAGGGGCGTTACCGGGGCGTGGCGGCTGCGGTGTAGGGCCCGGTTGCGGTGCGCGGCGGGTTCACCACGATCTGCGTGTACGAGCGGTACGTGCCGTTTTTCAGCTCGTCGGTCACCCACACGATCCATTCCTGCGTTTTGCGCGAACCCTTGCCGTGGTCGATGGTGGCGACGACTTCCAGGCGGAAGTGCTGCTCCTGCGTCTCGACCGCGACGGCCGCGCCTTCGGAGGTCTTCGTGCCGGGCAGCAGGGTTTTCAACGTGTGCTTCGCATCGTCGGCACGGTTGCGCAGCGAGGAGGGAAACGACCGCAGGTCGAGCTTTTCATACAGGGCTTTGGCCTGGCCGCTTGCGGCGGCCTTCTTCTCAGCGGAAAACGGCTTGCCAGCCATCGGCCGGAGGCTGTCGCACAGCAGGTATTCGCTGCGGATCTCGAAATTGCGCGTCGTTTCGGCGGGCTGGCCCTTGGTCAGCAGGTCCGAGTATTCGAGGCAGTTCTTGGCCGATGCGCCATTGTCGAACGCGAGCGGCGTGCGCTCGGCTTCCATCGCCACCCTGGGGGTTTTCAGCGCCGCCAGCAGTTCGGGGTTGGAGACGCGCACCGTGGCGGTGGCGTCGGCCGGGGCGCCGGCGTCGTCATGGGTGTGGTTGTGGGCCTGCGCGGCCTGCGCGGCCTGCAGGGTGCCGCACAGCATCATGGCCGTGGCGAGGGTGGTCCACTGTTTCATTTGACTTTCTCCAGCAAGGCGGCTTCTTTGCCTCGGCGTGTGGGGTGGACGTCTCCAAAATTCTTGAGCAGTTTGACGGCTTCGGTCCAGTCCTGCTCGGTGACGGCTTTCCAGAATTTCGGGGTGGCGGCGTCCAGGTTGACGCCGTACTGGAACGACACCGATGCGATGACGGTCTGCGCTTGCGCCGGCAGGTCGATGAAGTTCTTCTTGGCGGCGGTGGCCGAGTCGTACTTCAGCTTCACGCTGGGGATGTGGCTGGCCTTGGTGGCCGTGAAGGGAACGGAGGGTTGCTGCGGCACGCCGGCTGGGGCCTGTCCCGCGGGGCTGACGATATCATCGAAAAAGGTCGGCCAATCGTGGATGTTCTCTTGCCTTGCGGGTGATGCCCGCGTGATTGTTGTCGAAGCATTTCATCCGTAACGAGGCGAAGGAAACCATCGACATGGCAAGGCAACTGTGGCAGTTCTGGGTGGATCGTGGCGGCACCTTCACCGATGTCGTGGGCCGCCGCCCGGACGGGGCCCTGGTCACGCACAAGCTGCTGTCGGACAACCCCGAGCAATACCGCGACGCGGCGGTGGCCGGCATCCGCCACCTGCTCGGCCTGGCACCCGGCGCGGCGGTGTCGCCCCTGCAGGTCGAGTGCGTGAAGATGGGCACCACCGTGGCCACCAATGCCCTGCTGGAGCGCAAGGGCGAGCCCACGCTGCTGGTGACCACCCGAGGCTTTCGCGATGCGCTGCGCATCGCCTACCAGAACCGGCCCCGGTTGTTCGACCGCCGCATCGTGCTGCCCGAGTTGCTGTACAGCCGCGTGATCGAAGCGCAGGAGCGCGTGGGCGCCCACGGAGAGGTCGAGCAGCCGCTGGAAGAAGGGCACCTGCGCGAGCGCCTGTGGGCCGCGTACGACGCCGGGCTGCGCAGCGTGGCCATCGTGTTCATGCACGGCTACCGCTACACCGCGCACGAACAGGCGGCGGCGCGCCTCGCGCAGGAGGCGGGCTTCACGCAGATCAGCACGTCGCACGCCACCAGCCCGCTGATGAAGTTCGTGAGCCGGGGGGACACCACGGTGGTCGATGCCTACCTCTCGCCCATCCTGCGCCGCTACGTGGAGCAGGTCGCGGCCGAAATGCCGGGCGTGCCGCTGTACTTCATGCAGTCGTCGGGCGGACTGACCGATGCGCACCGGTTCCAGGGCAAGGACGCCATCTTGTCCGGCCCCGCGGGCGGCATCGTGGGAATGGCCCGCACGGCCGAGCTGGCCTTTGCGGCCGATGCAGCGGCCGATGCAGCGGGCGACGATGCAGGCGAAGGTGCAGCGAAAAGGAGCGATGCGGTGCGCGTCATCGGCTTCGACATGGGCGGCACGTCCACCGATGTGAGCCACTACGCCGGCGAGTTCGAGCGCGAGTTCGAAACCCAGGTGGCCGGCGTGCGCATGCGTGCCCCGATGATGGGCATCCACACCGTGGCGGCGGGCGGCGGCTCGCTGCTGGGCTACGACGGCGCGCGCTTTCGGGTCGGCCCGCAAAGCGCCGGCGCCAACCCTGGCCCCGCCAGCTACCGCCGGGGCGGGCCGCTGGCCGTGACCGATGCGAACGTGATGGTCGGCAAGATCCAGCCCGCGTACTTTCCCCGCGTGTTCGGGCACGGCGCAGACGAGCCGCTCGATGCCGCGGTGGTCGAGGCCCGCTTCGCCGAACTGGCCGCCCAGACCGGCAGGCCCACGCACGACGTGGCGCACGGCTTCATCCAGATCGCCGTGCAGCAGATGGCCAACGCCATCAAGAAGATTTCGGTCGCACGCGGCTACGACGTCACGCGCTACACCCTGCAGTGCTTCGGCGGAGCGGGCGGGCAGCACGCCTGCCTGGTCGCCGATGCGCTGGGCATGCAGCGTGTGCTGGTGCATCCGCTGGCGGGCGTGCTGTCGGCCTACGGCATGGGCCTGGCGGACCAGAACCTGATCCGCGAACAGGCCGTGGAGGTGCGATTGACGCCAGAGGCGCTCGGCGGCATCGGCCAGACGTTGCAGGCGCTGGCTGCGGCGGCCGAGACCGAGATGGCCCGGCAGCAGCACGGCGCCGGGCCCGTGTCGGTGCGCCGCCGGGTACACGTGCGCTATGAAGGCTCGGACGCCGCGCTGGTCGTGCCGTTCGCCGATTCGTCCGAGGCAGCGGATGCACCGGACGCTCCAGATGCACGGGCCGCTGCCGATGTCGCGGCCATCACGGCGGGGTTCGAAGCGGCCTACCGCCAGCGCTTCGCCTTCCTCATGCCGGGCCGGGCCCTGATCGTGGAGGCCGTGTCGGTCGAGGCGGTGGTGGCCGGCGACGCACCGGCCGAGCCGCGCCACGCGCTGCACCCGCCGCGTGAAACGCCTCGGCGCGGCACCGTGCGCATGTACACCGTGGGCAGCGACGGCGAGCCGGCCTGGCACGACGCGGCCCTGGTCGTGCGCGAAGACCTGCGCCCGGGCGACGCCATCGCCGGGCCGGCCATCATTGCCGAGAAGAACGCCACCACCGTGGTGGAGCCGGGCTGGGAGGCGGCGTTGACCGCGCTCGACCATCTGGTGCTGGACCGCCGCACCGCGCGCAGCCTGCGGCACGCCCTGGGCACCACGGTGGACCCGGTGCTGCTGGAGGTGTTCAACAACCTCTTCATGAACATCGCCGAGCAGATGGGACTGCAACTGCAGAACACCGCGCACTCGGTGAACATCAAGGAGCGCCTGGATTTCAGTTGCGCGCTGTTCGACGCCGAAGGCCATCTGATCGCCAACGCGCCGCACATGCCGGTGCACCTGGGCTCGATGGGCGAGAGCATCAAGGCCGTCATCCACCACAACGCCGGGCGCATGCAGCCGGGCGATGTGTATGTGCTGAACGACCCCTACCACGGCGGCACGCACCTGCCGGACATCACCGTCATCACGCCCGTGTATCTGGCCGACGAGGCCGAGCCCACGTTCTATGTCGGCAGCCGCGGCCACCATGCCGACGTGGGCGGCATCACGCCGGGGTCGATGCCGCCGTTTTCGACGCGCATCGAGGAAGAGGGCGTGCAGATCGACAACGTCAGGCTGGTCGAGCGGGGCGTGCTGCGCGAGGCCGAGATCATCGCCCTGCTGCAAAGCGGCGAGCATCCCAGCCGCAATCCGCAGCAGAACCTGGCCGATCTGAAGGCGCAGATCGCCGCCAACGAAAAGGGCGTGCAGGAGCTGCGCCGCATGGTGCAGCAGTTCGGCCTGCCCGTGGTGCAGGCCTACATGGGCCATGTGCAGGACAACGCCGAAGAGTCGGTGCGCCGCGCCATCACCCGCCTGGCGGCCCGGCTGAAGAACGGCGGGTTCACGCTGCCGCTGGACAACGGCGCGCAGATCCAGGTCGCGGTGCGGGTGGATGCCGCAGCCCGCAGTGCGGTGATCGACTTCACGGGCACTTCGCCCCAGCAGGCCAACAACTTCAACGCGCCCACGGCGGTGTGCATGGCCGCGGTGCTGTACGTGTTCCGCTCGCTGGTGGACGACGACATTCCGTTGAACGCCGGCTGCCTCAAGCCGCTCAAGGTGATCATTCCGCCGGGCTCCATGCTGAACCCGCTGCCGCCGGCATCGGTGGTGGCGGGCAATGTGGAAACGTCCACCTGCATCACCAACGCGCTGCTCGGCGCCCTGGGCGTGTCGGCCGGCAGCCAGTGCACGATGAACAACTTCACCTTCGGCAACGACCGCTACCAGTACTACGAAACCATCTCGGGCGGCAGCGGCGCGGGAGGCGTGTTCGACGATGCGGGCGAGCGCGTGGACGGCTTTCACGGCACGAGCGTGGTGCAGACCCACATGACCAATTCGCGGCTCACCGATCCGGAGATTCTGGAGTTCCGTTTTCCGGTGCGGCTGGAGAGCTATGCCGTTCGTGCCGACTCGGGCGGCGCCGGGCGCTGGAAGGGTGGCAGCGGCGGGGTGCGCCGGGTGCGGTTTCTGGAGCCGATGACGGCCGGCATTCTGTCCAACGGCCGCCGCCACGGGGCGTTCGGCATGGCTGGCGGACAAGCGGGCCAGCCCGGCATCAACCGCGTCGTGCGGGCGGATGGCCGGGTGGAGGTGCTGGAGCACATCGGGCAGGCGCAGATGCAGCCCGGCGATGTGTTCGAGGTGCATACGCCGGGTGGCGGTGGCTTCGGCAGCTCGGACCTGGGCTGAGTGCCAGAAAGGCCGCCAGCGCATATTCATCTAGGGCATTGCGCTATTGAAATGGTAGCAAATGCTCGAAGTGCTGCACAGAGTGACCAGCCATGGCACTCCAGCGCACGCCGTTCCCGCATTCGAGCCAAAACGGCCTCCAGCACATATTCCACTATGGCATATTGCTATCAAAATAGTAGCAAACGATCAGGAGTCGCGGTCGGTGCTCTCCACCAGGCGGCTGAGGCTGGGGGGCACGTTCTGGCCGGCGCGGCGGGCGCGGAACAGCGCGGCGCGCATCAGGAAGATGTTGGTCACAGGCACCGTCACCGATACGAACAGGCCGATCAGCAGCGCATGCAGCGCCAGCCCTTCGCCCTGCAGCGAAAAGTACAGCAGCGTGGCCAGCACGATGCACCAGCATCCGAGCGTGGCGATCACGGACGGCGCATGCACCCGCTCGAAGTAGGTCGGCAGGCGCAGCAGCCCGAGCGACCCCAGGAGGGCGATGCCGCAGCCGGCCAGCACCAGGGCCGCGATGGCGATCTCGGCCCACAGGGGCAGGGTGGTGGCGGTCATTCGATCACCTCGCCACGCAGCAGAAACTTGGCCATCGCGGTGGAGCTGGCGAAGCCCAGCAGCGCGATCAGCAGCGCGGCCTCGAAGTAGTTCGTGCTGTTGTAGTAAATGCCCAGCACCAGCATGCAGAGCATGCCGTTCAGGTACATGCAGTCCAGGGCCAGAACGCGGTCCTGGGCAGAAGGCCCTTTGAGCATTCGCGCCAAGGCACAGGACATGGCCAGCACCAGCATGAACACGGCGATGGGCAGGGCGATGGCGAGGATGGAACCGTTCGTCATGATTCGAAAATCTCCATCAGGGGGCGCTCGTAGCGCGTTTTGACGTGATCGATGGCGGCTTGCTTGTCGTCCAGCTCCAGCACGTGCAGCATGAGGATGGAGCGGTCCAGCGACAGCTCCGCCCACGATGTTCCGGGGGTGATGCACACGATCATCGCCAGCACGGCCAGGGCGTTCGGGTCCCGCAGGTCCAGGGGAATCTGCACGAAGCCCGGTGGGTGGGGCCGGTTCGACGGCCAGGCCAGCAGGCGCAGCAGCCGCAGGTTGGAAACCACGCTGTCCGCCAGCACCGCGAACACCAGCCGCAGCACGGTGCCGGGCCGGCGGATGCGCACCGGCAAGGGCCGCAGCCCGCGCGTGAGAACCGGAATGGCCACCGCCACGAAGGCCGCCAGAACGATTTGCCCCGCGCTCACGGAGCGGTTGAGCATGAGCCACAGCACGAACAGCGCCACCGACAGCAGCGGGGCGGGAAACAGCCGTTTCATGGCGCCTCCCGGGCAGGTGGCTCGGCGGGCGTGACGGGCCCTGGCACGGGCCGCGCCGACATCACCGCGCGAATGTAGTTGGATGGCGTGTGCAGCGAGTCGGCCGTGGCCTGGGTGAACCGCATCACCGCGCCGGCGTACAGCGTGAGGGCGATGCACCCGGACAGCAGCAGCGCGATCGGCAGGCCTTCCAGCACGCGCAACTGGGGGCGCCGCCGGTCGTGCGTGGTCCAGAAGTAGCGGATGCCGGTGCGGGTGAGCGCGATCAGAGCGAACAGGCCGGTGACGATCAGCAGGGCCAGCAGCGTCCAGCCGGGCATGCCGGGCTGGGCGCCGGCGGAAGACCCCAGCCCCAGCGGATTGAGCAGCGCCGTCAGCATGGCGAACTTGCCGACGAAGCCCGACAGCGGTGGCAGCCCCGCGACCACCAGCGTGCACAGCAGGTACGCCAGCCCGAGGAAGGCGGCGGCGGCGGGGATGATCCGGCCGATCAGAACCGTCTCGTCTTCGTCCAGGTTCAGTCCTTCGGCAGGCACCAGCTCGGCGGTGAGGAAGGGCGCATCGTCGTGGCGTTCGTGCGGCGCGAGCGTGGCGCCGTCGTTGCGCCAGCGGTCGATCAGGTCGGCCAGCAGGAACAGCGCGCTGATCGCCAGCGTGGAACTGGGCAGGTAGTACAGCAGGCTGGCGGTCAGCACGTTCTGGCCGAAGCCGGCCGCCGCGAGCAAGGTGCCGGAGGACAGAATGGCCGCGTAGCCCGCGAGATGGGTCAGCCGCTGCGAACCCAGCATGCCGATGCCGCCGAACGCCATGGTGAGCATGCCGCCGCCGATCAGCCACAGGCTGCCGAACAGGGCCGAAGGGCCGGCCTCGCTGCTGAACATGAGCGTCCACAGCCGCAGGATGGTGTACACGCCGACCTTGGTCATCAGGGCGAACAGCGCCCCCGCCGGCGCGGTGGCGGCGCTGTAGGCCGGCACCAGCCAGAAGTTCAGCGGCCACACCGCGGCCTTGATGAGGAACGCCGTGGCCAGAATGGCCGCTGCCGCGTGCAGCAGCCCTCGGTCGGCGTCGGCCACCTTGGGAATGCTCTGCGCCAGGTCGGCCATGTTCAGCGTGCCGGTGATGCCGTAGAGCATGGACACGCCGATGAGGAACAGCGACGACGCCGCCAGGTTGATGGCGATGTAGTGCAGCCCCGCCTGCACGCGGGTGCGGCCCGAGCCGTGCAGCAGCAGCCCGTAGGAGGCCGCCAGCATGATCTCGAAGAACACGAACAGATTGAACAGGTCGGCCGTGAGGAACGCGCCGGCCAGGCCCATCAGCTGAAACTGGAACAGCGGGTGGTAGTGCACCCCCGCGCGGTGCCAGCGCGCCGCCGCGAAGACGATGGAGCACAGGGCCACCGCGCTGGTGAGGGCCAGCATCATGGCCGAGAGGCGGTCCAGCGCCAGCACGATGCCGAACGGGGCGGGCCAGTTGCCGGGCAGGTACACGCCCATGGTGGTCGGCACGGTGGCCTGGCTGGTCCACAGCAGCAAGGCCACGCCGACCATCAGGCCCAGAAAGGTGGACGCGATGTTGAGCCCGAGCTTGAGCCGCTGGCGCTCCTCGCGCAGCAGCAGCATCAGCGCGGCGGTGAGCAGCGGCAGCGCGATGGGTGCCAGCATTAGGTGCGGCATCAGCGCGGAAATGGCGTCGAAAAGGGCGGTGGACAGGGCCGGGGTCACGGCATCTCCTGCACGTCGTGCGAGCGCGTGCCGTCCACATGGTCGGTGCCCGACATGCCGCGCGATGCCAGCAGCACCACCAGGAACAGTGCCGTCATGGCGAAGCCGATCACGATGGCGGTCAGCACCAGCGCCTGGGGCATCGGGTCCGCGTAGTGCTGCAGGTCTTTCGGCACGCCCGCCAGCAGCACGGGCTCCTTGTTGATGGCCAGGCCCAGGCGGCCCATGCTGAAGATGAACAGATTCACGGCATACGACAGCAGGGCCAGGCCCATGATGACCTGGAAGGTGCGCGGGCGCAGCAGCAGCCACACGCCCGAGCCGGTGAGCACGCCGATGGCAATGGCGAGGACGATTTCCATCAGCGGTTTCCTCCTTCGGGGGCCACGGCGGCGGGGTTGGCGGCCTGCTCGGCCTCGCGTTCCTCGGCCAGTCGTGCGTGGTAGCGGTGGCCGCGCACCGATTGGTGGGCGATGGCGGTCAAGATCAGCAGCGTGGAGCCCACGACCAGGGTGAACACGCCGATGTCGAAGAACAGCGCGCTGGCGATGTGGATCTCGCCGATCACCGGCAGGTGGAAATGCGCCGTGTGGCTGGTCAGGAAGGGGTAGCCCAGCACCAGCGCGCCCATGCCGGTGCCCAGCGCGAAGAGCAGTCCCACGCCGATCCAGCGGCGCGGGTACAGCGGCAGGTGGGCCTCGACCCAGTGCGTGCCCGAGATGATGTATTGCAGCAGCAGTCCCACCGACAGCACCAGCCCGGCCACGAAGCCGCCGCCCGGCTCGTTGTGCCCGCGCATGAACATGTAGAACGACACCAGCGCGGTGAACGGCAGCAGCAGCCGCACCAGCACGGCCGGCACCATCAGGTAGCCCACGGCGGTGTCGGCGGCGTTGCGCGGGTTGAGCAGGTCGGTCTGCAGATCGGCCGGCATGTTGCGCTGCTGCTCGGGCAGGTCCATCGTCTCGCGCGCGGGCCGGAAGCGGCGCAGCAGCGCATACACCGTCAGCGCCACGATGCCGAGCACGACGATCTCGCCGAAGGTGTCGAAGCCGCGGAAGTCCACCAGCATCACGTTGACCACGTTGGTGCCGCCGCCCTCGGTCTGCGCGCGTTCCAGGAAGAAGGTGGAGGTGCTTTCGGGGAACGGCCGGCTCATCATGGTGAAGGCCAGCCACGCCATGCCGCCGCCGGCCGCCAGTGCCACGGCCATGTCGCGCAGCCGCCGGGCCCGCACGATGCCGGGGTGCGTGGTGTCCACGCCGCGCAGCCGCTCGTCGCGCCGGGGCAGCCAGCGCAGGCCCAGCAGCACCAGCACCGTGGTCACGATCTCCACCACGATCTGCGTGAGCCCCAGGTCGGGGGCGGAGAACCACAGGAAGGTGATGCAGGTGCACAGCCCGGCGCCGCCCATCAAGGTCAGCGCCGCGAGCCGGTGGTATTTGGCCTGCCATGCGGCCGCCACGGCGCAAAGGCAGCCCAGGGTCCACAGCACCACAAAGGCCGGCGACAGCGGCAGCGTGCCCCGGCCGCCAAGCTGCAGGCCCTGGGTCCACAGCGGCAGTGCCGCGCCCAGCAGGGCCGCCAGCACCAGCCACAGCATCTGCCACTGCAGCTGCGGCGTGGACATCAGCCGCCGGCCGTTGTGGCCCAGCAGCGTGAGCCAGGTGAGCGCGATCTCGAACAGCCGCCGCCCGCTCACGCGGTAGATGAGCGGGGGCGCGTCCACGTTGCCTGCGGCGCGCTGCCACCGCAGCACGAGGTAGAGCGCGGTGCCGCCCACCAGCGCGACCAGGCTCATCATGAACGGCGTGTTGAATCCGTGCCAGATCGCCAGGCTGAACTGCGGCAGTTCGCCGCCGACCACCGGGCGCGCGGCCGCGTCCAGGTACCGGCCGACCGACCATGCGGGGAAGATGCCCACCACCATGCAGGCCAGCACCAGCAGTTCGACCGGCACGCGCATCCAGTGCGGGGGCTCGTGCGGCTGGCGCGGAAGGTCCTGGGCGCGCGGCCCCCAGAACACGTCGATCGTGAAGCGCAGCGAATACGCCACGCTGAAGATGCCGGCCAGTGTCGCGGCGATCGGCAGCACGGTGGCGACCAGCGGCGAAGCGTCGAGGAACACCGTCTCGGCGAAGAACATTTCCTTGGACAGGAACCCGTTGAGCAGCGGCACGCCCGCCATCGCCGCGCTGGCCACCATGGCCAGCGTGGCGGTCACCGGCATCATGGTGCGCAGGCCGGACAGGCGCCGGATGTCCCGGGTGCCGCTCTCGTGGTCCACGATGCCCGCCGCCATGAAGAGCGAAGCCTTGAAGGTGGCGTGGTTCATGATGTGGAACACCGCCGCCACCGCCGCCAGCGGGCTGTTCAGTCCCAGCAGCAGGGTGATGAGCCCCAGGTGCGAAATCGTGGAGTACGCCAGCAAGCCCTTGAGGTCGTTCTGGAACATGGCGGCGTAGCCACCCACCAGCAGCGTGCAGACGCCCGCCCCGCCCACCAGCCAGAACCAGGGCTCGGTGCCGCCCATCACGGGCCACATGCGCGCCATCAGAAAAACACCGGCCTTCACCATGGTCGCCGAGTGCAGGTAGGCCGACACGGGCGTCGGCGCGGCCATGGCGTTGGGCAGCCAGAAGTGGAAGGGAAACTGCGCGCTCTTGGTCAGCGCGCCCAGCAGCACCAGCACCAGGGCCGTCAGGTACCAGGGGTGGTTGCGGATCTGCTCGCCAGCGGCCAGGACGTGATCGAGGTCGTAGCTGCCCACGATGTGCCCGATCACCAGCATGCCCGCCAGCATGCACAACCCGCCGGTTCCCGTTACCGTGAGCGCCATGCGGGCGCCCCTGCGGGCGTCCTGGCGGTGGTACCAGTAGCCGATCAGCAAGAAGGAAAAGAGGCTGGTGAGTTCCCAGAAGAAAGCCAGCTGGATGATGTTGCCCGACAGCACCACGCCGGTCATCGCCCCCATGAACGCGAGAAAGAAAGAGAAGAAGCGCGGCACCGGGTCGGCTGGAGACATGTAGTAGCGGGCATAGAGCACCACCAGCGAGCCGATCCCGAGGATCAGCATGCAGAACATCCATGCGAATCCGTCCATGCGGATCACCAGATTCAGGCCCAGGGCCGGCAGCCACGGAATTTCCTGCCTCAGCACCCCGCCCGCCGCGATTTCCGGAAAGTACAGGGCCGCTTGCACCGCGCAGAACAGCGCGATCGCGCCAGCGAGCGTGGACTCGGTGTTGCGCGCATTCGTCGGCAGCACCGCCGCCAGGAGGCTGCCGATGAAGGGAAGGAGGACGAGAAGGATCAGGGGCATGCCCGGACGATTCTACGGGCAAGCCTTTCAGGACTTGCTATGAATACCCTAGCACGCCCCGGAGATTGGACGCGCCGCCGGCACGCAATCGGTGCGCCCTTTAACGCGAGGCGCCGGACGCGGGCCGCGCGAGCGCCTGCGGTGCGGCCGAGGCCGGCGCATCACCGAACGCGGCGCCATTCACGGTGAGTCCTTCCGCCGAAAGCCGGGCCGCGGATGCCTTGCCCATGCCCTGCACCCGCCCGAAAAGATCTGCCCAGCTCTGGAAAGAACCCGTTTCCCGCGCCTTCAAAATCCTGGCCGACAGCGCCGGGCCGATGCCCTTCACGCCGTCCAGGTCGGCTACGGAAGCCGTGTTGACCTCGGTGGCGGCCGATGCCAGCGTGCAAGCAGAGACGGCCACCAGTGCCACCCAGGCCCTCATCCGGCGCCAACGCGAAGGTGCCTTGTGATGCGGTTGCGACGGATGCCTGCGCGCGTCGGCCGGCTGCGCCAGCGCTCTCACAGCTCTTCCACGCGCCGCGCGGGATAGCTGTCCCAGGTCTGGCAACCGGGGCACTGCCAGAAGTGCTGGCGTGCCTCGAAACCGCAGGCCGCACAGCGGTATCGGGTGAGGGGCTTGGTCGCCTGGTCCAGTGCCTTTTGCACCTGGGGGTGGAATTCTTCGTGCTGCAGGGTTTCCTGCGCCAGCCATTTGGAGGCGGCCACCAGCGACGGCTCCTTGTCCAGATGGCGCACATACCACTGCGGCCCGGGCCTGGAGGGATCGCCAGACGCGCTGTCCATCGAGACGATGGCTTCCAGCATGTCGAGAGACGGAGCGCGTTCGTAATGCGCCAGCAGCAACCGGTACGTTTCCTCTGCCCGGCCGGTGGCGGTGCCGACCTCGACGAGCAGCGGAGCAGCCAGGGGCAGGGCGCCGGGCGATTCACGGGACAACTCCAGCAGCGTGGAAAACGCTTGCTCCTGCCGGCCGCATCGATGGTGCAGGCGGGCGAGTTCGATGCGCGGCCGCGGGGCATGGGGCGCGGCAGCCACGGCTTCTTCGAGCTGCGCTTGCGCCGCTTCCTGATCGCCCTGGGCCGCGCGGGCCACGGCCTGCTCGCACAGATAATGCGCCTGCCGCGTGCTGAAGTCGCCCTGGTGCGAGCCATGCATCTTGCGGGCGATGGCCGCCGCCTGCGGCCAGTCGCGGGAGCGCTCGTAGATGGCCAGAAGGGCCAGGCGCGACTGGCTCTCGAACGGCGTGTTTTCCAGAAGGCGCAGCGCGTCTTCGGCGCGGTCGAGCAGCCCGGCCTTGAGAAAGTCCAGCGCCAGCGCATGCTGGGCGCGGTCGCGGTCCGTGCGGCTCAGATCGCCCCGTGACAGCAAATGCTCGTGTACCCGCACGGCGCGGTTGTACTCGCCCCGGCGGCGAAAGAGATTGCCCAGCGCGAAATGCAATTCGGAGGTGTCCGGATCGTTCTGTACGGCCTCGATGAACGCATCGATGGCCTGGTCTTGCTGCTCGTTGAGCAGAAAGTTCAAGCCCTTGAAGTAAGCCTTGGGGGCGCGGCGGTTTTCTTCCCGCAATTGCCGCAGGTCGAAGCGGGAGGCGAACCACCCCAGCACGAACGCCAGGGGCAGCCCCAGCAACAGCCAGCTGAGATCAAATTCCATGGATGGAGGGCGGTTGTTGTTGCAGGTCTGGAACGGCCGGAGCGGTGACTGGCGTGGCCGATGCGGGCTCGCCCGGCAGCACGGCGGCCTGGGCTCGCCGGGCCGCGCTACGGTGCTTCCACCAGCGGGGCACCATGCCCAGCACCCCGACCACGACGCCTGCTGCGAACGCGGTCAGCACCACGAGCACCAGAGGTGCGCTCCAGTGCGTGCCGAAGAAGAAATGCACGGTGGCGTCTTGCTGGTTGTTCAGCGCGAAAGCGAAAAGGGTAAAAAAAATGGCTGCCTTGAGCAGCCACAGGAGGTATTTCATGCGTCTCCCCGGTGGTGTGGGGGCATTCTACGGGCACGCCATGGCCCGTCTGCCGATTGAAGCGATACCCCTGCATTGGCCTTCAGCGCTTGACCGCCAAGCGCTGATAGCTATCAATTTTGATGCTTGTCCTTGGGGGCATCCACGATGCCCATTTCGACCGTGCGCTGGTCCACCGCTTCGCGCAGCGCCTTGCCAGGCTTGAAATGCGGCACGCGCTTTTCCGGAATCGCCACCGCTTCGCCGCTGCGGGGATTGCGCCCCATGCGGGGAGGGCGACGGTTGACCGAGAAGCTGCCAAAACCCCGGATCTCGATGCGGTGCCCGCGCACGAGTGCATCCCCCACGGCGTCCAGAATGGTCTTGACGGCGTACTCGGCATCGCGCTGGGTGAGCTGGCTGAACCGTGCGGCCAGTTCTTCAACGAGGTCTGATCGGGTCATGGAGTCTTGTCTTTGCAACCGGGGTAACAGAACAAAAAGAAGCGGGCGCACGAGGCGCCCGCCATTCACAACCGCCGAAGCGGTCGTCGATTGTGCCTCGGCTTATTTGTCCGAGTTGTCCAGCTTGGCGCGCAGCAGTGCGCCCAGGCTGGTGGTGCCGGCGCTTTCGCGGCTCGACTGTTGGCTCAGGTTGGCCATGGCGCCTTGCTCGTCGGCCATGTCCTTTTGCTTGATCGACAGCTGGATGTTGCGGGTCTTGCGATCCACGTTCACCACCACGGCCGTGACTTCGTCGCCTTCCTTCAGCACGTTGCGGGCATCTTCCACGCGGTCGCGCGAGATTTCCGAAGCACGCAGGTAGCCGATGATGTCTTCGCCGAGGTCGATTTCAGCGCCACGGGCGTCCACCGTCTTGACCTTGCCGGTCACCGTCTGGCCCTTGTCGTTGACCGTCACGAACGTCGTGAATGGGTCGCCGTCGAGCTGCTTGATCCCCAGCGAGATGCGTTCGCGGTCCACGTCCACGGCCAGCACGATCGCTTCGACTTCCTGGCCCTTCTTGTAGTTGCGAACGGCAGCTTCGCCGGTTTCGTTCCACGACAGGTCGGACAAGTGCACCAGGCCGTCGATGCCGGCAGCCAGACCCACGAACACGCCGAAGTCGGTGATCGACTTGATCGGGCCCTTGACGCGGTCGCCACGCTTGGTGTTCTGCGCGAACTCCTGCCATGGGTTGGCCTTGCACTGCTTCATGCCCAGGCTGATGCGGCGCTTGTCTTCGTCGATCTCGAGGACCATGACTTCGACTTCGTCACCCAGCGAAACGAGCTTGGAAGGAGCGATGTTCTTGTTCGTCCAGTCCATTTCGGAAACGTGCACCAGGCCTTCGATGCCGGGTTCCAGTTCCACGAATGCGCCGTAGTCGGCAATGTTCGTGACCTTGCCGAACAGGCGGGTGCTCGAAGGGTAGCGGCGCGACACACCCATCCATGGGTCGTCGCCCATTTGCTTGAGGCCCAGGGACACGCGGTTCTTTTCGGTGTCGAACTTGAGGATCTTGGCCGTGATTTCCTGACCAGCCGTCACCACTTCCGAAGGGTGGCGAACACGGCGCCATGCCATGTCGGTGATGTGCAGCAGGCCGTCGATACCGCCCAGGTCCACGAACGCACCGTATTCGGTGATGTTCTTGACCACGCCTTGAACGATGGAGCCTTCCTTGAGGGTTTCCATCAGCTTGGCGCGCTCTTCGCCCATCGAGGCTTCCACCACGGCGCGGCGGCTCAGCACCACGTTGTTGCGCTTGCGGTCGAGCTTGATGACCTTGAATTCCAGGGTCTTGTTTTCGTAAGGCGTCAGGTCCTTGATCGGACGCGTGTCGATCAGCGAACCTGGCAGGAAGGCGCGGATGCCGTTGACCAGCACCGTCAGGCCGCCCTTGACCTTGCCGCTGGTCGTGCCGGTGACGAATTCGCCGGATTCCAGGGCCTTTTCCAGCGCCAGCCATGAAGCCAAGCGCTTGGCGGTGTCACGCGACAGGATGGTGTCGCCGTAACCGTTTTCGATCGAGCCGATGGCCACGGAGACGAAATCGCCTACTTGGACTTCGACTTCGCCCTTGTCGTTCTTGAACTCTTCCAGGGGGACGTAGGCTTCGGACTTGAGGCCAGCGTTCACCACGACGAAGTTGTGTTCCACGCGCACGACTTCGGCGGTGATGACTTCGCCTGGGCGCATTTCGGTGCGCGTCAAAGACTCTTCAAAAAGGGCGGCAAAAGATTCAGACATGTATTTCCTAAAGCCGCAAACAAGGTTCCGACAGCACCATTGCCATCGTTTTTATAGCTGCCTGCGGAGGTTTTTTGCGGCAAAACCGCGGTTAGGTTGTAGAGCCGCATGGTCTGGCGCTGTTGCGCGTGGGGGACCGTGCGGGCCTGTCCGGGGCAGTTGGCCACCGGTTTTTTGCAACCCCGTGCCTAGGTGGCGAAGGGCTGGCGTTCCTGCCACCAGGCAAGCACTTGTTCGACGGCCGCATCGACCGTGAGCGAGGAGTTGTCCAGAATCAGGGCATCCTGCGCTGGTTTCAAGGGCGCCACGCTGCGGGAGCTGTCCCGGGCGTCGCGTGCCTCCAAATCGGCGCGAAGATCCGCGATGCTAGCCGAAATCCCCTTTGAAATCAACTGTTTATGCCGGCGTTCTGCGCGGCATGCCGCGCTGGCCGTCAGATACACCTTCAAAGTGGCTTGAGGGAAGATCACCGTGCCCATGTCGCGGCCATCGGCCACCAGCCCTGGAAGCCGTCGAAAGCTGTGCTGAAGTGCCACCAAAGCCTCTCGCACGCTGGGCAGCGCCGACACGCGCGAAGCGTTCATTCCGGCTTCTTCGGTGCGGATGGAGTCGGTCACATCGTCGGCACCCAGCCAGATCCGCCCGCCCTCGAAACGCACCGGCAGCCCGCGCGCCAGCAAGGCGATCTGCGGCTCATGGGCTGCATCGATCTGCAGTCCGGCACGCAGCGATGCCAGCGCCGTGATTCGGTACATGGCGCCGGAATCCAGAAACCGGTAGCCCAGGCGCTGGGCCACCGCCGCCGCCACCGTGCCTTTGCCGGAGGCCGTGGGGCCATCGACACAGATGACCGGAATGCGCGCGGTCGGTGTCTGCGTGACTGAAAACAGCGCTTCGAAATAATCCGGAAATGTCTTGGCTACGCACTTCGGATCTTCGATGCGTACGGGAACACCTGCCGGGTTGAATGCAGCCAGCGAGAAGCACATGGCCACGCGATGGTCGTCATAGGTATGGATGCTGGCCGCTCGCCAGTCGGCAGGCTCTGGCGGGGGCGTGACCTTCAGAAAATCCGCACCTTCTTCCACGGATGCGCCGAGCTTTCGCAGCTCGGTTGCCATCGCGGCAAGACGGTCGGTTTCTTTCACGCGCCAACTGGCAATGTTGCGCAGTGTGGTCTTGCCTTTCGCGTACAGGGCCATCACCGCCAGCGTCATGGCGGCGTCCGGAATGTGATTGCAATCGAGGTCGATGGCCTTGAGCGGCCAGGCCCCACGGCGGATCTGCAGCCAGTTGTCGCCCCCCGAAACGTCTGCGCCCATGGCCTGGGCGGCCTCAATGAACCGGATATCGCCCTGGATGGAGTTTTGCCCCACGCCCAGAATGCGAACGCCATCGCCGGGCTGGTCGCCCAAGCCGCCAATGGCCCCCAAGGCCACGAAGTAACTGGCCGACGAGGCATCGGCTTCGACGTGGATGCTGCCTGGCGAACGGTACCGGCTTCCGGCCCGGATGGTGAATCGTTGCCACTGGTCATGCTCCACCTCAATGCCGAAGCGGGACAGCAATTGCAGCGTGATGTGGATATAGGGCCGTGAAATCAGCTCGCCAACCACCTGGATCACGATGTCTTGCCGCGCGGCTGCCAGCGGCAGAGCCATCAGCAAGGCTGTCAAAAACTGGCTCGATACATCACCACGCACGGGAATCGGATCATTCAGCGACAGTGCGGGCACGCATCGAGCGTGCGCGATGCGCAGGGGTGGAAACCCATCATTGCCCAGATAGTCGATTTGGCATCCGAGTTGGCGAAGGGCATCCACCAGATCGCCGATGGGGCGCTCGTGCATGCGCGGAACGCCGGACAGTTCGAACTCCCCGCCCAGCAAAGCCAGTGCCGCCGTCAACGGGCGCATCGCCGTGCCGGCATTGCCCAGAAAGAGAGCGGCTGGCGCCAGCGGAGCACGCGCGCCCAGGCCGGTGATGCGCACGACTTTGCCATGCTCCTCCACCGCACAGCCCAGCTGGCGCAATGCGTCGAGCATCACCCGGGTGTCGTCCGACGCCAGGAGGTCGTGGATTTCGGTCGTGCCTTCGCTCAGCGCGGCCAGCAGCAAAACCCGGTTGGAAATGCTCTTGGAGCCTGGCAGCTGGATGGTGCCGCCCGCATTGGAAAGGGACGGAAGATCGAGGAACGCGGTGCTGAACATCAGGAGTCGGTCGGTGTGCGCTGCGCGCCCATGCGCCAATGCGCGCGGGTTTCGCTGGCGAGCGTGATCAGGTCTTCCAACGCCTGCGCGTTGCCCTGCTGCATGGCGTGCTCCAGTTGTTGCACTGCCTGTTGAAACAGCCGTGACTGCGCCAGAAGCTCGTCCCGGTTGGACAGCAGGATGTCTCGCCACACCTTCGGATCGCTCGCTGCGATGCGTGTGAAGTCGCGGAATCCGGGGCCGGCCAGGGAGAGGAACATATCGCCATGGTCTTGTGACGTGATGCTGTTCATCATCGCGAACGCCAGCAGATGGGGCAGATGGCTGACCGATGCGAAGGCGGCATCGTGTGCTTCCGGAGACATGCTCTGTACCCGGCAGCCCAGCGCGCGCCAAACTTCTTCGGCTTTTTGCAGGTGAACCGTCAGTGTCCGTTCGGTCGGGGTGAGGATGACCTGGCGCCCGCTGTACAACTCAGCTTCCGCATATTCCACCCCCGACACCTCCCGCCCGGTGATGGGATGCGCGGGAACGAACGACCCCACCTGGTCGCGCAATGCACGGCGCGCTGCCTGCACCACATCGGCCTTCGTAGAGCCCACGTCCATGATCAGCATCTGTGGCGTGACAAGGTGTTTGATGGCCTTGAGGGTGGCTTCGGTGGCGGCGACAGGGACGGCCACCAGCACGATGTCGGCACCCGCCACCGCAAGCAAGGCCGAAGGTGCCTCGACGTCGATCACGCCCATCTGGCGGGCTCGGTCGGTGGTGGATGGTGATTTGCTGTAGCCGACCACGCGTTTGACGAGGCCGGCCTTTTTCATGGCCAGAGCGAAAGAGCCGCCCATGAGGCCGCAGCCGATCAATCCCAATTGTTCGAACATGGCCGAGTCGCTCATGGCGCTACCGGGTAAGTGCCCAGCACTTTGTAGAACGCGCACAACGCCCGCAGTTCTTCGAGGGCGCGTGCCACGTGCGGCAGGGAAGGGTGGCCGTCCAGATCGATGTAGAAGTAATACTCCCACTGCCCTGTGCGGGCCGGCCGAGACTCGAAACGCGTCATCGACACGCCATGGGTCTTGAGCGGCACCAGCAGGTCGTGAACCGCACCAGGCCGGTTGGGGACGGAAATCACGAGGCTGGTGCAGTCCTTGCTCGACGGCGGAGGCGTCTGCAGCGTGTGCGGCAGGCAGATGATCGCGAAGCGCGTCCGGTTGTACGCGTCGTCCTGAATGGCGTGGGCGACCAGATGCAGGCCGAACTGCGTGGCGGCGCGCTCGCTGGCAATGCCGGCCCACGCGGGATTCGTCGCGGCAAGCCGTGCGCCCTCCGCATTGCTGGACACGGGGCGCCGTTCCACATGGGGCAGGTGCTTGGACAGCCACCCCTGGCATTGCGCGAGTGCTTGCGGGTGCGCCAGCACGGCTTCGATGCCCTCCAGCGAATCGAATTGCCTCATCAGGTTGTGCCGCACCAGGAGACTGACTTCACCGACCACATGGCACGGGGTGTGCAGGAACAAATCGAGTGAGCGGGTGACCACGCCTTCCACGGAGTTCTCCACACCCACCACGCCGTACTGTGCGCTCCCCGCAGCGGTCGCGTGGAACACCTCATCGAAGTTGGCGCAATACATCAGGTCGGCTGCACCGCCGAAAAACTCGACCGCCGCCTGCTCGCAGAAAGTGCCAGCAGGCCCCAGCACGGCGACCCGCTGCGGGGACTCCAGTGCGAGGCATGCAGACATGATCTCGCGCCAGATCGCCGCCACGTGGGGGCCCTTCAGCGGCCCCGGGTTGGCGGTCTGGATTTTCTCGATGACTTGGGCCACGCGGTCCGGCCGGAAAAACGGAGTGCCTTCGCGTTTCTTGATCTCGCCGACCCGCTCTGCCACCAGGGCGCGTTGGTTCAGCAGCGTCAGCAGTTGCTGGTCGATGTTGTCGATCTGGACGCGCAGGCTGGCGAGGTCTGGAGAGGCTTGCGGGATGGTCATGAAGTGGATGCGCGTTTTCTCGGGGGCGACGGTCGGACTCAGGCTTGCTTTTGCTCAAATTCTCGCATGTAGGCCACCAAGGCTTCGACGCCTGACAGTGGCATGGCGTTGTACAGGCTGGCGCGCATGCCGCCCACTGATTTGTGGCCTTTGAGTTGGAGCAGGCCCCGCTCTTTGGCGCCCGCCAGAAAAGCATCGTTGCGCGACTCGTCACGCAGGAAGAAGGGGATGTTCATGCGGGACCGGGCATTCACGGCCACCTTGTTGACGTACAACTGCGACTGGTCGATGGCGTCGTACAGCAGCTTCGCCTTGGCGAGGTTGCGCCGCTCCATCGCCGCGACACCCGTCAGGTCGCCTTCACGCTGGCGCTTGAGCCACTGAAAGGTCAGTCCGGCGATGTAGATGCCCCATGTGGGGGGGGTATTGAACATCGACTGGTTGTCCGCCACGATCTTGTAGTCGAAGGCGCTGGGACAGGCGGGGAGTGCGTGCCCGAGCAGGTCTTCACGCACGACCACGAGGGTGAGGCCTGCAGGTCCGAGATTTTTCTGTGCACCGCCGAAAGCCAGACCCACACGCGACCAATCGACAGGACGCGATGCCACGTGGGAAGAGAAGTCGATGACCAGTGGCGCATCGCTGCCCAGCGCCTTGAGGTCGGGCAGATCGTGAAATTCGATTCCGTGAATGGTCTCGTTGCTGCAAAGGTGCAGGTAACTCGCTCCTCGGCTCAACTCCCACGTGCCAGGCTCGGGCAGCGCAGTGAAGTGGCTGGCTTCGCCCGATCCGACCAAGCGGACTTCCGAAGCGTATTTGCGTGCCTCTTTGGCCGACTTTTGGCTCCAACTGCCTGTGACCACCATGTCGACAGTCGCGGCGCGCGAAAGGTTCAGGGGCACGATCGCGTTCTCTGCCAAGCCACCGCCTTGCATGAACAGGATCTTGAATTGCGCAGGCACTGCCAGCAGTTCGCGCAGGTCGGCCTCGGCCTGTTCGTAGATCGAAACGAATTCCTTGCCGCGATGGCTCATCTCCATCACGCCCATGCCGCTGCCATGCCAGTCCAGCATTTCGGAGGCAGCTTGCTGCAGGACTTCAGCAGGAATGGCGGCCGGGCCGGCGGAGAAGTTGTACGGGCGATTCATGGATTCAAGCCAAATATGGCACCAGCGCATATCTGGTATGCGCTGGGTGCTATGTTTATGGTAGCGAGCCTGTCTTGCAGGCTCTTCGTCAAATATTGGATCAAGCCTCGGCAGGCGGCGTGCCAGCGTCTTCGTCCAAGTCGATGTCCGCCACGTTGGCATCGTTTTCGACGATGCGCTGCAAGCCGCTCAGCTTGGAGCCCTCGTCCAAAGCGATCAAGGTCACGCCTTGCGTGGCACGGCCCAGTTCCCGGATCTCGGACACCCGCGTGCGCACCAGAACACCCTTGTCGGTGATCAGCATGATCTCGTCGTCGGCGTGGACCAGCGTGGCAGCAACGACCTTGCCGTTTCGCTCGCTCTGCTGGATGGCGATCATTCCCTTGGTGCCACGGCCGTGGCGCGTGTACTCGACGATGCTGGTGCGCTTGCCGTACCCGTTCTCCGTCGCGGTCAGAACGCTTTGCGTTTCATCTTCGGCCACCAGCATGGCGATGACGCTTTGCCCGTCTTCCAGCATCATTCCGCGAACGCCGCGGGCTTGACGGCCCAATGGGCGCACGTCGTTTTCGTCGAAACGCACGGCCTTGCCGCCATCGCTGAACAGCATGACGTCGTGAGCCCCGTCGGTGAGTGCAGCGCCGATGAGGTAGTCGCCATCGTCCAGATTGACCGCGATGATCCCGCCCTTGCGCGGGTTGCTGAATTCATCGAGCGCCGTCTTCTTTACCGTGCCCATGCTCGTGGCCATGAACACGTATCGGTCGGCTGGGAAGGTGCGCATGTCGCCGGTGAGCGGCAACACCACATTGATCTTCTCGCCCTCCTGCAACGGGAACATGTTGACGATCGGACGCCCGCGGGAACCGCGCGAGCCCGCAGGCACTTCCCACACCTTGAGCCAGTACAGGCGGCCACGATTGGAAAAGCACAGGATGTAGTCGTGCGTGTTGGCAATGAAAAGCTGGTCGATCCAGTCGTCTTCCTTGGTGGCCGTCGCCTGCTTGCCGCGCCCGCCGCGCTTTTGCGCCCGGTACTCGGAAAGGGGCTGGCTCTTGATGTAGCCGGTGTGGCTGAGCGTGACCACCATGTCGGTCGGCGTGATCAGGTCTTCGGTCGAAAGATCCTGCGCGCTGTACTCGACGACGCTGCGCCGCGCGCCGAGTTTGTGCTGACCGAATTCCTGCTTGATGGACGCCAACTCATCGCCAATGATGACCGACACGCGCTCGGGCTTGGACAGGATGTCCAGCAGGTCTTCGATCACCGACATCACGTCCCGATACTCGGACACGATCTTGTCCTGCTCCAGGCCGGTCAGGCGCTGCAGTCGCATCTGCAGAATTTCCTGGGCCTGTGTTTCGGACAGCCGATACAGGCCATCCTGGCCCATGCCGTATTCGCGTTCCAGCCCCTCGGGCCGGTAGTCGTCTGCATTGATCGATCCACCATCGGCACGCGTGCGTGTCAGCATTTCGCGCACGAGCTTGCTGTCCCACGAACGGGTCATCAACTCCGCTTTGGCGACTGGCGGCGTGGGCGATTCGCGGATGATGCGGATGAAGTCGTCGATGTTTGCGAGCGCGACTGCCAAGCCTTCCAGCACATGGCCTCGTTCACGGGCCTTGCGCAATTCGAACACCGTGCGGCGGGTCACCACTTCACGGCGATGTTGCAGGAAGACGCTGATCAATTCCTTCAGGTTGCAAAGGCGGGGCTGACCATTCACCAGCGCAACCATGTTCATGCCGAACGTATCCTGCAACTGCGTCTGCTTGTACAGATTGTTCAACACCACTTCTGGTACTTCGCCGCGCTTGAGTTCGACCACCAGGCGCATTCCGGATTTGTCGGATTCGTCCTGAATGTGGCTGATGCCTTCGATCTTCTTTTCGTGCACCAACTCTGCCATGCGTTCCTGCAGAGTCTTCTTGTTGACCTGATAGGGCAGCTCGTCCACGATGATGGCTTGGCGCTGGCCACGGTCGATGTCCTCGAAGTGGCAGCGCGCGCGCATGATCACCTTGCCGCGTCCCGTGCGATAACCATCCTTCACACCGTTGATGCCGTAGATGATCCCTGCGGTTGGAAAATCAGGCGCCGGAATGATCTCCATCAGATCGTCGATGGATGCATCGGGATGGCGCAACAGGTGAAGGCAGCCATCCACGACCTCGTTGAGGTTGTGTGGCGGAATGTTCGTGGCCATCCCCACCGCGATACCGCCTGAGCCGTTGACCAGCAGGTTGGGCAGCTTGCTGGGCAATACAAGCGGCTCTTTCTCGCTGCCGTCGTAGTTGGGCCCGAAATCGACGGTTTCCTTGTCGATATCCGACAGCATTTCGTGGGCGATCTTCGCCAGGCGAATTTCGGTGTAACGCATGGCGGCGGCGTTATCACCGTCCACCGAACCGAAGTTGCCCTGCCCATCGACAAGCAGATGGCGCATGGAAAAATCCTGAGCCATGCGCACGATCGTGTCGTAGACCGACTGGTCGCCATGGGGATGGTATTTGCCGATCACGTCACCGACGATACGAGCCGACTTTTTATAAGGCCGGTTCCAATCGTTGTTGAGTTCATGCATGGCGAACAGCACGCGCCGATGAACCGGCTTGAGACCGTCACGCGCATCGGGCAGCGCACGACCCACAATTACGCTCATCGCGTAATCGAGATAACTGCGCCGCATTTCCTCTTCAAGGCTGATGGGCAGGGTTTCTTTGGCGAACTGTGTCATGGAGAACTGCGTGAACGGCGGAGGAGGGCCATTCTAGGCGCAACGTCTTGTCGCAAGTGCGCAACACATCTGGGGTAAAGCGCTTTTGTCCTACCGTAGGCACCCTGTCCGCAACCACTTTGCCTTGTTACGTATGGCACAATCATTTCAACGTTTTTAGTGATGGTCACTGATGACGTCCATATTCGCAGCGCGGCTGCGGCTTTTTCCCCAAGAGGAGAACCATGAAGAAACTGAACAAAGTGGCGATGTTGTTGGCCTCCGCTGTGCTTGCTACCTCGGCTGGCGCCCAAGTCAAGGCAGCCGACGGCGGCAAGGTTGTTGACAACTGGCAGAACGGTACTGGCGAACTGGTGTGGAAGAACGGCACGAACGAACTGTGCTGGCGCGATGCCAACTGGACCCCTGCTACCGCTGCTGTCGGTTGTGATGGTGCTCTGGTTGCTCAGGCTCCTGCTCCTACCCCCGCTGCTGCTACTCCTGCACCTGCTGCAACGCCAGCACCTGCTGCGCCTCCTGCTCCCGCAGTGGCCAGCAAGGTGACTTACGCTGCTGATGCCTTCTTCGACTTCGACAAGTCCGTGCTGAAGCCTGAAGGCAAGGCCAAGCTGGACGATCTGGTCTCCAAGGTCAAGGGCGTGAACCTGGAAGTCATCATTGCCGTGGGTCACACCGACTCCGTTGGCACCGATGCCTACAACCAGAAGCTGTCGGTTCGCCGCGCTGAAGCTGTGAAGGCTTATCTGGTTTCCAAGGGCATTGAAAAGAACCGCGTCTACACTGAAGGCAAGGGCGAAAAGCAACCTGTTGCCGACAACAAGACGAAGGAAGGCCGTGCGAAGAACCGTCGCGTGGAAATCGAAGTGGTCGGTACCCGCGCTTCCAACTGATTTTCAAATCGGTCAAAAGAAAGCCCCGGAAACGGGGCTTTTTTTATGGGCAATCTCTTTTTGGAGTATTTCCACATGAGTGATCACGTTAACGCTGACCCAGCCGAATTGGCTAAATTTTCCGCACTGGCTCATCGCTGGTGGGATCAGGAAAGCGAATTTCGACCGCTTCATCAGATTAATCCGCTGCGTCTCGATTGGATCAATGGGTTGTCACCACTCAAAGATCAGAAAGTATTGGACGTAGGGTGTGGTGGCGGCATCCTGTCCGACTCCATGGCCAGAAAAGGCGCTCACGTGACCGGTATTGATTTGGCAACCAAATCTTTGCGAGTAGCGCAATTGCACGCCCTGGAAAAGAGCACGCCTAATATTCAATACCGAGAAGTGAGTGTAGAAGCATTTGCTGCCGAGGCACCAGGCACTTTCGACACGGTGACCTGCATGGAAATGCTGGAACACGTACCTGATCCTGGTTCTGTCGTGAACGCTTGCGGGCAATTGGTAAAGCCGGGTGGGTGGGTTTTCTTCTCGACCATCAATCGAAATGCCAAGGCATTTTTGCTCGCGATCATCGGCGCCGAATACGTTTTGGGCATGCTCCCCAAAGGCACGCACGAGTATGCGAAATTCCTCAAGCCCAGTGAATTGGCTTCAGCTGCCAGATCCGCAGGCTTGGAGGTCTTGCACAGCCGCGGGCTGGAATACAACCCCATCACGAAGCGCTATTGGCTGAGCGCAGACACTTCAGTCAATTACATGTTTGCCGCTCGGCGCACGTTCGTATGAATCCACCTTTTGCAGACGTCCGTGCGGTGCTTTTCGATCTCGACGGGACGCTGATCGACAGCGCTCCAGACCTGGGCGCTGCCGCTGATAAATTGCGCACCGACCGTGGACTGCCCTCTCTGCCGATGGAGCAATATCGACCGCTGGCTGGAGCAGGTGCGCGTGGAATGCTTTCAGTAGCGTTCGGTATGACGCCTGAACATCCAGAGTTCGCCGATTTGCGCGAAGAGTTCTTCGTCAACTATGAGGCCTGCATCCATCAGCGCACGAAGGTATTCCCCGGTGTGGATACTTTGATTGCGCACTTGCATCAGACAGGTACTGGCTGGGGCATCGTGACCAACAAGGCCGCAAGATTTACCGATGTGCTGGTGAAAGCCACTCCATTGTTCAGTTCCGCCGGGGCGGTGATCAGCGGAGACACCACGCCACACCCGAAGCCGCATCCTGCGCCCTTGTTGGAGGCTGCGGCACGCATGGGCATGGCTCCTGAATATTGCCTCTACGTAGGCGATGACGAGAGGGACATCGTGGCAGGCAGGGCTGCTGGCATGCGTACCGTAGCTGCGATGTACGGATACCTGGGCACACAGACTTCTGCCCAACATTGGGGTGCAGATGCTGCAATTAATTCTCCATTGGAGCTCTTGCAATTGATCTCAGCGCCTTAAAATACGAGGCTTGGGGCTGCCCTGGTTTCGACGTGGGTTCGGAATCGGTGTGGTGCATGTCGAGCTTGAGTGGCGCTCGTAAATCTGCATTCAAAAAACTAACTGCAAACGACGAACGTTTCGCACTCGCCGCTTAAACACCGGTGAGCCTTGCAACAGCATGCTAGCGGGCTGGGCAAGGGGGTCGTAAGACCTCCCGGCTGCAAGGTTATTCACGCTGGCTGGCTCCCTGCCGGGTACCTTGGCAGGAAGTGAGAACCAAGGGTACTGGTGACCTGCATAGCGTGCGACTGCGCGATGTGGGCCATGAGAATTAAAACAGACCGCTAAACATGTAGATCTGCCCGAAGAAGGCTTGCGGACGCGGGTTCAATTCCCGCCAGCTCCACCATCTATTTTGGTAAGTCCTTGATTTTCAAGGACTTTTCCAAAGAAGCAAGGCCAAAACAAGGGGTCATCCAATCAGGGATGACACCCGGTACTACACCGGGAGCTTGTTTTGGCCGCTTCGTATCTTGTTCAGACCCGCAACGGCGTGTACTGCGCACGCTTTGTTGTTCCCCTCGCTTTCCGAGGTCCCAGCAAGTCCGCTGGCCGGGAAATCCGCGTCTCCACTCTCACCAAAGACCCGCGCGACGCTGCTGCACGTGCGCGGCTTCTGCGCGTGCTCTACGAGAGTTTGTTGCATCAAGGTGGGGTATTCTGCCGGGAGAACATTTCAACTTACTTCCAATCCATCATGGCGCAGTTCAAAGCACCGCCCCCAGGCACACCCAAGTTCGGCGTGGAGTACGACTTTGCCAACGGCAAGGTGAAATTTGACGACGTGAAGCCAGGGGAAGAGGCGACGGTCATGAGCATGCTGGAAGACATGCAAAACCGCCTACCCACGCCCGTTGTCCAGATAGCGGTCGCGCCCCCGCCGCCGCCCGCTGCGGCATCCATAGCCCCCGCCGGAACAGACGGCTTGTCCGCAGACGCCCGGTTGCCCATTGCAACCATGGTCGAAGAGTATTTGGAGAGCCAGGAAGGGCGAGCCGCCAAAAAGCAAATTGGCCCAAAGAACGTAGACCAGCGTGCCACCCGCCTGCGGCTGTTTACCAGCTACTTTGATGGCAAGGCCATTGGCGACATCACCCCCAACGACATCAAAACCTACATGGATGACATCGCTTACTACCCGACCAGTCGGGATGTCATCGGCATAGCGCCCGGTCGCAGCGTGCGTGATGTGATCAAGCTGAGTAAGGCGAACAAGTTGCGCCGGGACAACGGTAAACCCTACGACACGCTGTCGGAGGCAACCGTTAAGGGCTACATGCTGGCGTTGGCCAATTTCATCGGCTTTTGCGACCTCAAACTGGCGGTGTTGGACCGCACGGCCAGTCGCATGAAAAGCATCGTGGACTCGGCACCGAAGGGAGAACCCAACCCCAAGGAGCCGTTCACAGATGGCGAGCTGACCAGCATCTTTTCGTGCCGATACTTTTGGCAGCCTGCCTACAACCTACCCCATCAGTATTGGACGCCTGTCATTGGTCTTTTCACTGGGGCGCGGTTGAGCGAGATTTGCCAGCTCACCACGGGGGACATCAAAGAGTACGCACCGGGGGCATGGCAAATTTCATTCAATGACGATGAAGACAGCGAAGATGACGAGGAGGGCAGCCGCCGCAAGTCCAACAAGCGCTTGAAAAACAAGTCATCGCGCCGCGTCATGCCAGTGCATCCCCAACTCATTGAACTGGGTTTCATTGACTACTGGAAGAAGCGCAAGAAAGAAGGGAACGTCAATTTGATGGGCGTGGTCGCGGCGCAAAAGGACGGCTACGGCAAGGTGCCAGGAGACTTTTTTCGTAACAAGCTTTTGCGTGAGTACGTGGGGATCAACAGCGATACCAAGGTGTTCCATAGCTTTCGATACACCTTCATCACCCGCTTGCGTCAGGCAATCATCGACAACGCGGGCACGCGAGTGGAGGAGAACATTGAGAACTATCCCGAGGGGCTGGTGCTTCGCCAGATGGTGGGGCACTCCATTGCGTCCGGCTTCACGCGAAGCACGGGGAAATCGGATGTGCATATCAACACGTACATGGGAGAGGTTTCCATGGAAGCCCGAGTCCGGCTTTTGAACCGTTTGGATATGACTCGCTTTCCCATCGCCAAATACAAGGATGTCAAACCAGGGCAGCGAATTCGGTACAAGCCCGAGCCCAAAAGTGCCTCCCAAAGCGGGGTGGGAGATTTTGGTATTGACGGGGGAGTGCTGAGTGGACTTGTGTAGCCCAAAAAGGCCGCGCTACTTGCTGTCTCGCGCCTCGTTTGCTAGGTTGAGTTATGGCACTCAAAAAAGCAAATGGCGACGCGACTGCGCCATCAACGAATTCAAAAGTCTGCACCATTGAGCGAATGGACTGCGCTCAGATTGAACGCACTCACGCCATGACGGACGGCCTTTTTAGACCGATTGACCACAAGATTGAGCGCCCCAGTTTTCACATTGCCCAACAATTCAAATCTCCCGGAGGCTCCACGGTGGGGTTGGAGTGGCAGGGCGTTCAGCTCGATATCACCGACCAACAAGTATTCCTGGCTATATTACGAATAGTATCGGAGAAGAGTCGGCAGATACAAAGAAACTCAGAAAATGCAGAGCCGTGGAGTGAATTGGTTAAGGGGTTTGATTTTTCTGTTGAGCAGCCAAATATCTTGGTGGCCAAGACTTCGTTGTACGAAATCTGTAAGGTGGCAGGATTTTCCGACGGCGGGGAGGTTTTGGAATCGGTATACAACAGCATACATAGAATGCAATGCACCCGATGCTGGGTATATCTCTTGGAAGGTGGAGAAATTGACCGCCGTAGAGAGTCATCGTTTTCACTCATCGCGCATTGGGGGATGAAAGATGGTGACGCCTATATTGGCATAAACCCATTTCTAACCAAAGCTGTTCTTGGAACGTTTCAAGTAACGTATTTGGACATGACGCACATCCGTGCTTTGCGGAACGATGTCAGTAAGAGATTGTTTTTGTGGCTCTCGGCTTGGTCTCGTTATGACCGGAGGCAATCCATTGGACTGGATAAATTAGTCAAGCACGTTTGGGGAGATTTGGGGAAGGATGGTGCAGCACTTCGAAAGAGGCGCATGAAAGTTCGGACCGCATTAGCCGCAATATCTCTGTTAGATGGTTGGACTGTTGATGCCGATGCTGATGACCCAGCACTTTTTCAAATTAAACGACCCAGGTACCAATAATGCAACCGCCGAGAGGCGGTTTTTTTCATGCCTTAACGGCATGGGCTGTATAAATTATCAGTACCGTAGATGGGTGAACGCATTACCGTAGATGGGTGAACGGGGTACCGTAGTTGGGTGAACGCACTACCGTAGTTGGGTGAACGCTGAACCGTAGTTGGGTGAACGCCCTGTTTCCGAAAAGCCATATTCCATGCGGGCTGGCGGGGCATTTTGAAAATCGTAGACAAGTGTAGACAACTATAGAGCAAATTTAGACAAATTTGCTCATAGTCATAGGTTTAGTCGAATCAGAGTCAGACAAATCAATATACAACTATATGTATGAACGGCGTGAGAGTAATGATTCGGCTACGCCTCACCATCCCTCTACGCCTAATTGGTCATATCGCTTTTTCGTTCGCTTGGTAAGACATTCCTAGCCAAGCGGTACTTTCGTACCGCTTTCTGCGCCGCAGAGCGGCGCTAAGGGGGCAATTTGAAGCTGTAATGTACCTGGAATGGGCAAGAGGAGGTTCTTGCTTGTGCTGGGGTACAGAAAAGTGCCCCGAGGGTTTTAGAGTGCTTCTGGCTCAATATATTCGGGTGCGGCCTTATTTTTGTAATCCAAAACCTCATGGAGAAGCAGAGGGCGAACAGACCTTGCATTTTTCAAAGTTGGATTTATGCCCGCCAGGGTGCGATTTTTCTTGTCAGAACGTCGGAAGGATTTTCCCGAGGCTTCGATTTTCTCTAAATCTGCGGGCGAGCAGTTATTCAAATACTCAGATAAGTAGATCAGGCTACCGACAAGCAGGTTTGCCCGAAGATTGTCTTGGGGATTGTCGAATTCGTCAGATTGGGCGAAGCAGTATCTGAGAAGCCCGGTCATGTCCATCAAGCCCCCGGCATGCATCAAAATCCGATTGCGGTTTTCTCGCGACGCCTTTTTTTCCTGCTTTCTTGAAGCGGCAGCTTCTCGATTTTTAAGCTTTTGTTGATATATTTCCTTGGATTTCTTGTTTAATGCTGCTGTGCTTTTTTGCCCGGCTTTGGATTCCGTGAATGAGACCGTTTTGATGTCTGTTTCATTATTCTGAAACTGTTTTGCACTGGAAGCAATTTTTGTTCTCGTTGATTTGTTCATGATATCTAAGCTGAAATTTTATTCAGCCTAGCACGAACAAAATTGGATTTCTCTAAAAACGTGGTATTGTGGTTTGAGGAATATGATTTTGGCTATGGAAGATATTATTTTGGCATCACTGGCGCGTTATTTTATTCGGCACCTAAATGGTGTTTTTAAATACACCGTAAGCGCACTTATACATATATCCTTGCGGATATACGTAAGTGGGGGCGATGCCCCCCGGATATTCCTGCGGAATTCCGGCTCCCCTGTCGTGTTTCGAGGGCGAAACACTCCACGTTCTGCGAGGGCGCAGAACGTTGATTCAGAGTCCGAGGGCGGACTCTTCATTGCTTCGCAACCTGGCATTTCTCATTCTTGGACCGCCCCAGGGGTGATGCCTCACCGATGCTAGATTGATATGGCGATTTACCACTTCACGACCAAGGTTCATGGACGCGCAGACAACCCCAAGTTGCATGCGCTTCGTGCGTTGGCCTATCGTGCGGCGCAGGTCATCCACCTGCCCGAGATTGGGCGGCGGTTCAATTATTGGTACAAGAAAGAAGAGGTGGTCGCCACTGAAACCATGGTGCCGAAATATGCACCTGCTTGGATGACCGGAGCTATCGAGCTATGGGGTCGGGTCGAGGACAAAGAGACACGCGACGATGCCCAAATTTTTAGAGAAATCGAGGCTGCGCTCCCCATCGAGCTGCCTTTGGAGCAGCAAATTGCCATTGTGAAGCGCTTTATTGACCAGGAGGTCAACGAGGAGGGCATGTGCGCCACCTATGCGATTCATCACAAACCGGGGAACCCACACGTCCACATGATGCTGACCATGCGGGAGCTAACGCCCGATGGCCAGTTCGGCAAAAAGAACCGGGCTTGGAACAACCGCGCCTTCCTGCAAGGGTGGCGGGATGCTTGGGAAAAACATGTCAACGATGCTCTGGCGGCTGCGGGTTTCGAAGCCCGTATATCGGCAAAAGCATACAAAGACACCAATCCGGACTTGAAGCCCACGGTTCACCTTGGACCGGAACACCTGGGGCGCAAGGATGCCGCAAGGGCACACAAGCGTGCCAGCCGGGTCAAGCGCAACGAACGGATTGCCAAATCCAACCGCCTTGCCAAGACCTACCGCCAGCGCGCCAGCGTGGGCGAAGCCACCCCGGAAAACCTGCGGGCGGACGCTTTGGCGGATTCGTTGATTGCCGATTTGTCCGTTTTTGCGGACGAGGTTCAAGCCGACACCCTGCCTCGAATGTCGCCCGAAGAGGCTGCGGCATACAGCGATGTCGTTGGAAAAGTGCCCAATGCGGAGGCTGTTTTTGCCGCCATGGAGCCCATTCGCATAGGGATGGGGCGTGCTTGGAACTGGGCTACCTTCGCTAGTTTGTCGGAGCGTTTGGACATGACAAAGGACGCATTCCATGCCTTGCTGTGCAACGAGCTGATGTTTTTCTCCAAGCGCCGTGCCGACGATTTGAAGCAGTTCACGTCGCTGGTGAACCCGGAAAAGTTGCTACCCGCCATCACGTCTGTGCGTGCCAAGGTGCAGTTCGCCAGCCACACCGGGGCGCAGGAGTTGGGGCGATTGCAGGATTCCTTGCGTGGCCATCGGACCGTTCCTGCCGCACCCAAAACCGTGGCATCTCCACGGTTGAATAGCGCCGAGGATCAGCACGGCAGTGGACCAACAATTTCCCCTCCTGCGGCATCTCGACAGTTGGATAACGCTTCGGCGTGGCGGGAGGCCTTGTGCTCGTTCGCGCACACGGTTTCCGAACTGGACGGCATGGTCCAACAGTTGACGACAGTGGCCACGGCATTGGGGCGGAAGTTCAATCCTGGGGTACTTACCCAACGCATCGCCCGGATTGAGCGCGAGGGGTTACAGCCACCATCGCAACAGGCCTTGATGGATGAGCTGTTGTCCCGCGACTTCGCATTTGCCGTGAGGAAGGCACCCGAGCGTGTGGCGGCAGGGCTTGCAGCTCTGCCCATCCACAAGCGCGAGTTGTTTGAAACCATGGTGGTTGCCATCGCCGCGTCCGTGGATTCCACCCAGGCGCGCCGGGATGTCGCCGCTGGCTTGACCTACACCGTGCAGAGCCAACATGAGATTCAAGCCCAATGGAGCCTGCGCGCGGTGCTGTCTCCATTCCAGTTGAAAGACTACGATGAGCGGGCGCGGTTCATGAAGTCGTTGGGGGCGGCTTACACCTGGGTTGATTTCCAAAAAGATATACAGCGCCTGGCGCAAGACGGCGAAGGCTGGCAACGTGCATGGTGGCGCGAGCAGGTCGACCGCAGCTTTGGCGAACAAGCCACCACCCTGGTTGCATGCCTTCCTGACTGGTATTACGGCGGTGCAATCAAGGCAGCGGACAGTCCCATGTCATACCCCATGGGACTGTACAGGCCGTCGCCTGTTTATGAGAAGTTCGTCCCCTATGTCGCGCCAGGGCTTGCGGCCGCCACGACCAACGTGGTTTCAGTGGATGGCATTGCCATGGAAGCCGATACGCTGGAAGGCATCGAGCGCATCGGCATCGAACGCGGCTACACGGTGGGCATGGTGAACCGCTTCAAGTTGGCCTATTGGCAGTTGCGTGGTGAAGAGGCGTGGTTCGAGGCGTTGGACGCAGGGTTGCGCCAATACGGCGTGGACTTGGGCGGTCTCATTAGGACGCCGGACTTGTGCCAGTTCGGTGTGCAATTGCCCGAGGAGGTGGCATACCGCGCGGCGCTGAACATGGGGCGGATTGCCTCGCCGCACACGCATGGCACCGAGCGCCAATGGGTTTCCTTGGACTCTGTGAACACCGTGGCTTGGGCACCCCGCCGAGCCCCACGGTCATCCACGGCTTGGTACCCGTACAGCATGCCTGAAACGCCATTCCCATCGTTGGCACCCAAGGGCACGGACGAGCCCAACTGAGGGGCAGAGCCTGAGCGATTTTTGGATACACAAGTGTGTATCCATGCGATACTTTCGCACTATGTCAAGCAAAGACGTTGGCCTTCGTATTCGTGTTGAAAGGGAACTCCGTGAGGCGTTCCAGGGGGCATGTATGGCTGAAACCCGGAATGCTTCGGATGTGCTTCGAGAGTTCATGCAGGCATTTGCCGACAGGCACCAGGGCGGCCTGCAACCAGATATGTTTGCAGCACCGGCAACCAGAAAGCCACGTCGATCAACCAAGAGAAAAGCGATATGAGCCAATTCAATTCGTCGGAAATGCACGGAACCGCAGGGCTTTTGACTTCGCTGGATTTGTTTGCCGGAGCCGGAGGCTTGTCCGAAGGTTTGCGAGAGGCGGGATTCACGTCGCTTTATGCCAATGAGATTTCCCCGCGCTATGCGCAGACCTATGCGACCAATCATCCTGACACCCACGTCGATAGTCGTGACATTCGAAAGGTCGATGCCCGCAAGGTCCGCAGCCTTTTGGGATTGAAGCGGGGTGAATTGGATTTGATTGCTGGTGGTCCTCCCTGCCAAGGCTTTTCCATCAACGCGCCGAAGCGTTCCACCGAAGATTCACGCAACCACCTGTTCCGCGAATACCTCAGATTTGTGTCCGAATTTCAACCACGGACGGTCATGATTGAGAACGTCCCCGGCATGGTGTCGTTTGAAGGCGGCGCTACGCTGGATGCGATTCTCCAATCTCTTAAAGAACTTGGCTATGACGCTGACGTTCGTATTCTGTATGCACCCCATTACGGCATTCCTCAAACTCGGTGGCGAACAATTATCCTTGGCGGGCGAAACGGCCTAAATCCGGCGGCGCTTTTCCCGGAGCCACTGCGCCAAGCCCCGATGCGTGTAAATTTCACTTCGCAATTTGGGGGCAAAAATTTGGTCAATTTCCCGCGCTCGTTGACATTGCCGTCGCACGTAACGGTAAAGGATGCAATTGGTGATTTGCCCGTGCTGTGCAACGGTGAGATTGGCGACGCAATAAAAGTCTACCGGCAGCCAGCAGATAATCCGTATCAACAACTTATGCGGATTGGCTCGACGGGCGTGACGTGTCACGAAGCAGCGCGGCTAAGTAAGGTGAATCTCGACCGCATGTCGTACATACCGCCTGGCGGAAACTGGACTGATATTCCTGAGGAACTTTTGCCACGGGGAATGCGCATGGCGCGTCGCAGCGACCATACAAAACGTTATGGTCGGGTCAACCCCGATGGCCTAGCATCTACCATTTTAACAAAATGCGACCCCCATTGGGGGGCTTATTTTCATTATGAGCAGGACAGGGCTTTCACTGTGCGGGAGGCCGCGCGGTTACAGTCCTTCCCCGATACTTACGCTTTTAGCGGTTCGCGAGTTGAGCAGTATGAACAGGTAGGCAACGCAGTTCCGCCTTTATTGGGGGCTGCCGTCGGTCGAGCTATTGCCGATGTGCTGGAAAATAGCCGCAAGGCTGAGCGTAAAATAAAGGTGGCGTAGTGGCAGGAAAGATTTGGGAAATCTTTGGTTATCGAGCTGATGACAATTCGGCAGCTGCAATTGCTGCCGCCACTGACAAGCAATGTCCCTACTTGTCGGATATGTGCGAAAAACGTCTTAATGATGGTGCCATTGCTGGTGTCTGTACCATTAAGCCGATGACTTCTGACCCCGTTATCTGCTGTCCTGTTCGTTTGTATGCAGATAGTTATCGTGTCCTGTATGACGTGGCAAAAATCGCATTCGAGGCAGATTTTGACTTAATTGCGGGTGCAAAAGCAGCAGCTATTGCAAAGGAGAAACAGCAGCCAGTTGTTGCGGTATTCGGCAAGCGGTGGGGTGGCGAGTTGCGCTTGCCGCAAAAGGATGGAGCGGGTAGCTATTTTGTGGACTGGGTTTTGGCATTACTGGATGCCAATGGTAAATTGAAAGAATTTGTCGCCGTCGAAGTCCAGACAATTGATACGACGGGAAATTACCGTAACGGGCGGGAGGGGCTGCTCTCGCCGGACCGAACGAATCCTACAACCACGGCGGGCCTGAATTGGGAAAATGTTAATAAGCGCATTTTACCCCAACTGATATACAAGGGCCAAGTATTGCAACGTGAAGCGTTGTGTCGAAAGGGTTTGTTTTTTGTGTGCCCTAGTCCGGTATACAGTCGGATTATGGCGCGCGTTGGTGGTTCGACCGGTTTGATACGTTATGCGTTGCAGCCTGCGTCAATTACTTTTCTTTCCTATCAGCACGATATTGAGGCGGGTACAGTGGACGGGATAACAGTGCCGCTGAAAGCTTTGGCGCCTCATTCGACAACCGTTTACAAGTTACAAGAAGCTTTCAACAACGTTACCTTGCCGGATGAAAACGTTTATCGGACTGCTATCGAGGCTGCGCTTGGCGGACCGCCAGCACCAAAGCAAGCTTTACTGTTGAGTGATGATTTTTAGCGTGCGGTTCGGGTCGGGCGAGTTTATAAAAAAAGCGGCTTTCAGCCGCTTTTTTTATTTCTTCGGAATTATTTCCAGTCGGTTACCATTTTCTCGGCGTTGGACGAGGCGACAATACCAGTTTGTGTTGTTGCCCACGAAACTGGGTTTGTGGTGAAATCACCCGTAAAAGTGATAGTGGCTGTTCCTGGAACATCCTTGCCCAATCCTTTGGTATTGACATTGACCGTCAATACGCAACTTGTTGGAGGAGTACCAGCGCCGTCGGCAAGCGTAATCGTCTGCACTTCGCCTGTTAATGCTGTCGCTGTGCTGCCCAACGATGGCGCTTGACTGCCGAGTTCCAGCCAAGCATCTCCCTTGGCTGTACCTGCGGTAATTACGGCAGAGTCTAGGCAAATGCCCTTCTCTGAGTAAACTTGCGCAATAGAGCTTTTGATTGGTGCAGCAAGTGCTTGAACCTTTGCCAGCTTCGTTTTTTGCGTGTATTCGCCATATTGCGGAATCGCTACCGCAGCCAAGATGCCAATGATGGCAACCACAATCATCAGTTCAATCAACGTGAAGCCTTGTTGGCTTTTTTGCAAGATGTTCATATTTTCCTCTTTGTCTGGTTAAAGCTATTTCGCATAGCCAAGACCATGTAAGCAGAAAATATAAGCGGTTGCAATTAAAACGGGGATGAAAAAACCGCCGCGTTTTAACGCGGCGGTTCAGGTTGGGTGCCACCCCAGGTAAACATCAGACAAAGATGCCTTTGGCTAATCCAAATTAGCTAAAATTTTCGGATATGTCAATTCAAACCGAGTGCATCGTCTTCTGAGATTTTCCCCTGCGCAACCTGATGCATTAAGAAGCATCGGCATACCGCCTCGTGCAGTCTTTTGGCTTTGGCTTCGATTGTTTGGGTATCGCTCACAATGCTTGCTTGCCAAATCCCTGCTTTGGCGATGTATTGTGTTCCGATGCAGTGGTCAAGCATTAGCCGCATGCACTGGCGGGCGCTTTGGGTTGGTTTCCAAAAATTTACCAAGACAGGCTTTCCTTCTGTGAGGTAGAAGGCATCTTGGGGGTTGGCTGTTGGGTGCAGTTTCCAACCCAGTGCAATTGCGCACGCTTTGTCTAATTCAATGCCATGCAGCGCTATCAATTTATTGCTCATTTTCTTCCTTTCACGGTTAGAAAATCAACATAGCAGTTGAGAGGCAGCTTTTGCAAGTTAGTCTGCAAGGTGCCATCCTTATATTGTCGCTGCCGTTTAAGCGCGCTTCTGTTCCTTTCGGAGCCATTGCGCTATAACGAGAGCATGACTGCAATAATCGAAAATTTCACTGTGGAGTTCGTGTTGGAAGAAGACGCGAAGGCTGCCTTGGGCGTGGATCTGATGGGCGGCTCTATAAGGGGTGTCGAGGGTGCAGGGGTCGGCGTAGCTTTCACATGCACAGCCGAACACCGGCAGATGGTTGAGCAGCGCCTGCGGGATTGGGGCTATGCAGAAATCGCGGCGCGCAGGCGACCTTGGGAAATGCGGAATTGAACCGGCGTCCGCAAACGCGAGGTTCCCCACCACTTGCCAAACGGTGTTACGTCAGGCACTTTGGAACGATGAACAACGAAACCGCCCAGTACCTCGACCACGTTGACGAGTACATCCAAAAAGCACAGCGAGAGCTTGCCAAGGCTCGGCTGCAAGATACTGGCACGCGGGAAGAAGCCATGTACCTCAAAGAAGCCCAGATTGCTTTGGACAATGCAAGCACTGTCCTCGGGCGAACGCTTCCTTCCCACTGAAATACGCCGCGAGGTGAACCGATGCGAGACTGCGACACTCCGCGACAGCGGGTTTCCGGACGCCCTTGAAAATTGCGGAATTGAACCCGCGTCCGCAAATGCAAGTCAACCAATCACCCGTCCCAAGGGGGTACACTCGGGACTCCATTTTGGGGTGCCATCCGAGTACGGGTGTATCCCTTGTAAGGCTTTCTATCTCGTTAAGTGTTTGATTTTTAACGAAAAAATAGATGGTGGATTCGGGGAAGGTGTTGTCCTTTGGTTCCCGCCAGCTCCACCATATTTGTAAGTTGTTGATATCAAAGGGTTTTCAGGACTTCTAAAACGAAGACACCTCGAACAGACACCAAGGGCGACACTTTGGGGTCTGTTCCATGAGGTCATCCGCTTACCTTTCCGTCTCGCGCTGCGGGGTATTTCTTGTTCGTTTGGTCATCCCCAGCGAGCGTAGAAACCACAAAGAGCCGAGGGATATAAAGTTTTCCACGCTCACCAAAGACCCGCGTTGTGCTAGGAGCATAGCGCGGTGTCTGCGCGTCTATTTCGAGCTGTATCTGTTGCAAAATGTGCGTATCGAGCGCCAAGCGCTCATTGAATATCTGCGCAGCAACATGAAAAAACCAAAGCTCGAAGACCTCGCCCCATTCAATGCCGACAAGGACGACAACGGCAACTGGCGCTTCACGGACGTAAAGCCCGGGGACGTGGGGGCCATCGACGCCTTTTTAGAGGCCGTAAATAGGTCTAGCCAGGGCGATAGGCCTTTGTCGCAGGTTGCCATATCCGAGCCCTTGCCAGCACGTTTTCACGAGCCTGGGCGGCTGTCGTCTGCTGCCCGCCTGCGGGTGTCCAGACACATAGCGGACTATCTGAAATCCGAGCAAGCCCGCGAAGACGACAAGGAAATCGGCGAGAGAAGGGCGGATTCAAAAGTGAAGTGCAACACCTGCAACCCTGTAAGGTCCGCAGATGCAAAGCTCCCCGAGACACTACCAGCAACTTCAGCCTGAAGACCGTGTGACGTTGGCCAGCCTGGTGCAGCAGA
>NZ_BQXQ01000028.1 GCF_030159055.1 Acidovorax sp. SUPP3334
CTTCCAATGTCAATCTGGCATTCTTATGGCTGTTCATCCGGTGGGATCCCTCTGTGACTCTGAAGCGTGTTAACTCCAGTTTCCCAGACCCATTCGGGTGAACAACCTATTGAGACATCACATCTAGCTGTGATGTCTCGCAAAAAAAGGCACCTCGCGGTGCCTTTCTTTCAATGGCCGGGGCTCATCAAACCCCTGCCAGATCAGCGCCCCGCGCGCTTGCGGTCGCTTTCCTTCAGGTGGCGCTTGCGCAGGCGCACCGACTTGGGCGTGATCTCGACCAGTTCGTCGTCCTCGATGAATTCCACGCCGTATTCCAGCGTGAGGTCGATCGGAGGCGTGATCTTGATCGCATCTTCCTTGCCGGACACGCGGAAATTGGTCAGCTGCTTGGTACGCGTGGCGTTCACCACCAGGTCGTTGTCGCGGCTGTGGATGCCGACGATCATGCCTTCGTACACCGGATCGTTCGCCTTCACGAACATGCGTCCGCGGTCGTCCAGCTTGCCCAGGGCGTAGGTGAAGATTTCACCGTCATCCATGGAAATCAGCACGCCATTCTTGCGGCCGCCGATCTCACCCTTGTGCGGCTCGTAGCTGTCGAAGATGTTGCTGATCAAGCCAGAGCCACGCGTCAGATTCAGGAACTCGTTCGTGAAGCCGATCAGGCCCCGCGCAGGAATGCGGTACTCCAGGCGTACGCGGCCACGGCCGTCCGGCTCCATGTTCACCAGCTCGCCCTTGCGTTCGCCCAGTGCCTGCATCACGCCGCCCTGGTGGGTTTCTTCGATGTCGGCAGTCACCAGCTCGATCGGCTCGTGCTTTTCGCCGTTGACGTCGCGGAACACGACGCGCGGCTTGGACACGGCCATCTCATAGCCTTCGCGGCGCATGTTTTCCAAGAGGATGGTCAGGTGCAATTCGCCACGGCCCATCACTTCGAAGATGCCTTCTTCGTCGGTTTCCTTCACGCGCAGGGCCACGTTGTGTTGCAGCTCCTTTTGCAGGCGGTCCCAGATCTGGCGGCTGGTCACGAACTTGCCTTCGCGACCGGCCAGGGGGCTGGTGTTCACGCAGAAGTTCATGGTCAGCGTGGGCTCGTCCACCTTGAGCATGGGCAGCGGCGATGGGTTGGCCGGGTCGGTCACGGTCACGCCGATACCGATGTCCTCGATCCCGTTGATCAGCACGATGTCGCCAGGGCCGGCCATCGGCGTCTGCATGCGATCCAGGCCCTGGAACGTCAGCACCTGGTTGACACGGCCCTTGACGGCCTTGCCATCGGGGCCTTCCATGACGACCACGTCCATCATGGGTTTGATCGTGCCCTGGCTGATGCGGCCCACGCCGATGCGGCCGACGAAGGTGGAGAAGTCCAGCGCCGAAATCTGCAATTGCAGTGGAGCGGTCGGATCACCCGAGTTCGGTGGAACGTGCTTCAGGATGGTGTTGAACAGGGCCGACATGTCGGGGCCCCACTGCTCGCCAGGCGCGCCCTCTTCCAGCGACGACCAGCCGTTGATGCCCGAGGCATACACCACGGGGAAGTCGAGCTGCTCGTCGGTGGCGCCCAGCTTGTCGAACAGGTCGAACGCGGCGTTCACGACCTTGTCGGGATTGGCACCGGGCTTGTCCACCTTGTTCACGACCAGGATGGGACGCAGGCCGAGGGCCAGCGCCTTCTTGGTCACGAAACGCGTCTGGGGCATGGGGCCCTCTTGCGCATCGATCAGCAGCACCACGCTGTCCACCATGGACAGCGCGCGCTCCACTTCACCGCCGAAGTCCGCGTGGCCCGGGGTATCGACGATGTTGATGTGGGTGCCTTCCCAGCTCACGGCGCAGTTCTTGGCCAGGATGGTGATGCCGCGCTCTTTTTCGATCGCGTTGTTGTCCATCACGGTGTCGACCACTTTTTCGTGGTCGGCGAAAGTGCCCGACTGGCGCAGCAGCTGGTCCACCATGGTGGTTTTGCCGTGGTCAACGTGCGCGATGATGGCGATGTTGCGGATTTGTTTGCTCATAGTGCTTCCAATATGCCGCGCTCTACCTGCGGCGTGCTTTCCAGAATCTGTTGAATTTCCAAAGGGCTGAGGAGCCGGTCGGGCACCAGTTCACCCGCGATGGTGTGGCCCACACCCAAAAGGGCATGGGGGTCGTCTCCGAACACTGCCACGGCGGGCGCGTCCGGCCAGGGGCCGCGGCGGCGCACGCCGGACAGAAACCGCCCGGCATTCTCGCTGTCCAGCGTGACACGCACATGCTGTGCCAGCAGGATCTCGGCCGGGTGCACGCAGGCCATGCGCTCGCTTTCGTCCATGGCCTCCAGCGCCGCCAGCGTGACGCAGCGCTCCACCCCGAGCCCCCCCGTATCGACACGCCGCAAGAAGGTGAGATGCGCGCCGCAACCGAGAGCGGCACCGATGTCTTCGCCCAGCGTGCGAATGTACGTGCCCTTGCTGCAGGTTACTATTATTTTGATAGCAAACTGCCCTAGTGTTTCTTGTGCCAGAGCCAGTTTCAATGCATGAATCGTGACGTCTCGCGCTTCGCGTTCGATGGCGATGCCGGCGCGTGCATATTCGTACAGCGCCTTGCCATCCTTCTTCAGGGCGCTGTGCATGGGCGGTACTTGGCGGATCGGGCCCGTGAACTGTCTTTGCACTTCGGCCAGGCGCTCGGGAGTGAGCTGCGCGGGATCGATCTCGCGCTGCGCCAGCACCTCGCCTTCGGCATCGCCGGTCGTGGTCGTGGTGCCCAGCAGGGCCATGGCTTCGTAGGTCTTGGGTGCGTCGAGCTGCAACTGGCTGAACTTGGTCGCCGCGCCGAAGCACAGCGGCAGTACGCCGGTCGCCAGCGGATCGAGGGTGCCGGTATGGCCTGCCTTTTCCGCGCGCAGCAGCCATTTCGCCTTTTGCAAAGCATCGTTGCTCGACAGACCCAGGGGCTTGTCCAGCAGCAGCACGCCGTGCACCGGACGCCGCTGGATCCTGACGCGGGCCGCGCGAGGCGCGCGCGCGTCAGCGCCACGCGGCGCTGGCGCTGCGTGCAAATCGCTGGCCCCCAAGGGGGCACTCGCTCCCTGGGGCGGCCCGTCGATGTGCATGTTCAGTCTTCTTGAGCGCGCGAGGAAACCGCCTTGGCGATCAAGGCGTTCATGTCGGCCGCACGTTCGGTCGTGCGGTCGTACACGAAGTGCAGCGTCGGCACCGTGTGGATGTGCAGGCGCTTGAACAGGCCGTTTCGCAGGAAACCGGCGGCTTGGTTCAATGCCACCTGCGTGGCTTCCGGGTCACCGATCAGCACGCTGAAAAAGACCTTGGCGTGCGCATAGTCGGGAGTCACCTCCACGGCCTGCAGCGTCACCATGCCCACGCGCGGATCTTTCAATTCGCGCGAGATCAGCTCCGTCAGATCGCGCTGGATCTGATCGGCGACCTTGAAACCGCGGTTGGGAGTGGAGGATTTCTTCGCAGCCATGTGTCGCCCACGCCTTACAGCGTCCGCGCGATTTCCTTGATGTCGAAGAACTCCAGCTGATCACCTTCTTTGATGTCGTTGTAGTTCTTGAGCTTGATACCGCACTCGAAGCCTTCTTTGACTTCCTTGACATCGTCCTTGAGGCGCTTGACCGAATCGACTTCGCCCGTGTAGACCACCACGTTCTCTCGCAGCAGGCGGAAGCGTGCGTTGCGATGGACCATGCCCGAGGTGATGTACGAACCCGCGATGGTTCCGATCTTCGTGGCCACGAACACCGTGCGGATCTCGGCCGTGCCGATGACTTCCTCGCGCTGCTCGGGGGCCAGCATGCCGGACATGGCGACCTTCAACTCGTCCACGGCGTCATAGATGATGCTGTAGTAGTGCAGATCGACGCCGTTGTTTTCGGCAGTCTTGCGCGCGCCGGCATCGGCACGCACGTTGAAACCGATCACGATGGCCTTGGAGGCGATCGCCAGGTTGATGTCGGATTCGCTGATGCCGCCCACGCCCGCATACACGAGCTGGACCTTGATCTCGTCCGTGGACAGCTTGAGCAGCGACTGCGACAGCGCTTCCTGGGAACCCTGTACGTCGGCCTTGACGATGATGGGCAGGTACTTGACCTCGCCCGCCGTCATGTCGGCGAACATATTTTCCAACTTGGCGGCTTGTTGCTTGGCCAGCTTGGTGTTGCGGAACTTGCCAGCGCGGTAGGTGGCGATTTCGCGGGCCCGGCGTTCGTCGCCCAGCACCATGAATTCGTCGCCGGCCTGCGGCACTTCCGTCAAGCCCTGGATCTCGACCGGAATCGATGGTCCGGCCGACTTCGCGACCTTGCCGTTTTCGTCCAGCATGGCGCGAACGCGGCCATAGGTCTGGCCTGCCAGCACCACATCGCCCACCTTCAGCGTACCGGACTGCACCAGCACCGTGGCCACCGGGCCGCGGCCCTTGTCCAGTTCGGCTTCGATCACGAGACCCTTGGCCATCGCATCGACCGGAGCGCGCAGTTCCAGCACTTCGGCCTGCAGCAGCACCTGTTCGAGCAGATCGTCGATGCCCATGCCGGTCTTGGAGGACACGGGCACGAATGGCGACTCGCCGCCGTATTCTTCTGGCACCACCTGCTCGGCCACCAGTTCTTGCTTGACGCGGTCGGGGTTGGCATCGGGCTTGTCGGCCTTGGTGATCGCAACCACGATCGGCACACCAGCCGCTTTCGCGTGCTTGATGGCTTCCTTGGTCTGGGGCATGACGCCGTCGTCCGCCGCCACCACGAGGATGACGATGTCGGTGGCCTGCGCACCGCGCGCCCGCATGGCGGTGAATGCCTCGTGGCCTGGGGTATCCAGGAACGAGATCATGCCGCGCGGCGTTTCCACGTGGTAGGCGCCGATGTGCTGCGTGATGCCGCCGGCTTCGCCCGCAGCCACCTTGGCACGGCGGATGTAATCCAGCAGCGAGGTCTTGCCATGGTCCACGTGGCCCATGACGGTCACCACAGGAGCACGCCAGACCGATTCGGCCTGTGCACCCGACACGTCGTCGTTGGTGAAGGCTTCCGGATCGTCCAGCGCCGCCACGACGGCCTTGTGGCCCATTTCTTCCACCACGATCATCGCGGTGTCCTGGTCCAGGGGCTGGTTGATGGTGACCATCTGGCCCATCTTCATGAGCGCCTTGATGACTTCGGACGCCTTGATCGACATCTTGTGCGCGAGTTCGGACACCGTGATGGTCTCCGGCACGTGCACTTCGATGATGCGGGTTTCCACCGGAGCGGACTGCTGGTGATGGTGGTGGTCGTCGCGCTCGTTGCGGCGTCCACGGGGGCCACCGCGCCAGTTGTTGCGACCCACGCCGCCACTGCTGTCGCCGCGCGTCTTGATTTCCTTCTTCTTGGCAGGATCGCCGGCCCAGCTGGACGACAGCTTGGCGGACTTGACTTCCTTGTTGCCACCGACAGGCGCAGCCGGTGCACGTGCACCTGGCGCAGTGACGGGCTTGTGAAGCGTGCCCTTCTTGGCATCGCCGGCAGGCTTGGCCACCGCGGCAGCGGCTGGCTTCGGTTCGTCCGGCTTCTTGGCCACGAGCACCTTCTTGGGCGCAGCCATCATCGCGCGAATCGCTTCGGCTTCGGCCAGTGCCTTGCGGCGGCGTTCGTCCAGGTCGGCGGCACGCGCGGTTTCCTCGGCCGCACGGGCCTTGGATTCAGCTTCGGCCTTGGCGCGGGCTTCGGCCTGCGCCGTCTGGCGTGCAACGGCTTCGGCGGCCTGCTCGCGAGAGGCTTCCTGCTTTTCAGCCTGCACCTGCGCCTTGCGGTTTTGCTCCTGGGCAGCGTAGGCGGCGGCGCGCTCTTCGGCTTCGCGTTCGCGCTGCTCGCGGGCTTCGCGTTCGCGGCGCTTTTCGTTCAGCTCGGCCTCCTGGTGGCCGATCAACTCGGCCTGGCGGCGCGCTTCTTCCTCGCGGCGCACCAAGTCCTGGGACTCGGCGGAGATCGCGGTGTCAGCGGCTTCCGAAGCCTCGTCGGCTCCAGCGTCGGAGACGCCCTCGCCCCCTTCGTCGCGCTTGATGAAGGTGCGCTTCTTGCGCACTTCCACCTGGATCGTGCGCGCCTTGCCGGTGGCATCGGCTTGCTTGATTTCGCTCGTGGATTTTTTCGTCAAGGTGATCTTCTTGCGATCGGCCGAGGCGGTGCCGTGGCTGGCCTGCAGGAACGCCAGCAGCTTTTGCTTGTCCGTCTCGGTCAGAGCATCGGTCGGGGCGGCCTTGGCCACTCCGGCAGACTTCAACTGGTCGAGCAGGGTTTCCGGCGATTTCTTGAGTTCGTTGGCGAACTCGGCGACTGTATTACTGGACATATTTGGTTCGTACCTCCCCTGACCTACTCTTGCCCCGCGAACCAATGTTCGCGCGCCTTCATGATCAAGGCTTTGGCTTCTTCTTCAGACTGGCCGGTCAGGGCGGTCAGTTCGTCAAGGCCTAAGTCGGCCAGATCATCCCGGGTGTTCACGCCGCCTTCGGCGAGCTTGCCGATCAACTCGGGCGTTAGGCCCTCGAGATCGCGCAGGTTCTGCGAAACGCCGTCCACGCTTTCCTCTCGGGCAATTTCCATGGTGAGCAGCGCATCCTTGGCACGGGCGCGCAGTTCATTCACGGTTTCCTCGTCGAAGCTTTCGATCTCCAGCATTTCCTGCAGCGGCACGTAGGCCACTTCTTCGAGGCTGGCAAAGCCTTCCTCGATCAGGATGTTGGCGATTTCTTCGTCCACATCGAGCTTTTCCATGAACAGCTTGCGGGCCGTGTCGGTCTCGTTGGCCTGCTTTTGCGCGCTTTCAGCGGCGTCCATGATGTTGATTTTCCAACCCGTGAGGTCGGAAGCCAGGCGCACGTTCTGTCCGCCGCGGCCGATGGCGATGGCGAGGTTCTCCTCGTCCACCACCACATCCATGGCGTGTTTTTCTTCGTCCACCACGATGGAAGAAACGTTGGCCGGTGCCAGGGCGCCGATCACGAACTGCGCGGGGTCTTCAGACCACAGCACGATGTCCACACGCTCGCCCGCCAGTTCGTTGGTGACGGCATTGACACGGGTGCCACGCACGCCCACGCAGGTCCCGATGGGGTCCACGCGCTTGTCATGCGACAGCACCGCGATCTTGGCGCGGCTGCCGGAGTCCCGGGCACAGCTTTTGATTTCCAGCAGGCCCTGTTCGATCTCGGGCACTTCGTTGCGGAACAGCTCGATCATGAACTCGGGCGCAGAGCGCGAGAGGATGATGGGTGCGCCGCGCAGCGTGAGGTCGACTTCCATGATCATGGCCCGCACGCGGTCACCGTTGCGCAGGTTTTCCTTGGGGATCATTTCGGAGCGGCGCAGGCGGCCTTCCACACGGCCCGACTCGACGATGATGTCGCCCTTGTCCATGCGCTTGACCGTGCCGGTGAAAATCTTCTCGCCGCGCGACATGAAGTCGTTCAGCAGCATCTCGCGCTCGGCGTCGCGGATCTTTTGCAGGATGACCTGCTTGGCGGCCATGGCACCGATGCGGCCGATCGGCACGGAGTCGACGCCTTCCTCGATGTACTCGCCCACCTCGATGTCGGCGATGCGCTCCTTGGCATCCATCAGGAGTTCTTCGGCTTCGGGATTTTGCAGGCCTGCGTCGTCGGGCACGACGAGCCAGCGGCGGAAAGTCTCGTAGTTGCCGCTGTCACGGTCGATGGCGACACGGATGTCCACTTCGCCCTGGTACAGCTTCTTCGTGGCCTGGGCGAGGGCCAATTCCACGGCGCCAAAGACCACATCGCGTTCCACGTTCTTTTCACGCGAAATGGCTTCAACCAACATCAACAGTTCGCGATTCATGCGACGACTCTCCTATTTCAATCTCTTGAAGGCCCCGCGCAGAGCGCGTCAACCTTTGCATTTGTTCGGTGTGTCAGGCCTGGGCGGGCCCGTTTTTCGATCCCCGCCCCTTGAAATCGACGATGGACGCAAGGCGCGCATCGCGCAATTCGTCCAGCGTGAAGCCCATCGCCTGCAGCGGCGCAGGAACGCGTTTTTTACTCACTCTCTGCCCGGGCTTCACGGGCGGTTCTTCCCTCCACACGACCTGCCAGCCGCCTGCTTCGGTGCGCTCCAGCGTGCCTCGGAATTTCTTGCGATTGGCGTTGACCTGCCCGCCCCCGGCTTCGCCGATGGGGGCCTTGAGCGTGAGGTCGACCATGTGGCCGGCAAAACGAATGAAGTCCTGCTCGTGGCGCAGTGGCCGATCGATGCCGGGCGAGGAAACTTCCAGCCGCTTGTACTCCGCGCCATCGACTTCCAGCGCGAACTGCAGCTGGCGCGTGACTTTTTCGCAGTCTTCGACGGTGATGAACTGCTCGGGCAGCACGGGCTCGCCCTCCACGGGCGCCTGCCAAGGCAAATCGATGGTGATGCGCAGCAGGCCACCGGCGGAGCGTTCAATCTCCACCAGGTCATAGCCCAGCCCGGTCACGGTTTGTTCGACGATCTGCTGCAATGCCACGTGTTGTTCTGTTCAGTATCCAGAAGTACAAAAAACCCGATAACCACCTAGGATCTTCCAGGGCAGCTTCGAGCTCCAAAAGCGAACGGCCAAAAAAAACGGGCGGTGGGTACCCGCCCGTTTGGCCGTGAAGCCCGGATTGTAGCCTGTCGCGCGCTGCTTTGCAAAGGCGGCGGCATGCAATTTGCATTGGCGCCACGGTCTGCCTGCTTTGCGGCGGCGAGAGCAGCGCTGCCGTGCGATGGCTAGGGCCGGGCCGCGCGAATCCGCTCCATCAATGCCTGGGCTTGGGGGTCACGCGCGCTCGATGGCGGCGGCGATTGCGACGAAAGGCTGTCCAGCAGCCGGGTCAGCACGCCCGGTTGAGGCAGCAACGGGCCGAGAAACCGCGCGCTGTCAGGGTCGGAAATGAGCAGGGTGGGAAACGTTTCCACATCCAGGTCGCCGGCCAAGTCTTCTTCGTCTTCGATGTCCACCCACAGGAAACGGGCCTGCGGATGGGCCTTCGCCATCGCGTCGAATACGCCCTGGTAGTCACGGCACACGCCGCACCAGCCAGCGCACAGGCAGACGACCCACCAGCCTTGGGTCGCATCAAAGGATGCGGTGTCGAGAGAAGCAGCCGGTTCTTGCATGGGATGGATGGGGAAGGCTCAAGGACTGCGCCCCTCTCGGGCGCGATAGACGTCCATCGTACCCACACCGGCCGCCCGGTTGCCCCATGTGTTGCGCACATAGGTCGAAACGGAGGCCACTTCTTCGTCGCTCAGGGCCTGCCGAAACGGCGGCATTCCGAAGGGGCGCGGGTTTCCGGCGGTGGTGGGCGGATAGCCGCCCAGCAGCACCATCCTGATCAGATTGGTCGGGTTTTCCATCATGACCGCGCGATTGCCTGCGAGTGGGGGAAAGGCGCCGGCCCGGCCATCGCCCTTCTCGCCGTGGCATTGCGCGCACTGCTGGGCATACACCGTGCCGCCGCGCGCCATGGAGGACGCAGAAGGTGCCTCGGCCACCGGCGCCTGGCGCTCGTGCGCTGGCAGCGCGCGCAGATAGACCGCAATGGCCCGCAGGTCGGCATCGTCCAGGTATTGCGTGCTGCGAAACACCACCTCCGCCATCGGCCCGATGACCGATCCACGCGGGGCCACACCAGTGCGCAGCAGCGCCATCACTTCATCCTGCGTCCAACCCGCCACGCCTGCCTCGGTGGGGGCGTTGAGCGCTGGCGCATACCAGTTCTGCACCGGGATCAACCCGCCGCGGAAGGCGCGCGATTCGCTCGTTGCACCGAAAGCATTGCGCGGGCTGTGGCAGGCGGCGCAGTGGCCCAGCCCCTGCACCAGATAAGCCCCGCGATTCCAGTCGGCCGATTGCTGCGGGTCCGGTTCCAGCGCACCCGGCCGAAAGAAGAGCGCGCGCCAGCCCGCCAGCGCCGCCTGCGTGCTGAAGGGGAACGCCAAAGCATGCGGCGTATTGGGTCGCTGCACAGGCGGCAGGCTGCGCAGATAGGCGTAGATCGCGTCGGAATCGTCCCGCGTGACATGGGTGTAGTTGGGGTACGGAAAGGCCGGGTAAAGCAGGCGCCCGTTCCGGGACCGGCCGTTGTGCATGGCGCGCCAGAACTCCGCTGCAGTCCACTGGCCGATCCCTGTGGAGACATCGGGCGTCAGGTTGCTGGCAAACACCACGCCGAAGGGCGTTTCCACGCCGCGGCCACCGGCAAAGGGCGCCCCGCCCTGCGCCGTGTGGCAGGACATGCAGTTGCCGGCGCGGGCCAGATATTCCCCCCGCCGTACCACCTGCGCCGTGCCCTGGGCCAGAGGACTGTCCTGCGGCGGCAAAGGCGCCTCGTCGCGCAGATTGAGAAACACCACCGCTGCACAGGCCGCGGCGGCCAGCAGCACCAGTACCGCCAACGCTTTCAAAAGGCGGCTCATCGTGAGACTCCTGCATTCGCTGCGGCGGCAGGCTTGCGGGGAGCGGCCATATCGGTCACGCCTCCGCAGGCCATCGGCAGCCCGGCAGGCAGCGCGGTGGCGGGCTTGGCCGTGCCCTGCACCGGCTGCGACGACAGCCATGCGTTGACTGCGCTCACGTCTTGCGGCGTGAGTTGCCGCGCCACATGGGCCATGCAGTCGGGGGCCTGCGCGCGCCGCTGCCCGGTCTGCCAGGCACCGATCTGGCTGTTGAGGTAATCGCGTGGCAGGCCCAGCAGACCCGGAATGGAAGGAGCAACGCCCGTCATGGCTGCGCCGTGGCATTGCACGCAGGCCGGAATGCCCCGTGCCGGGTCGCCCTCCCGCACCAGGGCCCGGCCTCGCTCCAGCGCGGAAGGCGACGCCTTGGGCGCAAGCGGTGGCGGATACGGCAGGTCCAGCATGGCGAAATGCGCGGCGATCTCGCGCAGGTAGTCGTCAGTCATGTGCTCGAGCAGGTACGACATCTGCGGATAGCTGCGGCGGCCATCGCGGAAATTGAGCAGTTGGTGATAGAGATAGCCCGCAGGCTTGCCGGCGATGCGCGGAAAGTAGCCCTCTTGCGTGGCCCGCCCTTCCCTGCCGTGGCAGGCCGTGCACGCCAGAACGCGATCGCCCAACCCGGCATTCGGCAGTTCGCCGGGCAACCGCGCGTCGGCGGGCGCTGCAGCGGCGGATGGTGCGGCCATGGTTATAACCATGGCCAACAGCGCGGCTGGCAGACCGTGGCGCAAGGCTGAGCGTGCGATGCCTCTCAACGGGGCCAGGCCGCGAATTTTGTTTTTTGGTGCCATGGCAAGACTCTACGCACACGCCTTAAAACAGTACAGATTCAGTTTGCCCGCAAAAATACGGATCAGTTGCATGCTGCCGACCCGGAGCCCTTCAAGGAGCACCACCGCTTGGCAGGACTTCGAGCCCACAACCCCTGGATTGCCGCCCTGCCCCACCATGAAACGCTACGAACGCCACGCCGACGCCCTGGCCCAACTGATCCACAGCGGCGCCTTGCGCGCCGGCGACCGCATGCCGTCGGTGCGGGAAACCAGCCGGACCCGCGGCATCAGTCCTTCGACCGTGTTCGCGGCCTATGACCTGCTGGAAGCCCAGGGCCTGGTCCATGCCCGGCCGCGCTCGGGCTATTACGTGAGCCATCGGCAGCCGTCCGCCACGGAACGCGTCCCGGCCGAACCGCAGCCCTCGGCGCCGCGCGATGGCTCCCACGGGGTGGAGATCAGCAATTTGGTGTTCGAAGTGCTGGGTTCGGCGCGTGACCCGCACCTCGTGCCGCTGGGATCGGCCTTTCCCGGGCCCGAGCTTTTTCCGCTGGCGCGGCTGGCGCGCTGCCTGTCCAGCGGCATGCGGCGACTGGACCCGGCCGCCATCGTGCAAAGCCTGGCGCCGGGCGACGAGCGGCTGCGCCAGCAGATCGCCCTGCGCTACGGCCTGCACGGCATGGCGGTGGACGCTGCCGAGATCGTGACCACCAACGGCGCGATGGAAGCGCTCAACCTGTGCCTGGAGGCCATCACGCAGCCGGGTGACATCGTGGTGCTGGAGTCGCCCACCTTCTATGCGGCGCTGCAGGCGCTGGAGCGGTTGCGCCTGCGTGCCGTGGAAATCACCACGCACCCGCGCGAAGGCATCGATCTGGCCGCCCTGGAGCGCGCGCTGGGCACGCACCCGGTGAAGGCCTGCTGGCTGATGCCCACCTTCCAGAATCCGCTGGGCAGCACCATGCCCGCGGAGCGCAAGCAAGCGCTGGTGGCGCTGCTCGCCCGCCACCGCGTCCCGTTGATCGAAGACGACGTGTACGGCGAACTGCATTTCGCCCCGCGCCGGCCGCCGCCCGCCAAGGCGTTCGATACCGAAGGCCTGGTCCTGCATTGCAGTTCGTTCAGCAAATGCCTGGCGCCCGGCTACCGCGTGGGCTGGATGGCCGCAGGCCGCTTTGCGGGCGCGGTGCAGCGCCTGAAACTGATGACCACGCTCTCGACCGCCACGCCATCGCAGCAGGCGCTGTCGGAATACCTGGACCAGGGCGGCTACGACCGGCACTTGCGCCAGCTGCGCGGCACGCTGGCGCAGCAGCAGGCGCGCGCACTCGCGTTGATCGCGCAGCACTTTCCGCCCGGCACGCGCGTGTCGCGGCCCGAGGGCGGATATTTTCTGTGGGTGGAACTGCCGCCCCCGGTGGATGCGCTGGCCCTGCACCGGGCGGCGCAAGGCCAGGGCATCAGCCTGGCACCAGGCCAGGTGTTCTCGACCGATCGTCGCTTTTCGCACTGCGTGCGCATCAACTACGGCCACCCGGCGGCAGCGCGTTTCGATGACGCTTTGCGTACCGTCGGGGCGCTGGGCTGTGCCCTCGGCACCACCAGCCACGGCATCACCGAAAGCCGATTGCTATCAAATTAATAGCTACTCAACCAATGAATATTGCGGCAGTGGCACTTTTCGATCCAAGCCTTCGCCGCAGCGTCCCTCTGCCCTTCATCCGTCAGGGAAGCACCGCAGACGCTTTGGCCTTCGCCACCAGCACATCCGCATCGCGGCGCAGCAGCAGGCGCCCCGCCACCAGCGAGTCCGCGGCCTGGGTGACTGCCGCCACATAGCCGGCCTGCGTGCCGTACAGATCCTCCAGCGAGGGCCGCGCATCGCCCGCCGCCAAACGCGCTGCACGCGTCTTGTGAAAGGGAATGAAGCTGCCCGTGAGGTTCGACAGATCGGTGATGCCCGGCGTGGCCACGTAGTTGAACTCGATGCTCGTGCCCAGCGGGGCGCGCGCCTCGACGCTCTGAATCCCGGCGCGGGCCAGGCCCTTGGCCGGGTCCACCTGCGGCACCAGGATGGCGTAGTCGCGGCCCACGGCGCGCGGCGGCTGCAGGGTGGCGATGCCGGCTTCATCCTGCGGGATATATTGCGGCCCGAAGTCGAGCAGCGAGAAGCCGTTGTAGCGCGCGAGGTAGTTGAAAGCCGGGATCGCGGTCGGCGTGCCGCCCACATTCCAGGTCAGGCCCCGCATGGCCGGGTACACCAGCTTGGCGGGGGGCACGAGCGTGCCATCGGCCACCTTGGGCACCTGGCTGGCTGGCGGTTCGGTGCCGCGCACCACCCAGTCCTCCAGCGCGATGAAAAGTGCGCGGAAAGTGTCGGTGAAATGCACCACCGTGCCGGCAGGGTAGAGGTTGCGCGTGGGTGCGTAGCTGATGCTCTCGGTGCCGCCCGCGCCGCCGTGCTGGGTGCTGGCGTAGTAGTAGATGCGCGCATTGGCGGGCTGTGCGATGTCGCGCTGGCCGTTGGCATCGGTCAGCACCGGCGAACCCTGCAGCTGCCAGAACTCGGTGCCCGACAGGCCAAGGAAGAACTTCGGGCAGGTATCGGTGGCGGCGCAGCGCTTCATCACCCCGCCCTGGCGGCCGCTCACCTTCTTTCACTTCGACCAGCCGGACTTGGTGACGCGGCCTTTGTCGCTACCGGGCCTGACGCGACAGATCTACCTCGTGCGACGAAGAGACCGCAGCCTGTCGATGGCGGCCCAGGCCATGTATGCACTGGTGATGGAACACCGTCCCTGACGCCCCGACCCGGCACGGGGCATAAAACAATTTGCTATATTTTTAATAGCAAAAAATGCCATGGATGCTGCGGTGGCGGCCTATTTGGTTGATGAAGAATATTCACTCAATGGTGCGGAGGCGGTTCCTGCACCGGACGATCCCCCTCGCCTGGCGGAGGCTCTTCAACCGGAGGCAAGGGCAACCACCCAGGCTGCGGCGGCGTATCCGGAGGCAGTTGCGGGTTCGCAGGGTTGGGAACGGGAACAGAAGATGCTTGCATCGAAAGACCTCTGGTTGAATTGAAAGGTTGAAAACTGCGGGGGATCGCTCACCAGTTCCAGGGCATTCCAAGGCGGCGAAACGGATGCACAACGGATGCGCGGGCAAGTTTCTCCACGAGCGCGAGGACAGCGAGCGAGCGTGTTCTTGGGCCGCGCCAAGCCTGAAGACTATTTCGTCTTCGCTCGGTCTTCCAGCTCGCCAATCACTTCGGCGCCTTGGCGGGACGACAGCCTGGGCTCCTTGTGGGCCTCGCCACCGTAATCCAGGCCGAGGCCCCGCGCAGAACCCGAGGCATCGACTGCTGCAATCGGCCCGGTGGGATGTTCATGAAGGGGATCTTCCGCAGCCCGGTTGGCATAACTGGATTCATCCCCACCAGAGCCGAAGCGCCGCGCGCTGCCGCCATCACCCTGGTTTTCCCCGTCCACCACACCGCTGCCACGGGAGTCATCACGCATGCCGTACAGCTTGAAATGGCCCTGGTCGCGCTGGCGATCCCGCTCGGGCGTCAATTTGTCATGTGCCATTTTTTCGCTCCTGAAAAGGAAGCTGTCAGCCTAGGCGCAGCTTTGCGCCATGGGTGTAGGACCAGTGCTTTCGAAGCCTGGAGACAAAAAACCGGATGGACATCGCCCAAAAATACTGTAAATTCATACAGCATCAACCAACGGAGCACCCCATGGAAACGGAAGAACTCACCTACACCGTCACCCTGCGCGATTACCCCGAAGCCCTGCCCGAGCGCGAGCGCTCCGGAGCGGAACGGCGTTATGCCAAGGCCCTGGACAAAGCGTTCGGCTCCGCGGCCCAGGTCGCAGCGGCACTGGACACCTTGCGCAGTCTGGAAGAGTCGCCGCCCGAAGTCGTTGCCCCCGCAGACCTTGCGCTGCTGCGGCACTGGGGCAAGGCCAGCACCACCGCGCGCCAGGCAGCCTTTCAGGGTTTGGGCGAGGCCGAGGGCGCGTATTTCGACGTGCACCTTGCCGGGTGAATCGCCGTTGCTGCCCGAGCTTTTGACAGACGCCGTCCTGCCCATGGGCCTCGATCAAATCGCCATCGCGCTGCTGGGGGCTGCTGCGGCCTGGCTTTCACAGTCGCGCCACGAAGAGCGGCGCCGCTGGGCCTGCGTCTTCGGCCTGCTCGGCCAGCCCTTCTGGTTCTATGCCAGCTGGAAGGCGGGCCAGTGGGGCATCTTCGCCGTCAGCGTGCTTTACATGGGCGCATGGCTTCGTGGTGTGTGGATCCATTGGCTGACTCCACCTGCGCCGCAAGGCATCGCCACCATCCAGTTGACGCCGCAGCGCAGGCCATGAAGCGCGCGGGCACCGTGTGGCATTGAGTCACCGGCGGTCCTGCCGCAATCGTCCTACGCAGTCGTCCCGCACGCCGGTCCTAGCATGGGCGCTCGCAGTTTAACCAGGAGCTAAACGATGCCGGACGACGCCACGAAAACCGCCGAAGACCGCAGGCTCATAAGCCTCTCCGAAGACTACGAAATCCGCGACTGGATGCGGTCCCTGAACTGCACCGAAGAAGAGTTGCGCGCCGCCGTGAAGGCCGTGGGCAATTCGGCGCAGGCCGTTCGCTCGTATCTCGCAAACCGTTAGACGGAGATGACCATGTGGGAAGAACCGATCGGAAAAATGGCAGACCTGCGCCAAGTCTGCATGCCGGAGTCACTGGCCGACCTGGCAGAGAAGACGCCATTCTTGCAGTGGCAGCAAGCGGATGAAGCAAGGGTGCAACTGAGCCATGCGGACGTGCCGGCCCGGCAACTTTCATAAGGGAAAGGGAGGCGAGAGCGAACCCTTTCATCCGCATCAAAGGTGCTGAAGGATGGGGCGTGGCTGGCATTGTCATCAATGCGCCACTTTCCGCTCAGCGGGACGAAGGGCTTGCCATACGCGCCTAAGATTGCGCTGCCGACACTCCCTGTCGACACCTCCCTTTCTTGCTCTTGCGCAAGTTTCAGCCCGCCTCGTGCGGGCTGCATTTTTTGTGCGGTGAGCTGTCACTCCACAGCGCTGAATCCTTCAGCTGCCCTCTATGCGAGGGAGTAGAACACCCTCACTGGCACGTCCAGGTTTTGCCCACGCCGGTGCACATCTGACCGTCGGGCGCCGCTAGAACATTGGACCCATTGCGCCCATACGCCGCGCCTTGTTCGTCATAGCAGAACTTGTCTTCACAACGGGTGATCACGATCTGCCGGACCACGCGGGGCGGCGGTTCTTGAAGGAGTGGCGTGTTCGTTCCGCAAGCCGCATTGACACCGCTGATGGCCCCATTCATGCGTGACCGTTTCTCGGTGTCAGACAAGGTGCGAATGCTGGACACGAACTCCAGCTCCTTCTGCGCCGCACGGCAATCGGGGCGGTTTTGCGCCACAGTAATGGGCGCCATTGCAGTACCCGAGCGAGAACTCACGCCTGGCACGGGTGGTTCTGTGGACTGCAGCGCATTGCGTTGCCGGGCCTGAGCGGCCTCAGCCCGCTCCTGCTGCACGGTTTCTGCGGGCTTTCGCTGTTCGAGCTGAGCCGCCGCCTGATCCGCAGCGCACGGCTGGTCGGAATAAGTGAGGTGACCTTTTGCGTCCGAACAGCGGTGCACCTGAGCCGTGGCCGAAAGAGTCCAACTGCACAGCAGCGCTGCCGCGATGAAAAATCCCTTTGATTTCATACCGCCTCCTTTGTGCAAACTCTAGCACCGCGAGGCGACGAGATCCGCGCAGGCCACTTCACACGTTAGGCGGCCTCGATCGACCGGCAACGGAGCCGACGGGCGCACTCTTGAGTCCGTCCTGAACAACTCGCAAGTCGTTGATCCTGCTTGCAGTTCTTGGGGTTGATGGCCGCAGCCTTTGCAAGGTATGGTTTTGCCAATACCTGTTTTCTTGCAAATTCCTCCGGAGATTCCATGGGTCCGAAGCCTTCGCAGCCGCAAACGGCCGAGTTGTTCCGTCCAAGGTTGGACGAGTTGATCAACATGCGTCACCCGCTGGTCAAGCTGGCCGCACTGATCGACTGGGCCGAGATCGAGCGCACCTTCGCAGCTTCTTTCACGTCCGCACGAGGCCGACCCGCGTTGCCGCCGCGGCTGGTGGCTGGGCTGCTGTACCTGCAGCACGCCTTCGATGCCTCTGACGAGGCAGTGGTGAACACCTGGGTGGAGAACCCGTACTGGCAGTTCTTGTGTGGCGAGACCTACCTGCAGACCGAGGCGCCCATCGACCCGTCCAGCCTGACGCGCTGGAGAAAGCGCGTTGGAGAGGAAGGCGTGCAGACGCTGCTGGCGGCCAGCATCGAGGCCGCCCGGCGCGGTGGCGTCGTGCGTGCCTCCAGCGTGGACAGTGTGATCGTGGACACGACCGTCATGCCCAAGGCCATCGCCCATCCCACCGACAGCCGGCTGCTGTCACCGACCGCCATATAGGAGCCAGTCCGTGATCGGCATGTAGGAGCCAGTTGCGGATCGGCATATTGGAGCCACCGCTGCTGACGACTCTCCTTCGCGCATGCGCTGTACGGCCAGCATGCGCATTTCTTCCAACACATTGTGGGCCAGGGTGCGTCCGTCTCGTTTCATGCCGTCAATGAAAGCACCGATCGCCGCACTGCGCAAGAGAGTGTTCTCTAAGTTACTGACTTATGAGTAATTCATGCCGGATCAATAATATTGATCCGGCATGAATAAACTTGAATCAGGCGGCATACCGGACCGGTTCGTGTTCAAAGTAGCTCTTGATGCGTTCAGGCTTTCGCTGAACGCTGCGCAAATGCCTCGCGGTGGCCTTGACCAACTGCAACTTCGTGCGCGCCGGGGCGAGCTTCGTGACGGCCTGCTTGAGGTCGGCGTTGGCCATCTCGTTCGGGTTGAGCTGCGGGCTGTAGCTGGGCATCTCGTCGCCCCAATGGATATCGGCGCCCTCGACCTTGGCGCACGCGGCGATCACAGGGTATTCCTCTTCAAGCCACTTTTTCACCGCCGCGGGCGACTGCTCGTAGGCCTTCTTCATGGGCTTTTGCGGCCTGAAGCCCCAGCGCGCCAAGTACAACCCCATCGTGCGCACCGGCAGCCGAACGCCAAAGCGCTGCTCGATGAGTTCGCCCACCGCCGCACGAGTCCACAGCGCGTACGACATCTTCAGCTGATCGGGCGTCTTGTCGGTGATCAGCTTGCGCACCGCCGCCTCCTGGGCCGCGTCCAGCCGTCGCCCTTCGCCCAGCTTGCGGCCACCGGGCGCGCCCTGCAGCGCACGGGCGCCGGTGGCTTCGTGGCGCTTGACGATGTCGAACACGCCGGTGCGGCTCAGGCCCGTCTGCGCCGCAATTTCGTCGTACGTGCGACCCGCCTTGCGCAGGCGAATCACTTGCACGCGTCTTTCATGCCGCGCTTCGCGCGACAGCGATCTCATGTCGGTTGCTTTCATCATCCATACATGATGGCTCATTCAAAAAATTCAAGATTATTATTGCCGGATCAATAATCATTTTTATAAAGCCGGCGGGCGTGTCGGCAATGGCGCGGATCATGCAAGCAGCCTGCTCGCCATCTACCTTTTCCCTTTTACGCCCCCACTCTCCCCCACCACCCAATCCCTGAACGCCTTCACCAAAGGCGCTTCCGCCCGCGTCTCCGGATACACCAGGTAATACGCATCGCCACTGGTCAGCACCGTATCCGACAGCTCCACCAGGCTCCCTGCCGCCAGCTCCGGCTCGATCAAGAACCGGGGCAGCAGCGCCGCCCCCAGCCCCGACACCGCTGCCTGCGCGATCATGGCGAACTGCTCGTGCCGTGGGCCGCGCAGCGCAAGGCTGGTCGGGGCGCCCACCCGCTCGAACCATTCCGACCACTGCGTGGGCCGGGTGCTCTGCTGCAGCAGCACCACGCGCGCCAGGTCTTGCGGGGTGTGGATGCCGTGCTGGCTTCGGTAGCCCGGGCTGCATACGGGCACGACTTCTTCATGCATGAGGTATTCGCACACCGCGCCGGCCCAGTGGGGTGTGCCGAAATGAATCGCGGCGTCGAACGGGGTGCCGGCAAAGTCGAACGGCTCGGACCGCGCCGCAAAATTGACCGTCACGTCCGGGTGCAGCGCCATGAAGCCGCCCAGGCGCGGGATGAGCCAGCGGGTGCCCAGGGTGGGCAGCACGGCCAGGTTGAGCAGGTCGTCGGTGCTGCTGAAGGCCATGGCTTTTTGCGTGATGGCCGACAGTTGCTGCAGCACGCCCTGCAGGTCGGCGGCATAGACGCGGCCGGCGTCGGTGAGCACCACGCGCTGGCGCACGCGGTGGAACAGGGCGGTGCCCAGTTGCGCCTCCAGCTGGCGGATCTGGCGCGAGACGGCGCTTTGGGTCAGGTGCAGTTCTTCGGCCGCGCGCGAGACGCTGCGGTGGCGGGCGGCGGCTTCGAAGGCCAGCAGATCGGCCATGGAGGGGAGAAAGGCGCGGCGCAGCATGGTGGTGGTGTGGCAGTGACGGGTGAGCGGGTTGTGACGGTGGCAAGAGCGGCACGGCCAATGGTCATGCGCCGGGGGAATGACTGCAAAAATGCCGCTGGCCGCCAGCGCAGATTCAAGTAGGGCGAGGGTTTTTACCCATTTGCAGTTTGATTCCATTTTGGCATCAAGTCGTTCCAATTTTTTGCTATGCAGGGCCGGGGGATTGGCGGATATTGGCGCATCCCCCCATCGTTCGTTTTCGACTGCGAGCCCTGCCATGTCTTCCAACGCTGCCAGCCCCTCTCCCGCCACGCCCGCCCACCCTGCCGCCCCGGTCGCGGCCGGGGTCGAACAACTGCTGCAGCGCCTGGGCGTGCCGCGCTCGGCCTACGCGGGCGGCAGCCTGCCGGTGCGCTCGCCGATCACGGGCGAGGCCATCGGCGCGGTGCCGCAGCACAGCGCGGCCGACGCCACGGCGGCCATCGGGCGGGCGCATGCGGCGTTCCAGGTGTGGCGCAACGTGCCGGCGCCACGCCGGGGCGAGCTGGTGCGCCTGCTGGGCGAAGAGCTGCGCGCGGCCAAGGCCGACCTGGGCCTGCTGGTGACCATCGAGGCGGGCAAGGTGCCGTCCGAAGGGCTGGGTGAGGTGCAGGAGATGATCGACATCTGCGACTTCGCCGTGGGCCTGTCGCGCCAGCTGTACGGCTTGACGATCGCCACCGAGCGCCCCGGCCACCGCATGATGGAAACGTGGCACCCGCTGGGAGTTTGCGGCGTGATCTCGGCGTTCAATTTTCCGGTGGCGGTGTGGTCGTGGAACGCGGCCCTGGCCCTGGTGTGCGGCGATCCGGTGGTATGGAAGCCGTCGGAGAAAACCCCGCTCACGGCGCTGGCCACGCATGCGATCGCCCAGCGCGCCATCGCCCGCTTCGGCGCCGATGCACCCGAGGGGTTGCTGGAGCTGATCGTGGGCCAGCGCGACCTGGGCGAGGTGCTGGTGGATGACGCCCGCGTGCCGGTGCTGTCGGCCACCGGGTCCACGGCCATGGGCCGCGCGGTGGCCCCGCGCCTGGCGGCGCGCTTTGCGCGCGGCATTCTGGAGCTGGGCGGTAACAACGCGGCCATCGTGGCGCCCACGGCGGACCTGAAACTGGCCCTGCGCGGCATCGCCTTCGCAGCCATGGGCACGGCGGGCCAGCGCTGCACCACGCTGCGCCGGCTGTTCATGCACGAAAGCATCTACGACCAGTTCGTGCCCCAGCTGGCCAAGGTGTATGCCAGCGTACAGGTGGGCGACCCGCGCACGCCGGGCACCCTGGTGGGCCCGCTGATCGACCGGCCGGCCTTCGATGGCATGCAAAAAGCGCTGGAGCAATGCCGCGCGCTGGGCGCCCAGGTGCATGGGGGCGAGCGGGTGCAAGGCATTGCGGGCAGCGAGGCGTATTACGTGCGCCCCGCGCTGGTGGAGCTGCAAAAGCACGAAGGCCCGGCACTGCACGAGACCTTCGCACCCATTCTGTACGTGGTGCGCTACGGCACGCTGGACGAGGCGATCGCCATGAACAACGCGGTGGGCGCGGGCCTGTCGTCGTCCATCTTCACGCTGAACGTGCGCGAGGCGGAGCAGTTCATGTCGGTGGCAGGTTCGGACTGCGGCATTGCCAACGTGAACATCGGCCCGAGCGGCGCCGAGATCGGCGGGGCTTTCGGTGGCGAGAAGGAAACCGGCGGCGGGCGCGAGGCGGGCTCGGACAGCTGGAAGGCCTACATGCGCCGCGCGACCAACACCATCAACTATTCCACCGCCCTGCCACTGGCGCAGGGCGTGACCTTCGACATCGCCGATTGAGCGATCGGCCGCGGCGCACCGGATCGAATCCGGTGCTGGCCGGCACGGCTGCGGCCGCAATGGCCTTTTTCTGGTGCGCTGGCGCCGCTGCGCAGACGTCCGCACCGCCCGCCGCCGCTTCGGCGCAGCAGCCCACGCTGGAGAAGATCAAGGCCGCCGGCAAGGTGGTGCTGGGCGTGCGCGAGGCCTCGCCGCCCATGGCCTATGCCCTGGGGGCGAACGAGAAGTTCGTGGGCTACCACGTGGAACTGTGCGAGCGCGTGATGAAGGAGATCGCGCCGCAGGCCCGGCTCGAATACATGGCGATCACGGCGCAGAACACCCTGGCGCTGGTGCAGAACGGCACGGTCGATATCGGCTGCGGCCCCACCACCAACAACACGGCGCGCCAGCAGCAGGTGGCCTTTGCCGTGACCACCTACGTGAGCGAGGTGCGCATGGCGGTGAGCGCGGATTCGGATTTGAACTCGGTGAACCAGCTGGGCGGGCGTGGACGGCTTGCTGATCCGGCTGATGCAGACGGGCGAGCTGGAAAAGATCTACGCCAAGTGGTTCACCAGCCCGATCCCGCCACGCAACCTGAGCCTGAACCTGCCCATGAGCGGCACGCTGCGGCAATTGATCGCAGCGCCCAACGACAAGCCGCTGGAGGCGTACCTCAAGTGACCGCCACCACCGCCGCTACCAGCGCCACCACGGCCAATACCGCCATGGACACCCCCCTGGCCACCGGCGCGGCCACGGCCACGGCCGGCGCCTTCGTGCCAGCGCAGCGCATCGCCGCGCTGGGCGTGTCGCCGATCCTGCGCATCACGGACCATGCCAATGCGCTCAAGCGCTCGGGCCGCCCGGTGATCGTGCTGGGTGCGGGCGAGCCCGACTTCGACACACCCGACCACATCGTGGAAGCGGCCCGCAAGGCGCTGGCGCGCGGAGAGACCCGCTACACGGTGCTGGACGGCAGCCCGGCCATGAAGGACGCCGTGCGCGAGAAGTTCCGGCGCGACAACGGCCTTCACTTTGCGCGGGAAGAGATCACCTTGGGCACGGGCGCCAAGCAGGTGCTCTACAACGCGTTCATGGCCACGCTGAACCCGGGCGACGAGGTGATCCTGCCGGCGCCGTACTGGTCGTCGTATGCCGACGTGGTGACCATTGCGGGCGGTGTGCCGGTGACGGTGCCGTGCACCGAGGCGGACGGGTTCCGGCTGACGGCGGCAGCGCTGGAGGCGGCCATCACGCCGCGCACGCGCTGGCTGCTGCTCAACTCGCCCTCCAATCCCACCGGGGCCGCCTACGGTGCCGCGCAACTGCGCCCGCTGCTGGACGTGCTGCTGCGCCACCCGCAGGTGTGGCTGATGTCGGACGACATTTACGAACACATCCTGTATGACGGCGCGCCCTTCGCCACGCCGGCCGCACTGGAGCCGCGCCTGCAGGGCCGGTGCCTCACGGTGAACGGCGTATCCAAGGCCTATGCCATGACGGGCTGGCGCATCGGCTTTGCCGGCGGCCCGCGCGAGCTGATCGCCGCCATGGCGGTGGTGCAGAGCCAGTGCACCTCTTGCCCCTCGTCCATCAGCCAGGCGGCGGCGATCGAGGCGCTGACCGGGCCGCAGGCCATCGTGGCCGAGCGCTGCGCGGATTTCCAGGCCCGCCGCGACTTCGTGGTGCAGGCGCTGAACCAGACCCCCGGCCTGCATTGCCGCATGCCCGAGGGCGCCTTCTATACCTACGCCAGTTGCGCTGGTACGCTGGGCCGCACCACGCCGGGCGGCGTGCTGCTGAAGACCGACGTGGATTTTTGCAAGTACCTGCTGGCCGAGTACGAGGTGGCCGTGGTGCCGGGCACGTACTTCGGGCTGGCGCCGTATTTCCGGGTTTCGTATGCGACGTCGATGGCGCATTTGCGCGAGGCCTGCCAGCGCATCCAGGCGGCCTGCGCTGCATTGCGCTGACGGCATCGCTTTTCTTTCTCCAACGCTTCGGATCGACGTGCCATGAGTTCAACGACCCCCTCCCACCCCTCCACCACCTCCGCCACCTCCGGCCCGACATCGCGCACGGGCGGCCAGGTCCTGGTGGACCAGCTCCTCCTGCACGGCGTGCAGCAGCTCTTTTGCGTGCCCGGCGAAAGCTACCTGGCGGTGCTGGACGCACTGCACGACGCGCAGATCGCCGTCACCGTGTGCCGCCAGGAAGGCGGCGCGGCCATGATGGCCGAGGCGCAGGGCAAGCTCACCGGGCAGCCGGGCATCTGCTTCGTGACACGCGGGCCGGGGGTGACGAATGCGTCGGCCGGCATCCACATCGCGCACCAGGATTCGACGCCGCTCATCGTGTTCGTGGGCCAGGTCGCGCGCGGTGCGCTGGGGCGCGAGGCGTTTCAGGAGCTGGACTACCGAGCCGTGTTCGGCACCATGGCCAAGTGGGTGGTGCAGATCGAAGACGCGGCGCGCGTGCCCGAGCTGGTGTCGCGCGCCTTCCACGTCGCCACGTCGGGCCGCCCCGGCCCGGTGGTGGTGGCCCTGCCCGAAGACATGCTGACCGATGCCGTGCAGGTGGCCGACGCCCTGCCCTACACCGTGCCGGAGACGCACCCGGGCACTGCCGCGCTGCAGGAACTGGCCGAGCGCCTGGCCGCCGCCGAGCGCCCCGTGGCGATCCTCGGAGGCAGCCGCTGGTCCGAGCAGGCGGTGCGGGACTTCGTGGCGTTCGCCCAAGCGTGGTCGCTGCCGGTGTATTGCTCGTTCCGCCGGCAGATGCTGTTCCCGGCCAGCCATGACAACTATGGCGGCGACCTGGGCCTGGGCGTGAACCCCAAGCTGTTGGCACGCATCCGCGCGAGCGATCTGGTGCTGGTGGTGGGCGGGCGGCTGTCGGAGATTCCGTCGCAAGGCTACGAGCTGTTCGACATTCCCGTGCCCGCGCAGCCCATGGTGCATGTGCACGCCGATGCGAACGAGCTGGGCCGGCTGTACCGGGCCACGCAGTCGATCCACGCCACGCCGCAGGCCTTTGCCGGCGCGCTGGCCGGCCTGCGCCCCGCCGCCGCCGTGCGCTGGGCCGCGCACACACAGGCCGCGCGCGCCGAGTACCTGGCCTGGAGCGACCCGGACCCGATCCGCATTCCCGGCCCGCTGCAGATGGGCGAGGTGATGCGCCACCTGCGCGAGGTGCTGCCGGCCGATGCGATCTTCTGCAACGGTGCGGGCAACTTCGCCACCTGGGTGCACCGCTTCTGGCCCTTCACCACCTATGCGAGCCAACTGGCCCCCACCAGCGGATCGATGGGCTACGGCCTGCCGGCCGGCGTGGGCGCCAAGCGGCTGTGGCCGCAGCGCGAGGTGGTGGTGTTCTCGGGCGACGGCGACTTTCTGATGCACGGGCAGGAGTTCGCCACCGCCGTGCAATACGGCCTGCCCCTGATCGTGGTGCTGCTGGACAACGCCATGTACGGCACCATCCGCATGCACCAGGAGCGCGAATACCCGGGCCGCGTGAGCGCCACCCAGTTGAAGAACCCGGATTTCAAAGCCTATGCGGTGGCCTTCGGCGGGCATGGCGAACGGGTGGAGACGACGGCGGACTTCGCCCCGGCCCTGGCCCGTGCGCGGGCCAGCGGCCTGCCCTGCGTGCTGCACTGCCTGCTTGACCCTGAGGCGATCACGCCCACGGGCACGCTGCAGGGCATTCGCAACGCGGCGCAGGCACGCAAGCCGGGCTAGAGCCGCTCAGGCCGGGCGGGTTGCAACGGGTTGCGAGGGCAACCTGCCGGCCCGCTTTCTACCCACTTTCTGCCCCGCTTTCGGCCAGCACACGCCGGGCCTGCCGATTTTTCAGTCGTGGATCGGCACGGCCATGTACTGCTCGCGCCAGGCTTCGAACGGCAGGGTATCGGCCGCTTCGATGGCCTTTTGCTCGGCGACCGATTGCGCCGCCGCGCTTTCGTAGCGGGCCTGCTGCGCCTCGGTCCAGGGCAGGTCGAGCAGCGTGTCGCGCGCCCATTGGGAGCGGGCGAGCGCGAAGGCATTGAAGCTCTGCCCGTGCTCTTGCGCCATGCGGTCGAGCACACGCGCCGACGGCGTGGCCTGCGGCTCGGCCATCAAGCGCCGGGCATCGGCCAGCGCGGCGCTGAAGTCGGTGGTGCCCTGCGCGGCATCGAGCGCGGCGGCCAGCGGCTCGCATTCGGCCAGCACCTGTGCGCCCCATTCGGCCAGCGGCACCTGTTGCCCGGCGCGCTGCAGCAGCAGGCCGGGCTCGCGCCCGCGTTCGGCGGTGAGATGCTGGTTGCGCTGCAGTTCGGCGATCTCTTCGGGCGTGTCCGGCGGGCTGTCGGACAGCAGGCAGTGCATGAGGAAGACGTCCAGCAGGCGCATGGTCTGTGCCTCGATGCCCAGCGGCGCGAACGGGTCCAGGTCCATCAGCCGCACTTCGACGTATTCGACGCCCCGCTCGCGCAGCGCGTTCAATGGCCGCTCGCCGGTCCGCACGGTGCGCTTGGGGCGGATGGTGCCGTAGAACTCGTTTTCGATCTGCAGCAGGCTCGTGCCCAGCTGGTTGTATTCGCCGCCGGGGTTGCGCACGCCCAATGTTTCGTAGGCGGGGTACGGCCGGCTGAGGGCTTCGCGCAGCGAGGCGGAGTAGCCTTCCAGGCCGTTGTAGCTCACGGCCAGCGTGGCCTGCGCATCGCTCTGATACCCCAGGCGCCCCATGCGCAGCGACGTAGCGTGCGGCAGGTAGAGCGCATCGCCCCCCAGGCGCTGCAGGCCGTGCTCGCGCCCTTGCACGAAGCACGGGCACAGCGCGGGCGAAGCGCCGAACAGGTACAGCAGCACGAAGGCATGGCGGCGGAAATTGCGGATCAGGCCGAAGTATTCGTCGCTGGTCACCTGCGGCAGCGACCAGTTGTAGTGAATGCCCGAGATGGTCTGCATGCGCCGGCCGTAGCGGTGGCCCAGGCCCATGCGGTACACGCTCTTGGCGCGGCCGACGTTCGACGAGCCGTAGCGCGCCGGCGGAATGGTCTCGTCGGTGGGCAGGCCGCAGGGCATGCTGGACAGCCACAGCATCTCGCCGCCCGAGGCCTGCAGGCTGCGATAGACGAACTGGTGGATCTCGGTCAGTTCGTCCAGGCATTCCTCGACGCCCAGGCGGGCCCCGGTGATGAGCTCGATCTGGGACTCGCTGTAGTCGGTGGTGATGTGCGGGTGGGTGAGCGCCGAGCCCAGCGCCACCGGGTGCGGCGTGAGCGCCAGGCCGCCGGTGGGCAGCACCCGCAGCCCCTCTTTCTCGATGCCACGGCGCATGCCGGTCAGGCGGCTGGCTGGCTGTGCGTCGATTTTCCGCTGCAGATGGCTCATCGTCATTTTGGTGATTTCGTTATGACCTGTTCGTCGGTTCGGCCCGGAACTTAGCATGGCCGAGGCACTCTCGCTGGCTCGGCAGGTCAAGACCTTGCTTCGGCAGGCTGCGCGCCACTTCGTAAAATGCGCGCGCGCGCCGCGTGCCGCACCGCACCATCGCCCGTGTCGTGGCCAGCCAACACAGGGCGTGCAATGCGCCGGTCCAGCCACTGTTCCCGAAGAGGGGCCCTTTCCAGCCCCCCGAACGCACACGACGCCCTTGAATGACTGGACACCATGCCAAAATTTTCTGTGCGTCCCTCCAACACCTCGGCGGGCCTGCCCGGCAATTCGACATCGACCGCCCACGCCGGCAAACCGGCAAGCCACAAGCAGGCCCACCACAAGCTGCACCAGCTCGACCCGCACGCCGCCCAGCAAGAGTTGCTGTCGCCGCTGTTCGATGCCGCCCGCGCCGCACGCAAATACCTCGCCCAGCCCCTGCCCACGGCCGACGCCGCCGTGGCCATGGCGCCGCGCAAGTCCAAATCGGTCCTGGGCCAGTTGGCGAACAAGGTGGGCACCTGTTTCGGCATGGCGCGCGGCAACCCCGTGCGCTCCGAAGAACTGCTGCGCTACCAGAACACCAAGGAAGACCGCACGCACGTTCCGCTGCGCAGTCGCGGCAAGTGGGAGAGCCTGGAACCCGTGCTCACCGGCCAGCTCAAGGCCGCCGAAACCTTGCGGCTGGCGAAGATAGCGGTGGACAAGGCCATCGCGATGGAGCGGCTGGTGGAGCACCACCACGACCGCCTGACCGACGAGGCCCTGCTGCGCGGCCAGCGCGCCGGGCACCTGCAAGCCACCGCGCAACGATTGGAGCGAGAGGGCCAGTCCCTCGCCGTCTGGCAGGCAGCGCTGCAGGAACAGCGGCAGTCCGCGCAGCAGAACCTGCAGGCCACCCAGCAGCGGCTGGACAAGGCGCTGGCACTGCGGGCAGACCATGCCAAGGCCGCCAGCACCAGCAACAGGAGCGCCGCGCCCGATGGTCTGGCCGAGCACATCGAGGCGCTCACCGCGCTGCAGCGCACGCAAGCCGGCAAACATGCCGAACTGGTGCGGCGCAGCCAGGACACCCGCGCCGCGCTGGAGCACACCGATCACCAGATAAAGACCGCCGCCCGCGAACTGCTCCAATACGAAAGCGGCGCGTTCGACCTGCAGTCGCTCAAGCCGGCACTGGCCCAGCGCCGCAAGGAAGCCGAGCAGCAACTGGAGCACGCCCGGCGCCGTGACCGCATCGCGACCGAAGCCCTGCAAAAAGCCTATGCCGACATCATCGACCTGCAACTGCGGCGCCTGCCCGGCTTCGAGGTGTTTCGCAGCTCGCCCGCCATCGGAGAACTGCGAGAGGCCCTCCGTGCGTGGGTGAAGGACATCGATGCCACCCGCCATGGCGCCGAAGCCATCGTGCCCGCCAGCGCGCTGACCATGGCCATCAAGGCCCTGGCGGACGCCAGCGGCGGCGATGCCACGGTGGCGCTGCACACGCTGCAGACCCTGGGCGGCCAGACGTGGGGCACGCTGCTGCCCGACCCGAGCGCAGGGCTCGGAAACGCTCCGGCCCTGGACGCCGCCACGCAGCGCACCGTGGACCTGCTGGTGCGCGTGCCGCGCGGCAGCCAGGTGGTGGGCCACCTGCTGGCGCCGGCCGCCGAGGGCACGCCCGACCACACCCGCCGCCACACGGCCCGCCTGGCCTTGCAGGCCGAAGCTGCGGCGCGGTCTGCACCCACCCAGGAACTGCGCGATTGGCTGGCCGCCGCCTCCCGCGCGGCGCGCAAGGCCCTGCACGGCGCAGACCCGGCAAAGGCCCTGGCTGCGTGCACGCACGAAGAGCGATCGGCCTACCACGCGCTGCGCAACAACTACCGCAGCAACGCCGAGGGCTCGCCCTACGACCGCGCCAACCAGCATCTGCAGAAAATCGCCGACTGGCTGCACGACATCGACCACACCGCCGACCGCGGTGTGGAAAAAAGCCAGCGCGGCAAAAAGATCAACCCCTTGCGCTCGCTGCCCCAGGCCCTGGAAGTGGGCTCGGCCACCGCCCTTCCCACCCCCCGCCGCCGGGCGGAGCAGGAGCTGGAAGACGCGGCCGACCACCTGACCCGGTACTTGATGGCCGCTCGGGCCACCCGGCCGCCGGACGAAGTGCCCACCGAAGCGGAGCTGGCCTGGATCGCCGTCGCCGACCAGGTGCGCTGGGCGCCCGAGGGCACAGAGCGGGCGACGATGGTGCTGGATGCGGCATTGCTGGACGGCATTCAGGCGCAATGCGCCCAGCGGCAACGCGAACGGGCGCTGCAGATCGGCCGCCGTGCAGGCGACCCGGTTCCAGCCCCCGAATCAACCGCCCTGCATTCGGCATGGGAGCAGCTGCGCGCCACGCCGCACACCGGCGTGCAGGCCCTGGCGCTGCTGCAGCGCGCCCTGCTGAACGAGCCCGCGGGCGTTGCCGAGCCGGAGCCCGCGCCGCCATCGCCATCGCCTTTGTCTTCGTCCGCCGCAGCGCTGCCCACCGATGCGCAGCAGGCGCAGGCGCAGCGCAAGGCATTCCATGTCTCCGTGGCCAAGGCGCTGCGGCTGCTGTACGACGGGGACCCTTCGCACGTCACCAACGGCCAGGCGCTGTTCGACCTGCTGCGCGACGTGGCGGAGCACCTCGAATGGCGCGACCGGCTGCGGCTGATGGGGCAAAAGACCTATGGCCTGAACCTCGGGCCGCTGTCTGCCGCAGCTGCCATCGCCAGCGCCGTGGGGTTGGGCGTGAAACTGATCGGCTCGGCCCAGCACAACGAGGACCGCACCCTGGAGCTGTACCGGGGCCGCACGGGCACTTACCTGCAGATCAGCTCGCAGTCCACCAACCAGGTGCAGGCCGGGGCCGGCGTGAACACCGGCTACGCCGTGCCACTGGGCACCGACCAGGCCAGCCTGGGCCTGACGGGCGGCGCCGACTGGCGATGGCGCGGTGAAAGGGGCACGGAAAACGGCGTGCAGGTGCGCATACCGCGCCTGTCCAAGGGGCGCGAGCCGGAACTCGACGCGCAGTTCGCCGATGCGCTGGAACACCTGATCGCCATGGCCGCCCCGCCCGGCGATGGCCAGCCCGCGCGCAAGGACTGGATGCGCGAACTGCTGGCCGAGCACCCCGAGCTGAGCATCGGGCTGATCGACGGCGCCGAACGCAGCAGCAGCGGCACGGAGACCAACGTATCGGCCAGCGTGGGCCTGCGCGTGGGCGAAGTGGCGGGGCGCGGGCGGCGCGCGGGCGCAGCGGCCAGCGTGGGCGTGAAGGCCCGGCAGGACAACGGCCAGGCCCGCACCACCGTGGCCGGCTACATGACCACCATCTACCGCGAAGCCACGGCGCAGATGAAGGTGGAGGTGTCGGGCCGCGCCACGCTGGGCGTGCAGTTTGCCGAGTCGGTCGAAAACGACCCCGAAAACGGCCCGACGCAAAAGGCCAGCGCCAGCCTCGGCTTGCTCGATGCGGGCTATTCGCGCGAACTGGTGTCCAAGGCCGTGACGCACTTTTGCACGCTGTTCGTGTTCGATGACGAGATCGACCCCACGCGCAGCGACCGCGCCACCGACGTCTCGGAGTTCGACGTGTTTCAGCAACTGGTGCGCGACGAATGGGACAGCTGGTCGAGCTACGGCGTGGGCAAGCTGGGCACCGCCGTGGACGATGACCTGAAACACGCCGCATCGCAATTGCAGCTGGAACACTTCATGGAGCAGACGCGCACCTTCGCACAGGGCAATGGGCTGGCCGCGATGTTCGCCGACAAATCGATGAAGGCGCCCGCCGCGCCGGCGCTGGACACCCTGCGCGCCCTGGCCCGCCTGGACGGCGAGGCCGCCAGCGAGGCGTTCGGGAAGGCCTGCGCCGGCTACGAGAGCGCCGCCGCCGAATTCGACGCCGCGGGCATGGACATGCGCTCGGTGCGTGCGGACCTGGGCAAGGCGCGCGAGGCTCTGGAGGCGGGCGACACGGCCGCAGCCTCGCAGCACCTGGACCACGCCGCAGCGCGGCTGGAGCGCAAGGTGATCGGCAAGACCGGGCGATCGCCCTCGCAGGCCCGCCGGCGGGATGACGGCGTGGAGCACATGCGCCAGGCCGCCCAATGCAAGGAGCAGGCCGTCGCCCGTCTAGAGGAGGCTCGCATCAGCCAGACAGGGTTCGACGATCTGGTGGTGAAGGACGAGCTGTGGGAACCCACGCTGCTGCTGCTGCGCGAAAAAGCCAAGGTGTTGCGCGAGCGCGGCCTGGACTTTTTCCTGAAGCGTCAAAACAACCGTGGCGCCGAAGCCATGCGGACGGTGGCGCAATGGATCTTGTACGAGCCGGTGCTCCGCTCCGAGCCCGGCCAGCGCATCGAGCCCGCCGGGCACTGGAAGACCGCAGCCGGCGTGCCGGGCGACGGGCGGCTCGCCAGCGTGCCGGAGGGCCAGGAGGAAGACGCAGAGTGAGACGGAGGTGAAGGCGGCCTCAGCGCCGCGCAGGGCGGCGGCTTTCAACGCGCCCCACACCGCTCTACCGGCCATTGCGCCTCAGGCCTCGGGCGGCTTGCGGGGTTCTGCCACGGGCACAGCCATCAAATCCAGCACCTGATCCGCGTCGCTGCGCAGCTCTTGTGCCAGCCCGACCGCCAGCCCCAGCCGGCGCAACAGCCACGGGCCCAGTTGGGCATCGAACGGGTCGGGCAACGGCTCGGGGCCGGGGGATACGCGGGCAGCCGGCGGAGCGCCGTCCGCCGTGCGCGGGGCCGCCAGGGCACCGCCGATCGCATCTGCCGTGGTGGCCAGCGGGGCCTGCAGCCGCTCGGGCTCCAGGTGGCCGCGGCGCTGCAGCAGCATGGTCTTCACGGCCGTGAGCTGGGCCAGCAGCTGGTAGCAATGCAACTGCAGGCGCTCCAGCGGTTCGAGCGGCGGGCGCACCGCGCGCGGCTCCGACAGCGACCGCTGCGTGGCCTGCACCAGGGCCGAGAGGCTGTCGTACGCCTCGCGCCGCGCCAGCCGCCAGGCCAGCTCGGGCGCGTTGTCCACGGCCTGCAACTGGCCCAGGGCCAGGGCCTCGCGCGCATGCCGCGCCTGGGCGGCCAGGGTGCGCGAGACGAGTGCGGGAATCTGCGTGCGCTCCCACGAGGGCAGCACGTATGAAACCGCCCAGGCCACGCCGGTGCCGATGAGCGTATCGGCCAGCCGCTCGAACAGCGCGAAGGCCGTGCTGCTGCCCGCGTGCAGCATGTGCGACTGCACCAGCCCCAGCACGGTGGCGGCCACGGCGGTGACCAGGTAGCGGCGCACCGCGAACCCGTGGGCGACGGCCTGTGCCAGCGTGAGCGCGACGATCAGCCCCATCGCCGTCGGGTGCATGGACAGCAGCGCGAGCGCCAGCACGCAGCCCAGCAGGGTGCCGGCCACGCGGCTGTTGCGCCGCTCCAGCGTCTGCGCGAGGCTGCCGCGCAGCACGACCACGATGGTCAGCAAGATCCAGTAGGCGTGCGTGCCCCACGGTAGCGCCTGCGCCACCGCGTACCCCACGCCCATGGCCAGCGCCGCGCGGATGGCGTGGCGCAGCGGCGGCGCGTCCCACCGCCACAGGCCGTTGAACGGGTGCCACGACCAGGCGGTGGGGCTCACGAACATCTGCCAGTTGGCGCGCACCACGGCGAGGTTGGGCTCGGCCTCGCCGCGCGCCAGGGCGATCATGCGCAGGGCTTCGTCGTTGATGTGGCCGACGCGGTCCGCCAGCCCGCGCGCCAGCAGGCGGGGCGACGGCGTGGCGTTGTCGGGCTGGGGCAGCGCAGCCTCATCGTCCCAGCGCAGCGCGGCCAGGTGGGGCCGGTGGTCGGCGAAGGCCGTGGGCAGGCGGCCGATCAGCATCACGTCGGCCAACCGCTCCATTTCGTCGGCCACGTTCAGCAGCACCTCGCGCAGGCGGCCCACGACGGGGGCATGGCCGGGGTGGGCCTTGAGCGCGTCCAGGTCCAGCTCGCAAGCCAGGAGGTGGTCGCGCATTTCCAGCACCAATAAGAGCATGCCGGCCAGCCGCTGGCGGCGGGGGGTGCGGGGCGATTCGAGCACGATGTTGCGCGCCGCCTGCAGTTGCTCCGCCAGCGCTGCCTGGCGTTGCAGCAGCGCGCCCGCCAGGGCCGGCGCGGGCGGCCCCTGCAGATCGACCGGCGTGAACTGGCGGGCCTGCACGCGCATGAGGGCGGCGAGCGCCAGCAGCGCGTCCGCCACCGACTGCACGCGGTAGCGCGCGTTGAGCGCGTGGTTGGCGATGACCGAATACACCACGTACAGCGCGGCGCCCAGGGCGAAATGCCCGGTGGTCGCCAGCGCCGCGGCCAGCGGCTCCATGCCGTGCGCGGGCGGCACGGCCATCGAAAACACCATGGAGAACATCACGGCCACCGCGATCGGCACACCCCGCTTGCCCCACGCCATGGCCAGGAACGCAATGAAGCTGGCGGGCACGACCAGCAGGCCCAGCGCCAGTTCCGACGGGTGCAGCATCTGCACCCCGAAAAAGAGCGGCACGCCCAGCAGCGGCGCAGGCAGCATCTGCCAGAACTTGCCGCGTGCCGGCCCGGGCAGGTCGGGCGGCGCGGTGACGATCACCCCCACCGATGCCGATGCCGCCGCTGCGGCGCCCAGCCATCCGTGCACGCCGGCCGAGATGAGCAGCAGACCGAACGCCACCGACAGGCCGTTGAAGACATAGTGGCTCAGCGCCACGCGCAAGGCGGCCCGCAGGCGGTGTTCCGGAGAGATCCTCATAAGCCGGCAAGCGTACCGCAGAGCTTTGCGCCGCGGCGTCAGGCAGCGCCGCATCGCGCGGGCCGCCGGGTAACATCGGCTCCCCTCCGCCATCCGGGCTTCGTGCCGCATGCCGCCTTCCTTTTCCTTCTTCGCCCGCCGCGCTGCCGCCCCTGTTCTACTGCGCGGGCGATGGACGGCATTGCGGGGCCTGGCCGCCCTGTGCGCCGCCGCGCTGCTGTGCGGTTGCGCGGGGGTGACGGTGTCGTCCATGTCGCCGCGCGAATACCTCACGCAGCGGCGTGGCGATGTGCTCACCACCGGCCGCGTGAGCGAGGCCACCGAAGAGGTGCTGCGCGTGATCGGCAGCGACGCCGAGGCCTGCGCGGACGACCTGGCCGACTGCCGCGCGCAACTGGCCGCCTCCAACGGCCTGAGCGAAGAGCAGCGCCTCGCGGCCCTGGCAGAGGTGTGGCTGCAGGTGGCCATCGAAGGCGAGCGCGACCGCAGCGCGCCGCTGCCACCCGAAGAGGCGCTCGACGCCTGGATGGAATCGGCCCGCCACGCGTGGGCCTATCTGTTCTTCACGCCGCGCGCACCGGGTGAGCGGGCCTTCGAAGACCGGCAGACGCAGGTGCGCGACTATTACAACTTCGCCACGCAGCGCGTGGTGGCCCTGCTCTTTCAGCGCTACCAGGCCGAAGGCACCCGCTCGGATGCACCGCTGACCATGGGCGTGTGGCGCATCTCCAGCGACGCCTCGGACCTGCGCCTGCCGAGCGATGCCCCGCTGCCCTCGGAACTGATTCCTGCCGCCACGCTGCGATTCTCGGGCGTGCGCAACACCTACCGGCGCGACGGCCTCGGCACGGAACTGGTGGCCGCGTCGGCGCCCGAGCCGGTCATTCCGCAGCAGGACGGACTGCAGGGCCCGCCCCACACGCCGGCACCGTTTCAGGAAATGCCCTTTCCTGCCGCCACCGCCCTGCTGCGGTTTCCCGGCAAGACGCTGGGCGAGGTCTTGCGCACGCAGGACGTGCAGCTCACCGTGTACGACCCGTACCACACGGCCCAGGTGGAACTGGGCGGGCGGCGGGTGCCCCTGGCCGGCAACTTCACGGCGGGCTACGGACTGTGGCTGGCCCGCTCGGGCTTCGCCACGCAGGCCATGCGCACGCTGCTGGGCTGGAGCGACCGGCTGGACGCCCCGCGCATCCACCTGATGCAGCCCTACGACCCCGACCGCCGCACCATCGTGATGCTGCACGGCCTGGCCAGCAGCCCCGAAGCGTGGATCAATGTGGCCAACGAAGTGTTGGGCGACGCGCAACTGCGCGATGCCTACCAGGTGTGGCAGGTGTACTACCCCACCAATGCGCCCCTGGGGGTGAACCAGCACGACATCCGGGAAGCGCTGCTGGCCACGCTGGCGCATTTCGACCCGGCCGGCACCGCACGCGCCTCGCGCGACATGGTGCTGGTGGGCCACAGCATGGGCGGCGTGCTGGCGCGACTGCTGGTGTCCGACACGGGCGACGTGCTGTGGAACCAGCTCTTCGGAGCCACGCGACTGAAAGACAGCGAAAAAGCCCAATTGCGCAAGGACCTGGGCCCGTTCCTGGTGTTCGAGCCGCTGCCGCAGGTGAGCAGCGCGGTTTTCATCGCCGCGCCCCACCGGGGCACGCCGTTTGCGAACAAGACCCTCTCGCGCTGGCTGGCCAACATGGTGACGCTGCCCCTCGCGCTGCTGGAACGCTTCGGCGATGCCACGCGCATGCTGGCCAGGGCCCAGGCCACGCAGCCATCGTCGGACGGCGTGCCGCCCCGGCTGCCCAACAGCATCGACAACCTGGCGGATACCGACCCCTTCGTGCGCGCCGGGGCCGAGCTGCCCATCAGCGCGCAGGTGCGCTACCACTCCATCATGGGGCGCGAAGATCCCGCCGCGCCGCTGGCGCAGTCGAGCGACGGCATCGTGCCCTACGCCAGCGCCCACCTGGCCGGGGCCGACTCGGAACTGGTGCTCACCTCCCACCACAGCGTGCAGGAGAACCCGCGCGCCATTCTGGAGATTCGCCGCATCCTGCGCGAATCGCTGACGGGCAGCGGGCGCTGAACCGCCGCGCTACGGGGCACGGCCGGTCCGGCGCAGACTCAGGAGCAACGCCACTCAGCGGAGTAGAACCGGTTTCCGCCCGGAATCGGAGTCGTGGTGATGCCCAGCATTTGCGCAGGCCGCGAGTTACCGTACTCATCGCTGCACAGTCGGCGGGCAACGAAGAAAGTCTCGTTCCGGACCTGCTGGCGCGTCATGTTGCCGCCGCCCGAGATCGTGACGGATACGGTGCGGCTGTTCTGGGCGAAAGCCGGGGTGGAAGCCAACGGGGCCAGCAAAGCCAGGCCGGCCGCAGCCAAGGCGCCGGATCGGATCAATTTGGAGAGGTTCATGTGTGTCCTTTGAAGGTTAAAGATGAGCGCCGCGCCATCGACATGGAACGAGCCATGGGATCGCGGCCAGTCATGTTGACCATTTCGCAGGGTGAATGACTCGCAGCACGCGAACGGAGGCAGCGGCTTTGCGAAGCGCCGTGTCACTGCCCCGCAAATTGGCAGCTTTTGCGAATCCGTTGTCACCTGCCGGCCTCGCGTGGCGGACGAATACGCGCGCTGGTTCCTGGCGCGCCTGCGCACGCTGGAGCCTCGCGTGGCACAGCAGGCCCACCTGTGCGCAGGCCGGTTCACGGCGGCGGATGTGTCGGTGGGCTACGCGCTGCTGCTGGCCGGGCACCTGGGCCTGGCGGCGTCCTTCACCCCTGCCGTGGCCGACTACTGGGCGCGGCTGCGCGAGCGGCCCGGATTCATCCGCGCCATGGCGGCCCAGGCAGCGGCCGCGCAAGACCAGGGCGTGGAGCCCACGCATGCGCCCGACCTTCGGCCCTGAAGTGCCGTAGCACCGAGGCGCTGAAGCGCTGAAGCGCTGAGGCAGCGAACCATCGACACGGCGTCGCCTCGGCGGTGCGCATGGTTGAGCCGGAGACCGTGCCGCGAAAAGTCGGGTAAGGTTGACGTCCCGCGCCTGCCACGCGAGCGCCACCGCGCTCGCGCGCCACTGCCCCGATTCGACAATCCGCCCGCGCAGGCCACCCCTTTCTCCGGGCCGCCGCCGGGCTTTGATGCAAGGACCATCGCCATGAAAGCCATCTGGAACGGCGTGACCGTCGCCGAGAGCGACGACACCGTATTGGTCGAGGGAAACCACTATTTCCCCGAAAGCTCGCTGAAGCCCGAGTACTTCACCTTCAGCAACCACAAGACCATGTGCCCCTGGAAGGGCCAGGCCACGTACCGATCGCTGCTGGTCAACGGCGAACTCAATCCCGACGCCGTCTGGACCTATGCCGACCCCAAGCCCGAGGCCGAGTCGATCCGGGGCCGCTTCGCCTTCTGGAAAGGCGTCAAGGTCGGCGCCTGAACCGGGCTTCGGGTTATCCCTGCGGGCACTGGACAATCATGTGGATAACCCGGGACAACGCCTGTATGGGCGCCGTAAGCCGTTGATTGGCAAGGGAAACCGACGCGACGCCTCATTTTTAGGCACCCGGTTGCCCACAGGCCTGTGGTTATCCCTCCTGCCGCTGGACAATCATGTGGATAACTCGGGACAAGCCCTGTATGGCGGCGCCAAGTCGTTGATTTTTAACGCATACCGCTCGGCTGCCTTCTTTTTAGGCAGTGGCGGGGTCGCATGGCCAGGGCCCGCCTTTGCTATTTAAATGATAGCTATACCCCCTAGTGTTGATTGTGCTGGAGGCCAAATCCGTTCTTAACTTTTTCGGCCACTGTCCTGCTGTGGCCGTTTGCCATGAGTGACTCTTCTTCCGTTCCCTTTTTCACCGCCCGCGTCGGAGACGACGGCACCCAGTGCGATGCCTGGCCCGAGCAGCCCCTGCTGCTGTCGCTGGAGCAAGGCGGCATCGACTGGCCCAGCTCGTGCCGCAACGGCACCTGCCGCACCTGCATCGGCATGCTGGCCGAAGGCGAGGTGCGCTACGCCATCGAGTGGCCCGGCCTGTCCCCCGAGGAGCGTGCCGAGGGCTGCGTGCTGCCCTGCGTGGCCTATCCGATGAGCGACGTGCGGCTGGAAGCGCCCGGCATCTGAAGGCTGAAGCCTGAAGCCGGCTGAATCGATCTGAAAGCACGCGGTCCATCGCGCAGGGGCTGGGCTGACTCCCTTGCTGGAGGGCATGGCCTTCGCCCAGAATCTTTCCGATACACATCGCAAAGAGAGGGAGCACGGACATGAACGCCAACACCCATCTTGCCGCCAGCCGCGCTGCCGCCCGGGACCGCCCCGACGAAAGCCCCACGCGCGAAGCCATCCTGGCCGAGTGCATCGCCGCCGACGGGCAATGGGCCGCACGGCCAGGGCGCAACCTGGTGCTGCTGTTCGACGGCACGGGCAACATCCTCGGCAACCAGCAGGACACCAACGTGGTCAAGCTGCTGCGCATGCTCGGCAAGGGCCGGGACGCGTCGGGCAGCGAGCCCACGCAACTGGTCTATTACGACCCCGGCGTGGGCACCACCAATGAATTCCCGGCGGATGGCATCCTGTCCAAGGCCAGGAACCAGCTGCGGCAACTGGCCGGGCTGGCCCTGGGCAGCGGCGTGTTTCCCAACATCGCCGAGGCCTACAAGTTCCTCGTGCACACCTACCGGCCGGGCGACCGCATCTACCTGTTCGGCTTTTCGCGCGGCGCATTCACCGCGCGGGCGGTGGCGGGCATGATCAACATGTACGGCCTCATCCACACGGAGGGCATGCCGCTCATCGAAACCCTGGTGCGCACCTATTTCGCGCCCAGCGGCCAAAAGAACCAGGCCGGCACCAAGAGCCGCGAGGCCTTCGCGCGCGACGTGATCGACAACTTCTCGCTGGGCCGCACGCCGCTGGTGCACTTCGTGGGCGTGTGGGACACGGTGGAGGCCATCGGCAGCGGGCTGCTGGGAGGCATCAAGATCACCAACTCCACCGAGTTCGCCCGCAAGCGGTTCGCCAACGTGCGCCATGCCATGTCGCTGTACGAATCGCGCAGCAAGTATTCGCCCCGGCGCTACGCCGACCCGCACTTCACCGAGCGGGAACGGCCCTGGCGCACCTACGACCAGCGCTGGTTCCGCGGCGTGCACAGCGACGTGGGCGGCTCGTACGCGCGCGACGGGCTGTCCAACCTCACACTGAAATGGATGGTGGACGAGGCCTTCGCCAAGGGCCTGCGGGTGGACCGGGGGCAGCTGCAGCCCGGCGACCCGCAGACGGCCATGCACGACCAGGCCTACGACTGCCCCTACTGGGCGTGGACCGGCCTCAATGCGCGCGAACGCTTTCCCAGCGACTTCATCGACCCGACCGCCCGCCCGGTGGACGGCGCCGTGCCCGCCAACACCGTGGCGCGCACCCAGCCCTGGCGCTGGCTGGGCGTGGCGCTGGCGGTGGTCACGGCGGTGCTGTTCGCCGTCACGTTCCAGCTCGGCCGCGAGGCGTGCGATCTGCAGGCCGCGCCAGGGTGGGCGCAGGGCCTGCCTTCGGGCTTTCAGGTGACGGCGCACTGGCATGCGGATTGGGGCGTCGTTTGCGGCGGCACCGACGGCGTGCGCCGCGCCATCGCCTGGGACTGGGCGCTGCTCGCCAGCTACGCCCTGTGGCTGGCCTACCCGGTGGCATGGGCCCTGCGGCGGCTGGTCGCGCAGGCCGTGCCGCCGGGCCGGGCCCTGGGGTGGCTCTACCGCCATGCGCACTGGACGATGGGCGCGCTGGTGCTGTCGGACCTGGTGGAAAACTACGCCACGCTGCACATGCACCACCCGCACTGGCCCACGGTGCTGACCGTGGCCAGCAGCCTCAAACTGCTGTCCCTGCTGCTGCTGGCGTGGGTGATCGTGGCCGGCGCCCTGGCCGGGCGCGAGGGCGGCCGGGCACGGCCTGCCTCGCCCGCGCCCCAACTGCACTAAAATCGCCGCCTTTGGGGCGCGTAGCGCTCCCGCACCGTGCGGCCAGCGCCGCACCGCCCGCTCTTTGGAGGCGGCTCTGACCGGGCCGTGGCCGGACCAGCGTGCGGTGCATGCACCCGCCCGGCCCACCGAAAGCCCTGCCCTCCATGAACACCCCCCTGACCCCTGCGCCCATCTCGCCGGTGCAAGACATCGTGGCCGAGATGCGCGCCGGGCGCATCGTCATCCTCGTGGACGAGGAAGACCGCGAAAACGAAGGCGACCTGGTCCTGGCCTCCGACCACGTCACCCCCGAAGCCATCAACTTCATGGCCCGCTTCGGCCGCGGGTTGATCTGTCTCACCCTCACCCGCGAACGCTGCGAGCTGCTGAAGCTGGCGCCCATGGTGGCCCGCAACGGCACCAAGATGGGCACCGCCTTCACCGCGTCCATCGAAGCGGCCGAAGGCGTGACCACCGGCATCTCCGCCGCCGACCGCGCCCGCACCGTGCAGGCCGCCGTGGCGCCGAACGCCGTGGCCGCCGACCTGGTGCAGCCCGGGCACATCTTCCCGCTGCAGGCCGTGGACGGCGGCGTGCTCATGCGCGCGGGCCACACCGAAGCCGGCTGCGACCTGGCCGCCATGGCCGGCTGCAGCCCCAGCGCCGTGATCTGCGAGGTCATGAAGGACGACGGCACCATGGCCCGCCTGCCCGACCTGCAGGTCTTCGCCGCCGAGCACGGCCTCAAGATCGGCACCATCGCCGACCTGATCGAATACCGCAGCCGCAACGAATCGCTGGTCGAAAAAGTCGGATCGCGCTCGCTGCAGACCGCCTTCGGCGAATTCACCGCCCACGCCTTCCGCGACGCGCCCAGCCAGGCCGTGCACCTCGCATTGGTCAAAGGCCAGTGGAGTGCGCACGACAGCGTGGCGGTGCGGGTGCATGAGCCGCTGTCGGTGCTGGACGCGCTGGAAGTCAACCGCTCCATGCACTCGTGGGGCCTGGACAGCAGCCTGCAATACATCGCAGCGCAGGGCCAGGGCGTGGCCGTGCTGCTCAACTGCGGCGAAAGCGCCGAACAGTTGCTGGAACAGTTCGAAGGCCGTGCCCGCTCGGCCCAGGCGCCCGAACGCGGCCGCATGGATCTGCGCACCTACGGCGTGGGCGCGCAGATCCTGCGCGAATGCGGCGTGCACAAGATGCAGCTCATGGGGCCGCCGCGCCGCATGCCCAGCATGGCGGGCTACGGCCTCGAGATCACCGGATACCTTCCCAAGGAATAAGACATGTTTGGCGCAGAAAAAGGAACATCGGACAAGCTCGACGGCAAGAAGCTGCACATCGGCATCGTGCAGGCGCGCTTCAACGAGAGCATCACCAACAGCCTGGCCGCGGCCTGCCGCACCGAATTGCTGGCGCTAGGCGTGCAGGAAAAGCACATCCACCATGTGCTGGTGCCGGGCGCGCTTGAAGTGCCCGTGGCCCTGCAGGCCATGGCGGAAAGCGACGAATACGACGCGCTGATCGCCCTGGGCTGCATCATCCGCGGCGAGACGTACCACTTCGAGCTGGTGGCCAACGAATCGGGCGCGGGCGTGACCCGCATCTCGCTCGACTACCACGTGCCGGTGGCCAATGCCATCATCACCACCGAGAACATGGAGCAAGCCATCGCCCGCCAGACCGACAAGGGCCAGGATGCCGCCCGCGTAGCCGTGGAAATGGCCAACCTGCTGGAGGAACTGTCGTGAGCGATTCCTCGTCGTCCTCCCACCCCGGCAGCGGCGCCAAGCGCCCGCCGCGGCAGTCGCGCACCGGCGTGACCAGCACCGGCGCCCGCAAGGCCGCCTCCAAGTCCAACCGCAGCCGGGCCCGAGAGTTCGCGCTGCAGGCGCTCTACCAGCATCTGGTGGGCCGCAACGACGCCGCCGCCATCGACACCTTCACGCGCGACCTGTCGGGTTTTCACAAGGCCGACGCCGCCCACTACGACGCGCTGCTGCATGGCTGCATCGAGTCGGCCGAAGCGCTGGATGCCCTGATCACCCCCAAGCTCGACCGCAAGATGGCCGAGATCTCGCCCATCGAACATGCGGCCATGTGGATCGGCGTGTATGAGTTCCAGCACTGCCTGGACGTGCCCTGGCGCGTGGTCATCAACGAGTGCATCGAGCTGGCCAAGGAGTTTGGCGGCACCGATGGGCACAAATATGTGAACGGCGTGCTCAACGGCCTGGCACCCACGCTGCGTGCGGACGAAGTGGCGGCCGACAAGGGCGCAGCGAAGCCCCAGCCCCCCGCGAGCGGCGCCCCCGAAGCCCCGGCGGACAACGCCTGAGCGCGACGGGCATGGACGCGGGGCCGCTCGCCCCGCTGCCCGACCGACCGGCCTGCTCGCTCACGCTCACGTCAACGCCACGCCAATGCCCACGCCCGCGCCGTGCGGGCAGGAACAGACCATGCAATTTTCTTCACGCGCGGAGCGCATCGAACCGTTCTATGTGATGGAGGTCACCAAGGCCGCCCATGCGCTGGCGCGCGAGGTGGCCGGCACCCGCGAGCCGATGATCTTCCTGAACATCGGCGAGCCCGACTTCACGGCCCCGCCACTGGTGCAGGAAGCGGCGGCGCGCGCCGTGCACGACGGCACCACGCAATACACGAATGCCCTGGGCCTGGAGCCCCTGCGCGAACGCATCAGCGCCTGGTATGCCCAGCGCTTCGGCGTGCAGGTGCCCGCCCGTCGCATCGTGGTGACGGCGGGCGCATCGGCGGCGTTGCAGCTCGCGTGCCTGGCGCTCATCGATGCGGGCGATGAAATCCTCATGCCCGACCCGAGCTACCCCTGCAACCGCCACTTCGTGAGCGCGGCGGAAGGCAAGGCGGTGCTGATCCCCACCACGCCCGAAGAGCGCTACCAGCTGAGCGCCGCCAAGGTCGAAGCGGCCTGGGGACCGAAGACGCGCGGCGTGCTGCTGGCCTCGCCCTCCAACCCCACGGGCACATCCATCGCCCCCGACGAACTGCGCCGTATCCATGCGGTCGTGCAGTCGCGCGGCGGCGTGACGCTGATCGACGAGATCTACCTGGGCCTGTCGTACGAGGAACGCTTCGGACACACGGCGCTGGCGATCGACGAGAACATCATCAGCATCAACAGCTTCAGCAAATACTTCAACATGACCGGCTGGCGCCTGGGCTGGATGGTCGTGCCGGACGCCATGGTGCCCGTGGTCGAACGGCTGGCGCAGAACCTCTTCATCTGCGCCAGCACCGTCTCGCAACACGCGGCCCTGGCCTGCTTCGAGCCGGACAGCATCGCCGAATACGAACGCCGGCGTGCCGAGTTCAAGGCGCGGCGCGACTACTTCATTCCGGCGCTGCAGGCACTGGGCCTGCCGGTGCCCGTGGCCCCCGACGGCGCCTTCTACGCCTGGGCCGACTGCACCCGGGCCGCAGAGCGCCTGGGCGTATCGGGCAGCTGGGACTTCGCCTACGAGGTGATGCGCCGCGCCCACGTGGCCGTCACGCCGGGGCGTGATTTCGGAGCGTTCGAACCGCAGCGCTTCGTGCGCTTTTCCACGGCCAACTCAATGGCGCAGCTGCAGGAATCGGTGGCGCGCCTGCGCACCCTGCTCGGATGATGGCGGCCAGCACGGTGCCCGGCGCGAACATGCAGGCAACGCCCCAGACAGCGCCCCCGGTAGCGGCACAGGCAGCGCCCCCGGCGGCGGCAGCGTCGCGGTTCGAATGGCCGCTGCGCATCTATTGGGAAGACACCGATGCGGGCGGCATCGTGTTCTATGCCAACTACCTCAAGTTCTTCGAGCGCGCCCGCACCGAGTGGCTGCGCTCGCTCGGCCTGGGCCAGCACCATCTGCGGGAACTCACGGGCGGCATGTTTGTCGTAACGGACGCGCGGCTGCGCTACCTGAGCCCGGCGCGCCTCGACGATGAACTGATTGTTACGGCCTCTTTGCAAGAGCATGGCCGCGCATCCCTGACAATACGCCAGCAAGCGCTCCTGAAACCAGAGCAAATGTCCCAACCCCAGTCCTTGCCCATCCAGCCCGTGCTACTGTGTGAAGGCACCATCCGCATCGGATGGGTCGATGCCGCCACCCTGCGTCCCGCACGCATCCCGGGCACCCTTCTGGAACAACTCTCATCATGAATTCCCAAGACATGTCCATCCTCACTTTGGTGCTCAACGCCAGCTGGGTGGTGCAACTCGTCATGCTGCTGCTGATCGGCGTGTCGGTGGCCAGCTGGGCCGCGATCTTCCGCAAGCTTTTCGCGTTGAAGCGCGTGAAGTCGCTCAACGAAGACTTCGAACGCGAGTTCTGGTCGGGCACCAGCCTGAACGACCTGTACGCCAGCGCCGCCCAGAATGCCAAGAACGCCGGCCCCATGGAACGCATCTTCGCCAGCGGCATGCGTGAATACCAAAAGCTGCGCGAGCGGCGCATCACCGATGCCGGAACGCTGCTCGATGGCGCCCGCCGGGCCATGCGCGCCAGCTTCCAGCGCGAGATGGACGTGATCGAATCCAGCCTGTCGTTCCTGGCCTCGGTCGGCTCCGTCTCTCCGTACGTGGGCCTGTTCGGCACGGTGTGGGGGATCATGCATGCGTTCACGGGTTTCGCCGGCATGGAACAGGTGACGCTGGCCACGGTGGCCCCCGGCATCGCCGAAGCGCTGGTGGCCACGGCCATCGGCCTGTTTTCCGCCATTCCGGCCGTGATCGCCTACAACCGCTTCGCACGCGACATCGACCGCGTGGCCATCCATCAGGAGACTTTCATCGAAGAGTTCTCCAACATCCTGCAGCGCAACCTGGGCGCCCAGCCCACGTCGTCCGCCTCGGGCCACTGAGCAGCACAGGAGAGAGCAGCATGCCCGCAATGGCTTCACGCGGCGGCGGCCGTCGCCGCACCATCAACGAGATCAACATGGTGCCCTTCATCGACGTGATGCTGGTGCTGCTGATCATCTTCATGGTCACCGCGCCGATGCTCACGCCCAGCGCCATCAATGTGCCCTCCGTCGGCAAGGGCGCCAAGCCGCCCAAGGCGTTCGGCCAGGTCATCATCCAGAAGGACGGCAGCCTGCAGCTCAAGACCGGCGACGGCGAGCGCCCCATCACCCTTCAGGGCCTGGGCGCCGCCGCCAAGACCTGGCAGGCCACGCAGCCTCCCGATACGCCCATCCTCATCAGCGCCGACAAGACCGTGACGTACGAAACCGTGGTCAAGGCCATGGACGCGTTGCAAAAGGCAGGCGTGCAGCGCGTGGGCCTGGCGGTCAAGTCGGGCGGCTGAGCCGCACCACCGCCTTTCGCTGCAGCACTTCGCCGCCGCTCCGTTTTCGCCTTTTTCCGATCGCATGCACGCCTCCAACGACCGCGACCAGTTCGCCCCCACCCGTCCGCCCGGGCGCCTGCGCGCCGTCGCGCTGGCCGTGCTCGTGCATGCGGCGCTGCTGGGCGCCCTCACCTGGGGGGTGAACTGGAAGACCAGCGCGGACATGCCTGCCGTGGAAGCGGAGATCTGGGATCGGGTGCCGCAGCAAGCCGCACCCCGCGACGTGCCACCGCCCCCCGTTCCGCAGCCCGACCCTACGCCCGCGCCTCCGCCTCCGCCTCCTGCACCGGCGCCCCCACCGCCACCTCCGCCTCCTCCGAAGGCGGAGCCCGACACGCGCGAGGCCGACATCGCCCTCGAACGCGAGAAAAAGCGGCTGGAGCAGGAAAAGAAAGAACGCCAGCAGCAGGCCGAGCGGGAAAAGCGCGAGCGCGAGCGCAAGGAACAGCTCGAAGAAGAGAAAAAGGAACGCCTGCAAAAGGAAAAAGAAAAGGAACAGCGCGAGAAGGCAGACAAGGCAGAACGCGAGAAGGCCGAGAAAGAGCGCCGCGAAAAGCAGGCCGAGCAGGATCGCCAGGAACAGCAGAAGAAACAGGCCGAGGACAAGAAGAAGGCCGAAGAGAAACGCAAGGCCGAGGCCGCGCAGGCCAAGCAGGCCGAGGCGCAGCGCCAGGAAAACCTGCGCCGCATGCAGGGCCTGGCTGGCGCCACGGGCGGCGAAACGGCCACGGGCACCGCCCAGCGCAGCGCCGGCCCGTCGGGCAGTTACGGCGGCAAGGTGGCCGCGAAGGTCCGCCCCAACATCGTGTACCCGGACGCCCTCTCGGACAACCCGCGCACCGAAGTGGAAGTGCGTGCGTCCCCTGACGGCACCATCGTGGGCACGCGCGTGACCAAGTCGAGCGGCAACAAGGCCTGGGACGAAGCGGTGGTCCGCGCCCTTCAAAAGACCGAAACCCTGCCGCGTGACGTGGACGGCAGGGTTCCGTCATCGCTGGTCATCGGGTTCCGTCCACAGGATTGAGACCGGTCAACGCTGGACGGGCTGCTTGGGGCCTCGCGCCGTTGGCTGCCTGGCCGGGCAGCGAATCCGCTATAAAAAAAGAAGCTGCCAGCGCAATAAAGAAAAGGGTTTCAGGCCCTTTACTGCCTGAAACCCATGTTCTTCTATGGCATATCGCTATTGATTAAATAGCAGCCCGACTCACAGCAGTGGCAAGGCGGTCGCAGCACGCCAGCATGATGCCGCCCCGCTGCGAGCCGGCCCGTCGATCAGTCCCGCCGCTCGATCATGCGGTTGACGCTCAGAGCACCCAGCGTGCAGGCCGCGGCCGACAGCAGGTACAGGCTCACCGCGAACAGCCCGAAGTGCGCCGACAAGCCCAGTGCGACCAGGGGCGCGAAGGCGGCACCCACCAGCCATGCCAGATCGGCGGTGAAGGCGGCGCCCGTGTAGCGGTACTTGGAGGCGAAGTTGGCCGTCACGGCGCCGGCCGCCTGACCGTAAGACAGGCCCAGCAGCACGAACCCGATCAGGATGAAGGCATCCAGCGCCACGGCGCCGCCGCCGATCAGCGTGGGCGCGAAGCCGCTGTACACCGCGATCATCACGGCCAGCACGCCCAGCGTGGTGCGGCGGCCCAGCCGGTCGGCGATCAGGCCCGAGGCGATCATGCTGCCGATGGCCAGTACGCCGCCGATGAGCTGCACGAACAGCACGTCGTTGATCGGCTGCTCGGGATACAGCGCCGCCCAGGACAGCGGGAACACCGTCACCAGGTGGAACAGCGCATAGCTGGCCAGCGCCGCGAAACCGCCGATGAACACGTTGTAGCCCTGCGTGCGCACCATTTCGCCGATGGGCGTGGGCTCCAGTTCACGCTCCTCCAGGAGCTTGGTGTACTCGTCGGTCACCACCAGCCGCAGACGGGCGAACAGGGCCACCACGTTGATGGCGAAGGCCACGTAGAACGGATAGCGCCAGCCCCACGAAATGAAGTCCTCCGCCGACAGGCTGGCGTGCAGGAACAGGAACAGGGCGCTGGCGATGATGAAGCCGGTCGGCGCGCCCAGCTGGCCCAGCATGGCGTACCAGCCGCGGCGGCTGGCCGGCGCATTCAGCGCCAGGAGCGAAGGCAACCCATCCCAGGACCCGCCCATGGCGACGCCCTGCAAAATGCGAAAGAGCGCCAGCAGCACGATCGCATACGCGCCCAGGCTTTCATACCCGGGCAGAAAGGCCATGCCGGCCGTGGAAAAGCCCAGCAGGAACAAGGCAGCCGTCAGCTTGGTGCCGCGGCCCCAGCGGCGCTGCATGGCCATGAACAGCGCGGTGCCGAAAGGCCGGGCCACGAAGGCCAATGAAAAGACCGCGAAAGCGTAGAGGGTTCCCTGCAGCCGATCGACGAACGGGAAGAATACGGTGGGAAAGACGAGCACCGAGGCGATGCCATAGACGAAGAAGTCGAAATATTCGGAAGCGCGGCCGATCACCACGCCGATCGCTATCTCCTCGGGAGCGATGGGGGAGTGTCCGTTCTGGACGGGCCGGGAGTCTTCTTCCGTGGCGCGCGATGAGGATCCGGGGTAATGCTGTGTCAATGTGGTCATCGGCGTGCTCCTTTTGAATGCACCAGCAGTTTTTGCTTTGGCGGGCCAACGAACCTGTCGCGGGCTGCCGCAACCCACTGTAGGACAAAACGTCCCATTCCCACCACACTGGTTTTCACGTAGATTCGATGGCTTCCCGTGGCCATTTCGTGCCGCCTTCCACCTTTCTTGCCCGGTATGCCCTCCATTCACCGACTTCGCGGACTGCTCGCGGTTCCCGCGGCCGCGCTTTTAGCCGGCTGCAATGCCGTCGTGCTCAGCCCCTCCGGCGATATCGCCGCGCAGCAGCGCGACCTGATCATCGTCTCGACCATCCTGATGCTGCTGATCATCGTTCCGGTGATCTTCCTGACCTTCCTGTTCGCATGGCGCTATCGCCAGGCCAACACCGAGGCCGAGTACAAGCCGGACTGGGACCATTCCACGGGCCTGGAGCTCATCATCTGGTCGGCGCCGCTGGCGATCATCATCGCCCTGGGCGCCATCACCTGGGTCAGCACCCACAAGCTGGACCCCTACCGGCCACTGGACCGCATCAGCGAAGGCCGCGCCGTGCCGGAAGGCACCAAGCCGCTGGTCATCGAGGTCGTGGCACTCGACTGGAAATGGCTGTTCCTCTATCCCGAGCAAGGCATCGCCACGGTGAACGAGATCGCCGCACCGATCGACCGCCCCATCCAGTTCAAGATCACCTCCTCGACGGTCATGAACTCGTTCTACATCCCGGCCCTGGCGGGCCAGATCTACGCCATGCCGGGCATGGAAACCAAGCTGCACGCGGTGATCAATGCGCCCGGCAACTTCGAAGGCTTTTCCGCCAACTACAGCGGCGCGGGCTTCTCGGGCATGCGCTTTCGCTTCCACGGCGTCGACCAAACAGGCTTCGACCAGTGGGTGAAGCAGGCCAAGGACGCCGGCGGCGAACTCGGCCGCGACGGCTACCTGCAACTGGAAAAGCCCAGTGAACGCGACTCCGTGCGCCGCTGGGCCACGGTGGCCCCCGGCCTGTATGACGCCATCCTGAACCGGTGCGTGGAAGCCAACCGCATGTGCATGAAGGACATGATGGCCATCGACGCCAACGGCGGCCTGGGCAAGCCCGGTTCGTTCAACGTGGCCTCCCTGGACGACGCGACCCGCTCGCGCCTGGGCCTCGCCGACACGCCCTCGCGCAGCTACGTGGGCGCCATGTGCACCGTCACCAACCCCGAGGGCGCCGTGCAGGCCTCCCCGGCCCCTGCCACGCAGCCGATCTAAGCGGCGCGTCCAGACACTTACTTTTAACGCGCCAACGGCACGCGACCTCCGATGTCCGATCCTACAGACCTCACCCGACTCATCTTTGGCCGCCTCTCCTGGGAGGCCATACCCCTGCACGAACCGATCCTGATCGCGACGTTCGCCGCCGTCATCCTCGGTGGCACCGCCGTGCTCGGTGCCCTGACCTATTTCAAGCTATGGGGCTACCTGTGGCGAGAGTGGTTCACCAGCATCGACCACAAGAAGATCGGCATCATGTACATCATCCTCGGGCTGGTGATGCTGATGCGCGGCTTCGCCGACGCGATCATGATGCGGATGCAGCAGGCCATCGCCTTCGGCGACAACCCCGGCTTCCTGCCGCCGAACCACTACGACCAGGTCTTCACGGCGCACGGCGTGATCATGATCTTCTTCGTGGCGATGCCGCTGGTCACGGGCCTGATGAACTACGTGGTGCCGCTGCAGATCGGCGCGCGCGACGTGGCCTTCCCGTTCCTCAACAACTTCAGCTTCTGGATGACCACCAGCGGCGCGGTGCTGGTGATGGCCTCGCTGTTCGTGGGCGAATTCGCCAAGACCGGCTGGCTGGCGTATCCGCCGCTCTCGGGCATCCTGCACAGTCCGGACGTGGGGGTGGATTACTACATCTGGTCCCTGCAGATCGCCGGGGTGGGCACGCTGCTTTCCGGGGTCAACCTGCTGGTGACCATCGTGAAGATGCGCGCGCCTGGCATGAGCCTCATGAAGATGCCCGTGTTCACCTGGACGTCGCTGTGCACCAACGTGCTGATCGTCGCCGCCTTCCCGGTGCTGACGGCCGTGCTCGCCCTGCTGTCGCTGGACCGCTACGCCGGTTTCAACTTCTTCACGAACGACTTCGGCGGCAACTCGATGATGTACGTGAACCTGATCTGGATCTGGGGCCACCCTGAGGTCTACATCCTGATCCTGCCGCTGTTCGGCGTGTTCTCGGAAGTCGTCTCCACCTTCAGCCGCAAGAAGCTGTTCGGCTACGCCTCCATGGTGTACGCCACGGTGGTGATCACGATCCTGTCGTACCTCGTGTGGCTGCACCACTTCTTCACCATGGGCTCCGGCGCCAGCGTGAACTCGTTCTTCGGCATCACGACCATGATCATCTCGATCCCGACCGGGGCGAAGATCTTCAACTGGCTGTTCACCATGTACAAGGGGCGCATCCAATTCGAAGTGCCCATGCTGTGGACCATCGGCTTCATGGTGACCTTCGCCATCGGCGGAATGACCGGCGTGCTGCTGGCCGTGCCACCGGCCGACTTCGTGCTGCACAACAGCCTGTTCCTGATCGCCCACTTCCACAACGTGATCATCGGCGGCGTGGTGTTCGGACTGTTCGCCGGCATCAACTACTGGTATCCCAAGGCCTTCGGCTACAAGCTCGACCCCTTCTGGGGCAAGTGCTCGTTCTGGTTCTGGCTGATCGGCTTCTGGATGGCCTTCATGCCGCTGTACGTGCTCGGCCTGATGGGCGTCACCCGCCGCATGAGCCACTTCGAGGACGCCTCGCTGCAGATCTGGTTCCAGATCGCCGCGTTCGGCGCGGTGCTGATCGCCCTGGGCATCGGCAGCTTCCTGATCCAGCTGGTGGTCAGCTGGCGCAACCGCGAAGCCCTGCGCGACACGACCGGCGACCCATGGGGTGGCCGCACGCTGGAATGGTCCACGTCTTCGCCGCCACCCGCCTACAACTTCGCGTTCACGCCGCAAGTGCATGACAACGATGCCTGGCACGACATGAAGCAGCGCGGCTACGAGCGTCCCCTGAGCGGCTTCATCCCGGTGCACATGCCCAAGAACACGGCCGCTGGCGTGGTCATCGCCGGCATCTGCACGGTGCTGGGCTTCGCGCTGATCTGGCACATGTGGCTGCTGGCAGGCGTGTCGTTTGCCGCACTGCTGGTCGTGAGCATCGCCCACACCTTCAACTACCAACGCGACTACTACATCGATGCGGACACCGTTGCCCGCACCGAAGCCGATCGCACCCGTCTCCTGGCCAGCCATGTCTGATACCACCGCACTCCACCACCCCGGCGCCGCGGGCGCCCCGGCCAAGCCGGTCTTCCACCTGACGGAAGAACACCACCCCCAGAACGGCACCCTGCTGGGCTTCTGGATCTACCTGATGAGCGACTGCCTCATCTTCGCGTGCCTGTTCGCCGTCTACGGCGTTCTGGGCCGCAGCTACGCCGCCGGCCCCTCCGGCGCCGACCTGTTCGACCTGCCGCTGGTGGCACTGAACACGTCCATGCTGCTGCTGTCGTCCATCACGTATGGCTTCGCCATGCTGGAAATGCAGAAGAAGAAGGTCAACAACACCATGGTGTGGCTGGCCATCACCGGCCTGCTCGGCGCGGCCTTCATCGGCCTGGAACTGTACGAGTTCAACCACCTGATCCACGAAGGTGCCGGCCCGCAGCGCAGCGCATTCCTGTCGGCCTTCTTCGGCCTGGTGGGCACCCACGGGCTGCACGTGAGCTTCGGCATCATCTGGCTCGTCGTGCTGCTGTTCCAGCTCAAGAAGCACGGCCTCAATCCTGCCAACCGCCGCCGCCTGCTCTGCCTGTCCATGTTCTGGCATTTCTTGGACGTGGTCTGGATCGGCGTGTTCACCTTCGTCTACCTGATGGGAGTCCTGCCATGAGCACCCCCCACGATCACAAGAACCTCACCCATACGCACGACGGCCAGCACGGCCATGACGACCACCACGGCCATCACGACGAAGAAGAGGGCGCGAGCCACGGCTCCATGCGCGATTACGTGATCGGGTTCGTCGCCTCGGTCATCCTGACCGCCATCCCGTTCTGGCTGGTCATGGGCAAGGTGTTCGACAAGTCGAGCACGACCGCCCTGGTCATCCTGGGCTTCGCCGCGGTGCAGATCGTGGTGCACATGGTGTACTTCCTGCACATGAACACCAAATCCGAAGGCGGCTGGAACATGCTGGCGCTGGTCTTCACCGTGGTGCTCGTGGTCATCACGCTGGCCGGCTCGCTGTGGGTGATGTTCCACCTGAACGCCAACATGATGCCCATGTCGATCCACGACATGAAGAACATGCCTTGACCTCTCCTGCCGGCAGCGGCGCTGCTTCTTCGGCCCCTGCCTCCGCGCCCACCCCGGGCGTGGACCGGCCAGCCCCGCCCCGCTCCAGGGCGGCGCTGGCGGCGATGGGAGTGTGCGCGCTGCTGGTGTTCGCCACCCTGGTGGCACTGGGCAGCTGGCAAGTGGCACGCCGCGCCTGGAAACTGGATCTCATCGAGCGCGTGGAGCAACGCATCCACGCCGCTCCTGTCGCCCCCCCCTCTTTTGCCGACTGGCAGCGAAGCCCCGATGCGGCGCGAGAATCCGAGTATCTGCACGTGCGCCTGAAAGGCACGTTCGACCACGCCAAGGAAGTGCTGGTGCAGGCCAACACCACGATGGGCGCAGGTTTCTGGGTCGTCACACCGCTGCGGCAAGCCGATGGCACGGCCGTGCTGGTCAACCGGGGGTTCGTGCCGCCCGAGGCACGCGACCCCGCGGCCCGCGGCGTGCCAGCACCCCAGGGGAACACCGAGGTGGTCGGCCTGCTGCGGCTGAGTGAACCCGGCGGCGGCTTCCTCAGGCACAACGACCCCGCCGGCGACCGATGGTTCTCGCGCGACGTGCAGGCCATTGCCGCAGTGCGGGGGATTGCGCCGGTTGCGCCCTACTTCATCGATGCCGAGGCGGCTGTGCATTCCGCCGCCCAGCCCGTCGCCAATACATCTACCCAATGGCCAGCAGGCGGCTTGACGGTGGTGCGCTTTCCCAATAGCCACCTGGTCTACGCCATCACCTGGTACACGCTGGCCTTGATGGTGGCCGCAGGCGCCTGGGTGGTGTGGCGCGACGACCAGAAGCGCCGCCGCCGAAGCGCGCCGCCCGCCGATGCCGCTCTCCACTGACCCCGTGGCCGAGCGGCCGGCACCGCGCACGCGCGCAGCGGTGGCCGATTCCACGGGCCTCAAGAATCTGCAGCAGTTGATCCAGCTGCGATGGATCGCGGTGGTGGGCCAGCTCTTCACCATCGAGGTGGTGCATTACAGCCTGGGTATCATCCTGCCGCTGCAGCAGATGCTGATGGTGCTGGGCGCGCTGGTGGTCTTCAACACGGCGAGCCTGCTGCGCTGGCGCACCGGGCGCCGCGTGCGCAACGTGGAACTTTTCTTCGCCATGGTCGTGGACGTCGGCATGCTGACGGCGCAGCTCTATCTGAGTGGCGGCACGACCAACCCGTTCGTGTTTCTCTACCTGTTGCAGGTCACCCTGGCTGCCGTGCTGTTGCGTGCCGGCTACACGTGGACGATCGTGGCAATGACCGTCGCCTGCCTGGGCGGGTTGGCGCTCTTCAGCCGGCCGCTCGCGCTGCCGCTGGACCACGACCGCGGCCTGTACAGCCCCTACGTGCTGGGCATGCTCGTGTGCTTCGTGCTCAATGCGGTGCTGCTCGTGATTTTCATCACGCGCATCGGGCGCAACCTGCGACAGCGCGACGCGCGGCTGGCCACCATGCGCCAGCGCGCCGCCGAAGAAGACCACATCGTGCGCACCGGACTGCTGGCCTCGGGCGCGGCCCATGAACTGGGCACGCCGCTGGCCACCATGGCCGTGATCCTGGGCGACTGGCGCCGCATGCCCGCGCTGGCACAAGATGCCGAACTCCAGGCCGAGATCGCCGAGATGCAGGCGCAGGTGCGACGGTGCAAGACCATCGTGAGCGGCATCCTGCTGTCGGCCGGAGAGACCCGCGGCGAGGAATCGATGCAGACCACCGTGTGCACCTTCCTCGACCAGTTGGCCGAGGAATGGCGCACCACCCGGCCCGTGGGCACCTTCGCCTACGACAACCAGTTCGGGCAGGACAGCCCCATGGTGTCGGATGTCACCCTGCAGCAGATGGTCTTCAACGTGTTGGACAATGCACGCGATGCGTCGCCGCATTGGGTGGGACTGGCGGCAGAGCGCCAGGCCGATGCCCTGCTGATCACCGTCACCGATGCCGGCCCCGGCTTCGCCCCCGCCATGCTGGAACAGTTCGGCAAACCGTACCAGTCGAGCAAGGGCCGGCCGGGCGGAGGATTGGGGCTGTACCTGGCCACCAATGTGGCGCGCACGCTGGGCGGCACCATCACCGCGCGCAACCGCGCGGCAGGCGGCGCCGCCGTCACCATCACCCTTCCGCTCGCAGCCGTGGCGCTGCAGGAGACCCTGGACCATGGACGCTGAACGCCTGCTGCTCATCGTGGAGGACGACGACGCCTTCGCGCGCACGCTGGCCCGCTCGTTCGAACGGCGGGGCTACCGCGTACTGCACGCCGCCAACCTGCCCGAGGTGGAAACCCTGCTGACCGAGCACATGCCCGGCTATGCCGTGGTGGACTTGAAGCTCAAGGGCGAGGCTTCCGGCCTGGCCTGCGTGCAAAAGCTGCATGCCGCGAGCGAGGACATGCTCATCGTCGTGCTGACGGGATTCGCCAGCATCGCCACCGCGGTCGAGGCCGTGAAGCTGGGCGCCTGCCACTACCTCGCCAAGCCCTCCAACACCGACGACATCGAAGCCGCCTTCGGCCTGACCGAAGGAAATATCGAAGTCGAGTTGACGAACCGCTCCAGCTCGATCAAGACGCTGGAATGGGAGCGCATTCACGAAGTGCTGGCCGAAACCGGCTTCAACATTTCAGAAACCGCCCGGCGCCTCGGCATGCACAGGCGCACCCTGGCGCGCAAGCTGGACAAGCGGCGCGTGAACTGAGCCCGGGCTTGCTGGACGTCTGCCGCATCGAGACGGCGTGATCCTTCTGGCAAGAGAGATATTCGATTGTTGACAACGATGCCAATCGGAGCGCTGTCTGGATGATCGACATCGACATCGATTGGAAGCATTGGTAACCTATTGATCCGGCATGAATTAACTTGAATCATGCGGCATACCGGACCGGTTCGTGTTCAAAGTAGCTCTTGATGCGTTCAGGCTTTCGCTGAACGCTGCGCAAATGCCTCGCGGTGGCCTTGACCAACTGCAACTTCGTGCGCGCCGGGGCGAGCTTCGTGACGGCCTGCTTGAGGTCGGCGTTGGCCATCTCGTTCGGGTTGAGCTGCGGGCTGTAGCTGGGCATCTCGTCGCCCCAATGGATATCGGCGCCCTCGACCTTGGCGCACGCGGCGATCACAGGGTATTCCTCTTCAAGCCACTTTTTCACCGCCGCGGGCGACTGCTCGTAGGCCTTCTTCATGGGCTTTTGCGGCCTGAAGCCCCAGCGCGCCAAGTACAACCCCATCGTGCGCACCGGCAGCCGAACGCCAAAGCGCTGCTCGATGAGTTCGCCCACCGCCGCACGAGTCCACAGCGCGTACGACATCTTCAGCTGATCGGGCGTCTTGTCAGTGATCAGCTTGCGCACCGCCGCCTCCTGGGCCGCGTCCAGCCGTCGCCCTTCGCCCAGCTTGCGGCCACCGGGCGCGCCCTGCAGCGCACGGGCGCCGGTGGCTTCGTGGCGCTTGACGATGTCGAACACGCCGGTGCGGCTCAGGCCCGTCTGCGCCGCAATTTCGTCGTACGTGCGACCCGCATTGCGCAGGCGAATCACTTGCACGCGTCTTTCATGCCGCGCTTCGCGCGACAGCGATCTCATGTCGGTTGCTTTCATCATCCATACATGATGGCGCATTCAAAAAATTCAAGATTATTATTGCCGGATCAATAAAGATGCCAAGGTGCCTGCGGTGGTGCTCAGCCACGGAAGCGGCGGTGTCGATAGCAATCTCTATGACGTGTGGGCAAAGGAGTTGAATGCCACAGGCTATGCGGTGCTGATCACCGACAGCTACAAACCCCGGGGCGTGGTGGAGACCAATTCCAACCAAGAACTGGTGCCGTACCCCGCCCATGTGGCAGACACGATGAACGCGCTGCGTATGCTGGTGACCCATCCACAAATTGATGCAGCCCGCATCTTCAACATCGGCTTCTCTCGGGGCGGCAGCGTGGCGTTCGACACCGCTTGGCCCACATGGTCAGACCCGGTCAATACCAGCACGGTGAAGTTCGCAGGGCATGTAGCGTTCTACCCCGGCAACTGCAATATCCGATACCGCTCTGATGACCGCGAGAAGGCGACAGCGCCCATCTTGCTAGTACTGGCCGACCGAGAGCTGGAAGAAGCCCAGAACGTGGCGGTGTGCAGCCGCTGGCACGACGAGTTGATCGCTAAGGGCAACAACATTCGCTACACGGAGTTCAAGGACGCGCGCCATGCCTTCGACACGTTGAACTTCACCTACCGGGTCAATCCGCGTACCACCTGCCAAGAACTGTGACATGGAGTTGTACATGGCCATCAAGGCCGGCAGCGGCCTGGGCAACAACGTCTACGACTTCAGGAAGAAGCGGCCCATGGCGACCGGACCGGAGTTCGCGGCGGCGGTCAACGAGTGCCAGGCCATGGTGTCTGGATCGCGCGGCGGTGGCGACGCAAAAGCCATCCAAGCAGAAGCCTTGAAAGACACCCTGAATTTCATTAAAGGACTCTGATGCGAGATGCTGAGCTTCTTGGCTCGTTGGCAATGACTGAGCAGTGACAGTGCCAGTTGTCCAACAAAATACAACTGCATCCAGCCAAAATCTGGCAACGATCTTCTGGCAAGAAAAAAGCACCTAGGCATTTCTGCGCTAAGTGCTTGATTCATAACCAAATTTTGGTGGGACGTGCGGGGGTCGAACCCACGACAAACGGATTAAAAGTCCGCTGCTCTACCAACTGAGCTAACGTCCCATCATCTGCCACACCAGCCGTAGCTGCTGCAGCAAAGTCTTAAATTATAGCTTCTTTTCCCAGCGATTCCGGTCTGCTGAATCGGCTGCCAAAGCATCGAGTATCCAGCCCGCTGCGCATTGTCCAAAGGTCGCAGTGACCGCCACCACGGAGCCATAGCCATGGCAGTTGAGCGACCCGTCGCCATCACCGGTGATGTCGCAAGAACTGTGCGGAGGAGCGACCGCCTCGCGACTGAATACACATTGGACACCTATGCGGCGACCTTCCTTGGGAGCGCCGTATTGCCTTCGTAGCCTGTATCGCACCTGGGCCAAAAGTGGGTCATGCGTGGTGTTAGAGAGATCGTCGATATCTACCTTGTGCGCAAGCCGTTTACCGCCAGCCGCTCCAACCGTAACGAGCAAGTGTCGTCCGCGAACGGCCCAATTGGCGATGACGGCCTTCGTCTTCACCTGATCACAGGCATCTACGACGGCGTCGATACCGCTAGGCAACAGACCAGGCCAATTGTCCGCATCGGCAAACTCTTCGATGCAGGTCACACGGCATTGAGGATTGATGAGCGCAATGCGGTCCCGCATGGCGTCGACCTTGGCTTGACCTACGGTGCTGGACAACGCATGAATCTGGCGATTGATATTGGACTCTGCCACGTTGTCCAGATCGACCAGCGTCAGGCGTCCAACACCACTGCGCGCAAGCGCTTCTGCGGTCCACGAACCCACCCCGCCGATACCGATCACCGCGACATGCGCGGAGCGAATCCGGTGTGCGCCCTCCACCCCATAAAGCCGGTCCAGCCCGCCGAACCGGCGCTGCAGATCGGCTGCTTCGGTGGCCTCTTCGGTTGGAAGGCGCGTCACATGGGCTTCAAGAGACTCCACAAAGTACCCATCACTTCAAGCGTGAAAGGCGTTCTTTGGCTGCGCCTGCCGCTTCGGACTGTGGATAGACCCGAATCAAATCCTCCAAGGTCTTGCGTGCTGCGCGGGTGTCTTTCAATTCGATCTGGCAATTGGCGATCGACAACGCAGCCTCAGGCGCACGCGCATGGTCCGGTGCTGCCGCCAGCAAAGCCTTGAAATTGTTGATCGCCTCTTTGTAGTCGCGCGTGGCGTACTGCGCATTGCCCAGCCAAAACCTGGCAGAGGGTACGTATCCGCTGCGTGGGTACTGCTTCAAGAAATTGCCGAATGCCGTCACCGCATCGGGGAATTTTCCAGTGCGAAAAACGGCGAGTGCGGCGTCGAAATCACGCTTCTCGGCGGGATCGGCCTGAAACTCCTGGCCGTCCATGGCAACCTTGGCAGGTTCGAACTGTCGCAGCCGCTCATCCACGCCCTGGGCGATGTCTTTTTGGCGGCGTTGAAGCTCAGACACGTCGCGCAGCAATTGCTCGTTCTGCCCCCGCAAGTTAGCTTGCTCGGCTCGCAGGGTTTCGATCTGGGTTTGCAGATCAAGCAAACTGCGCCGCATCTGAGAAGTTTCATCGCCGGACCGACGCAGATCATCGCCAGCGCGCTGATTGGCCTGCTGCAGCGTGTCTACGCGCTGGCGCAGTTCCAGAATGGCGCGGCGCGCTTCCTCATCCTCGAACAGCGCCGCATGACCAGCCGTGGCAAACGCCGCCGACATCGCCACGGCCAGCACTGCCAAGGCCTTGCGGGGAAACAGCATCTGCGCGCTCATCAACGGTAAGACAGCTCAACGCGGCGGTTTTGGGCGTACACGTCTTCCGTGCTGCCTTGTGCCGCAGGCTTTTCCTTGCCGAAGCTAACTGCTTCCATTTGCGCTTCCGATACGCCAAGCAGCGCGAGCGAACGGCGAACGGCTTCAGCACGCTTTTGGCCCAGCGCCAAGTTGTACTCGCGACCGCCGCGCTCGTCGGTGTGGCCTTCGATCATCACCTTGCGGGTTTGGCCAGCCTTGATGAAACGGGCGTGCTGCTCGATCAGCGACTGAAATTCTGGCTTGACGGCGTAGCTGTCGTAGTCGAAGTAAACGATGCGGCTCACGCCCACAGGGCCGGCGCCGTCTCGGGCCGATTGGCTCAGGTCCACAGGCGCCACACCGCTTTGCGAAGCGCCATTGGGGTTGGCGCCGCCATTACCAGGCATGGTGGACGTTGCGCCCTTGTCTTCGACAGGCGCATCTTCCAGCTTCACGCCGGAGCTGCAACCGGCCACGATAGCAGCGGCGATGACGATGGCGGAAATGCGTTTGAAGGGAAAGCGGTTCATGGAAATACTCCTCAAGTCCAGATAATCAAAAGTCGAAATGTTGACGGTTCACTGTTTTTGGAACGGGCCCCAGTCAGGCTCGCGGATGTCTCCACCCTGCCCCGCCAGACGTGCCTTGATCTTTCCGTCCAGCGTGGTGGTCATCAGCGCTTCGCGGCCTTGCTGCTGCGTGGCATAAACGATCAACCGGCTGTTGGGAGCAAAGCTGGGATTCTCATCCGCTGTGGTGTCCGTGACCGCGGTGGCCATACCCGTTGCCAAATCCATGACGTGCAGCTTGAACGCGCCGCCAATGCGCGACACGTAAGCCAACCATTTGCCGTCTGGACTGATGCTGGGCGAAATATTGTAGGAGCCAGTGAATGTCACACGCTCGGCATTTCCGCCAGAGGTGCCGACCTTGTAGATCTGGGGCGCACCGCCACGATCGCTCACGAAGTAGATGCTTCGGCCATCGCTGGAGAACATGGGCTCGGTGTCGATGCCGGTGCTCTGCATGAGTCGACGGGGTTCACCGCCATTGGCATCAATGGTGTACAGCTGCGAGCCACCGTCACGGCTGAGCGTGACGGCCAGGGTTCGGCCATCAGGAGACCATGCCGGAGCACTGTTGGAGCCCCTGAAATTCGCAATCAGCCGGCGGCGGCCTGAGGCCACGTCGTGCACATAAACCACTGGCTTGCGCGATTCGAACGACACATAGGCCAACTGACCACCGCTGGGCGACCACGCTGGTGAAATGATCGGCTCAGGGCTGGACAGCGCGGACTGCGCGTTCTCGCCATCTGCATCGGCTACCCACAGGCTGTAGCGCGTTCCGGATTTGGTGACGTACGCAATGCGGGTGGAAAACACGCCGCGTTGCCCCGTGAGCTTTTCATAGATGAAATCCGCAATGCGGTGGGCCACCAGGCGCAGGTCACCCTGAGTGACCACAAAGCTCTGGCCTCCGAGGTCTTGCCCACGCACCACATCCCATAGGCGAAACCGGATGTCGAAACGGCCATCAGGCAAGCGGGTGATGCTGCCAGTGGTGAGCGATTCCGCGCCTTTTTGCTTCCACAGTGCGACATCCGGACGAGATGTTTCATCCAGCGCAGGGCCGGATGCGTCTACCGCACGAAACTGCCCGCTGCGTTCGAGATCGGCCTGAATGATGGCCGATATCTTTTGAGGCGATTGGGCTTCGCCGCGAAAGGGCGCAATCGCGAAGGGAAGCTGGGTCAATCCAACGCCTGTGATCTCGACCCTGAACTGGGCCAGCGCAGGCAGCGCGGAGGAGGAAACGAGCGCGGCAACAGCGTGCCGGCGAGAGAGTTGCGGCAAAGCCGCAGCGAGAATGGAGGATGGATTTCGGTCAATAGTCATTGGCAGCCATCGGATACCGAGCAAATGCCGGTGGACAGACCGTGGATGTTACACACTGGTGGGAGACCCCTGTGACAAATTGTGCAAGTTTGGATGCGGTCCTACGTAGAATCCGCGCCTCATGCAAGCCCAAGACCCACGCCCCCTGCCGGACTCCGAGCACCCCCCTTCTCTCACCCTGGCCGCCAGGCTACGGCGACTTTCGGCGTACTTCGGCAACCAGCGATCTGCCTGGACGCTCGCTGTGCTGGCGACGCTTGTCGGGGCCGTTACTGAACCGCTCATTCCCGCACTGCTCAAGCCGTTGCTCGACCAAGGTTTTACCGAGCGCTCTCTGAAATTGTGGATGGTCCCGCTGGCGATAATGGGCGTGTTTTTGGTCCGGGGGCTGGCGCAATTCGTGGGCCAATATGCTTTGGCGCGCATTGCCAACGAAGGCATGATGAAACTGCGCGAAGCGCTCTTCGATCGCCTGCTTGCCGCCGAGATGGCCCTTTTCACGCGGCAATCGGCCAGCACCTTATCCAACACGGTCGTGTATGAGGTCCAGACCGGCGCAACGCTGCTGGTGCAGGCGTTGATGGGACTGTCCCGCGATGGGTTCACGCTGGTGGCGCTGCTGGGCTATCTGCTCTACCTCAACTGGCAATTGACGCTCATCGTCGCTGTCGTCGTACCGGGGGTTGCATGGATCATGAAGACGCTATCGCGGCGTCTTTACCACATCACCAAAAGCAGCCAGGAGGCGACCGACCAGTTGGCGTATGTGGTGGAAGAGAACGTGCTGGCGCACCGCATGGTCCGGCTGCATGGAGCACAACCAAGCCAGTCACAGCGTTTCGGCGTGCTGAGCCAACGCCTTCGCCGTCTGGCCATCAAGGCGACGATCGCATCGGCCGCGATGACCCCGTTGACTCAGTTGCTGGCAGCTGCTGCACTCTCAGGCGTGATCTGCGTAGCGCTTTGGCAAAGCCACGCCAGCGGTGATCGTGACGTGACGGTGGGGGGCTTCGCTGCGTTTATCACGGCCATGCTCATGCTGATTGCACCGATCCGCCGCTTGGCCGATGTGGCAAACCCAGTGACCCGAGGCGTTGCCGCGCTCGAGCGAGGACTGGCATTGCTGGGCGATACGCGGCCAGAAGGCGGAGGCAGCCACGCGCCAGAACGCACCATCGGGGCAATTACCCTGGAGGACGTCACAGTGGCGTTCGGTGACGAACGAGCGGTCGCGCTGGACCGCGTGAACTTGACTGTGCATCCTGGCGAAACCGTAGCGCTGGTAGGTCCATCCGGTGCGGGAAAAACCACCTTGGTGAATCTGCTGCCTCGCTTTTTGACACCGAGCGCAGGCCAGGTGCTGCTGGATGGGCGGCCCGTGTCGCAATGGAATCTGCAGGTCTTGCGTTCGCAATTTGCCATGGTCAGCCAGGATGTGGTGATGTTCAACGACACGATTGCGGCCAACGTCGCCCTAGGCGGCAATGTAGATGAGCAGCGGGTACAAAATTGCCTGGCTGCGGCCAATCTTGCGGAGCATGTCGCCGCCCTGCCCTCAGGCATGCACACAGTGGTCGGACACAACGCCACGCAGCTTTCCGGGGGCCAACGCCAGCGCCTGGCCATCGCACGGGCCCTCTACAAGGATGCACCCATTCTCATCCTGGACGAAGCCACTTCTGCGCTGGACACTGAGTCAGAACGGTTGGTGCAGGACGCGCTGCAGCGCTTGATGCAAGGACGTACCACGCTCGTGATAGCCCACCGGCTCTCCACCATCGAGCATGCCGATCGCGTGGTGGTCATGGAACGCGGCCGAATTGCCGAGCAAGGCACGCACGCAGAACTGATGGCCCGAGGTGGCCTATACGCCCGCCTTCAAACACGCCCTGCAGGACACTGAGCCAGCAAACCCAGATGGGTCTCCAGAAGGTCCGAGGCAGTTCCGCTCATCACCACTGACCGCGGCGTGGCTGGCGCTTTCGAACGGCGTCCGAGACGAGCTCTTGCAGGTCTTTGCGATCGGCACGGCGGGCGAAGTCCGCCGCACCCAGACCGACCTGATTGCGCAGCGTAGGGTCTGCGCCTTCATCCAGCAAAAGCTTGGCGACCTCGGCCGTGCCATAGCTCACCGCCATCATCAGCGGGGTGGTGCCATTCGGTGAGGCCGCGTCGATGTACGCATGGTTTTCGAGCAGCAGCGCGGCGATTGCGGCCTGCTTTTCAGTGGTCCCGGAAGCTGCATAGTGCAGTGGCGTCCAGCCGGTCTTGTTGACGTCAGCGTCCTTGGCGATGAGAGCGCGTGCCGCCTCGACATTGCCTTTGATCGCGGCCAACATCAATGGGCTTTCGTCCTTGGCGTTGCGCTCTTCCACCTTGATGCCTTTGGCCGCCATCAATGCAGAGAAGGCTCTCATGGAGCCCTCCTTCAGCGCCAGCGTGAGCGCCACCTCGCCCTTTGGACTGCGTGTGTTCGGATCGAAGCCGCGACGCACGAGGGAGTTGATGCCGGAGTCGTCATCCCGCATCACGGCGGTAAAAAAATCTTCATAGGCGCCAGCGTGCGCACAGGCGCCACACAGCACTGCACCGGCCAGCGCAAAAGAGACCAGAATTCGGCGGCGGAACATCATGGCGTGGCTCCAGAAAAGAACAGCGTATCGAAGTTGCGGCTGGTGGCCAGGGCCACTTCCTTCACAGGCAACCCTTTGACATCGGCCAGTTGCTTTGCAACGAATGGCACATAGGAAGGATTGTTGGTCTTTCCGCGATAGGGGACTGGCGCCAGATACGGGCTATCGGTTTCGATGAGCATGCGGTCCAGAGGGACGAAGGCGGCAACGTCGCGCAAGTGCTGGGCGCTCTTGAATGTCACGATGCCGGAAAAGGAGATGTAGTAACCCAGATCCAGTGCCGCGCGAGCGACCTCGGCGGTCTCGGTAAAACAATGGAACACGCCGCCTGCGCGATTGGCCAAGCCGTCTTCGCCCTCCTCCCGCAGGATAGCGAGCGTGTCGTCCGACGCGCTTCGGGTGTGGATGACGAGTGGCTTGCCGCAAGCACGTGCTGCACGGATGTGGGTACGGAAACGATCGCGCTGCCATTCCAGGTCGGCAATGCTTCGGCCGCCTTTGCGATCTTCCATGCAGTAATAGTCGAGGCCCGTCTCGCCGATGGCGATCACCCGCGGCAACGCAGCACGGTCCAGCAGATCCTGCTCGGAGGGCTCGGTGACGCCTTCATTGTCAGGATGCACGCCCACGCTGCTCCAGAAGTTGTCGTAGGCGAGCGCCAGACCATGCACGTCGGAGAACTCTTCCAACGTCGTGCAAATGCAAAGCGCACGGACCACGTTGGCATCGGCCATGGCCTGCCGAATGGCAGGCAACTGGGCGGCCAGTTCGGGAAAGGTGAGGTGGCAGTGGGAATCGGTGAACATGCGCAGATCCAAACAAAAATGCCGACCGGCAAACGGTCGGCATGGCTATGGCGCGAGGCGTTCAAAGGGTCTGGGTCGGTCGATCCGATCCCAGGCTGGTGCCCAGCAATTCTTCGATCTTGAGTTTGAGAAGACGAGACTTTTCGTCTCTCGGAAATTGAATGCCGACGCCCTGCGTGCGATTGCCGGCAGCACGTGCGGGGGTCACCCAGGCCACACGGCCTGCCACGGGATACCGCTGCGTGTCTTCGGGCAGCGTGAGTAGTACGTACACGTCGTCCCCCAGCTTGTATTCCCGCTGGGTGGGCACAAAGATGCCACCTTCGGCAAATACGGGGATGTAGGCCGCATACAGAGCCGCCTTCTCCTTGATGGCCAGCTGCATGACGCTGGGGCGGGGCGCGGTAGAGGGGCTGCTCATGGTCTTCGGGGCGTCTTTCTCAATGGCGCGAGTGTAGGGTGTTTCGCGCCTGAGCAACAAGCGCTTCCAGCATGAGACCCGCATTGAAGGGGTGATCGGCGGTGCGAGCCTCTTTCGCCAAGGCTTTCGCCCAACGACTCAACGGACCGATTCCGGGTGCCGGCGGCAAATCAGCCGACGCGAAGTACCGTGGCGGTGCGCCAACCCGACTCGCCATCAAATCATGGCAGAGCTTTTGCAGCGCATCCACCGCCTGGGCGGGCGAAGCATCGGACAGTGCCGTCACATCGCCTCGTGCCATCGCCCTGGGAAGCTGCGACCATGACTGCGGACTGCGGCCTGATCGGGCCCACTGGAGCGCGTCATCAGGGCGCCCTCCACTGGCCTGCAGAAAGGCGGTTGCGGCCTCTGTCGTCAATCCCTGCCCTTCGAGCCACGCTGTCATTTCGGGTTCATCCGGCCACTGCATGGTGTGTCCCAGGCACCGGCTGCGAATGGTAGGAAGCAACTGGTGCGCCGCTTCCGTGGCCAAAACGAATCGCACGTCGCCCGCTGGCTCTTCCAGTGTCTTGAGCAGCGCGTTGGCCGTCACGTGGTTCATCTGCTCGGCAGGGTACACCAGCACGGCCTTGCCACGTCCGCGCGCGGAGGTCCGTTGCGAGAACTGCACGGCGTCGCGCATGGCATCCACACGGATCTCCCGGCTGGGCTTTCGTTTTTTGTCGTCGATTTCTGCCTGCGCCTTTTCCGGCAACGGCCATCCGAGCTCGACCATTTGCGTTTCGGGCATGAGCACGCACAGGTCGGCATGGGTACGCACATCGACGGCATGGCAACTGCCACAGTGGCTGCACGCGCCATCGGCGGTCGGCGTTTCGCACAACCAGGCACGAACCAGTTCCATCGCCAGGGTGTATTGGCCAAGCCCCGAAGGGCCGCTCAACAGCCAGGCATGGCCCCGCTGAGCGAGCAGCGCTCGACGTTGCGCAGAGATCCAGGGTGCGATCGACAAAGAACCACTCATGAAGTTTTTTCCGCGGCCATATCTGCGCTTTCTGCAGACAGCCAACCTCGCTTGACCAGCGCTCCGACCAGTTGTGACCAGACAGCGTCGCGGGTGTGTCCAGCATCCAACCGAACGAAGCGTTGCGAGGCAGCCAGTTCCCGATCGGCGTATCCCTGACGCACGCGGCGGAAAAATTCGACCGGTTGAGATTCGAACCGATCAGGTGTTCGCGCGTCTGCAAGGCGCGCCGCTGCCATCTCCGGCGCAAGGTCGAACCACAGCGTCAAATCAGGATCACGTATCTTTTCGGGGCCCAGCGCAATATTTACCTGGGTTATCCGCTCTAATATTGATAGCACTTTGACATCGAAGCCTCGCCCCCCACCCTGGTACGCGAAGGTGGCATCCGTGAAACGGTCGCACAGAACGATCTCCCCCCTGGCCAATGCCGGCTCGATCACGCACCGCAAGTGATCACGGCGGCCAGCAAAGACCAGCAGCGACTCCGTGAGCGGGTCCATGCTGTCATTCAGCAGCAGCGTGCGAAGCTTTTCCGCAAGCGGCGTGCCGCCCGGCTCACGGGTGACCGTCACAGTCTTTCCCTGCCGGCGAAAGGCGGCTGCCAGGCTGTCGATGTGCGATGACTTTCCCGCCCCATCGATGCCTTCGAAAGTGATGAACCGGCCTGCCTCTCGGCCCACCATGGACTTTGCGCCATCGGAAGGCATGGTCAAGGTTGGCCCCTTTGGTAGCGGTTGACAGCCCGGTTGTGCTCGTCAAGGGTGGGACTGAAATGGCTCGTGCCGTCACCCTTGGCAACGAAATACAGCGCGTTGGTCTGCTGTGGCTGAACGGCAGCAATGAGCGAAGCCTTGCCTGGCATGGCGATCGGCGTCGGGGGCAAACCGGCTCGGGTATAGGTGTTCCAGGGGGTATCTGCCAGCAAATCACGCCGACGCAGATTTCCGTCGAATTTTTCGCCGAGACCATAAATCACGGTGGGATCGGTCTGGAGCAACATGCCCGCTTTCAGCCGATTGCTGAAAACGCCCGCAATTTGCGCCCGGTCAGAGGGTCGGCCGGTCTCTTTTTCGACGATGCTGGCCAGAACGAGGGCCTCGTCGGCACTGCGAAGCGGCGTTTCCGCCGAGCGCTGCGCCCAGGCGGCTTCGAGGCGCCGGTCCATGGCGTGCATCGCCCGGCGAAGCACCGCCAGATCGCTGCTACCCTTGGCATAGGTGTAGGTATCCGGGAAAAACCGCCCTTCCGCCGGGATACCGGGACGTTCGAGCCGCGCCATGACAGCATCGTCGGCCAAGCCCTTGGTGTCGGGTTTGAGCTGATCTTCTCGCGCCAGCGCCTGCCGGAACTGGCGAAAGGTCCACCCTTCGACCAGCGTGACGGCGCGCAGCGCCTCTTCGCCACGCACCAGCTTCTGCAGCAACTGCCGCGGAGTGGTCCCAGGAGGAATCTCGTAATTTCCGGCCTTGATCAAACGGTCCTGGCCCGAGAGTCGAAACCATGTATAGAGCAGGCGCACATCAGTGTCGATACCGGCCGCGATCACGTCGCGCGCCACTCCGCGAGGTGTCGTTCCCGGTTCAATGGCCAGTTCCAGCGGCTGGGCGGCAGGCATGCCGCTGCGCACCGTCAGCGGCTGGTGCAGCCACCAAGCCGCCGCGCCTCCGAATGCGCAAAAAATGATCAGTACCAACGTGAGGAAACGACGCACAACCTTTGCAGCCTCTAGGAAAGTAACCGGGCATCATAATTCAGCATGACTTACCCATTGAACGGCATAGCACCCCTGTCCCACCTTGGCGTGATTCGCGTGGAAGGTGAAGACGCCACCAAATTTCTGCATGGTCAACTCACCCAGGACTTTGCGCTGTTGGGCATGAATGAAGCGCGTTTGACGGCTTTTCTCTCCGCCAAAGGCAGAATGCAGGCCAGTTTCATTGGCTTCAAACGCAGCGCGACGGATGTTCTGCTGGTGTGCAGCCGTGACCTGCTGGCTCCGACACTCAAACGGCTTTCCATGTTCGTGCTGCGCTCCAAAGCACGGCTGACGGACGCGACTGCAGACTTCGCTCTGTTCGGGCTGGCGGGCGAAGCTGCAACCGCGCTGACCAACGGCTCCATTCTGTTGCCTTGGTCCAAGACCGACCGGGATTTGGTCACCATCGTGCATCTGTATCCAGCGGCAGGCCAGGCACGTGCGCTTTGGGTTGGACCCATTGATGAACCCGCACCCGCTGGAGATTCGCTCAAGCCCGAACTGTGGCAATGGAGCGAGATACAAAGCGGCATTGCTACATTGACTTCCCCGCTCGTGGATCTGTTCGTGCCTCAAATGTTGAATTACGAATCGGTGGGAGGGGTGAATTTCAAGAAGGGATGTTATCCCGGGCAAGAAGTGGTGGCTCGGAGCCAGTTTCGTGGCACGCTGAAGCGGCGAACCTATCTGGTGCATGCGACCGAACCCCTTGTCGCAGGGGCGGAAGTCTTCGCGGCAAGCGATGCAGAGCAGCCTTGTGGAGTGATTGTCCAGGCAGCGGAATCTCCCGCCGGCGGGGTGGACGCACTGGCGTCACTGCAAGTTGCGTCGACGGGAGAATCATTGCGTGTCGGTGGTGCGGAAGGCGTGGCTCTGTTGCTCGACACACTGCCCTACCCTCTGCTGGAAGACATTTAGGCGCCTTCTGAACGGATGCTCGCTCTGAATGCAGGCACTTGACGCGCACCAGGCGATCGATCCACCCCCCGATTTTCAGCAGCAGGGGGTTTTTATCAAGTGCCCGGCAGGCGGGCGCCTGACGCAAAATCTGCCAATGCCACCATCGCTTCATCGCGGGTAGGCCAGTGCCCTTCGGGAAGAGGCCGATTGTGCCCGTCTAATGTCCCGTCCCGTTATTTTCTGGCATTAATCGTGCATGCCATTGAGGTATCTTGGAACCGGAGATACCGCGATGAGAATGGGCAGACCGAAGGTCGAGTTGGCGCTCTCTGACGAGGAGCGATCGCA
>NZ_BQXQ01000029.1 GCF_030159055.1 Acidovorax sp. SUPP3334
ATCGCTCCTCGTCAGAGAGCGCCAACTCGACCTTCGGTCTGCCCATTCTCATCGCGGTATCTCCGGTTCCAAGATACCTCAATGGCATGCACGATTAATGCCAGAAAATAACGGGACGGGACACTAGGCTGTACCTGAATATCCACGATTTCACGCCGGTGGGAGTGATCTGTAGGTAAAGGCCGCCACCGTCGCTGTAAAGCGTGGGGGCCTTCGGATGTTTGGCGGTAGCGTCGCGCACGACCGCATTGGTTAAAGCTGAGTATTTGCGTGCCATGGGTATAGTGCAATTCAATATGCGACTCACACCAAAGCACGGCGCAGTTGGGACGTTCGCGAACGCTAGCGATTCGCTAGTTTTCTCGGCTACTACGTGGCGAACCAAAGCGGCCAATCGCGCACCTTCCTCGCCCCGTCGTCCACTCCGCCATATCGAAGCCTTCGCAAGTTCTTCTTGCGAAGGCTTTTTGCTTTGCGCGAGCGCCGCATGGCTCGGGCATGCCGTTTGCCAATTCGATGCAGCAGGGGAGCGAAAGGGTTTTCGCAGACTCATTGGCACCTCTCCACTGTCCCGAAAACTGCAAACAAGGAGCGAAACGATGGCCTCCCAGTCGCCCACCTCACCTACCTTGGCCAACAGTGACGATGGCGTGTCTTTTTCGCGGTCCGCTGTGGGAGAAGAAGATCCGGGCGCTTCGCTCGATGCCGGGCATCCATTGCCAGGCAGTTCCGATCAGCCTGCAGGAAGTCATGGGGCTACGGGCGCTTTGCCACCGTTGGCGCCTGGAGACGAAGCAGCGCCCGGGACACCGGGTGCCGGCGAAAACCTTTGTCCGGCTTGCGGCGGCACGGGGAGAAACGGCACCGTTCCTTGTAGTAACTGCGAGGGGACAGGTCGAGTCACTGTCGGAATTGGCGGGGCGTGATAGCCCTCAGTACGTAGCACCATGTTGACTGGTCATGCCGGGCCGGCAGCAGGGGCAAAGTGCCCAGACGGGTAGAGCGCCAGCGGGCACAATCGCGGCTTTTCGCCCGCCTTCACCTTTAACCCGACCGAGCGAGCCGACCATTGGCACTCGCCATTCCGCGCACCTGCCCCTGCAATGCCATCTGCCCCAACGCTGCCCCTTCCGCCCGCCAGCCCTGTATCTGCCCGGCTGCAATCCATCGACGCGCTGCGCGGGCTCGTGATCCTGTTCATGCTGCTGGACCATGTGCGGGAAACGTTCTTCCTGCATTACCAGGTCGGCGACCCCATGGCCGTGGCCACCACCTCGCCCGAACTGTTCGCCAGCCGCTTGCTGGCCCATGTCTGCGCGCCGGTGTTCGTCTTTCTGACGGGCCTGTCCGCCTGCCTGTATGGCGCACGGCAGGGCGGCGGCCGGGCTTCGGCCTCGGTGTTCCTGCTGCAGCGCGGGCTGTTTCTGGTCGTACTGGAACTCACGCTGGTGAACTTCGCCTGGACCTTCCAATGGCCACCCAAGGTGGTGTATTTGCAGGTCATCTGGGTGATCGGGTTGAGCATGCTGGCCTTGGCGGGGCTGCTGTGGCTGCCGCGAAAAGCGCTGATCGCGCTGGGCGTGGTGCTCGTGGCGGGGCACAACCTGCTGGACGGCCTGCATTTTCCCGTTGGCCATGCGCTGCACATTCCCTGGGCGGTGCTCCACGACCGTGGCTGGATCGAGCTGGGCGAATCGCTGCGCCTGCGGACCTCATACCCGCTGCTGCCGTGGATCGGCGTGATCGCACTGGGCTACGCCGCAGGCCCGTGGTTTCTGGCCTCGGCCGATGCGCATGGCCGGCAGCGCCGCCTGCTTGTCTGGGGCGCAGGCCTGCTGGCAGGCTTCGCCGTGGTGCGAGCCTGGAACGTGTACGGCGACCGACCCTGGGTGCATGCAGAGACTGCTTTGGTCACGGCCATGTCGTTCTTCAACGTGACCAAGTACCCTCCATCGCTGCTGTTCATCGCGCTGACTCTGGGCATCGGCCTGCTGGTGCTGCGCGCGTTCGAGCGATTGCCGGCCGGCACCGGTCTTCGGGTGCTGGCGGTGTTCGGCGCGGCGCCCATGTTCTTTTACCTGCTGCACCTCTATGTGCTCAAGGCGCTGTACCTGGGCGCTCTGGCGTCGTGGGGCCCCAACCAGGGGCGGTATTTCGGTTTCGACGCCATGTGGGGCATCTGGCTGTGCACGGTGGTGCTGGCCGCAGCGCTCTACCCGGCGGTAAAGGCCTTCGGGGCCTTCAAGGCGCGGCGGCGCGACATCGCCTGGCTCAAATACCTGTAGCGCTGGATACGCGCATCACAGCGCGCGAATGCGTCATAAGGGCAGGGGCGAGCCTTCGTACCGATTCACTTCGATGGAGATGTGCACCAGTTCCTCATGCACGCTCAGCAGGTGTTTGAAGAAGTCGGGCGCCACGGACGCGTGGGTCGTAGACAGCGAGACGATGCAGGCATACACGCCTGTGCCTACGCGCCAGACGTGAAGGTCGCACACCGTAGCTGGTATGGGGCTCGCGGCAATGGCCTGTCGGATTTCGGCCACCACAGGCGCATCCATTTCGGCATCGAGCAGCACTTTGCCGGTGTCTCTCAGCAATCCCCAGGCCCAGCGGGCCACCAGCGCTGCGCCGAGCAGGCCCACGGCGGGGTCGAGCCAGTCGGCACCCCACAGCAGCCCACCGCCAAGCGCTGCGATGGCGAGCACAGAGGTTGCCGCGTCGGCCACCACGTGCAGGTAGGCGGATCGCAGGTTGAGGTCTGCTGGCGCTGCGCCGTGAGCATGGCCATGGCTGTGGCCGACGCGGGCATCATGCCCGTGATGCCCGTGGGGTTCGTGATGCCCGTGGGGTTCGTCGTGGGCATGGTGCGCATGCCCGCCGCGCAGCAACCAGGCGCAGGCCAGGTTGACCACCAAGCCCAGCGCGGCCGTGAAAATCGCTTGCTCGTAGTGAATGGGCGTTGGTGCCACCAGCCTTTGCAACGACTGGAGCACCATGAGGCCTGCCACGAGCAGCAAAAGAATGGCGCTGGTATAGCCCCCCAGCACTTCGATCTTCCAGGTGCCGAATGCGAAACGGCCATCGTTGGCATGGCGCCGGGCAGCGGCATATGCCACCGCGGAAAGACCCAGTGCCAGGGCGTGCGAACTCATGTGTCAGCCGTCCGCCAGCAACGCCATCGACCCGAAAGCCCAGCCCCCAGCGATCTCCGCCACCATCATGGCGGCAGTCAACACCACCGCCCACCGCGTGTTGCGCTCTGCCATCGGATTGCCTTGGCTGAAGACGTGGGGATGCTGCCAGCCTGCAGCGAGCGAGACGTCGGGGTGGTGGGTTTCGATCATGGTCTGCACCTTTTGAATACTGGCCCCCAGTATATTGAAAGCCGCTTCATACAATGCCCGCCATGGCCCATACCATCCATGGAAAAAAGAAACTTCTCGCCCGCGTGCGCCGCATCCAGGGCCAAGCTGCGGCCCTGGAGAGGGCGCTGGAACAAGACGCCGACTGTACGGCGGTGCTTCAGCAGATCGCAGCCGTTCGCGGTGCCGTGAACGGCCTGATGGCGCAGGTGCTGGAAGGCCACATCCTTCAGCACCTGGGCGATCCCGACACTCCCGCGCCGCAACGCGAGCGTGACGTGGCGACCGTGGCATCGGCTCTGCGCTCCTACCTCAAGTAAGCGATCGCGGGCATCGGCGGCGCAAACCGGGCCTGTCCGGGCTTGTAGCGCCCGCGAGCGGCGGATGCCGACCTTGGCGACAATCGGGCCCATGTTTCCTTCCGCTTTCCTTCGCATCGCCCTCGTTCTGGGCCTTCTCTCGGCCATCGGCCCTTTTGCCATCGACATGTACCTGCCAGCGCTGCCCGACATCGGGCGCAGCCTGGGCGCCCCGGTCGGCGCGGTGCAATGGAGCCTGACGGCGTTCTTTCTCTCGCTGGGGGCCGGGCAGTTGCTCTACGGACCGGTCTCCGACATGGTAGGGCGCAAGCCACCGCTGTACTTCGGGCTGCTGCTCTTCACCGTGGCCAGCGTGGGCTGCGCGCTGGCGACCGAGATCGAGATGCTGGTGGCCCTGCGCTTTCTGCAGGGCCTGGGGGCGGCGGCCGGCATGGCCATCCCGCGTGCGGTGGTGCGCGACCTGCACACCGGCACCGATGCCGCACGGCTGATGTCGCTGTTGATGCTGGTGTTCAGCGTGTCGCCCATTCTTGCGCCGCTGGCGGGCAGCGGGGTCATCGCGCTGACGGGCTGGCGCGGCGTTTTCTGGGCCGTCGCCGTCGCGGCCATCGCGGGGCTGGCGCTGGTCTACGGCGCGCTGCGTGAGACGCGCCCCGCCGCCGACCGGGTCGAAAGCAGCGTGGGCAGTGCCGTTCGCGCCTATGGCCTGCTGCTGCGGGACCGCCACTACCTGGGCCTCGTCTTCATCGGCGGCTGTGCCATGTCGGGGTTCTTCGTCTATCTGGCGGGTTCTCCGTTTGTGCTCATCAACCATTACGGGCTCACACCCACGCAGTACAGCCTGGCCTTTTCGCTCAACGCTGCGGCGTTCATCGGCTCGTCTCAGTTCACCGGCATGTTGGGCGAGCGCTTCGGCCTGGTGCCGCTGGTGAAAGCGGCCGTCAGCGCGTCCGGCGTGGTCATGGTGGCGCTGCTGGCCTATTACCTGATGGGCGGCGACCAGCTGCCTGTGCTGATCGCGCTGTATTTCGTCTCCAGTGCATTCATGGGACTGGTGATTCCCACCACTTCGGTGCTGGCGCTGGAAAAGCACGGCGCGATCGCCGGCACCGCTTCGGCGTTGCTGGGCACGCTGCAGATGCTGTCGGGGGCTGCCGCCATGGGCATCGTCGGCCTGTTCGCCAACGGCGAGCCGCTGCCCATGGTGATCGGCATGGCGGCGGGCGCGCTGGTGGCCGTGGCACTCACCTGGATCACGCTGGCCGGACTGCCCACCCACCGGGCGCGAGGGGCGCAGGCTTGAACGCCGATTCCGCCGCAGGCGACCGGTCCCGCCGGGCCGCCGCGCGGGCCGCGGCCACGCCAGCGTCGCCGGACGGCCTGCCGCCGCGCGAGCGGGCCTGGGCCATGCTGGTCATCGTCCTCGGGCTCACGGTGGCGGTGCTGGACGGCAGCATCGTCAACCTGGCGCTGCCCGGCATCGCGCGTGAGCTGAACGCCGGTGCGTCCCAGGCCATCTGGGTGGTCAACGCCTACCAGATCGCCACGCTCGTCATGCTGCTGCCGCTGGCCTCGCTGGGCGAGCGGTTCGGCTACCGGCGCGTTTACCTGCTCGGCATGGCGCTGTTCGCCGTGTCGTCCCTGGGCGCCATGCTGGCCACCTCGCTGCCCACGCTGATCGTGGCGCGCGCCGTGCAGGGCCTGGGGGCGGCCGGCATCATGAGCGTGAACGCCGCGCTGGTGCGGCTGGTCTACCCGCGCGCGCAGCTCGGCCAGGGCATGGCCATCAACTCGTTGGTCGTCGCCACCTCCTCGATGGCGGGGCCTTCGGTGGCAGCGGGCATCCTGTCGGTGGCGTCCTGGCCCTGGCTCTTCGCGCTGAATTTGCCGCTGGGCCTGTTCACCCTGTGGCTGGGGCGGCGCGCGCTGCCGTCCAACCCGCCCACCACGCACAAGGGCGCGCGCCTGACGGTGCTGGACGTCACGCTCAACATCCTCATGTTCGCGCTCATCTTCATCGGCGGCGAGCAATTGGGCGTGCGCGGAGAAGCGGCCGGAACGGCTTCGCCCCTGGGCTGGGCGTTGCTGCTGGCTGGCGTGGCGGTGGGGTGGGTGTACCTGCGGCGCCAGATGCGCCTGGCCGTGCCGCTCTTTCCGGTGGACCTGCTTCGCATTCCCGTCTTCGCACTGTCGATGGGCGCCTCGGTGAGTGCATTCTGTGCGCAGATGCTGGCCTTCCTGTCGCTGCCTTTTCTGCTGCTGGAGGCCCAGGGGCGCTCGCACCTTGAGGCCGGTCTGCTCATCACCGCCTGGCCCCTTGCGATCGTGCTGATCGCACCGCTGGCAGGGCGGCTCATCGGCCGTTTCGCAGACGGCTTGCTGGGTGGCATCGGCATGGCGGTGTTCGCGTGCGGGCTGCTCGCGCTGGCCGCCCTGCCGCCGCAGCCCGGCGTGTTCGACGTGGCGTGGCGCATGCTGCTGTGCGGTGCGGGCTTCGGGCTTTTTCAGTCGCCCAACAACCACACCATCGTGACCTCGGCCCCGCTGCACCGCTCAGGCGCGGCCAGCGGCATGCTGGGCACTGCGCGCCTTACCGGGCAGACGCTCGGCGCGGTGGTGCTGGCGGGCATCTTCGCCGTCTGGGGCCTGCACGACGGGCGGGGCGAGGCCGTCGCGCTGACGGTGGCGGCCGGCTGTGCCGCCGTGGCGGCCGTGTGCAGCGTGATGCGGTTGCGGCAGGCGCCACGGGCGCATCCCTGAAAGCACTATGGGTGTTTCAGGCCTCCAGCACAATCAATACCACGGCATGTTGCTATTAAAATAATAGCAATCGTTTCCAGGAAGGCTTTCAGGGGCCGTGGGGCTCGGGGGTGGCTGGCGGCAACTCCGGTCGGGGTGCCACCTGCTCCGCGAGGGTGTGCAAGGTCAGCGGCGCGCAGCCTTCGGCATGGTTGCTCACGGTGATGAAGGCGTTCTGTCCTGCCCCGGTGATGCCGGCGATGGTGCGCGCCAGCAGCTCGTGCACTTCCGGTGCCGGATGCACGATCCGGTCGTAGGGGGAATAAAGCGTTTCTGCGTCTTCGTAGCCGTAAGCGCCGTGCACGGGGTTCAGGTTCCACCGGCACACCAGCGGGCCGGGCCACAGCCGGCGCAGCACATGCAGTTGTTCCTGCAGCGAAGGCATCTTGGCTTGCAACCCCACGCAATACGTGGCGCCGGCCTCGCGCAAGACTTCGGCGAAGCGGGGCATGAACTCGGGCGACAGCCACTCGGGGTCGCGCACTTCCACGGCCAGCACGCCGTCCGGTGCCGTGGGCGCGAGCGGCGGCTGCGCCAGCAGCAGGGTGCGCAGACGATCCAGCACCTGCGGCAAGCGGTCCAGCTGCGCCAGGGGCAACGGGCTCAACTGAAACACCAGTGCGCCCACCTTGCGGCCCAGCCCTTCGAGCGCTGGCGCCACGAATTCCTGCGTGGCGAGCGCAGCATCCAGAAACGCCGGGTTGGCCTGCCGCCCGCGCCCGTCTTCGCCGCGCACCAGCGCATCGGTCACCAGGCTGGGCGCCTTCACCACGAAGCGAAAATCGTCCGGCACCTGCGCCGCATAGCGCTCGTACTGGCTCACGGTGAGCGGCCGGTAGAAGCTGCGGTCGATGCTGACCGTGCGCATGAGCGGGTGCTGGGCATAGACCGGCAATCCGTTCTTGGAGAGTACCTGCTCGGAATGCTCGCCCTCCCACAGCAGACCCTTCCAGCCGGGATACGTCCAGGACGACGTGCCCATGCGCAGGCGGGGCGGCAGCCGCGCCGCGAGTTGGCGCAGTTCTTCGTCCCACTGCGCCGGGTGCACGGTACCGCTGCGGCGCACGGCGGGCGCCTTCGCAGGCTGGGCGGCCCCCTTCGGCCGAGCCGCATCTGTTGCAGCGGGCTCTGCAGGCGCTGTGGGGGGCTCGGGCGGCGCAGGCAGATCGCCGAAAAGATCGTCTTGGTCTTGCATGGGTCGAATCGATGGGTCTTTCAATCCCCTGAAAACAGCCCGCCTTCATTGAGCAATTCGTAGGCAATGTCCGGGTGCCGGTCCATGCTCTTCTTGATCGCGGCGGGAATCGCCTGCCGCGTCTTGCGGCACAGCCCGCGTTGCTCCAGGACCAGGATCGCGATGCCGCGCAGGCTGCGCACTTCGTTGGGGCTGGTGGTGATGCTCAGGCGAATGCCCAGTTGCTCGTCCAGCCGGGCCTGCATGCGGCGCAAATCGGCCAGGCTGCCCAGGTTTTCCAGCCGCTCGATGAGCCGCTTTTCTTCATCGCGGGTGAGGCGCAGCACCCGCAGATCGCCGCTCGGTGCCTGCAGCAGCGCATCCCGATCGCACACGCACGCGCCCGGCGGGCATTCGGTGCGGATGGCGAAAGGCAAGGGCGTCATGGATGGATGAATGGATGGGCGATGGCGTGGCGTGGGCCGCCGTGGCGGCCTGTGCATTTTAGGGAAGCACCATGGCCCCCGTGGCGACACGGGTAGGGGTGTCAGCGTCTTCAATGCGCGCTGTACACCAGCCCTGGCCGGGTGCCATCCAGATCGTCGGTTTCGGAATCTTCCACGGGTTCGTTGCCGAACGTGCGGCCCAGCGCCACGAAGCGGTAGGCACCCTTGCGGTCGGTGTAAACGGCCCAGCCGGTCGGGGTGATGGCAATGCAGTGCCAGGGGCCGGCAACGCGCGCATCCACCACGGTGGCCACCGGTTGTCCATCGGCTGTGCGGTAGATGCGCAGCTCGCCGGTGCCTCGTGGGAGAGCGGCCTCTGCAGCAGATGCCTTGTCGGGCAAGGCGGTTGCTTGATCAGGGCGCTGTACCTCGCGCATGGCAAACAGCCCTCCCGGCGCCAGGCGCAAGGGCCCGTTGACCGCGTCTGCAACTGCCGCCAGCCGAACAAAGCGCCGCGTTGCGCGATCGGCAAAGCCTGCGCCGGCCCGAGGCTGAGCTTGGGGCTTGTCCGCGGCAGCGAATTCGACCAGGGACACATTGCCAGACCATTGCGTGGGTCGTGCAAAGGCAATCCCTTGGCCGCCCGCATATCCCGCTATTTCTGCCGTGGCGTCAGGCTCTGCCTCGGGCGCTCGTGGCACCCATTGGCCGGTGCGTGGGCCGGGAACCATGCGTGGCGGTGCGCCATTGAGGACGTCGAACCTTCCCAGGTCCGCCTGTTGTTGCAGCGCCCAGTCGGGCAGCGAGAAGGTCAGCAGGCGATACGCCTTCTTTCCGTCGTCATTGCCGCGATAGAACTGGGCCGATGCCACCACTTGCACGGCGTGCTGGCCCGGGCTGCCCGCCGCGCGGGCCGCGGGGACCGGCCGTGCCAGGCAACTGTCGGGCCGGGCGCCCGGCGACGGCGCAGCCGCCACGGCGGCCGGTGTGCCGCTGCGATCGCTGAGCTGAAACGAGGCGACCTTGGCTGGCTGGGCCAGATCGAGCTTGTCCACCGTTCCACTGCAATACACCACGTAGAGAAATGCCGGCGGCGTTGGACCGACGCTGCCGGAATCCCTTGCGGCCACGCCAGGCCGGGTTGAGGCGGCGTGCGCCAGGTCGAGGTCTTTGCCGGGGCAGGTGCCTGGCAGCAGACCTGCGGCGATGGCGACCACGGCCGTGGCATGGCGGATGGTCGGCCTGTTGGTGGTCGGGAACAGTGAGAGAGCGATCTGGAGCGGCGTCATGAAAGAAGGCGTGCCCGCACCAGCGGTGCGAGCGGTTTTTCCGCCAGCCTACACGGTCAGGTACCGCGCCCAGAGACTCCGGTCCGCGTTCAGCGCGGCCGAATCCCCTTGCCACACCACGCGCCCGCGCTCCAGGATCACGTGGCGGTCGGCCAGGTCCACGAGGCGGTGCACGTATTTGTCCACCACCAGAATGGTTTGTCCGGCGGCCTTGAGGGCGGCCAGGCAGCGCCAGATCTCTTCGCGGATCACCGGCGCCAGGCCTTCGGTGGCTTCGTCCAGGATGAGCAGGCGCGGGTTGGTGGACAGGGCGCGGCCGATGGCCAGCATTTGCTGTTCGCCGCCCGATAGCTGGTTGCCCAGGTGGTGCTCGCGCTCCTTCAAGCGTGGAAACACGCCGTAGATGCGTTGCAGATCCCAGGGGTCGCCCAGGCCGTTGCGGCGGTCGGCGAAGGCCAGCAGGTGCTCGCGCACGCTGAGATTGGGGAACACGTGGCGCCCCTCGGGCACGATCGCCAGGCCCAGGCGGGCGATGGCATCGCTTTTCATCGCGCCGATGGCCTGGCCCGCAAAGCGGATGCTGCCCGCCGTGGGGCGCAGGGCGCCGACCAGTGTCTTGATGGTGGTGCTCTTTCCCATGCCGTTGCGCCCCAGCAGCGACACCACCTCGCCCGCGGCGATGTCGAGGTGGATGCCGAACAGCACCTGGCTCACGCCGTAGCCGGCCTCCACGGCCTGGCAGCTCAGCAGGGGCGCTTCTTCGCGGACGGTTTCGGGCGAGTTCATGCGGCGGTCTCCAGCGCGTCGTTGCCGATGGTTTCGGTGCCCAGGTACACCGCCTGCACTTCGGGGTGGTTGCGGATCTCGTCGGGCGTTCCGGCGGTGAGCACGCGGCCATACACCAGCACCGAGATGCGGTCGGCCAGGCGGAACACGGCCTCCATGTCGTGCTCGATCAGCAGCACGGCCATGTCCTGGCGCAGGGTTTCGATGAGTTGCACCATCTGCAGCGACTCGTCGGGCCCCATGCCCGCCATGGGTTCGTCGAGCAGCAGCAGTTTCGGGGCAGAGGCCAGCGCCAGGGCCACGTCGAGCGTGCGCTGTGCGCCGTGCGGCAGCGCGCCGGCGATGGCGTCCATGCCGTGCTGCAGCCCCACGCGCTCGGCCAGCCGGTCCGCGCCCTCGTAAAGGCTCCGGGCGTGCGACCTCGGCTGCAGGAACCGAAAGCTCGATCCGCTGTGCGCCTGCACCGCCAGCAGCAGGTTGTCGCGCACGGTCTGGCGGGGAAAGATGCGCGTCACCTGGAAGCAGCGCGACAGGCCCGCGCCCACGCGGCGGTGCATGGGCAGGGCGGTGATGTCGGCGCCATCCAGCAGCACGCGCCCAGCGTCGGGTGCCAGCAGCCCCGAGATCTGGTTGACCAGCGTGGTCTTGCCCGCGCCGTTGGGGCCGATGAGGGCGTGCACCTCGCCGTGCGCCACCGTCAGGCTCACATGGTCGGTGGCGAGCAGACCGCCGAAGCGCTTGACCAGGCCATCCACTTGAAAGAGGCTCATCGCGAACTCCTTGCGCGCAGGTCGGCCAGCGCGGCGAGGCCCTTGGGTGCGTAGAGTGCGGTGGCGATCAGCAAGATGCCCAGCGGCATGTGCCAGTGGTCGGTGTTGAGCTTGAGCACTTCTTCCAGCGTGAGCCAGACGGCCGCGCCCAGCGGCCCGCCCCAGCGCCGGCCCAGGCCGCCGATCACCACCATCACGATCAGCGTCGCCGACTGCGTCCAATGCATGGTCGATGGGCTCACGAAACTGTTGCCGGTGGCCAGCAGCGCGCCCGCCAGGCCCGCCACGGCGCCGGCCAGCGTGAAGGCCGTGAGCTGCAGCAGATACACCGGATAGCCCAGGGCCCGCATGCGGGTTTCGTTGTCGCGAATGCCGGCCAGCGCCATGCCGAAGCGCGAGGCCGTGGCCCGGTCGAGCCACCACAGCACCAGCGCGACCAGGGCCAGCACCACCCAGTACAGCGTGGGCTCGTGCATCGTGTCCAGCCCCAAGCCCAGCACCGGCCGCATGGGCAGGCCGTAGCCGTCGTCGCCGCCGTAGCTGCGCAGCGAGACGAAGACGAAGTACAGCATCTGCGCAAACGCCAGCGTGATCATGATGAAGTACACGCCCTTGGTGCGCAGCGAGATCGCCCCGATCAGCGCCGCAGCCAGTGCGGCCAGCACCATCGCCGCGCCCCACACGAACCAGGCCGATGTGGCGCCCGCATCGGTCAGCACCACCACCGCATAGGCGCCGACGCCCACGAAGCCCGCATGGCCCAGCGCCACCATGCCGCCGAACCCCATGATGAAGTTCAGGCTGGCGGCCGCCAGCGCCACCACCAGCACCCGGCGCACGAAGCCGATGTAGAAGTCGAGCCCCATGGCCGACGCCGCGAGCGGAAACAGCGCCAGCGCCACCAGGAGGACCAGCGGCAGCAGCGCACCGCGCCAGCGCGGTGCCGAAGGGCGCGCCGGCAGGGCAGAAGAAGTCGAGAGGGCAGACATGTCGCTCAGGCCTTGGCAGAAAACAGCCCCGCGGGGCGAAAGCTCAAGCACGCGGCCATCAGGGCGTACATGGCCACTTCGGCGAACAGCGGGCCCAGGTCGGCTGCCACGGCGGGCGGCAGCGTGGCGCGCAGCAGCATGGGCAGGAAGGCGCGGCCGATGGTGTCCACCAGCCCGACCAGCAGCGCCGCCACGAAGGCGCCGCGCACCGATCCGATGCCCCCGATCACGATCACCACCAGCGCCGGAATCAGGATGGCCTCGCCCATGCCCACCTGCACGGCCACCAGCGGGCCCATCAGCGCGCCGGCCAGCGCCGCCAGTGCGGCGCCCAGCACGAACACGCCGAAGAACACCCGCTTGACGCGCACGCCCATCAGCTCGGCCATCCAGCGGTCCGAGGCGCCGGCCCGCACCAGCATGCCCACGCGGCTGTGGTTGACCAGCAGGTACAGCAGCACGGCCACGAGCACGCCCGCGCCCAGCACCACCAGCCGGTAGGAGGGGTAGGGCAGGCCGGCGAACAGTTCCACCGGCCCCGAGAGCCAGCCCGGCGTAGGCGCCATCACGGGCGACGGACCCCACAGCATCTTCACGGCATCGTCCGCCACGAGGATCACGCCGAAGGTGGCCAGCACCTGGGCCAGGTGGTCGCGCCCGTAGAGGCGGCGCATCAGCGTGGCCTCCAGCAGCGCGGCCACCAGCACCGTGACCGCGATGGCCGCCAGCACCGCGATGGCGAACGAGCCGCTCTGCACATGCACCGTGGCCGCCACGTAGGCGCCCACCATGAAGAGCGAGCCGTGCGAGAGATTCATCACGTCCATGATCCCGAAGACCAGGGTGAGGCCCGCTGCGATCAGAAAGAGCATGAGCCCGTAGCCCGCACCGTTGAGCAACTGTTCGAAGACGAGAATCCAGTTCATGGCGTGGCGGCAGTGCGCGGGAAGGTGGTCGATGTCATCGGGGAAATTTCATGGCGGCACGCCCCCGCGCAGCCTTTGAAAGCAGCGCTTGGGGCAACGGGCAGTCCTGGCCGGCAGGTGGGGGGCGGGGGCGGCCGTTTTCTTGAAAGCGGCGCCTCAGCCACTGGCGAAGTCTCCGGGTCGCGTCGGGGTCGCGTCCGGCTCGCGGGGCGTGCGGCGATTCGGAAAGACCCGGCTATTTCAGCTTGCACTGGTCGGCGAACGAGTCGCCGTAGTTCTCCAGCACCGTCTTGATGGTCTTGTTGGTGATGCGGCCCTCGGCGTTCTTGCCGATGGTGCGCAGGTAGAAGTTCTGCACCGGGTAGTGGTTGTTGGCGTAGCGGAAGCTGCCGCGCACCGACGGGAACTGCGCCTTGGCCAGCGCCTTGATCAGTGCCTCGCGGTCGGCCACCTTGCCGCCCACGGCCTTCACGGCCGAGTCCATGGCGATGATCACGTCGAAGGCCTGCGCGGCGTAGATGGACGGATAGCGCCCGCCGTATTCCTTGCGGAACGCAGCCACGAAAGCCTTGTTGGCCGGATTGTCCAGGTCATGCGCCCAGTGCGAGGTGTTGAACATGCCCAGCATCGGATCGCCCACGGCGCCGATCACGTCTTCGTCGGCCGAGAAGCCGCTGGTCACCAGCGTGATGTCCTTGGACAGCCCCGCGCCCACGAACTGCTTGATGAAGTTGATGCCCATGGCCCCGGGCAGGAAGAAGTACACGGCCTCCGGCTTGGTGGCACGCAGTTGCGCCAGCTCGGTCGCGTAGTCGATCTGGCCGAGCTTGGTGTACATCTCGTCCGCCACCGCGCCCTTGTACTTGCGCTTGAAGCCGTTCAAGCCGTCCTTGCCGGCCGGGTAGTTGGGCGCGATCAGCACCATGCGCTTGAAGCCGCGATCGGCCGCGAACTGGCCGGCGGCTTCGTGGTACTGGTCGTTTTGGTAGGCGGTGCCGAAGAAATAGGCGTTGCACTGGGCGCCCGCCAGCTGGCTCGGGCCTGCGTTGTTCGACAGGTAAGGCACCTTGGCCGCGAACAGCGTGGGCGCGACGGCCAGCGCCACGTTGGACGGAATCGGGCCGGTGAACAGGTCGATCTTCTCGCGCTGGACGAAGCGGTCCACCAGTTGCTTGGCCTGCTCGGGGTTGCCGCCCATGTCGGTCTGCAAGAACTGCGCGGGCTGGCCGCCCAGCTTGCCGTCCAGCTGCTTGATGGCCAGCGCGAAGCCGTCCCGTGCCTCGGCGCCCAGGCCGGCGAACGGGCCGGAGATGTCCAGCGCGATGCCCACCTTGATGGGGGCCTGCTGGGCCAGCACCGGCAGGCTGGCGCATGCGGCCAGCGCGAAGAGGGCCACTGCCCCGAGGCGGGGGCGCAGTGAGATGCGGGAGAGTTGTGCCATTCGTCAGTCCTTATCCATCAAACCAAGGAAAACAAACCAGGATCGCTGCAGGGGCGGCGGCAGGACCGCTGCGGTGCCGGAAGGCCCCACTTCGGCCCGCTCCGTACCCGCGTTGTGCCCGCGCTGTACCCGACCTTTGCCCGCGATGCCGCCATGTGCACCGGGAACGTGCGCAACACCGGGCAGGTCGCCTGAAGCGGGGGCTTCGCGCCGGTGCTGCGGGGTTCCTATGCAAGGGGCATTCCATGCAGCGTGTCTTTTCCATCGCCGCCTTCATCGGGCCGCCATGGGAGTGCTCGGAATCGTACACGCGCGTGGGGCGTTCGGGCCTACAGGTCTTCCCTGCCACCGAATGTCGCCTGGAGGTGATCCCAGCCACCAGGAACGCCTGTGGCACACTCGCCCGCTTTTCCAAAGCCGAGCCATCGGGAGCGTTTTCAGCATGCAGAAAATCATCCGGCAGATTGCCGCAGAAATCCGGGTCACCGAGCAGCAGGTGGCCTCCGCCGTCGAGTTGCTGGACGGGGGCGCCACGGTGCCCTTCATCGCGCGTTACCGCAAGGAAGTGACGGGCGGGCTGGACGACATCCAGTTGCGCGAACTGGAGGCGCGCCTGTCGTATCTGCGCGAACTGGAAGACCGCCGCGCCGCAGTGCTCAAGGCCATCGACGAGCAGGGCAAGCTGACCGATGCGCTGCGCGCCGCCATCGCAGGCGCGCCGACCAAGCAGGAGCTGGAAGACCTCTACCTGCCCTTCAAGCAAAAGCGCCGCACCAAGGGCCAGATCGCGCGCGAGTTCGGCATCGAGCCCCTGGCCGACAAACTGTTCGCCGATCCCACGCTGGACCCCGCCGCAGAGGCGGCCGCCTTCACCAAGCCCCCGGAAGTGCTGGACGATGGCAAGCCCGGCGCCGATTTTTCCACCGTGCCGGCCGTGCTCGACGGCGTGCGTGACATCCTCTCCGAGCGCTGGGCCGAAGACGCCGTACTGGTGCAGTCGCTGCGCGAGTGGCTGTGGGCCGAGGGCCTGTTGCGCAGCAAGAAGGTCGAGGGCAAGAACGAGAACGACCCCGAGGTGTCGAAATTCCGCGACTACTTCGAGTACGACGAGCCCATCGGCCGCGTGCCTTCGCACCGCGCGCTGGCCGTGTTCCGCGGCCGGGCGCTCGAAATTCTGGAGGCCAAGCTGGTTTTGCCGGTGGAGCCCGAGCCGGGCAAGCCCAGCATCGCCGAAGGCAAGATCGCACTGCACCTGGGCTGGAGCCACGCGGGCCGCCCGGCCGACGACCTGCTGCGCAAGTGCGTGGGCTGGGTCTGGCGCGTGAAGCTCTCCCTCTCCACCGAGCGCGACCTGTTCGCCCGCCTGCGCGACGACGCCGAAAAGGTCGCCATCAAGGTCTTCGCCGACAACCTGCGCGACCTGCTGCTGGCCGCCCCTGCCGGCCCGCGCGTGGTGATGGGACTGGACCCGGGCATCCGCACCGGCGTGAAGGTGGCCGTGGTCGATGCGACGGGCAAGCTGGTGGAAACCGCCACCGTGTTCCCGCACGAGCCGCGCCGCGACTGGGAAGGCTCGCTGCACACCTTGGCCAAGCTGGTCGAAAAGCACGGCGTGAACCTGATCGCCATCGGCAACGGCACCGCCAGCCGCGAGACCGACAAGCTGGCGGCCGACCTGATCAAGCTGGCCGCCAAGGCCGAGCGCGCCATCGAGAAGGTGGTGGTGAGCGAAGCCGGCGCGTCGGTCTATTCCGCCAGCGAATACGCATCGCAGGAAATGCCCGATGTGGACGTGAGCCTGCGCGGCGCCGCCAGCATTGCGCGGCGCCTGCAGGACCCGCTGGCCGAGCTGGTCAAGATCGACCCCAAGAGCATCGGCGTGGGCCAGTACCAGCACGACGTGAACCAGAGCGAGCTGGCCCGCACCCTGGGCACGGTGGTGGAAGACTGCGTGAACTCGGTGGGCGTGGACCTGAACACGGCCAGCGTGCCGCTGCTCAGCCGCGTGTCGGGCCTGTCGGGCAGCGTCGCCAAGGCCGTGGTGCGCTGGCGCGAGGCCAACGGCGCCTTCAAGAGCCGCCGCCAGCTCATGGAGGTGTCGGGCCTGGGCGCCAAGACCTTCGAGCAGAGCGCGGGCTTCCTGCGCATCCGCGGCGGCGACAACCCGCTGGACATGACGGGCGTGCACCCCGAGACGTATCCCGTGGTCGAGCAGATCATGCAAAAGACCGGCAAGCCCGTGGCCGAGATCATGGGCCGGGCCGACATGCTCAAGACGCTCAAGCCCGAACTGTTCGCCAACGAGAAGTTCGGCGTCATCACGGTCAAGGACATCCTGGGCGAGCTGGAAAAGCCCGGCCGCGATCCGCGTCCCGACTTCAAGGTGGCCCGCTTCAACGACGGCGTGGAAGACATCAAGGACCTGAAGGAAGGCATGGTGCTGGAGGGCACGGTCAGCAACGTGGCCCAGTTCGGAGCCTTCATCGACCTGGGGGTCCACCAGGATGGCCTGGTGCATGTGAGCCAGCTCAGCCACAAGTTCGTGACCGACGCGCGCGAGATCGTCAAGACCGGCGACATCGTCAAGGTGAAGGTCATGGAAGTGGACGTGGAGCGCAAGCGCATCGGCCTGTCGATGAAGCTCGACGCGGCGCCTCCGCGCAGCGGGGGCGACCGGGGTGCGCCCCGCGACAACCGGTTCGAAGGGGCAGGGCGGGGCCAGCAGCAGGCGCCGCGCCGTCACAACGACCCGGCGCCCCAATCGGCGATGGCGTCGGCCTTTGCCAAGCTGCAGGGTAATAAGCGGTAAAAGTTGCGTGGATAATCGCCGGAACCTCACTTCCGGCCGTTCCATGGACCTCATCGCCCTGCTGGGGATTCCCGTTGCGCTGCCGAGCGTTCCGCGCGCCGTGGCGCTGCTGATGAACGAGCTGGCCACTCCGGAGCCCAACCTGCGCCGGGTAACCCAGTTGTTCGGCACCGACCCTGCCATGGCCGCCCGGTTGCTGGAAGAGGCCAATTCCCCCGCCTTCCAAGCCCAGCAGCAGATCAGCGGCATTCCCGAAGCGCTGTCGCTTCTCGGGGTGCAGCAGCTGCGCACGCTGGTCGCCTCCGCGCCGCTGGGCACCACGTCGCGGTCGGTGCCGGGTGTCAATCTGCAGCAGTTCTGGCGATACAGCCTGCACACCGCCAAGCTCGCGCGGTCGCTGGCGGGCAGCGTGCACCAGAACCAGATCGCCGCGTACACCGCCGGCCTGCTGCACGGGGTGGGCGAACTGCTGCTGCACCTGGGCAACCCGGAGCGCGTGCAATCGATGAACCGGCTGGTGACGCCGTTCGACCCCCGCCGGGCCAAGCTGGAGCAGCGGCTGCTGGGCTACTCGTATTCGCAGGTGAGCGCCGGCATGGCGAGCCGCTGGCAACTGCCGCAGGTGGTGGTCGATGCCTTGCAGTACCAGAGCGCACCGTTCGAGAACAGCGTGTACGAGCCGCTGGCCGGCGTGCTGCACCTGGCCGCATGGCGCGTGCGGGCGCGCGAAGCGGCGCTGGGCGAGAAGGAGCTTGCCGTGTCGTTCCCCGGCGAGGTCGGTCTGGCGCTGGGCCTGGACATCGACATGGTGCTGCAGCAAGACCCCATCGACTGGACCGTGCGCCCCGACCCGGGCGATTACGTGTGAGCGCCGCCGTGGGTTACCAGCCTGTGCGGCGGCCCGCGCGCTGCAAATCGATGCGGTGAAGGCTGCGATGACGGCTGTGGTGAAGGCGCTGCGCATCCATGCCGGGCCGCTGGCGCGCGAACACATCGTGCGGCACGGGCTTCGGCCGGCCGACATCGGCGTGGTCCCGGCGGCGGCGGGTGGCCCCAAGGGGCTCATCCTCGGGCCGCTCGACCGCTTCGTGTTCGGGCAATGGCTGCAGGGCTCGCAGCAGCCGGTGCACCTGGTGGGCGCCTCCATCGGCGCCTGGCGCATGGCCACCGCATGCCTCGACACGCCCGTGGCCGCACTGGAGCGGCTGGAGCATGCCTACATCCACCAGAACTACGCCCCGCCGCCCGGCCGCAAGCGCCCCTCGGCCGCCCAGGTGAGCGAACAGTTCGGCCAGGGTCTGCGCGACTTCTTCGGCGCGCAGGTGCCGCAGTTGCTGTCGCACCCGCGCTGGCGGCTGCACATCGTGGCTTCGCGCGGGCGGCACTTGCTGTCGCGCGAGCACCGCTGGGCGACGCCGCTCGGCTACCTGGTGGCTTTCGCCGCGAACGCGGTGCGCCGCCGCGCGCTGGGCCTGTGGCTGGAGCGGGTGGTGTTCTCGGGCCCAGCCTCCGCTTTCGCCAGCGCCGGGGTTCCAGCGCCGGCGCCGCTGCCTTTCACCACGGACGACTTTCCCACCCGGCAGGTGGCGCTGACCGAGGCGAACTTCATGCCCGCGCTGCAGGCGAGCTGCTCCATCCCGTTCGTGCTCCAGGCCGTGCACGACATTCCCGGCGCACCGCCCGGTGCGTACTGGGACGGCGGGCTGACCGACTACCACCTGCACCTGCGGTATCGAACGCTGGATGCTATAGAAAATATAGCAATACCCCCTAGTGTTGATTGCGCTGGAGGCCAAAATCATTCAAACGCCCCAGGGGCCCTGGTGCTGTACCCGCACTTTCAGCAGAACGTGGTGCCGGGCTGGCTGGACAAGGGGCTGCGGTGGCGGCATGGCCCCACCTCCGCGCTGGATCGGATGGTGGTGCTGTCGCCCCATCCCGACTGGGTGCGCACCTTGCCGAACGCCAAGTTGCCGGACCGCAACGATTTCATGCACTACGGCACCGACCTGGCCGCGCGAGTGCGCGCCTGGAGCACCGCCACGGCGGCCGCCCGCCAGCTTGCCGACGAATTCGCCGAATGGCTGCATCGCCCCGATCCGGGGGCCGTGCAGCCTTTGTGATGGTGGCGGTCAGAGCGATTGCGTGAGCATCGCCCGGTAGTCGTCCACGCTGGCTTCGCGTGGGTTGGTCTTGTGGCAGTGGTCGGCCATGGCGCCACCAATCACGTCGCTGAACATCGCCTCGGTCACGCCCATCGCCGCCAAACCCGTGGGCAGCCCCAGCCGCGCGCTCATGTCGCGGATCGCCTCGGGAATGTCGCCGGCCGAGGCCAGGCCCATGGCATGCGCCATGCGTTCCAGGCGCCGGTCTTTCTGCACGGCGGGGTCTTGCGCGTTGAAGCGCACCACGGCGGGCAGGAACACCGCGTTGAGCGTGCCGTGGTGCAGCCGCGGGTTCACGCCGCCCAGGCTGTGGCTGAGCGAATGCACGCAGCCCAGACCTTTCTGGAACGCCATGGCGCCCTGCATGCTGGCGCTCATCATGTTCAGGCGTGCCTCCCGGTCGCTGCCGTCTCGCGTGGCGCGTTCGATATGGGCCCAGCCGCGCGTGAGCCCGTCCAGCGCGATGCCGTCGGCCGGGGGGTTGAAGGCCGACGACATGAAGGTTTCCATGCAGTGCGCGATCGCATCCATGCCGGTGGCGGCCGTCAGTGCCGGTGGCAGCCCCAGCGTCAGGCCCGGGTCGCAGATGGCGGTCTTGGGCACCAGGTGCCACGAGTGAAAGCCCAGCTTGCGGTGGTCGTCCACGATGATGATCGCGCCGCGCGCCACTTCGCTGCCGGTGCCGGCGGTGGTGGGCACGGCGATCAGCGGCACGGCCCGTTCGGTGATGCGCGGCGAGCCGCCTTCGATGGTGGCGTAGTGGGTGAGCGGGCCTTCGTGCGTGGCGGCGATGGCGATGCCCTTCGCGCAGTCGATGGCCGATCCGCCGCCCACGGCCACCAGGCCGTCGCAGCCTTGCGCGCGGTACACCTGCACGGCGGCGCGCACCGCGGCCTCGGTGGGGTTGGACGGTGTCCCGTCGAACACGGCGGCCGGCATGCCGTCCAGCGCGTCCAGGGCTTTTTGCAGCACGCCGGCGGCTTTCACGCCCGGGTCGGTCACCACGAGCGGGCGCGTGATGCCCACGCGGCTGCACTCCTGTTTCAGGAGCTGTATCGCACCGAATTCGAACTGGATCTGGGTGACGTAGTAGATGAATGCCATGGTGGATTGCGAGGATGCGCGCAGGGCGCTGTCGTGGTTAGCATGCCGGCCAGCCAATCTACAACCGGAGCCCCTCCATGGCCATGCAGCAAACCCTCATCGCCACCGTGCTGGCGGTCGCCTGCGTGACAAGCGCACAGGCCGAATGCCTCACCGATGCCCAGGCGGCCGAGCTGGCGGCCCATTACTCGGGCAAGACGCCCGCCACCAACCCGCAGGGCCTGAGCGATTGGTGCGGGTGAAGAGCGCCGCCATCAACCACGCACGCGCTCCCATGGAGGTGCTGGAGCACATCGATCAGGTCGTTCCCTTCATCGAACTGCCCGACCTGCTGGTGCAGTCGCCGGGCCAGTGGAACGGCCCCGGCGTGGCGGCCATCAACGTCGGGGCACGGCTGGGCGTGGCCGGTGCGCCCATCGCCGTGCCGCGCCTGCGGGCCGAGCGGTACGCCATGGTGGACGCGCTGCAGAACATGACGGTCACGCTCACCGACGGGCAGGGCGCCAGGCTGGGCGGCGGGCGGGGCAGCGACATCCTGGGCCATCCGCTCAACGCCGTCGTGTGGCTGGCCGAGGCGCTGTCCAAGGAAGACATCACGCTGCAGCCGGGCGACTGGGTGAGCCTGGGGTCGTTCTCCGCGCTGCTGCCCCCGCAGCCGGGCTTGGCCGTCACCGCGACCTTCGACGGACTGCCGGGCGCGGCGCCCGTGCACGTGACCTTTCGCTGAGGGTGGCCGCGGGCCTGCGGGCCTGGTAGAGCGGCCCGGGGCCGAATGCACCGGCCTTCATCGAGCGGGCTACAGTTGCGGGATGATCGGGCGTTTTGCTTCGTGCCCTACCGTTCAATCCCCTTTGCCGCTCCCGCTTGCGGCCCACCTCCGTGACATCCTCCGTTCCCTCCAACGCCCGGCTCAACGCGCAGATGCGCAGCGTCATCGACCGCATGGAGCGCGCCAATCGGCCGCCGCTGCACACCCTGCCACCCACCGAAGCGCGCGCCGCGTATGAAGCCGGCGCGGGCGTGCTGGAGGTGCCCAAGGCCATGCTCGAGCGGGTCGAAGACCTGCAGATTCCCGCGCGGGACGGCCAGGCGCTGCACGCGCGGCTGTATGCCCCGACCCGCGGTGTACGGCTACCCGTGCTGCTGTACCTGCACGGCGGCGGCTTCACCATCGGCAGCGTGGCAACGCACGACGTACTCTGCCGCGAACTGGCACGCCTGGCGGGCTGCATGGTGGTTTCGCTGGACTACCGGCTCGCGCCCGAACACCGCTTTCCCACAGCCTGCGACGATGCGTGGGATGCGCTGGCCTGGCTGGCGGTGCAGGCTGCTGTCCTGGGCGCCGATCCGGCACGCATCGCCGTGGGTGGCGATAGCGCTGGCGGTACGCTGGCCGCCGTCAACGCGATCCTGGCGCGCGATGCCGGGCTGCCGCTGGCGCTGCAATTGCTGTTCTATCCTGGCTGCGCGGCGCACCAGGACACGCCTTCGCACGCGGCCTTCGCGCACGGCCTCGTGCTGGAAGAGGCTTCCATCACCTGGTTCTTCGACAACTACGTGCGCGAACCGGCCGACCGTGACGACTGGCGTTTTGCCCCGCTCAATGCGCCCGACGTGGACGGTGTGGCGCCGGCCTGGATCGGGCTGGCCGAATGCGACCCGCTGGTGGACGAAGGCGTGGACTACGCGGACAAGCTGCGCAGTGCCGGCGTGGCGGTCGATCTGGAGATCTACCGCGGCGTCACGCACGAGTTCATCAAGATGGGCCGGGCCATTCCCGAAGCAAGGCAGGCCCATGCGGATGCCGCAGCGGCATTGCGCATGGCTTTCGGCCTGGGGTGAAAGGGCAGGGCGCCGCCCCTGCGGGCATCGGCACAGCGGCGCCGGGGCCCGGCGGCTGTCTCAGCGCTTCTTGCAGGAGGCCGTGATCAGCTTTCGGGCCGGCTCGCCGGGCATGCCGAGAAAGGTCACCGGTGCCTCGTTCTCCTTGTATTCCTCGCGCGCGACGACCGTTCCTTGCCAGGCGGGTTCGGCGTAGTAGTTCAGCGAGAGATACCAGCCTTTTTGCGTGGCGCAGTCGATCACGGCCACGCCCTTGAAGGAGCGGTAGGGCTGCTTGCGATAGCTCGAGCGTGGGGTGCTGCGCGACACCCGCACCTCCATGGTGAACTGGTTCTGCCAGGGGATCTGCGTGGGGTTGATCTGCACCACGTCGCCTGCCTTGTCCTCGGGAAAGCCGTGGATCGTGAGCCATTCTTCGTCGGTTTGAGCGTGGACCTGGGTTGCCATGAGCAGGGCCACCAACAGGGCGTTTCGAAGGGGGGACACGGTGGCCTCCAAGGGTGTGTGCAAAAGTTGCAGCGCCGCATCTTATGCGATCCGCGCGGGCTGGCTCTGACCTGGATCAAGCCCATAAAGCCGCATCAGGGTAATCCTGCGAAGGGGCGGTGCGCCGCCCTCCCTAAAATCTGTTGCGCTGCAACCATCAAACACCGGGTGCGTCCCCGCACCCCCAGGAGCCCGCTGTGCCAGATTCAACGTCCCCCCCATCCACCTCGACTGCACAGCAGAGGATCATCAAGAAGTATCCCAACCGCCGGCTGTACGACACCTCCACCTCCACCTACATCACGCTGGCCGAAGTCAAGCAGCTCGTCATGGCCGGCGAGCACGTGGTGGTGCGCGACGCCAAGAGCAGCGAAGACCTCACGCGCAGCATCCTGCTGCAGATCATTCTGGAAGAAGAGGCCGGCGGTGCGCCCATGTTCACCGAGGCCGTGCTGGCCAACATCATCCGTTTCTACGGCCACGCCATGCAAGGCTTCATGGGCGCGTACCTCGAAAAGAACGTGCAGGTCTTCACCGACATCCAGACCAAGATGGCCGAGCAGTCCAAGGGCATCACGCCCGAGATGTGGTCGCAGTTCATGAACCTGCAATCGCCCATGTTCAAGGGCGTCATGGGCAGCTACGTGGACCAGTCGCAGGCCATCTTCACGCAGATGCAGGAGCAGATGCAAAAGCAGACCGAGCAGATGCTCGGCGCCTTCGGCATCAAGCGCTGACGGGGTGCGTCAAGGCCCCGATTCGGGCCCGGCGGCCAGAACTGGGGCAATGCGAGGATGAGCGAAGTACTCTCCCCCACGAAAACCCCCAAACTCGGATTCGTCAGCCTCTGGTGCCCGAAGGCGTGTCGATATATGCCTTTTTGAGCCAGCCCACTCATCGGGGATGAATTGCAGGGGCCAACAAACCCGTTGACTGATCGCACGGGTTCATCGCGCCAAGCTGTTGACAAGGTTTTGCCGTTGCTCAGTCAGGTTTGATTTGCACGACAACTTTGCCCTTGGCACGCCCTTGAGCCAAGTATTCGAGGGCCTCGCACGCCTTCTGGAACGGGAACACCTGATCGATTACCGGGCGCACTTGCCCCGCCTGCAGCAGTTCGCCGATCTCGGAGAGTTGCCCGCCGTCAGGACGTACAAAAAGAAATGAAAAGCTGACGTTTTGCTTGGCCGCAAGCTGCCTGATCTTGCGGCTCATCAGCCCGAAGACGAACTTCAGGATGAAGTTCAGCCGGCGCGCGGTGGCAAACGCCGCGTCCAGCGGCCCGACCAGGGACACAATCTTGCCGCCGGCCCGCAGGATGCCGATGGACTTCTCGATCTCGTCGCCCTTGAGCGTGCCCAGTGCCATGTCATAGCCCGACAGCTGCTTCTCGAAGGCCTGCTTCTTGTAGTCGATGACTTCGTCCGCGCCCAGGCCGCGCACCAACTCGACATTGGCGGTGCTGGTGGTCGTACCGACCTTGGCGCCGAAATGCTTGGCAAGCTGGATGGCCATCGTGCCGATGCCGCCCGACCCCGCCGGGATGAACACCTTCTGCCCCGGCCGCACGCCCGCGCGCTCCTTCATGGCTTGCCAGGACGTGAGGGCCACCATGGGCACGGAGGCCGCCTGCACGAAATCGAGATTGGCCGGCTTGAACGCCGCCACCCGCTCGGGCACCACGGCGTACTCGGCCAGTGAGCCCGTGCCCAGGTCGAACAGGCTGGCGAAGACGGCATCGCCCGGCTTGAAGCGCTTGACGCGGCTGCCGACCTCTTTCACCACGCCGGCCAGGTCGCTGCCCATCGTGGCGGGCAGCTGGAACTTCAGCACCGGCTTGAACATGCCCGTGGTGATCATGTTGTCGATGGGGTTCAGGCCCACTGCATGCACCTCCACCAGCATCTCGTCGGGCTGCAGCGTGGGGCGGGGCAGGTCGGTGAAGCCGATTTCGGGCGACTTGCCGTAGCGCTTGAAGGTGAGTGCTTTCATGGGGTTCTCTTGTTCTCTGGTGCGGTGGTGGTGAGGGTTGCAGTGCAGGTGCCGACGGCGGCGTGGCGCTTCGCGCTAGGAAGGCCAGCGCCCGGGGTACGAAGGCGGCGTGGTGCTGGAAGATGCCGCCGTGGCCGGCGTCGTCGTAGATGACGAGCTGCGCCTGCGGGATGCGGCGCGCCATGTCGTGGCTGAGCGCGGTGGGCACCATGATGTCGTTGTCGCCGTTGGCGATCAGCACCGGGATGGCGATGCGGTCCAGCGCTTGCGGCGCCTGCCGGCCCCAGGCTTCGATGGCCTTGAGCTGGCGCCAGAAGGCGCGCGGCGTCGGCCCCGGGTCGCGGTCGGCGGTGCGTTGCTTGAGCCGCTCGATGAACGCCCCTGCTGCGCGCTGGCCGTTCGGGGTGCGCGTGAAGAACAGGTAGTGCTTGGGATCGCACAGCGTCAGCAGGCCCTTGAGCATCAGCGGCCAGGAGACGGTGCCGACCCGGTCGATCCCGGCGCCGCCGGCAGGGCCGGTGCCGGTGAGGATGAGCCGCCGCACGAGGCCGTGCGCGCGCTGCACGAGGTCCTGCGCCACGAAACCGCCCAGCGAGAAGCCCAGCAGGTCGATGGTGCTGAAGCCAAGCGCGCGGACCAGCGCGATGCCGTCCTGCGCCATCTCGCCGATGGTTCGTGGCGCGGTGCCACCCGAGCCGCCGATGCCGCGGTAGTCGATGGCGACGATGCGGTGCCGGCTGGCCAGGCCATCGACGATGGCCGGGTCGAAGTTGTCCAGCACGGCGCCCCAGTGGTTCAGCAGCACCAGCGGCACGCCGCCGCGCGGGCCGAGGTCGCGGTAGGCGAACGTCGTGCCGTTGACCTCATCAATGCGCTGGGTGGGCGCATCGCTGCAGCGCTGGCCCTGCTGGCCGGCTTGCTCAGGCGCGGGCGTCTTCATGCGTTGACATCCACCACGGTGCGGCCCCGCACCTGGCCCTGCAGCACCGGGCCGGCGAGGCCGGGCACGGCCCCGAGGCCGACGGTCTGCGTCGTGCTGGCGAGCTTGGCGAGGTCCAGGTCGCTGGCCAGGCGAGCCCAGGCCGTGCGACGCGCGTTTTGCGGCGCGTTGACCGAGTCGATGCCGGCGAGCGTGACGTTGCGCAGGATGAAGGGCAGCACCGAGCCGGGCAGGTCGGCGCCTTGCGCCAGGCCGAACGCGGCGACGGCGCCGCGGTAGCGCGTCTGCGCCAGCACGTTGACCAGCGTGTGGCTGCCGACCGAGTCGATGGCGCCGGCCCAGCGCTCCTTGGCGATGGGGCTGCCTGCTGCGGACAGCGTGCTGCGGTCGATCACCTCGGCGGCACCGAGGGCGCGCAGGTAGTCCGTTTCCTCCAGCCGCCCGGTGGACGCGACGACCCGGTAGCCCAGGCCCGACAGCAGCGCGATGGCCACCGAGCCGGCGCCGCCGCTGGCGCCCGTCACGAGCACGTCGCCACGCTCGGGCGTCAGCCCGGCATGCTCCAGCGCCAGCACCGACAGCATCGCGGTGTAGCCGGCCGTGCCGATGGCCATGGCGTCGAAGGTGGAGATGCGCGGGTCCAGCTTGACCAGCCATTCGCCGGGGACGCGCGCCTTTTGCGCGAAGCCGCCGTGGTGCGTCTGGCTCAGGCCCCAGCCGTTGGCCACCACGCGCTCGCCGACCTGGAAGCCGGCATGCGTCGAGGCCGTCACCGTGCCGGCGAAGTCGATGCCGGCGATCAGCGGGAACTTCTGGATGACCGGCGCGCGGCCGCTCAGGGCCATCGCGTCCTTGTAGTTCACGGTCGAGTAGTCGATGGCGACCTCGACGTCACCGGGCATCAGGTCGGCGTCGTTGAAATCGACCACTGTGGCCGAGATCGCATCGCCGGTCTTGGTCGCGAGCAGTGCCTTGAATGTCATCGTCTTGCCTTTCGGTCAGGGGTCGGCGCGGCGGTGCGCGCCGGATGGGCATCACGCCCAGGGTTGCAGCACGACTTTGCCCGTGGTCTTGCGGCTTTCGAGCAGGCGGTGCGCCTCGGCAGCTTGCGACAGCGGGAGCACCGTGTCGATCTGCAGTTGCAGCTTGCCGGAAAGAATCAGCCCGATGATCTCGCCCAGCGTCGACTGGATGAGTGCCGGGTTGGCCATGTAGCCCATGACGTAGAAGCAGGTGACCGTGTGGTTGGCCACGGTCAGGTCCCACGGCTCGATGTGGGTGGTTTGGCCGCCGGACTGGCCGATGAAGACCAGCCGGCCGAAGGGCGCCAGCGCCTTCAGCGCTTCGTGGATGTTGTCGCCGCCCACGGTTTCCAGCACGACGTCCACACCGCGGCCGTCCGTCAGCGCCAGCACCTGCTCGTGCCAGTTGGGGGCCGTGTAGTCCACCGTCGCATCGGCACCCAGGCGCAGCGCGAGCGCGCGCTTCTCGGGCGTGCTGGCGGCGGCGATGACCTTGGCGCCGTAGTGCTTGGCCAGTTGCACCGCGAACTGCCCCAGCCCGCCGGCGGCGGCTTCGATCAGCACGGTTTCGCCCGGGGCCAGCCGCGCCGCCTGGCTCAGCGCCAGCGCGGCGCTGAGCCCGTGCGCCACCACGGCTGCAGCCTGCATGGCGCTGACGCCTTCGGGCAGCGGCACCACGATGGCGGCCGGCACGCACAGGTACTGCGCATAGCCGCCAGCGCCTGGCGTGGCCAGCACCGGGGTGCCGACCTTCAGGTGCGTCACGTCTTTGCCGACGGCGGCAATGGTGCCGGCCACTTCGATGCCCAGCGTGAAGGGCGTGGGTGAAGCCTCGGGGTAGGGGTCGCCACGGCGGCGCATGACGTCCGCGAAGTTCAGGCCGGCGGCTTCGACGCGGATCAGTACCTCATGGTCCTGCGGCACGGGATCGGGCACGTCTTCGTAAACGAGCACGTCGGCAGCGCCGGTCTGGTGGAATCGAACAGCTTTCATGGGGGCAACTTTCTGTGGGCGGGGGTGGGAAGGGGTGGCGCGGCGGCGGGTCAGCGGATCAGGCCAGGCCGAATTGCTTGTGCAGCACCTTGTCGAACAGCGAACGTGGCAGGAAGCGGCGCGCGAAGGCGCCTTGCCGTGCGGATTTGCCGGAGGGGTAGCGCAGTTGCGGCTGCGTGTCCTGCGCCGCGCGCACGATGGTCTCGGCGACGCTTTCGGGCGTGTCGGCGTCGGCCATGGTGCGCTCGTAGGCGGCCAGGTAACTCGTGCGCAGCGCGTCGTAGGCGGCCAGCGGCCTGTCGGACGCGGTGGTCGCCGACTCGAACGAGGTCTTCGTGGCGCCGGGCTCGATCACCGCCACGCGGATGCCGAAGCCGCGCACCTCGTGGTCCAGCGATTCGGAGTAGCCCTCCAGCGCATGCTTGGTGGCCGAGTAGTAGGCGCTGAACGGCGCGGGGATGAAGCCCAGGCCTGAGCCGACATTCAGGATGCGCCCGCTGCCCTGGCGGCGCATCAGCGGCAGCACCGCGTTGGTCACGCGCACGACGCCGTGGAAGTTGGTGTCGAAGAGCGTGCGCACCTGCTCGATGGAGCTCTCCTCGGCCGCGCCGGTGACGCCGATGCCAGCGTTGTTGACCAGCAGGTCGATGCGCCCCTCGCGGCGCTCCAGGTCGGCGATGGCGGCCTTGACGGAGGCGTCGCCCGTCACGTCCAGCGCCAGCAGCGGGAAGGCGCGCTGGCCGCCCTCGGCGCCGCGGCGGCTGGTGCCATAGACGGTGAAGCCGGCGGCCAACAGTTGCTTGGCAGTGGCCTCGCCGATGCCGGATGACGCGCCCGTCACGAGGGCCACGCGTTGCTGTGTTTGCTTGATGCTCATGCGATGTCCTCTGCGCTTACTTCGCGCCGTGATAGCGCTCGGCGGCGTGGGCCTGCCGGAGGTCCGAGAGCAGGCCCTGGCGTGCGCCGTCCAGCGCGTCCCAGCGCTCGGCGACATGCAGCGGCGGAATCGTGACTGCCTCCCGGCGGTCGAAACCGACCAGGGCCGCATCGACCAATTCGCCGACGTCCATCAGGTCGGTCATCGTGCTGCTGTCGATGCCGGCGCGCTCCCAGATTTCTGTGCGCGTGCCGGCCGGCAGCACGGCTTGCACGTAGATGCCTTTGGCCGACAGCTCCACGCCCAGGCCCTGCGACAGGAACAGCACGTAGGCCTTGGTCGCGCCGTAGATCGACATGCCGAACTCGGGCGCGAAGCCGACGGCCGACCCGATGTTGACGATGGCGCCGGTGCCCGCCTCTGCAAAGCGCGGGGCGACGGCTGCGGCCAGCCGCGTCAGCGAGGTCGTGTTGAGGGCGATCAGCCGCTCGATGCTGTCGGGGGTCTGCTGCAGGATGCCGCCCGACTGGGCCGCGCCGGCGTTGTTGATGAGGATGCCGATGCGGGCGTCGTCACGCAGGCGGGCCTCGACGGTGGCCACGTCGGTCGGGTTCGTCAGGTCTGCGGGCAGCACGTCGACGGCGACCTTGAAGTCGGCGCGCAGGCGTGCGGCGAGCGTCTCCAAGCGGGCCTGGTCCCGCGCGACCAGCACGAGGTCATGGCCCCGTTGGGCGAAGCGTTCGGCATAGGTGGCGCCGATGCCGGAAGATGCCCCGGTGATGAGGACGGCGGAGGCTTGTGTCATGTCTTGACTTTCTGTGGGATGAGTTGGGATCAATGATGTCATTCGCAATCAAAAAGGTCAAGCATTTTGATTGCGAATGACATCAATGTATAGTCGAGGCCTGTTTTTCAAGGCGAGAGACGAGATGAAGATCACCAAGGCCCAGTCGCAGGAGAACCGGGCGCGCATCGTCAAGACGGCGTCTGCGCTGTTTCGCGAGCGGGGCTACGACGGCGTGAGCGTGGCCGACCTGATGGCCGCCGCTGGCCTCACCCATGGCGGCTTCTACAAGCACTTCGGCTCAAAGGCCGAGCTGATGGCCGAAGCGGCGGAGCAGGGTCTGGCCAGCAAGATGAGCGAGTACCAAGGCTGTGAAATGGCCGACTTGGTGAAGAGCTACCTGTCGAAGGAGCACCGTGACGGCCGTTCAGACGGCTGCACCATGGCCGCCCTGTGCGGCGATGCGGCGCGCCAGCATGCGGCCGTGCAGGCCACCTTCGCGGCCGGCATCGCCCGCATGCTCGACGCGGTGGAGGGCGCCGGTGTGGCCGCGGGTGCTGATCGCGAAGCCGCACGTGCCTGGGCGATCGGCTTGTTCTCGCAGATGGTCGGCGCGCTGGTGTTGTCGCGGGCCTGCCCGGGCGACTCACCCCTGGCGGACGAAATCTTGCAGGTTTGTCGCGATCTGGTGCTGGGCTTGCTCGCACCGGTGAATGAGGTTTGAAGTTCAACTCAAAGAGGACACCCATGAAATACACCACGTTTGGCAGTACCGGCATGCAGGTCTCGCAGGTCGCCCTGGGCACCGGCAACTTCGGCACGGGCTGGGGTCACGGGGCTGACCCCGACGTCGCCGAGGCTGTGTTCAACGCCTATACCGAGGCCGGCGGCAACTTCATCGACTCGGCGGATGCCTACCAGTTCGGCCAGTCCGAGGATCTGCTCGGCAATCTGCTGCAGGGGCGGCGCGACGACTTCGTGCTGGCGACCAAGTTCACGCGGGGCGCCACGCCCAACGCGAACCGCCTGGTCACCGGCAACAGCCGCCGGGCGATGGCCGCTTCGGTGGAAGCCAGCCTCAAGCGTCTGGGCACGGACCGCATCGATCTCTACTGGGCGCACTGGCCTGACACCGTGACCCCCATCGAGGAGATCGTGCGCGGCTTCGAAGACCTGGCCCGTGCCGGCAAGATACTCTACGCCGGCCTGTCGAACTTTCCGGCATGGCGCCTGGCCCGCGCGGTCACGCTGGCGGAGCTGACGCATGCGGTGCCCATCGCCGCCGCGCAGTTCGAGCACAGCCTGGTGCATCGTGAGCCCGAAGCCGACCTGTTCCCGGCGGCGCAGGCCCTGGGGCTGGGCGTCACGACCTGGTCGCCCCTGGGCGGCGGCATGCTCACGGGCAAGTACCGCCAGGGCGAAAGGGGCCGTGCCGAAGGTTTCGGCGGCAAGGTCTTCCAGGCCGAGAACTCCGCACAGCGAACCCAGGTTCTCGACACCGTGCTGGCGGTCGCCGGCGAACTGGGCGTGAACGCGGGCCAGGTCGCCCTGGCCTGGGCGGGCACGCATGGCGCCGTCCCCATCCTGGGGCCGCGCACGCTGGCTCAGTTGAGCGACAACCTGGGGTCGCTGGCGGTCGAACTGTCGGCCGAGCAGATTATCCGACTCGACGCCGTGAGCAATCTGGCGTCTGCAGCTGCGGAGCGAACGCCGCAGCGCTGGGGCGAGCAGCCCGTTCGAGTGGTGGCCTGAGCCGGCTCGGCGCCCGAATTCTTGTCATTCGGCATTTCGGAGGCCGGGCGGCATGCAGCCATGACGCGCCGGCCTAAAATGCGCGCCTCTGTCGTCTACGTGGTTGTGCTGCGAAAACAAAATGAATTCAGCTACTGACGAGGCCGTCGCAGCGCCGCAAGCAACCCGTGTCCCGAAAGTCGGATTCGTATCACTCGGGTGTCCTAAGAACGTGTTCACGATCTTTGTCTGATCACTGACAATGACGCGGTGCGAACCAAGAAATATCCCAGCGATACGAGCCGCGAGCAATTCGAGATCATCAAGCCGATGCTGGAGAGTGCGCGCAAGAAAACCAAACCACGCACCGTTGACTTGTACGAGGTGTGGTGCGCGGTGCTGTATCTGCTGCGCACAGGGTGCCAATGCAGGGCACTGCCCAGCGATCTTCCCAAGTGGCGCACCGTGCATTCGTACTTCGCCAAGTGGAGCCTGCCCGATGATCAGGGCGTTAGCCTGCTTGAGCAGGCTTTAAAAAAATCAGGTTGGCGCGGCCCGTGGGAGACTGGGGCGAAACGCCTCAAGCGCGTTCTTGATCATCGACGCGCAGAGTGTGAAGAACACTGACACGGCGGCCTTGAAGGGCTATGACGCAGGCAAGAAGGTCTCGGGCATCAAGCGCCACATCGCGGTGGATACATGAGCGACCTGCCTACCGCAGGGTCTGCTGCGCGTACGCGTGCATGGCATCGCCCAGAAACTCCACCATGCGGGGGTGATGCCCCTTGTAGAACGCCTTCATGCCCGCTTTGCCGGCATAAAACAGTGCGGCGCCCACAGACGCCTCGCGAGAAGGCCCGTAAAAGCGCGAGGCTCGCTCGGCCCGCCGGCGCCGTTCAATAGGGCGAGCCAGCCCCGGCCGCCCGGTCTGCGCTGGGTCTGAACTGTTGCTCGGGCGGCGAACTGGCCAGGCTTTGCGCCGGCCGCCTCAGCGTCGCGTTGAAGGGGTTGATTTTCGGGCCGATGGCGGTGGCTTCGCGCTGGCTGCTGGCGTTCATCAACAGCTTCGACGAGGTGACCATGTCGATCTTCGTCACCTCGCCCAGCACGGTCACGCTGCCGGTGCGCATGTACATGTACGCCACCGAGTCCATCGACCCGCTGATGGCCGCCGTGTCGGCGCTGATGGTCGCCCTGACGGCGTGCGCCATGGTGCTGCTGGACCGCGTGTACGGGCTGGACCGCGTGCTGGTGGGCAAGAAGTGATGCATCCCTTGAGCCGCTTTGCCGCTGCCCCTCTTCACCCCTTTCTCGCCGCGCGGGAGGGGGACGCCACCGGTGGCCTGGCGAAGCCGGTTCCACGGTGGCGCCCAACGCAGGAGCACCGACATGATTGAATCCACCGTGCTGCTGCACCGCGTGGCCGAGGCGCACCGCGCGCCCGTGCCCTTCACGCTGGACGGCGAGTCCGCCACCGCCTTGCAGGGCGACACGGTGCTGACCGCCATCCTGACCCACCGCGCCCGGCTGCGCCGCAACGAGTTCAGCCACGAGCCGCGCGCGGGCTTTTGCCTCATGGGCGCCTGCCAGGACTGCTGGGTGCAGGCGGCCAGCGGCGAGCGCCTGCGCGCCTGCTCCACGTTCGTGGTGGCGGGCATGGCCTTTGTCACCGGCGAGGGCGCGGCATGAGCGCGGGCGCCAGCAACCCGTTGCCACCCGTGGTCGTGGGCGCCGGCCCCGCCGGCATCCGCGCCGCGCAGACCCTGGCCGCGCACGGCCTGCGGCCCGTGCTGATCGACGAGGCCGCGCGCGGCGGCGGGCAGATCTACCGCCGACCGCCCGCGCATTTCGAGCGCAGTGCGCAGACGCTGTACGGCACCGAAGCAGCCCGCGCTACGGCGCTGCACGGCACGCTCGATGCGTTGCAAGGCCGTATCGATTACCAGCCCGACAGCCTGGTGTGGAACGCGCAGGGCGGCCTGCTGGATGTTCTGCACGGCCCCACGCAGACCACGCGCACGGTGGCGCATGGCCCGCTCATCGTGGCCAGCGGCGCCACCGACCGGGTGCTTCCGCTGCCGGGCTGGACCTTGCCGGGCGTGTACACGCTGGGCGGCGCGCAGGTGGCGCTCAAGTTCCAGGGCTGCACCATCGGGCGCAATGTGGTGCTGATGGGCACCGGGCCGCTGCTGTACCTGGTGGCTTACCAGTATGCGAAGGCCGGTGCCGGCGCGGGCGTGAAGGTGGCCGCCGTGCTGGACACCGCCCGTTTCGCCGACCAGTGGGCCGCGGTGCCCGGCATGCTGGCGCAGCCGGCCGTGCTGGCGAAGGGCCTGTATTGCGTGGGCTGGCTGCGCGCCCATGGCGTGCCGATGCACACCGGCATCCGCCCCGTGCGCGTGCTGGGCAACGGCCGGGTGGCGGGCGTGGCCTGGAACGATGGCCGGCAAGAGCGGGTGCTGCCGTGCGATGCCGTGGGCCTGGGCTACGCCCTGCGGTCCGAGACGCAGCTGGCCGACCTGCTGGGCTGCCGCTTCGCCTGGGCGCCCCTGCAGCGCGCCCACCTGCCCGAGCGCGACGGCGCGGGCCGCTCCAGCGTGCCCGGTGTGTACCTGGCGGGCGACGGCGCCGGCATCATGGGGGCGGACGCGGCCGAATGGGCCGGCGAGCGCGCCGCGCTGGCGCTGCTGGCCGACCAGGGCGTGGGGGTGGACGCGGCCCGCGCTGCCGCCCTGGAGCGCCGGCTGGCGGGCCTGGTGCGGTTCCGGCGGGGGCTGGAGCGGGCGTTTCCGTTCCCGGACGGCTGGGCGGCCCAGGCGCCCGATGCGCTGGTGGTGTGCCGCTGCGAGAACGTCACGGCGGGCGAACTGCGGGCCTGCGCCCGCGATGCGGGGGCCGACGAGATGAACCGCCTGAAGGCGCTGACCCGCGTGGGCATGGGCCGCTGCCAGGGCCGCATGTGCGGGGTGGCCGCCGCCGAAATCCTCGCGCAGGCCAGGGGCCTGCCGGTGGAGCAGGTGGGCCGCCTGCGCGGCCAGGCGCCGATCAAGCCCGTACCGATTCACTGGCAAGCGCGCGCTGCCGAGCCGCAGGGCGCCGCCATGGAGCCAGGCGCATGACCGCCCCCCGCACCATCGACACCGACGTGGCCATCGTGGGCGGCGGCATCGTGGGCGCGTCGGCCGCGCTCGCGCTGTGCCGCAAGGGCGTGGCCGTGGTGCTGCTGGAGCGCGACCTGTGCGGCTCGCGCTCCAGCGGCGTGAACTACGGCGGCGTGCGCCGCCAGGGCCGGCCCTTGAGCCAGTTGCCGCTGGCCCAGCGCGCCCACGAGATCTGGGCGTGCCTGCCCGAGCTGGTCGGCACCGACGGCGAATACCTGCGCAGCGGGCATTTCAAGATCGGGCGCAGCGAGGCGGACATGGCGGCGCTGGAGCGTTACGCCGACCTGAGCCGCGACTTCGGCCTGGGCATCGAGCTGGTCTCGGGCGCCACGCTGCGCGAGCGCTGCCCCTGGCTGGGCGGGCGCGCCGTGGGCGGGTCGCTGTGCCCGGACGACGGCCAGGCCAACCCGCGCCTGGTGTCACCCGCCTTCGCGCTGGCCGCCCGGCGCGCGGGCGCGCAGATCTTCGAGCGCACGCCGCTGACCGAAGTGGCGCACGACGGCCAGGGGTTCACGCTGCGCTCGGGCACCGCGCTGCAGGTGCGTGCGCCGGTGCTGCTCAACTGCGCGGGGGCCTGGGCCGGCCCGCTGGCCGCGCAGTTCGGCGAAGCCGTGCCGCTGCATTCCGGCCACCCGGCCATGGCGGTGACCGAGCCGCTGCCGTTCTTCATGCACTGGAGCCTGGGCGTGGAGGGCGGCGGCATTTACTGCCGCCAGGTGGCGCGCGGCAATCTGGTGCTGGGCGGCGGATCGGGGCTGGCGCTGGATGCCGACCGCGCCCGCTCCGAGCGCAGCGCCCTGGCCGCGCTGTCGGCGCAGGCGGTGGAGCTGCTGCCGGCGCTGAAGCACGCGCACTTCATTCGCACCTGGAGCGGCACCGAGGGCTACCTGCCCGACCGCCAGCCGGTGCTGTCTTCGAGCCGCACCACGCCCGGCCTGGTGCACGGTTTCGGCTTCGCCGGCGCGGGCTTTCAGATCGGCCCTGCCGCGGGCGAGGCGCTGGCCGCCCTGGCGACGGTCGCCACCGGCGCCGCCGCGCAGACCAAGACGCTGTACATCGGCATGAACGGCGGCACCATGGAGAAGACGTACACGCAGTACGTGTTCCCGGCCTTCGAGAAGCTGCACGGCGTGAAGGTGGTGGTGCCGGGCACGTCGTCCGACATCCTGGCCAAGGCGCAGGCCAACAAGGACAGTCCGCAGATGCACGTGATGTTCCTGGACGACGGCATCATGGTGCGCGCCATGGGCATGGGCCTGTGCGAGAAGCAAAAGCCCAACCCGCACCTGGCCGACCTGTACCCCGCCGCCCGCTTCAAGGACGACCTGGCCACCGGCGTGAGCGTGGGCATGACCGGCATCGCCTACAACGCCAAGATGTTCGCCGACAAGGGCTGGGCGGCGCCCACGTCGTGGATGGATTTCGCCGACCCCAAATACAAGGGCAAGGTGGTGTTCCAGTCGATGCCGTCGTCGTTCGGGCTGCACGGGTTTTTGATGTTCAACCGCATCCAGGGCGGCAACGACAAGAACGTGGAGCCGGGCTTCAACAACTGGGCCAAGACCATCGGGCCGAACGTGCTGGAGTACATCCCCAGTTCGGCCAAGATTTCCGAGATGGTGCAGACGGGCGAGGCCGCGATCTTCCCGCTCACCCCCACGGCGGTGGAGGCGCTCAAGACCAAGGGCATTCCGGTGGAATACGCACAGCCTAAAGAAGGCTCGGTGGTGCTGCTGACGGCGCAGTGCGTGATCGCCAGGAACAGCGAGCCCGAGCTGGCGCAAAAGCTCGCCGAGTTTCTGCTGAGCCCGCTGGCGCAGGCCAACGTGCTGCAGTTCGGCGCGCAGATCCCCACCAACCCCAAGGCCCCCGCCGTGGGCGAAGGCGCCGAGCAGGTGGCCAAGATCAATCAGTGGATGAAGAACGCGGTGACGCTGGACTGGGACAGCGTGAATGCCAGCCGACCCGCCTGGAACGCGCGCTGGAACAAGACGATCGAGCGCTGAAGCGGAAAGAGCGCGGGGCGCTGGCGCCGAAGCGCGAGCCGGCCGGGCGCGCCGTCAGCCCGGTTGCACCACGGCGGCGGGGGCCGCGGCGGGCGGGCCCTCCAACGCATCCTCCAACGCATCGAGCATCTCCAGCGCATCCTGCCGCCACCATTCGGCGGCGGCATAGAAGCCTTCCCACACGCAGCCGTTGCAGCCTCGGCCGCAGCAGGTGGTGGGCTCCGCCGGCGGCTGCCGCAGCGCGACCGCATGGGCCTTTGCGCGGGCCTGCAGCGCGGCGAACAGGGCGCGTGCGCCGGGCAGGTCGGTGGCGATTTCGTCGGTCATCGCATCGGGCCCGGGCCGTCAGTAGCGGCGGCGGCCCCCGTAGCGGCGCATGGCGTAGCGCACGAGGAAGGCAAGGCCCAGCACGAGGGCGAACCAGCCCACCAGGTAGGCCTGCCGCATCATGTCCGCCACGCTGGACGACCGCGCCACGTAAGGGGCCAGCAGCACGATGAGGCCGATGAGCGCGCAGGTCACGCCCTTGAAAAGCAGCTCTTTGTCGTGCTTGCTGTCGGGACGGTGAACGGGGGGTGGGGGAAGGGGCATGAAGGCCAGGGCCGGGAGTGAAAGCAGGGCCGATTATCCTTGTCGCCCTCGAACCCCCTCAAAAAGCGAAAGACTCTCCATGGCCATCCAGTGGTTTCCCGGTCACATGCACCTCACGCGCAAGGCGATCGGCGAGCGCATCAAGGACATCGACGTGGTGATCGAACTGCTGGACGCGCGCCTGCCCGGCTCCAGCAGCAACCCGTTGCTGGCCGAGCTGACCGGGCACAAGCCCGCCGTGAAAGTGCTCAACAAGCAGGACGTGGCCGACCCCGCGCGCACGCCGCTGTGGCTCGACTGGTACAACGCCCGGTCGGAAACGCGCGCTATCGCGCTCGATGCCTCCGAGCCCGCGCCGGCCCGGCGCCTCATCGACGCCTGCCACCAGCTGGCCCCGCAGCGCGGCGGCATGGCCAAGCCCATGCGCGTGCTGATCTGCGGCATTCCCAACGTGGGCAAGTCCACGCTCATCAACACGCTCAGCAAGAAGAGCCAGGCCAAGACGGGCGACGAAGCCGGCATCACCAAGCTGGAGCAGCGCATCACGCTGGCGGACGACTTCTACCTGTGGGACACGCCCGGCATGCTGTGGCCGCGCATCACCGTGCCGCAAAGCGGCTTCAAGCTGGCCGCCAGCGGCGCCATCGGCCGCAACGCCTACGACGAGGAAGAGGTGGCGCTGGAGCTGATCGGCTACCTCAAGCAGCACTACGTGCCGCTGATGGAGGCGCGCTACAAGCTGGGCCTGCCCGCGGGCGCCGTGGGCGACATGCAGGACGAAGAGATCCTGGAGGCCGTGGCCCGCAAGCGCGGGGCCATCATGGCTGGCGGGCGCGTCAACCTGCAAAAGGCGGCCGAACTGGTGATGACCGACTTTCGCACCGCCATCCTGGGCCGCATCACGCTGGAAACGCCTGCCGAGTTCGAGGTCTGGCAGGCCGAAGGCGCCCGCCAGGAAGCGCTGCGCGCCGCCAAGAAGGAGGCCAAAGGCCGCAAGCGCGGCAGCCGCGGACCGGAAGGGGGCGCCGCCGACGGTGGCGAGTCGCCGCCAGGCGAAGGCGGCGCGGACGCGGGCGACGGCTCGGGGGACTGACGCCTCGCGATGCCGGCGGGCCGGCGTGCGCTGGTGGGTGCTGGTGGGTGCTGGTGGGCGATGTTTTGCGCGGGCCGGGGCGTTGCAGGGCCCGGTTCGGTGATTTGATGTCAAATCGTGCTCCCGCCCTAGATAATCATGCGGTGACAGCTATGAAAGTAATAGCAATTGGCCGCTCTGGCCGCTCTGGCCGCTCTGGCCGTTTTGGCTGGCGGGCGGCTGGACACGCGGCGTTAACGGGCGCTAACAGGAGCTCACAGACGCTACCGGGCGCTGCAGCGTGCTTCAGCCGCGATCCGGCGCAGCGTGCTCCTGCCCCGTGTCCTCGGCCGGCGCCTGCATGCCATGGGTCGCATGCAGGCGGTCTTCCAGCGCCAGAAACCAGCGCAGCAGCCGCGCGGCGTGGTCCACGGCGTGGTGCGGCAGCAGGCGGCGCGGCTCCGACTGGCGCTGGGCGCAGGCGATGCGCACGGCCGGCGGCGTGCCCGGGGCCGAGGCTTCGATGTCGATCTGGTAGGCCGCATGGGCATCGTCGGGCGGGTCGCCGGGGGCTTCCTCTGCGTTGCGCCAACTGAGCTTGAGGGCCAGGCCCCAGGGCTCGCCCTGGTGCATGCAGGGCTGGCGCACGCCCACCCACACATCGCCCTCCCACCAGCCGTTGCGCTCGTCGTCCCACCAGTCGTTGTACCGCTCGGTGAACACGGGCAGCTGCGACAGCGCCTCGATGCGCTCGGCCGACAGCGCGGCCACCAGCCGCCGCCACACCGGCTCGCCCGCCCGCGCATGGGCGACGGCCTTGCGGGCGTAGTCGAGCACGCCTTGCCAAGCCTGTTCACAGGCCTGCGCAGCGGCGGGGTCGGCGCCGTCTTCAAGCAATGGCTCCCACGGTCCCGGCACGCCTGCGGCATACCGCCGGTGCATGACGGTCAACCCGTCGCTGCGGGGCTCGGGCGTCGGCCGCCAGCGGGCCGCCAGCCGGCGCCACCAGCCTTGCCGCGCGGTGCCGTCGTCGATGGACAGGTGAAAGTCCCAGGTCTTCCAGACCGTCATGAACAGGCCGTCGGTGTAGGTGTCGCCGTCCTCGTCCACATGTTGGCGGCACAGCATGAAGTCGGTGGCGCCGAACCAGCCCACGGCCTTCTTGTGCGCCGCATCGAGCAGCCGCGACCGCAGCAACTGCCGCAGGTGGGCCGCGTGCATCGCGCCGCCGGGGCACAGGGCCGTGTCGTGCGCCAGATCGGCGGCCAGTTGCTCGGGGCTGCGCAGCACGGCTTGCCCAGCGTGCAGCGCGGCCAGCAGGGCGGGGCGGTCGGGCAGCATGTCCAGGCGGCCCGGCTCGCCCACTGCCAGGCGGTGGATCAGCGAGGGTTCGAAAACGGCGGCCAGCGGTTCTGCGGAAAAAGCGGCCCGGTCGTGATCGCCGTGCGCCGCACCGAAGCGGTAGGGCACCGACACGTCGCCGCCGGCCTGCAGGCCATGGCGGCCGGTGAACAGCGCCACCTGCGCGCTGAGCGGGCCGCCGATGCGCAGCGCGAAAGGCGCCGGACCGCCGGGCGCGTCGTTCGCTGCGCCCTCGCCGCCGCACCACAGCAGGCCATCGACCTGCAGGGCGCCGGTGATCGTGGCGGCCGTGCTGCCCAGCACCGCATGGCCCCAGTGCGCATCGCCGCACACCAGCAATGGCATGGCCGGGCCGACCGGCGCCGTGACCGCACCGGCCACGCGAAGGGTGCCTTGCACGATCAGCAGGGCGGGCGCAACGGGCAGGCTCTGCGCCGCCGTGCCCAGCGCTTGCGTTGCGAGCGGAGCGCCCAGGTCCAGGGCCGGCAGCGAAACGTCGCCCTGCACGCACACGGCGCCCGTGGCCGCGACGGCCTGTGCCAGCGCCTCGGGGAACTCGCCCAAGCCTTCGGGCCAGAGGCGACGGGCTTCTTCCAGTGAAATCGGCTGGGCGGTGGGCGGGTTCATGGTCGAAGGTCGGGGCAGGGCGCCCAGGCCCCGTGGCGTGGGTGGGCGTGGGTGGGCGTGATTTTCGGGGTCGGCACCCCTGCGGGCGATCCTACAAGAGGGCGCCCGGGCGAAGGCCATTGCAGGCGATGCAACTTTGCGCCGAAGCCGCTACGATGGCCGGCTTCCCCATCTTCCCACCGGACGGGCGGCCCCAAGCCGGACACGCCCTCCGCCGCACTGCGATGAGCCTCTCTCCTCCCTTGTTCGAAGTCCTGCCGCGCGATCTGTCCGCTTACCGCGAGGGCAACACCGGCATTCCCTACGTGCACCGTTTCGCCTCGGGCCAGCCCGGCCCGCATGTGCTGATCAACGCGCTCACGCACGGCAACGAGATCTGCGGCATGGTGGCCGCCACGCACCTGCTGGACAGCGGCGTGCGGCCTTTGAAAGGCACGCTCACCATCAGCTTCGCCAACGTGCAGGCGTACGAGTCGTTCGACCGGGGCCGGCCTTTCGACAGCCGCCAGATCGACCACAACCTCAACCGCGTTTGGTCGGCCGCCGAGCTGGAAGGCAGCCTGGATAGCATCGAGATGCGCCGCGCGCGAGAACTGCGCCCGGTGGTGGCCGCGGCCGATCACGTGCTGGACATTCATTCCACGAGCCAAGACGTCGAGCCGTTTTGGGTGTACCCCGCGTATGCCCGCAATGCCGAGGTGGCGTGCGCCATCGGCCGGCCCGCCGTGCACCTGCTGATGCCGAGCGGGCTGGGTTCCGGAACCCCGCTGATCCAGCACGGGCGCCTGGGCGAGGCGGCGGGCGCGGGCACGGGCCTGGTGGTGGAATGCGGGCAGCACTTTCTGCGCTCGGCGGGCGAGGTGGCCACCACGGCGGCACTCGATTTTCTGGGCTACTTCGGGCTGATCGAACGTGACCGCCCCGCGCCCGGGCCGCAGCGCCGCTACGAGCTGCTGCAGACCTGCATGGTGAAGACGCCGGAGTTCCGCTTCACGCGGCCATTGGTCGGTTTCGAGGTGTTTGCCGATGGTGAGCTGATCGCCACCGACGGGGAGGATGAGATCCGCGCCCTGTGCGACGGCTGCACGGTGATGATGCCGACCCGTGCGCCCATCGTGGGCCGCGAGGCGGTGTACCTCACCCGCCCGGTGCCCTGAGCCTTCGGGGAACTGATCGAGCGGTTGTGCGTGGTGCGTTGTGCCGGAGGGCCTTGCACCGCATCGCGGGGTGCGGCGCGGCGCCTGCCGGGCGGCGCGATGCAGGCCGCCGGCAGGCCTTTGCGAATCAGGCGCTGGCGGGGGCGACGTGGCCTTCTTCGGCGTGGCCTTCCTGCGGCAGGATCTTGCCGGCATTCACATACAGCTCGTACTGATCGCGGGGCATGGCGGCGAGGCCTGCCGCGTCGTTGTCCGCCGTCCAGCTCAAGGTCACGCTGTCGGGGGCGTGGACCAGCTCGACCGGGCCCTCGGGAATGGCGATCGGCATGCCGTCGCCTTCGCGGTAAGTGACTTCTCCGCGAATGGTGGCGTGTTGCTTCATGGGATGGTCCTCCTCGGGTGGTTGCTATAGGCCGCGCCGGTAGCCGGGCGGCTGAAGCCATTACATGGCAGCCCGGGCAGCGGGCGTGTCGGACCCGTTCCCGAATTGTTGCGCTGCAAGAATTGCCCCTGCTTCGCTCCTGCCGTGCTCCTGCAGCGTCCTTGCCGCGCCCTTGCAGCACTCTTCTGACGACTCACCTTCCGCCGGTCAAGGCCCGTCACACGCCCGATGAAGCCGATGCGCGCGCCCCCAAGCCGCATCGCCCATCAGCGCACAGGGGCCGGCGCGCGCCGCGCCAGCCGCGCGTCGTACACCATCGCCAGGGCGTTGAGCACCGCCACGCCCAGCCCGGCAAGGCAGGCCGCGCCCCAGCCGCCGCGCTGCCACGCGGCCGACCCCACCGCCGAGCCGAGCGCGGCGCCGGTGAAGTACGTGGTCATGTACACCGCGTTCAGGCGCGAGCGCGCGTCGGGCGCCAGCTGGTAGATCACGTTCTGGTTGCTGATGTGCACGCCCTGCAGCGCCAGGTCGATCACCAGCATGCCGACCAGGAACCACACGATGGACGTGCCACCCAGCCACAGGGCCGCCCAGCTGGCCAGCACCAGCAATACCGACACCCGGGTGGTGAGCTGCTCGCGCCCCTGGTCGGCCAGGCGGCCGGCCACATTGGCCATCAGCGCGCCGGCCACGCCGGCCAGCCCGACGAGGCCGATGTGCGCATCGCTCATGCGGTGGGCGGGGCCGGCCAGCATCAGTGCCATGGTGGAAAACAGCACGCTCACCGAGGCGAACGACAGCCCGCCCAGCAGCGCGCGGCTGCGCAGCCGCGGATGGCGCATCGCCAGCGTGCCGAGCGAACGCAGCACCTGTCCGTAGCTGGGAGGGTTGGGGCTGCGCAGCGCGGGCAGCGCGAACCACAGCGCCACCGCCACCAGCAGCATGGCCACGCCGCCCACGCGGTACACGAGGTTCCACCCGCCCAGGCCCGACAGCACGCCGGCCACGCTGCGCGCCGCCAGAATGCCGGTGAGCAGGCCGCTCATCACCAGCCCCACCGCCTGCCCGCTGCGCCCCGGCGCGGCCAGCGCCGCTGCCATGGGCACCAGCACCTGCGCCGCCACCGAGAACAGCCCCGTCATCAGCGTGCCCAGCGCCAGCAGCGCGAAGCTGTCGGCAAATCCGCTCATGAACAGGCCGATGGCCGCCAGCACCATGAGCGTGGCGATCAGCCGGCGCCGCTCCAGCTTGTCGCCCAGCGGCACGAGCAGCAGCAGCCCGAAGGCATAGGCCACCTGCGCGATGGTGACGGTGAGCGCCGCCGTGCCCTCGGACACGTCGAGGTGCACGGCGATGGAATGCAGCAGCGGCTGGTTGAAATAATTGGCCCCGGCGCACAGGCCGCAGGCCACGGCCATGAGCAGCAGTACGGGCGTGGACAGGCCCGCTCTGGCGGGAAGGCGGGACGATGAGGCGGGCAGGGCGTTGGGTGGCATGCGCAAAAAGAGGGTCGAGCTGAGCAATGGTGAAACGGCGGGCGGCGGGATCTTGGAACCTTCGTAGCTCGGTACCGGCCGCCCCGGCGGCGAAAGAGTGCGGACCGATCGGCGGACCGATCAGCGGGCCGGCACGTAGGCGAGCGCGTCTATTTCGAACAGCATGCCGTCCAGCGCCAGACGCGGCACGGGGATGAGGGTGCATGCAGGTGTCGGAGCGCCGGCCCATCCGGCCATGAGCGCCTGGCTGAAGGTGCGCAGGCGACCTTCGTCATGGTCCACGATCAGCACGGTGAGCTTGGCCACATCTTTCAATCCGGCCCCTGCTGCGCCGAGCGCGGTACGCAGATTGGCCAGCGCCAGGTCCACCTGGCCCGCGAAGCCTTCCGCCAGGCGGCCCTGGGCGTCCTCCCCGCCCTGGCCCGCCACATGCACCGTGCGCGCCGCGCCTTGCACCACCGCCAAGTGCGAATAGCCGTTGGGCTGCGGGTCGTACAGGCCCGGCGGGTTCAGCAGCGACAACGCCATGGCCGGGGCGCCACGGGTGCCCAGGGGGGCGATGTAAGCCGCTGCAGCGGGGCCGGGAGAGCGGCTGGAATGGGCGGTGGAAGCAGTGGCGGGGTTCGGGCTGGACATGGGGCAACAGGGCTTTGGAGTGAAGAGGCCTGCAGTATCAAACCTCAATTAGACTTGAGGTCAACCCTTTCCAACGCCTTCCGTTTCCATGCCCGCAGACGACCCCTCCGGCTCCGCCAAAACCAACCCTGAACTGACCGTGGGCGAGGTGGCCGCGCGCAGCGGCCTCGCCGTATCGGCGCTGCACTTCTATGAGGCCAAGGGGCTGATCGGCAGCGTGCGCAGCGCGGGCAACCAGCGGCGCTACCCGCGTTCGGTGCTGCGGCGCGTGGCGGTGATCAAGGTGGCGCAGCGCATGGGCGTGCCGCTGTCGGACATTGCCGAGGCGCTGCAGGCGCTGCCCCAGGGCCGTACGCCCACCGCGGCCGACTGGCGGCGCATGTCGGCGGCCTGGAAGAACGGGCTGGATGACCGCATCCGCATGCTGACGCAGTTGCGCGATCAGCTCGACGGGTGCATCGGCTGCGGCTGCCTGTCGCTCAAGGACTGCCCGCTGCGCAATGCCCAGGACCAACTGGCCCAGGCCGGGCCGGGGCCGCATTTCGAAGCAGCGGCCGCGCCGGTCGCTGCTGCCGAACCTGCCGTGCCTGCCATGCCCCAGTGGATCTGGCCGGCGCCCAAGAAAAAACGGCGGCCTGCGCTGTAAGCCAGCGCAGGCCGCCATCGGTGGGCAGGGCGGACGAGCCGGCCCGTTTACTTGTTCTTCAACTTGCCGCGGGGGGCCACGGCGGTGATGGGTGCCATGGGGCGGTCGGAACCGCCGCTTTCTTTCGGGGGCGAAGTGTCCTTCTTGGGTTTCTTCGCCATCTTGTTGCTGCGCTGTTCGCCTTTGGCCATAGGGTGCTCCGTATCAGGTCGCCGGATGGGACCGTGGCGCGATGGTACGCCACAAATCCTCGCTATTTCCGATCCGAATCGCCGTGCCGCATGGTCATGCGCTGTACCAGCGGAACGGCATTGAAGATGGCCAGCGCCAGCAGCGTGCTGAGCACCGCCGTCGCCTCCAGCCCCAGCCCGGCGGCCACCCCGATGGCCGCGGTGAGCCAGATGCCGGCGGCCGTGGTCAGCCCCTTGACCTGTCCCTCGCCGTCGCCCTTGAGGATCGTTCCCGCGCCGAGGAAGCCCACGCCCGCCACGATGCCCTGCAGCACGCGGCTGTTGTCCCCCGCGCTGATGCCGGCCTGCTGCGCCACCAGCACGAACATCGCCGCGCCCATCGACACCAGCATGTGCGTGCGCAAGCCGGCCGCCTTGCCCTTGTTCTCGCGCTCCCAGCCCAGCAGGCCGCCCAGCAGCCCGGCGATGCCCAGGCGCACCACGATGCGCGTGGCCTGGCCCAGGTCGGTCAGGTCGGAGAACTCCATGGCCACGGTGGTGGCGATCTGGTCCCACCAGCCCATCACGAGCGCGCCCCGCGCAGGGAGTTGAGAAGAAGCAATGTCTTGGTCATCCGCGAATACCTCATGAAAAATGAATCGGTGCTGCCGTCGTTACGGGCCTGGAGCGGGCCGCCCTGGAAAGCCGCCAGCCAATGTCGGCCCCGTGTGCGGACTTTGCCAGCAGCCTCCAGCGACAGCGCAGGTAGGACGCGGCTGGCGCCAGGGCCGACGTTACAGCGGTTGCCAGGGCAATGCCAACACGCGCTGCTGCCAGTCCAGCGCATCGCTGGCGACGGCGATGGCCGGCGTGGCGGCGAGCTGTAGCCAGGTGACCGGCCCCGCCGCAGTCCACGGGGGCAGCCCGCTTTCCAGCGCCAGCCACTCGCCGGTAACGGGGTGCGGCAGGCCCAGGTGCCAGGCGTGCAGCCACAGGCGCTGTCGCCCCAGCCGCTCGGCCCACCAGCGGTTGAGCGGGCCTTTGCCATGCGTGGCATCGCCCAGGATGGGGTGGGCCAGGTGCTTGAGGTGGCGGCGGATCTGGTGGCGCCGGCCGGTCGTGGGCTCGGCTTGCACCAGCGAAGCGCGCGTGCCGGGAAAGCGCGGGTCGGCCGCCTCGGGCAGCTCCAGCCGGGCCAGGCAACGCAGCGAGGTGTGGGCGCTCTGCACGGGCGCATCGGGCGGGGCATCGTCGGGGCGCAGGGCGTGGTCCACCTCGGCCGCCGGGGGCATCCAGCCGCGCACCAGCGCCAGGTAGCGCTTGCGCACCGTGTGGTGTTCGAACGCCTGCGACAGCGCGCGCGCCGCAGCCGGGTGCAGCGCCATCACCAGCACGCCGCAGGTGCCCTTGTCGAGCCGGTGCACCGGGTACACGTGTTGCCCGATCTGATCGCGCAGCACCCGCATGACGAAGCGCGTCTCGCCCGCGTCCAGCCCGGTGCGGTGCACCAGCCAGCCGGCGGGCTTATAGACGGCGACGAGGTGTTCGTCGCGCCAGAGAAGGTGCAGGGGCTGCATGCGATGAGGGAGAGAAAGGGCAAGAAAAGGAGGCTGGTGAGGGTGCGGCGGGCGCGGCAGGCGCACCACGCTCTGCCGGGGACGGCGGGCAGGATAACCGGGCCTTGCCTGGGGGGCCTCGCTGGGGCGCTCGGGTCACCGCCGCCGCGCCGCTTGCGGGCGGGCCGCGGCCCATGGCGCGATCACCCCGGCCAGTACCTTCACACCCTGTTCGATCTGCTCCACCGTCAAGCTGGCATAGCCCAGCATCAGCCCGCCCGGCCGCTTCGGCTGCCCGCGCTGCGGTGGGGCGAAGAGCGGCGACAACGGGTACACCCCCACGCCCTGTTCGCGCGCGGCGGCCACCACGGCGGTTTCGTCCCGCGGGCGCAGAAACGGCAGCCACAGCACCGCGTGCAGCCCTGCCGCCGTGCCGGCCAGCCACGCATCGGCTGGAAGATGGCGCCCGATGGCCTTCAGCAGCGTGGTGCGGCGGCGTTCGTGCTCGCGCCGGGTGCGCCGCACGTGGCGCTCGTACGCGCCGGTTTCGATCAGCGCCGCCAGCGTGCGCTGCTCCAGCACCGGCGCGTGCCGGTCGGCCATGCGCTTGGCCTGGCGGAACACCCCAACCAGTTCGGCGGGCAGCACGAGGTAGCCCAGGCGAAGCTGCGGCGACAGCGCCTTGGAGAACGTGCCCATGTAGATCACGCGGCCATCGGTGTCGATGGCCTGCAGCGCGTCGATCGGGCGCTGGCCGTAGCGGAATTCGCCGTCGTAGTCGTCCTCCACGATCCAGGCGCGGCGGCGCTGTGCCCATTGCAGCAGCTCCATGCGCCGCCCGATGGGCAGGACGCCGCCGAGCGGAAACTGGTGCGATGGCGTCACATAGGCCAGGCGCACCCGGCCGTCCTGCGGCAGGCGGGCGGTGTCCAGCCCCTGTGCATCGACCGGCACGGCGCGCAGTTGCGCGCCCGTGGCTTCGAAGCACCGGCGCGCCATCAGGTAGCCGGGCTCCTCGAAGACGAACGCATCGCCCGCGTCCAGCAGCAGCCGGGCACACAGGTCGATGCCCTGCTGCGAGCCATGCACCACCACGATCTTCTCCGCATCGCAGGCCAGCCCGCGGGCGCGCCGCAGATAGCCCTGGATCGCGCGGCGCAGTGCGGCATCGCCTTCGGGCGGGATGTAGCGCAGGCTGTGCTGGTGGCGCAGCAGTTCGGCCTGGTAGGCGCGGCGCCAGGCCAGCGCGGGAAAGTCGCGCGAGGCCACGGCACCGTACAGAAAATCGATGCGCGCCGGCGCTTCGTGCGGCAGCGCCGGCATCTCCATGCCCGCCAGGCGCTGGCCGAAGGCAGACAGCCCCAGGGCCGCCTTGCCGCGACGCCCTGGCGTTGCGGCGGGCCGGCTTGGCCCGGCCGGAGGAATGGCAACGCGCGCGGCGCGCCCCATTGCGGTGACCAGAAAACCTTCGGCCGCCAATTGTTCGTACGCCGCCGTGACGGTGGTGCGCGACACGCCCAGGTCGGCCGCCAGGGCCCGGGTGGACGGTGCCCGTGCGCCGGCCGCCAGCGTGCCGTCTGCGATCTGCGCGCGCAGCCGGTCGTAGATGCGGCGGCCGGTGCCCGGGGCCGAAGGGTTTTGGGGGTGCAACTGGCCCATTGAAAATGCCTGAAACTGGTTATTCGGATTGTGCCGGTTCTGCGCGACAGTCCGGTTGAATCATTTCTGCACGAGCCACGCCCCATGTACATCCCCCCGCACTTCGCCGAATCCCGACCCGAGCCGCTGCACCGCCTGCTGCGCGAATACCCGCTGGGCACCCTGGTCACGCATGGCCCGGCCGGCCTGGATGCCGACCATCTTCCGTTCGAGTTCGATCCCGCGGTGGGCGAACATGGCCAGCTCTCGGCGCACGTGGCCCGCGCCAACCCGCTGTGGCAGCGCTGCCCCACGGGCACGCCGGTCATGGTGGTGTTCCAGGGCCCGCAGGCCTACATTTCGCCCAACTGGTATCCCAGCAAGCATGAGTCGCACCGCATGGTGCCCACCTGGAACTACGAGGTCGTGCACGCGCACGGCGTGCTGACGGTGCATGACGACGAGCGCTTCGTGCGCCGCCTGCTGGCCCGGCTGACCCGCCAGCACGAAGCGGCGGAGCCCCGGCCGTGGAAGATGGGCGACTCGGCGCCCGACTTCATCAACGGGCTGCTGCAGCACATCGTGGGCATCGAGATCGCCGTCACCTCGCTGGTGGGAAAGTCCAAGCTCAGCCAGAACCGCGAGCCGCGCGACCTCGCAGGCGCCGCCGACACGCTGCAGGCGCGCGGCCATGGCGACCTGGCCGAACGGATGCGGCCCGCTTCCTGACGCCGCCATCCCGTCTTGCATGATCGAGTCTCCGGTCCAGCGCTGTAAGAATCTGCGGAACAGCATGCACGCCCGGATCGAGCCCGCCTGCCCCGTGCATCAAGTGCGGTGTTGGCACACGAAAGATCAGAAGGCGCTGCATGGGTGAACTCGCAGGGCTCGCAAAGGCATGGACCCATGCGCTGATTGCGGCATCGGGGAGCGCATCCTTCGCGCGGACATCTGCGTGCAACGCTTGTTCTGCCAGATTGACGCCGAACAAGCAATTTTCTCTGTCAGTCCTGCCGCGACTCAAGGATAATGATCCGCCATGCATACTCTACGCACCTCATCAATGCTTGCACGCCTGATCCTGGCGTGGCTCGTATTGACGCTGGGTATCGCCGTGGCTTCGCCCCTGGTCCAGCCCAAGGCGATGGAACTGATCTGCTCCGATGGCGGGAGCGCGAAGCTCGTTTTCGTCGATGACAGTGGCGAAGCCGAACAGGGCGCACACCATGGGCTGGATTGTTCCCTGTGCCTGCCAGCTGCACTGCCCTTGACGCTGGGCCACTACGAGTTGGTGTTGCCCCAGCCTTCTGTCAATGCACGGTACCCTTTTGTGTCGGCGCACATCACGGCGCTTCTGGGCGCGCCGCTGCCGCCTCGCGGCCCTCCAATCCTTTCTTGATCTTCGGCAACTAAAGCGGCATTGGCTTTGGCGTGGTTTTCGCCAGCCATTCGCCTCCTGACAGTGCCCTCAGCGCCATTCAGCGCTGAACCATTCCTCTTTGCTCGCCTTTTCTGGCCAGTCCGTTTCGCGCGTTGCTGCGCAGAAACGCCCGGCCCATTGCCGGCGGTCGTCCGGATGGGCACGAAGCCCGGCCCGTCATGGTCACCGGCACTGCGAAACGCGAAGGCAACCCGTACACCTGTTCACCTTCCACCAAGCCATGGAAAAAATACGCTCCTTACTGCGTCCTCACGTGATCTCGCTGTCGGCGTCGCTAGCCTGCTGTGGTGCGGCTTTCGCACATACCGACAACGACACCTCAACATTACCGGCCGTGGTGGTCGTTGGCAGCCCTGTCATCGAGGACAACCGCACAGATGCCTTCGGCAGCCTGAGTACCGAAGTCAAGGCCGCGCAGATCCGCGACCTGAACGCTCTGGACTTGTCCTCTGTCTTGCGGCGTACGCCGGGCGTGTCCGTGTCCCGATTCAACCCGGTGGGATCATTCGGCGGCGACGAAGGGGGCGCTGTCTTCGTGCGTGGGCTCGGGGCCAGCCGTCCAGGCAGCGAGATCAAGACCTACATAGACGGTATTCCTTTCTATATGGGCGTCTGGAACCATCCGCTGCTGGACCTGATTCCGGTGAACGGCATCGACCGCATCACGGTCTACAAGGGGCCTCAGCCACAGACCTTCGGCAATACCTTTGCTGCGATCGACGTAAGTCCCAAGCGCGCCATGCGCGAAGGCGTTTCCGCGGATGCTCGCCTGAGCGCAGGCAGTTTTTCCACCATCGTCGAACAGGCCAGCTTGCAGGTGCGGCAAGGGGATTTGGGTGTGTCCCTGACCCAGGGCGAGGCGCGATCCAACGGCAGTCGCCCGGACGGTGATGGCAGGCTGTCCAACGTGATGGGTCGGATCGACTACCGGTTGACACCACAGTGGTCAGCGGGACTGAGCCTGCTTTATGCCGACAACAAGGTGTCCGATCCTGGGCAGGAGGGATTGCCCGCCACGAAGACTGGAAAATTCGATACGCGTGGTGGCTTTGCGGCCTTCTCGGTAGCCCACGAGCATGAGCATGCCCGCGGAACGCTGCAGATCTACGACAACAGCGGCCAGAGCAACTGGCGCGACAACCCGGCCCAAGCCGATACCCTCAGTAAGTTTCGCCTCAGCGGACTGCGATGGATGGAAACCCTCCAGCCGTGGACGGGTGGCGAGATCGTCGCAGGGGTCGATCTTGACCGCATGAGCGGTAGTCTTGCGTTCGGTGGCTTCACCGCGTTCGATGGCGTTTCGCTGCGCCTGACATCCCCGCATGTGGCGGTCAGCCAGTCGGTGATGTTGGGCAACGACTGGAAGGCAACCCCTTCGATCGGCGTGCGCCTTTATGACCACAGCGTCTATGGGCACTCCAGTGCCCCCCATGCGGGATTGGTGCTCGACCGGGGTGATTCGCTGTCTTTTCGCGCTAACGCCTCTCGCGGGCTGAACCATCCCGGTCTCGATGCCGCATTGCTCAATGCCATCGTGCCGCCACTGGCCAGTGCGCCGACCAGTTGGCGCGGGCTGCGGCCCGAGCGCATGAACCACATGGAGGTGGGCGTGCGTTGGTCGCCCCGTCCGGGAAGCAGCGTTGATCTGGCGGTGTTTGAGGACCGCCTGAGCCAGCGCTACGTTTTCGCTTTTCCACCGGCCGTGGCTGTGCCTGGCCTCACTAACCTGGGCTACTACCGCATCAAGGGCGTTGAACTGGCGGCGCAATATTCGATGGACAAATTCTGGTCGTTGTTCGCTGGGCTGACGCTGCTCAATCCGAGCCGCAGCGATCTTCCCTATGCACCGCGCCGCGTACTTTCCCTGGGAACGAAATGGCAGAAAGGCGCATGGCGCGCCAGCGTGGATGCGCAGACCCAGAGCGGGATGTTCACGCTCAACCGCGATCGATCCGATGGATCGAGCAGCACTTCCCGCGTCGGCGGCTTCGCCGTCGTCAACCTGCGCGTGGCCTACGCCCTGCCGAGTTTGCTGGGGCCTCGGGGCGAGGTCTTCATCGCGCTGGAGAACCTCGCTGATCGCAGGTACGCGTACCGCAGCGGTTATCCCATGCCCGGCCGATCCGCCCAACTGGGTGTGACCCTGAGCTTGTGATCGATGTCACCCACTCAGTCCATTCAACTTACTACACAAGGAATTCCATCATGACAACCATCCGTCTCTGGCCTGGCAGGATCGCCATGTCCCTCGGTTTTTTTCTGAGTGCCTTGACGTGCAGGGCCGGCGAATCACCGGACGAAGCCGCCATTCGCCAGGTCATTCTCTCGACCTGGAACAAGCCGAACGCACCTGTGGAGGTGGGGCCCGTGGTCGTGGCGGGTGTGAACGCCATCGCAGGATGGACGCAAGGCACGCGCGGCGGGCGCGCCCTGATGACGCGTGACCAGTCCGGCCGGTGGTCGGTCGCGGCCTGTGGCGGCGACGGCCTGAAAGACGCGAAATCGCTTGAATCCACCGGAATGGGGGCGGCCAGGGCAAAACAGCTCAGTGCTGCTCTGGCCCAGGCCGAAAGCGCCATACCCGCAGCACGAAAGGCGCAGTTTTCCACCTTCGACGGTCTTGTTCGCATGGACGCGGGGGGGCAGCATTTCGGGCATGAAACCTCTTCCCATATTGGCTTAGACGTTCCGGGTGCCAAGCCATGATGCTGCCTCCCTTGGTCGCGCCGCAGGCGGAACTGACACCGGAAGAGATCGGCCGTTACAGCCGCCATCTCCTGCTGCCGGACGTTGGACTGAACGGGCAACGACGCTTGAAGTCCGCCCGGGTGCTCGTGATCGGCGCAGGGGGACTGGGCTCGCCGGTGCTGCTGTACCTGGCTGCAGCCGGCGTCGGCCGCATCGGCATCGTGGAATTCGATTCGGTGGAGGTGTCGAACCTGCAGCGCCAGGTGATCCACGGCATGTCCGACCTCGGGCAGCCGAAGGCGCAAAGCGCCGCGCGAGCGCTTCGGGCACTCAACCCGTTGGTGGACATAAAGTTGCATGTCCAACGGCTGGAGGCGCACAACGCGCTGGAGATCCTCGATGGTTACGACCTGGTGATCGACGGCACCGACAACTTCGCCACGCGCTACCTGGTCAACGATGCCTGCGTATTGGCTGGCAAGCCTTACGTCTGGGGCTCGATCTACCGATTCGAGGGCCAAGCATCGGTGTTCTGGGAGGACGCCCCCGGCGGTTCCGGCCTGAACTACCGCGACCTGTATCCCGAGCCGCCGCCCCCCGAACTTGCACCTTCGTGCGCCGAAGGGGGCGTGCTGGGCGTGCTGTGCGCATCCATCGGATCGGTCATGGCCACCGAGGCCATCAAGCTCATCACCGGGCTGGGCGAGTCCCTGCTCGGCCGCCTGATGGTGTATGACGCGCTGGACATGGCCTGGCGCAGCATGCCGATACGCCGTGATCCGCAGAGAACGCGCATCACGCGTCTCATCGACTATCCGGCGTTCTGCGGCTTTGGCACTGCGCCATCCGGCGAGGTTCCCGGCATCACGGCTGTTGAACTCAAGGCGCTGCTGGAGGGCAACTCGCCTCCTGTGCTGATCGACGTGCGCGAGGCTGCGGAGCGCCACATCGTCAACATTCCCGGATCGGTGCATGTGCCCAAAGGGTCGCTCACGGTGGATGCGTGGCTGGCTGCGTTGCCCCCGCAGACGCCCATCGTGCTGCACTGCAAGTCCGGCGTGCGATCGCGCCAGGCGCTGCTTGCCTTGAGCGAGCGTGGATATGCCCGCGTGCGCCATCTCGAAGGCGGCATCCTGGCGTGGGTCGATCAGGTGGACCCGTCGCTGCCCAGGTACTGAGCGCCCGATGTTGCTGCTGAGCCATGAACTGGCCGATGCCATGGTGCGCCATGCGCTGGCCCACCATCCGGTCGAAGCCTGCGGGCTGATCGCCGGCCCGCCCGGTGGGGCGCCCGTGCGACTGGTGCCGTTGCGCAATGCATCGAACGCCACTGATGCATTTCGCTTCGATTCGCGCGAGCAACTCTCCGTCTGGCGCGAACTGGACGAGCGCGGCGAGATGCCGCATGTGCTTTATCACTCGCACACCGCGTCGCGCGCCTACCCGAGCCGCGACGACGTGGCCTTTGCCGCAGACCCGGCCACCCACTACCTCATTGTTTCCACTGTGGACCCACAAAGCCCGGAGATGCGCAGTTTTCGCATCGTCTCGGGCCGGATCACGGAGGAAGCGCTTGTCATTTCCGACTGTCCAACTCGTTGAAGGAGCCCATTTTCATGACTGTCACTGTCCACATTCCCACTCTGCTGCGTGCCCTCACCCAGGACCACAAGCGCGTTGATTGCTCAGGCCGGAGCGTGATGGAGGTCATCGACTCGATCAACCACCTTTATCCCGGAATCAAGGATCGCCTGGTTGCCAACGGACGGGTGCATCGCTTCATGAACATCTATGTGAACGATGAGGACATCCGCTTCGCGGCAGATCTGTCAACGCCTGTCAGTCCCGGCGACTCGGTGACCATCCTTCCGGCCGTCGCGGGCGGCAGCGGGGCACGCCCATGTTGAAAGCTGCGACCACGCCATGGCTGGCCGGCTGTGGCTTGAGCCGGATGGCCGCGCGCACGCCAGGCGGCTGGAGTCCGTTCATGCGCTCTCTCCGGTTCCAGGCCGATCGGCTGGGTATCGCGTGCGATGGGGCGCTTGCCGCTTCGCCAGAGCGTGACCATGCCTTGCGATTCGATCTCGTGGCACCCGGTGCGCGGGCCGTGACTGCCACCGTCCACGCCTGGGCCGACGGCAGCCACGCCATCGACGGCAGCGAATTCCTGGCACAGGCGGGCAGCGGCTTGATGGCGGTGCATGGCCGCTCCAGCGGCGGCAGCCGCGCACTCGGCCTGGACTGCGTCGGCACCGCGACCTCCGTGCTCGCCTTGCAAGGGGCGATGGCGGCCGCGCTGGGGCAATTGCGCGGCGCCTCCAGCACGCGGGTGGAGGTGTCGCTGGCCGGTACGGCGCTGCTGTGCATCGGGCAATACCTTGCCGGAGCCACTGCGTCCGATGCGCCGGAGCGGTTGTCGCCAGGCAGCCATTCGCCGCAGGATCGGCCGCCTTTCCTGTCGGCCGATGGGGTGGTGTTCGAAATCGAAACGCTGTATGCGGAGCCTTGGCGCAATTTCTGGGGAGCGCTGGGCATCGAGCCCGCCGTGGCTGCTCAGGGTTGGAAGGGCTTCCTGCTGCGCTATGCCAAGGCCGTGTCGCCGATGCCGGCAAGCATGATGCAGCTACTGGCCGGCTTGCCCTACGCGGAAATCGCGGCGCGTTGCGCGCAGGCCGGCATGGCGGTCTGTCCGGTCAGGCCAGTGGCCGCACGTGCGCAGGACCCCGGGGCCCGCGACCTCTGGATGCAAGGGCCGTGGCGATTTTCCACGAACCCTGGCCTACCCGCAGTCCGGCCGCTGCCGTCGCCGCGATCACTGCCGTTGAGCGGGCTGACGATCATCGAATCGTGCCGCCGCATCCAGGGACCGCTGGCAGGCCATCTGCTCGCGCTGCTGGGCGCACGGGTGGTCCGCATCGAGCCTCCGGGTGGGGACCCGCTGCGCGGCATGCCGCCGATGGCCGGGGATGTGTCGGCACGCTTTGATGCATTGAACCGCTTGAAGACGGTGCGAGAGATAGACATCCGGACCGCTGCGGGCCGCTCGGCCGTGCTGGAGCTTGCCCGCGATGCGGACGTGTTCCTGCACAACTGGGCACCTGGCAAGGCTTTGGAACTGGGGCTGGACGATGGCGATCTCCATCGGGTGAATCCGGCGCTGGTCTATGCCTATGCCGGCGCCTGGGGCAGCGAAGGCCATGCTCCGAGCTTGCCAGGCACTGATTTCATGACCCAGGCCTACTCCGGCGCCGCATCGGTCATCGCGCAGGCCGCCGGTACGCGCGGAGGATCTCTTTTCACCGTGTTGGATGTGCTGGGTGGGGTTGTCGCCGCGCAGGGCGTCACGGCCGCGTTGCTGCGCCGGCAGTTGAGCCCGTCGGGGTGCCGCGTCGATACCTCGCTGCTGGGTGCCGCGACCCTGTTGTGCGCCGACGAGTTGCAGGCGTGCTGGGAAGGGGGTGCCAAGGCAACGGACTGCGGTCCCCTGCTTCAGGCCGTGATTCCCGTGAAAGACGGACGGATCGCGGTGGAATGCCCCGACGATGCGGCGCTGAGCCGTCTGGCCGAGGCCGCCGGCCTGCCGCGACCAGCGTCCGCTGACGTGGTTCGTGACGCGCTGCCCGGCTGGCTGGGGGCGTTGACGCTGGGCGACGCCGAACGCTTGCTTTCCCGCATCAGCGTGCCGGCCACCGCGGTGGCCGAAGACCTAGCCCTGTTGCCCGAAAACCCCCGGCTGGCCCGCGCGCTGCGGCCAGCCTCCTATGTCCAAGTGCAGTCTCCCTGGAGGTGGTCATGAGCGAATCCGGAATCGTCGATCTCGTTCCCGTATCGTTGCGCCGCGAATGGAGCCTTCGTGGCTGGTATCCCGATCGCTCGGTGTACGAGATGTTCGCAGCCCACGCCCTGCGCCAGCCCGACAAGCCGGCCGTGGTGTCGCCGACTGGCAGCGTCAGTTACGGGATGCTGCTAGACGCCGCGCATCGCCTGGCGGCAAGCCTGCGCAAGCGCGGCATCGTGCCAGGCGACGTCGTGGCCTATCAACTGGCGAATTCCTGGCGAAGCTGCGCCATCGACCTGGCCGTCGCTGCGCTGGGAGCGATCGTGGCACCGCTGCCGCCGGGCCGCGGCCGGCTCGACATGGAGTCGCTGCTGCGGCGCTGCCAGGCGCGCGCCGTCATCGTTCCGCCGAGCCATGGCGATGTTGACCTGTGCGAGCTGGTCGAATCGCTGCGTTCCAGCCTGCTGTCGCTGCGCATTCTCGTGCTGGACGGTGCATGCCGCGAGGGGTGGTCCACGTTCGACGACATGCTGGAGGGACACCCCATCGATCCCGTGTCGCTGCCTGCCGTGAATCCCAACGCGCCCGTGCGCCTGCTGGTGTCATCGGGCACGGAGTCCGAACCCAAGCTGGTCGCGTATTCGCACAATGCGCTGCTCGGCGGCCGTGGGCGTTTTCTGCAGCGGCTGCATCCCCAGGGGCAAGGATTTCGGGGCTTGTATCTCGTGCCACTGGGCTCTTCCTTTGGCTCGACCGCCACCTTTGGCGTGCTGTCCTGGCTTGGGGGCTCGATCGCGTTGATTCCCCGGTTCGACCCCGTCACCGCGATCCAGGCCATCGCCAGCCTGAAGCCCACCCACGTCCTGGGGGTGCCTACCATGCTGCAGCGCATGGCGGCCGATCCGCTGCTGTCGAGCATCGAAAAGTCCAGCCTGGTGGCAATGGTCAGCGGCGGCTCGGTGATCGACAGTGCGAGCATCCGCCGCTGTGTCGAGGCATTCGGCTGCGGTTTCATCAGCCTCTATGGCTCGGCCGATGGCGTGAACTGCCACAACACTTTGGACGAATCGCTGGAACTGGTGCTGCGCAGCGTCGGCAAGCCCAACGACAGCGTGTGCGCGATCCGTCTCGTCGATGAGGCGGGCCGGGAGGTCGGTGCCGGCGATATCGGTGAAATCACGGCACTCGGCCCACTCAGCCCCATGCAGTACGTCAACGCGCCGGAACTCGATCAGCGCTACAGAGATGCCGGCGGCTGGGTCTATACCGGCGACCTGGGATGCTTCGACGTCGACGGATACCTGATGCTCACCGGGCGCAAGAAGGACATCATCATCCGCGGTGGGTCCAACATCAGCACCGTACAGATCGAAACGCTGGCGACAGGCCACCCCGACGTGGTGAGCGCCGCCTGCGTGCCCGTGCCCGATGCGGACATGGGCCAGAGGGTGTGCCTGTGCCTGACGATGCGCGATGGCGCGCCGCGGCCAAGCCTGAACGAGATCAATGCCTACCTGCGCGAGCAGGGGCTGGAAAACAACAAGCTGCCGGAGTATCTGCGCTACTACCGCCAACTGCCGCTGAGTCCGGCAGGCAAGGTGGACAAGAAGGCGCTGACCGCCGAAGTCTCTGAACTGGGCAACGGACCCGGTTTCCGGATTGCTCGCTGACACGAAAGGACCCGCATGAGCGAACAAGCACGGTTATCGAACACGCTGGCATGCGAAGTGCGGCAATGGATCGATGCCCACGTCATTCCGGCCGAGGCCCTTCTGGATCAAGACGATTCGGCCGCCGCAGGCAAGGCCGCCGAGCTGGTCGAGGCCGCCCGGCGTGCCCGGTTGTGGGGGTCTTTCTATCCCGCCGCGCTGGGTGGGCGCGTGAGCTCGCTCGCCGCCTACGTCACTGTTGCAGAGGCGGAAGGTCGATCGGAGCATGGCCCGATGGTCTTCGGCAGCGAGGCCGCCGTCGATGCGCACATGCTTTTTATGCATGGCAGTCCGCTGGTCCGCGAGCGCTATCTTGCGCCGCTGGCGGCGGGGCAAGCCACGCCCGCCTACGCCATGTCCGAGCCGCAAGGCATCGGCTCGATGCCATCGACCATCCAGACGTCGGCCACGCTGCACGATGGTCACTGGCACATCGACGGGCTCAAGTGGTTCATCTGCCGAGCGGGCCGCGCTGCCTTCGTCACCGTCGTTGCCCGGACGCTGCCGGATGCTCCCGCAGAGCAGGCGCTGTCGATGATCGTGGTGCCCACCGATGCACCCGGTTTCAGGGTGGAGCGCGAACTGGACATCCTCGGGCGGCACCAGGGGCAGTGCGAGATCTCCTTCACGAACGTGCGTGTCCCGGCCGATCACGTACTCGGCGAACCGCACCGGGGCATGGCGCTGATGCGGCAGCGGCTGGTATTGGGGCGGTTGCTGCGCTCCAGCCACTGGCTGGGGCTGGGCCAGCGTTGCTTCGATCTGCTGTGCGAGCGCATCCGCAGTCCGCGCGGCGCGATGGCGGCACTGCAGGACAAACAGCTCGTGCGGCGGCATGTTTTCGAGGCACACCTGGCACTGACCAGCGCGCGCGCGCTGGTGCATGCCGCAGCGGAAGAATTCGACGCCGGCCGCCGGTGCGATCTGTCAGCGAATCTTGCCAAGGTGGCTGCGGCTCGCGCCCTGGGACTGGCGGCGGATTCCGCCATACAGATATTCGGGGCGGAAGGCTTGAGTGCGCTCACACCGTTGTCAGGCATCTTTCGCTCAGCGCGGGCCACGCGCATCCTGGATGGCGCCGATGAAGCCCTCATCAGCTCCGTGGGCCGCCAGTTGATCGACCTCGAAGCCGCAGCTTCATGAAAGGGCCTGATATGCACCCTGTCGTAGGCACGGCCCCCGAGCCGAAGGCAACCGCCGCCGATCTGCGCTCCTGCGCATCCGGGCTGGCTGCCGTCCTAATGGCCGCCATGGCATTGCCCATGCTGGTGCTATACGCCGTTGGAACGCTCGGCCCCATGCTGGGCCGCGATCTGGGCGTAGCTCCCGGGTCATTGGGATGGGTCACCGCTGCGACTTTCGGCGTGGCCGCGGCGCTGTCCCCCTGGGCGGGAACCTGGACGGCGCGGCTGGGCGGCCGCCTGGGGCTGGTGGTGCTGTTTCTGGCCGTTTCGCTGGTCTACACCATGATGGCTTGGGCGCCGGGCCTGACGGCGCTGACATGCGCAGTCGCTGTCGGCGGTGTGGCGCAGGCGTTGTGCAATCCGGTCACGAACCTGCTCATAGCGCAGCAGGTGGCCCCGAATCAGAGGCCGCGCATGGTGGGAGTCAAACAGGCGGGCGTGCAAGTGGCAGCGCTGTTCGCGGGGCTGGCCTTGCCCGTGCTGGCATCCCGTTGGGGCTGGCGTTGGACGCTCGGTCTCATGGCCCCCCTCGGCCTGCTGCTGGCCCTGGCCGTTCCCGCCGTGACGCGGCAGCACGCGGCCGGGCCTGTGCCGCCGATGACCCCACCGAGGCCGAACTTGGCTCTGGCCGTGTTGATGGGCATCCAGTGGTGCGTGGGTGCCGCACTGTCGGCGTTCATCGTGTCCTTGCCTGCGCACGCGGCCGCCCAGGGGTGGCCTCTGGTACAGGCAGGTCATCTGGTGGCGGTCTTCGCCGCGACCGGGTTGGTCTCGCGCGTGGTGCTGACCCCATTGGCTGCGCAGCTTCGGGACGAGTCCTGGTTGATCTTGTTTCTCTTGGTGATCGCCGCCGCATCGGCGGGCGGCGTGCTTTTGGCTGGCCCCTTGCGGCAATGGCCGCTGTGGTGCGCGGCGGGGCTGATGGGCATCAGCGCGGTGGCCTTGAACGCCGTCGCCATGGGCATGGTCGTGCGGCACGCCACGTTCGGTGCCACGGCCGTTGCGTCCGGCTGGTTGTCTGCAGCCTTCTTTGCCGGGCTGGCATTGGGCGCCCCTTTGGCAGCCGCCGCAGCAAACTTCGGTTATGGCTTGGAATGGACCTGGCTGGGCCTCGCCATGGTGCTGAGCGTAGCGGCCACTATCACCCCCTTGCTTCGGTGGGCGATGCGCGGCAGCCGTGTCTCCAGGGGATAGGCGGCTGCCGCGCATTGCGCAAACCGACCCCATCCGTGGCGGCCGGCTCCACCTGCAGGCACGTTTGTTCGGTTCGCCGTCAGGCCATCGGCAGCCCGTCAGCGCAGCACGCGGCACTGGCCGAATTCGCAGCGGATGGCCATCGCATCGCCGTTGCTGCAAGGCACGGTGTAGGTCTCGAAGCCGGGGCCCTTGGCGGCCAGCCAGGCCATGGGTGTGGCGGTGCAGGACTGGTCGCGCGCCAGGCGCTCGGCGTTGAAGGTGTCCGTGCCGATGGCGCGCGCCGGCAGGGGCGTGTAATCCGCATGCGCCATGGGCGCTGGGCGGTTGGGCTCGGGCAGCGCCGGCATGGCTGCATAGGCGCCCCCCGCGTAGCCCCGGCCGGCCATGCAGTTGGCCACGATGCGCTGGCGGCGGTCCAGCGCCTGCACCCCCTGCGTGGCGCCGAGGGCCCCACCGATCAGCGCCGAATCCTGTACCGCGTTGCGGCTGCCGCCCAGCGCCCACACCACCGTGGCCGCCAGCACGGCACCGGCCACCAGCCCATCCACCGTCTCGCTGGCCACGCCGATCTGGCTGGCGTAGCGCTGGCAGTCGGCCAGGTCCGCAGCCTGCCGGGCCGGGTCTGCAGGCTGCGCGCTGCCGGCAGGCGCGCCCAGCGAAAGGCTGTCGGAGCCGTGCGTGGCGCAGCCGGCCAGGAAGAGGGCCATGACGCAGATCGACAGCTTTCGCATAAAAACTCCTTGCGGGTGAATCGGTGCCGGGTGGCGCGATGCAGCGCCCCTGGGCGATTGGACAACCGAAAGGGTGGCACTGCCAAGCCCCTCCGCCGCTCGGCCCGCCCGGTGCCCGACAATGCGCCCCATGACGATCCCCACGAAAAAACCCCTCCTGCCCCTGCAACTGCTGGTGCACCCCGACAAGAGCGACCCCAACCCCCTGATCCTCTACCACGGCCGTTGCGCCGACGGTTTCGGCGCCGCGCTGGCTGCCTGGCGCTATTACGGCGGCCAGGCCGAGTGCGTAGGGCTGTCGCACGGCCAGGTGCAGTCGGTGGAAGACTTGCCTGCGCTGGACGGCCGGGCGGTGTACATCCTCGACTTTTCTTTCACGCCCGAGATATTGACCGCCATCGACGAGCGGGCCGCCAAGCTGGTCATGCTGGACCACCACAAGAGCGCGGCCGAAAAGCTCACCGGCTTTGCCTGCCGATGCGGCGTGATGCACTTCGATATGGACAAATCGGGTGCGCGCCTGGCGTGGGAGTTTTTCTACCCCGACGCTCCGCTGCCCGATCTGGTGCGCTACGTGGAAGACCGCGACATCTGGGCCTGGGCTTTTCCTGAAAGCGCCGGCTACCTCGCCGCGCTGGACATGGAGCCCTTCGACTTCGCGCGCTGGGAGGAGATCGCCCACTTCACGCCCGAGCAATCCGCCGCCTTCGTGGCACGCGGCAACGCCATGGACGAGAAATTCCGCCACCTGGCGGCCGACGTGGCGGGCGGCGCGCAAGCCATCACCTTCAACGGCAAGCAGGGGCTGATGGTGAATGCGCCCGGCGCCTTCCACAGCCTGATCGGCGAAATGCTGTCCAAGCAGTGCGGCACGTTCGCGCTGATGTGGATCGTCGGCAAGGACGGCAAGGTCAAGGTCGGCATGCGCTCGCAGCGCAATTTCGACTGCTCGGTGCTCGCCGAGAGCATGGGTGGCGGCGGCCACGCGCAGGCCTGCGGCTTTCGCATGGGAGCCGATCGCCTGCCGGAACTGCTGAGCGGCACGTTCGACGCGTCTGGCACCACAGCGGGTGCCGCAGGGGTTCAGGCGACCCCGGCCCTCTGAGCCTTCGCGTTCATACCAGCTTCAGATCGCGCGGCCGGGTCTGCGGGAACACGCGGGCCAGGGCCGCGGGCGACAGCCCATAGGTGCGCGCGAACAGCCCGCCCAGCACGGCGCGGTAGTCGTTCAGCACTGGGTAGTCGCGGTTCTGGAACAGGGTGGTGGCCGAGAGCGTCTGCTGCTCGCCTGCGATGCGGCCGCCCGACACGCCGCCACCCAGCACCCACATCACGCTGCCGTGGCCGTGGTCCGTGCCGCGGTTGCCGTTCTCGCGGAAGGTGCGGCCGAACTCGCTGATGACGACCACCGTGGTGCGGTTCCAGGCCGGCCCCATTTCATCGGCGAAGGCGGACAGCCCGCGGCCCAGTTCCTCGAAGCGGTTGGCCAGCGCGCCCGTGGCGTTGCCCTGGCCCACGTGCGTGTCCCAGCCGCCCACGTCCACGAAGCCCAGGTTGTAGCGCGACTGCATCAGCCGGGCCATGCGGCGCGCCGTGCCCTCGAAGCCCTTGGTGCTCAAGGCATTGCGGCTGGCCGCATCCATCTCGCCCTGCATGGTGCGCGCCACTTCGTCGCGCGTCTGGAACCCTTCGGCCACGGCGGCGGCCAGCGGCGTGCCGCCGTACATCGAAGCGATCAGGCCGGCCTGCCGGTCGTCGATGCCGGGCTTGGCCGCGCCCGCGGCGCCCAGCGCGGTGTTGGGCACGTCGTAGCCGCCGCGCAGCACCAGCGGCAGCGTGTCGGTGAAGGCCATGGGCGACAGGTGGTCGTGCCAGCGTGGCTGCGTGCCCAGCTCGGCGGCCAGCCGGTTGAGAAAGCCCGAGCGGTAGTCGCGCCGCCCGCCCACGGGCTGGCCCAGTTCGATGCTGTCTTGCGTGTCGAAGTGGCTGCGCGTGAGGTCTTCGGTGCCCGAGAACGGCACGAAGGCCACCTGCTTCTTCTCGTACAGGGGCTGTAGCGAGCCCGCCAGTGCCGGGTGCAGGCCCCAGTCGGCCGTGAGCGGCAGGGCGCCACCGGCCTCGCCCGGCTTGGCGATGGCGATGTTGGGCCGGGTTTCGTAGTAGTAGCTGCTGGAGGTGGGCACCAGCAGGCTCGCGCAGTCGTAGCCGCCGCGCAGGAACACGAGCAAGAAGCGCGCATCCGCCGCGGCCTGCGGCGTGGCCGCCAGGCTGGCCTGCAATACGCCCGGCGCGGCCAGCGCGGCGAGGGCCTGAAGGCATTGGCGGCGGGTCGGGGCGGGGCCGGCATCGGAGGTTCCAGAGCGGCGGGGGGTGAAGAAATGCGTCATGGCAATGCCTTTCAGCGGCAACAGGAAGAGGCGTGATGAACGATGCAGGGATGCGGATGGATGCTGAGGTATGTGGGGACAGGCACGCCCGGCGGGCGCGGCCGCACGGCTCAGGCGTACATGAACTCGGGCGCGCTCAGCAGGAAGGTGTTCCATTCCAGCGGCGTGGCCGCGCGCGCCAGCGCCACGCGCGTGGCGGGCGCCAGTTGCGGCTCCAGCGCGCGGTAATAGGCGCTCTGGGCCAGTGCCGGCGGCGCGACCTTGGGCGGGGGCGCGCCTTCCGGGCGATAGAGCGCCGCCGCGCCGGCACCGCCCAGTGCCCGGGCCACCTCGAAGCGCACGGCCATCTGGCCCGAGCTGGTCCAGGCGGCGGAATCGAGCGGGTAACCGTCGGGCGTGGCGCGGCCGTACAGCGGCTCGGCCAGGCGCTGCAGCCACGACAGCGCCGGGTCGGGATTGGTCAGCACGCGATCGGCGTAGCCCATGCGAAGCCCGGCCATCACGTACTGCACCGGATCGCGCAGCCGCTTGCCGAGCGACGCCTGAAATGGCGCGCTGGCGAACAGCGTCTGCAGCACGGTGGCGATGTGGCCGTCGCTGCGCGTGAACGACTCGGCCATCGCATCCAGCAGCGCGGGTGCAGGCGCATCGCCCACCAGGTACAACGCGAGCTTGCGCGACACGAAGCGGGCCGTGGCCGGCGCGCGGGCCAGGCGATCGAGGGCTTCGTCCAGTTCGGCCATGCCTTGTCCCTGCAGCGGCTGCCCCAGCAACTCCTTGGCGCCCCAGTCGTGGCGCTGGGGGTGAAACTCATACAGCCCATGGCGCACGTACTGGTGGGTCCACTCGGGTTTGAGCTTCGGGGGCGGCTCGCCCAGCGGGCGCAGCGAGACGCCATGGCCGGTGAGCACGCGCGCCATCTCCTGCACGTCGCGCTGGCTGTAGCCGCCGTCCACGCCCAGCGTGTGCAGCTCCATCAGTTCGCGGGCATAGTTTTCATTGATGCGGTTGGCTGCGTTCTGCGCGTTGTCCAGGTAGCGCAGCATGGCCGGGTGGCGCACCGTGGCGCCCAGCAGATCCCGAAAGCGCCCCAGCGCATGCGGCCGGATGGCGCGGTCTTCGTAGTCGCCCACCATGGCGCGGATGTCGCCCTTGCCCGCGAACACGCTGAAGTGGTTCATCCAGAACCAGGTCATCTTCTCCTGCAGCTGCGCGGGCGAGTACACGGCCCGCAGTACGAAGCGGCGCTCTGCCTCGCGCTGCAGTCCGCGCAGTTCGCGCTGGTAGGCCTCTTGCGCGGCCTTGCGGGCGTCTTCGTCGGGCAGGTCCTTGATGGCCTGCTGGCGGCCTTGCAGGTCGATGGCCAGCGTCTCCATGGGCGTGCGGGTGATGGCCATGGCATCGATCTGCGCCTGGGCCTCGGGCGGCAGCGCTGCCGGGGCGGATCGCAGCTGCGAAGCCAGGTAACCGGCCACGCTCGCCTCGGCCATCGCCTGCTGCGAGGCGGCCGTGGCCCCCCAGGAGATGCGGTCCAGCAAGCGCACGCCGGCCGCGGTGTCGTCCTGCCCCGGCGGCGCGCCCGACTGGCTGGCGGCGGCCCAGGCACTGCCGCTGGTGGCGAGCGACAGGGCTGCAGTCCATCCGAGCCAGTGCCTGCGGGTAAGGGGCAGGGCGGTCAAAGCGGCGGGCGAGGGGTTCATGGCAGAGCTCCATGGATGAAACGGTGCCCATGGTGCAGCGCAGCGCGGAGCCCGGCAAGGGGGCGCAGCGGGGTTTTACGCCCGGGATACAGATGTATCCGCAGCGCCTCCCAACGCTTTGAATGAAAAAGGCCTGCAGCGCAATAAAGACGGCGGTGTATTGCTATAGAAAGATGAGCATTTTGGCGCTGCCTGACTTTTTGGTAACCGCTGTCAACCGCCAATGGGGCTGCGCCGTCAAGCCGCCGCTTTCGGGTCAGCGGCGCTGGCGCTCTTCGCTGGCTTCCTCGAAGCGGTCCACATCGCGCAGCGGCTTGAATGCCAGCGTCCACGCGCCCACCACGGCCAGCGTGCACAGCCCGCCCGCCACCGCAGCGGGCACTGCGCCCAGCCACGCGGCGCTGGTGCCCGCGCGAAACTCGCCCAGTTCGTTGGACGAGCCGATGAACAGCATGTTGACCGCGTTCACCCGCCCGCGCATTTCGTCCGGCGTGGAAAACTGCACCAGCGCCCCGCGGATGTACACGCTCACCATGTCGGCCGCGCCCGACACCATCAGCGCCGCAAACGACAGCACAAACCAGTGCGACAGCGAAAACACGAGATTGGCCGCCCCGAAGATCGCCACCGCGATGAACATGCGCCGGCCCACGTGGCGATTGAACGGCCTCAGCGTGAGGTACAGCCCCGCGCAGATTTCGCCGATGGCGATGGCGCTGCGCAAAGCGCCCAGGCCCTGCGGCCCCACGTGCAGCACCTCGTGCGCATAGATGGGCAGCAGCGCCACCACACCGCCCAGCAGCACCGCGAACAGATCGAGCGAGATCGTTCCCAGAATGATCGGCCGCGACCGGATGAAGTGAATGCCCGCGCCGAAACGCTGCCACATGCGGCCCTGCGTGGGCGAAGGCGGCACGGCATAGGCCACCGTCACGCGCGCCAGCAGCAGCGCGCCCAGCACGAAGCACATGCAGCACACGGGGTAGGTCAGCGACGCACCGCCGGTCGCGTACAGCAGCCCGCCGATGAGCGGCCCGGTGATCCCGGCCAGCCGCATCAGCATGCTGTTGGTGGCAATCGCCTGCGCCAACTGGCTGCGCGGCACGATCTGCGGCAGCAGGCTTTGCAGCGCCGGCCCCGAGAACGCGCGCGAGCAGCCGAACAGCACCAGCGCCGCATAAATGCCGGCCACGCCCGCCGTGCCATGCCCCGACAGCCACCAGAGCAGCGCGCTGCACACCGCACCCACCGACCAGCTGATCGCCAGGATGCGCCGGCGGCTCGCCCGGTCGATCAGGTCGCCGGCCGGCAGCAGCAGGCACAGCATGGGCAAAAACTGGGCAAGCCCCACATACGCCAGCGCCATCGGCTCGCGCGTCAGGTCATACACCTGCCATGCCACGACCACCGCCTGCACCTGCGTGGCGAACACCGCCACCACGCGGGCGATCAGGAACGCGAGGAAGCCGGCGTGCCGGTACACGCTTTCCGGGGCGGGCGGAAGGGGTGGGGGCGGAACCGGGGTGGCGTTGGAAAGATCTGGCACGGCGCGGGCGCCTTCATTGGGCGCGCCCCGTGGGCGGGCACGGAGGTCGGCGCTACAGGCGGTTCAAACGGTGAAAGGAAAGGAAGGGGGGAACAGAAAGAAAGGGAAAGCTGCGCGGGATGCTACCGTTTTATCCGCGCGGGTGCTGCTTGCGGTAGTCCCATGGAGCACGCGGCCGCTTTTGCGACCACAGGCCGGTGTGGCTGGCCTGCGCCTGCCGCTGCAGCGCGGCCAGTTGCGGATAGCGCCTGGCGCGTGGCGTGTAAACCCAGGCCAGCCCGGCCCGAACCTGCGCCGCTGCCGCATCGCCATGGCCGCACTGCACATGCGCCACCGTGCGGCCATAGGCATCGCGTGCCACGGTCTGCAGCGTGGCCTGTTGCCGAAGGCAGAGCCGGGTGAGGTTCTGGCGGGACGGTGTGCCGAACGCCTGCTTGCGCTCGGGCGCATCGATGGCGGCCAGGCGGACCTGCATGGGGCGCTGTGCGCCGCAGCGGGCGGTGAGGGTGTCGCCGTCACTGACGGCAATGACGAGGCAGAGCAGGGTGGCGATGGGCACGTACAAAGTCGGCCCTGCAAAATTCGCCACCCGCTTCAAGCCAATCTGAGTAAGCCAGGCTTTCCTTCTCGCGGCCTCGCGGCAAGCGCCATGGGCGGCTCGGCCAGCAGCGCGAGCAGACGCAAATAAAGGC
>NZ_BQXQ01000030.1 GCF_030159055.1 Acidovorax sp. SUPP3334
CGCATCGACCACTTCGTCACCGCCTACAACGCCAACTGCCAACCCTTCAGGTGGACCGCCACCGCGGATTCGATGCTCGAAAAGCTGCATCGACTTTGCTCACTTATCAGCGGGACAGAACACTAGGCCGGGTGCCGAAGAGGGTGCCCACGCCGGGCTGTGGTACCCGTGGCAGGCGCAGAGGCTTCGAGTCGAAAAGGCCTTCACCGCAATATCCACTAGGGCATATTGCTATTTATTTAATAGCAATTGATTGTGGTGCGTTTGCTCCTGTACACTCGCCTCCCATGTCTTGCCGTCCATCCGTTTCCACCGCTGCTCGCGCTGCCCGTCAGGGTTGCGACGTGGTGCAGCCCGCCATCGCGCGGACCCGGATGAACGCTCGAATGATTACCACCATTACCACCGCGGCGACCTAGCCTTGGTGCAGGGTGGCCGTCCCGGCGGCCACCTGGTGTCATTCCCCTCCCGAACGAACCCAGCCTGGCAGCTGGGTTTTTTGTTGGCTGTTTCGACGGCCTGTTTTGGAGAGAGCGAGCATGTTCAACGATCCCCACCTGAGTCCCTTGTCCGTCGGCGAGGCCATTGCGCCCGCCGCCATGCCCCGTCCCTTGCGCGTGGGCATGATCGGCATTGGCACGGTGGGCGCTGGCACCTGGCGGGTGCTGCGCCGCAACCAGGGCCTGATTGCAGGGCGTGCAGGCCGGGGCATCGAGATCGTGGCCGTGGCGGCGCGCAACCTGGCGCGCGCCGCGAAGGTGCTGGACGGTGCCGAGGGCGTGGAGCTCACGGACGACCCGCTGCGCGTGGCGACCCATCCCGGCGTGGACGTGGTCGTGGAGGCCGCGGGCGGCACCGGCCCGGCGCGCGACTGGGTGCTCACCGCCATCGCGCACGGCAAGCACGTGGTCACGGCCAACAAGGCGCTGCTGGCGGTGCACGGCAACGAGATCTTCGCAGCGGCGCAGCGGCGGGGCGTGGCGGTGGCCTACGAGGGCGCGGTGGCGGTGAGCATCCCCATCATCAAGGCGCTGCGCGAGGGCCTGACGGCCAACCGCATCGAATGGGTGGCCGGCATCATCAACGGCACCACCAACTTCATCCTGACCCAGATGCGCGACGAGGGGCTGGACTTCGACACGGCGCTTGCCCAGGCACAGGCCCTGGGCTACGCCGAAGCCGACCCGTCGTTCGATGTGGATGGCGTGGATGCGGCGCACAAGGCCACGCTGCTCGCCGCCAATGCATTCGGCATGCCGGTGCGCTTCGAACACGCGCATGTCGAAGGCATCCGCAAGCTGCAGGCAACCGACGTGGCCTGCGCTGAAACCCTGGGCTTTCGCATCAAGCTGCTGGGCATGGCGCGGCGCGTTCCGGCCGACAGCGATGGGCGGGGCGAAGCGCCGCAGGCGGTGGAGCTGCGCGTGCACCCGGCCCTGGTGCCCGCCCGGCATCTGCTGGCGCAAGTGGACGGATCGATGAACGCCGTGCTGGTGAAGGGCGATGCCTGCGGCGTGACGATGTACTACGGCGCGGGTGCGGGCTCGGAGCCCACCGCTTCTGCCGTGGTCGCCGATCTGGTGGACGTGGCGCGGCTGGCAGCGGATGGCAACGCGGCCCACCGCGTGCCGTCGCTGGCGTTCCATCCGCACGCGCAACGCGACCGGGCCGTGCTGCCGATGGGCGAGGTGCGCACGCGGCACTACCTGCGTGTGCCGGTGGCGGCGGGGTGTGCGGATGCGGTGGATCAGGTGGCTGGCCATCTCGCGCTGGCGGGTATCGGGGTGCAGTCGCTGCAGTTGCACACGGTGCCGGCAGCGGATGGCGCGGCTGAACCGGCTACTGCGGCTGATGCAGCCATCGACCATGTGCTGGTGCTCACGCACACCGCTGCGGATGCGCAGGTGCAGGCGGCGCTGGAGCGCCTGCGCGATGTGCCGGGCCTGTGCGTTCAGGCGCCCGTCCGGCTGCGGGTGGAGATGCTGGAGTGATGCGGGGCCGCAGTGAACGGGCCAGCGGCGCGGGCCGGGCGCTGGTTCAGCGCTTTTGCTTTTGGTAGGCGTCGTGCGCCGGTTTGCCGCGGTCCGTGTCCTGCAGGCCGCGCTGTACGTCCTTGTAGGCCTGCTGCATTTCTTCGGAGGGCTCGCCGCCGGTCATTTCGACGGCCTGGTCACGCTCGTGCGGCAGGCGGGGTTCGGGCGTGTCGAGGTTTTTCGTCTCGGCATCGGGGGCCGGATGCGGTTGCGTGGTGTCGATGCGCCGCTCTTTGCGTTCGGGGACGGGTGCGGTGGGAAGGGGATCGCGGGGCGTGGACATGGGGGGGCTCCTGTGGATGGTTCTCGGCCGGAAACGGCGTGGGTCCATGCTAGAAAAGCCCTGCGGCAGCGTCTGTAGGCGGGTGCGCACAGCCGTCGCCGGCTGGCGCGATGCCGGGTCTTTCAGGCCTCCACGGCAATAAAAACGGCGGTGTATTGCTATTGAATAGATAGCATTTCGTGGCGCTTGTCTGGTGAGGCCGCTGGGTGGCCGGTCAGCCCGCGTCGCTGAGTTGCAGCACGGGTTCGCAATCGATGCGCGTGCGAACCGAGTTGGCCAGGAAGCACGCCGCGTGCGCGCGGTGGTGCAGCGCCTCCAGTTGCGCCGGGCTGGGGGCGTGCGCGGGATCGAACCGGGTGACGGGGCGCAGTTGCACGTGGGCGACCACGGGACGGCCCTGGTCGTCGGGCGCCATGGTGCCGACAGCGTCGTCCTGGTAGCTGTCCACACGCCACCCGTCGCGGCAGGCCAAGTCGAGAAACCACAGCATGTGGCAGCTCGACAGCGCCGCGACGAACGCTTCTTCCGGGTCCACCGCGGCGGCGTCGGAATACGGCAGTGGCACGACGTGGGGCGAGGACGACGCGGCCACGGTGGCCCCGCCGTCGAACTGCCATTGGTGGGCGCGGTGGTAGCGGCGGTCCAGGAAGGCATCGCTGCCGCGCTGCCAGGTGACGGAGGCCAGGTGTTCTGCCATGGAGGGTCTCGTTTCGATAGGTCGGTCGAAGGGGAAAGAACGCGGTGCCCCGCAGTTTAGGGACCGCGCCATGCCACACTACTGTATGTCTCAACAGGAATGGGCCGCGCAGGCCCTGCAGTCTTTCGATGCGGTGGTCGGTGCCACCGAGGGTTTTCGCAGCCGCGCCGGCCAGCGGCGCATGGCCGAGCAGGTGGCGCACACCTTCAGCCTGGCGCAGTTGGGCAAGGTGGAAGAGGGCCCCGACGGCGAGGCGCCGCCGCCCCAGCGGGCCATCGCCGTCGTGCAGGCCGGCACGGGCGTGGGCAAATCGCTGGCCTACAGCGTGCCGGCCATCGCCATGGCGATTTCGCGCGGCACGCGGGTGCTGATCTCCACCGCCACGGTCGCGCTGCAGGAGCAGCTCGTCAACAAGGATCTGCCGGCCTTGGCCGCGCGCATGGAGCAGCCCTTCAAGTTCGCCCTGGCCAAGGGGCGCGGGCGCTACGTGTGCAAGCTCAAGCTGGAGCGCCTTGCCGGCACGGGCGAGGCGCATTCGCCGGAAGAGGAAGACCTTTTCGCCGAAGAAGAGGCCAGCCACCGCGCCGCCCGCCCGCGCCAGGAAACCGAGGCGCGCATGAAGTTCTACGCCACCATGGCCGACGTGCTCGCCAAGGGCGCCTGGGACGGCGACCGCGACAGCCTGGAGGTTCCGCCCGAGTCCGAGGTATGGAGCCCGGTGGCGGCCGAATCCAGCTCCTGCACCGGCAAGCACTGCCCGGCCTTCAGCCAGTGCACGTATTACGACCGGCGCAAGGCGCTGGTGGCCGCGCAGGTCATCGTGGCGAACCACGACCTGCTGCTGTCCTCGCTGGGCGCGCGGCTGCTGCCCGAGCTGGACAACTGCCTGCTGGTGGTGGACGAGGCGCACCACCTTCCCGCCACCGCGCTCGACCAGTTCGCCTGCGAGGCCGACCTGTCCCGCCTGACCTGGATCGACCGCCTGGCCAGCCGCGCGCTGCGCATCGGCGCGCTGGTCGAGGTCGAAGAGATCGCCGACATTCCCAACCATTCCGCGCGCCTGCGTGCCGCGCTGCAGGATGTCGCCCGCCTGGTGATGGACGTGTACGGCGAGCAACTGCGTGCCCCCAAGCCCGCCTGGGGCGGCCGCGCACGCCCGCAGGCGCCGGGCATGCCCACGCGCGCCCGCGTGACCGGCGGTGTGCTGCCCGAGGCGCTGGTGGAGCCGCTGGGCCAGATGGCGCACCACGCCGAGGGCTTTCTGAACGCGCTGCGCGCCATCGCCAAGGCCCTGCGCGCCGAGATCCGCGACAAGCCCGACGAGGCGCGTCGCCTGTCCACGCTCTATGCCCAGGTCGGCGCGCTCGCGCCCCGGCTGGAGGGCGTGCACGCCACCGCGCAGTTGCTGCTGCAGGACGCGCCCGAAGGCGCCGTGCCGGCCGCCAAATGGTTCACGCTGGAAGTGGAGGGCGACTTCATCGTCGTGAAGGCGCATGCCAGCCCCATCCTGCCCGGCAATACCTTGCGCAATCACCTGTGGTCGGCCGTGCGCGGGGCGGTGCTCACCTCGGCCACGCTGACGAGCTGCGGGCAGTTCGACTTCTTCCTGCGCGAAGCGGGCCTGTTCGGCGACGAGACCGTCACCACGCTGGAAGTGCCCAGCCCGTTCGACTACGCGCTGCAGGGCACGCTGATCGCCACCGAGACCGTGGCCGACCCGCGCGAGGCGCAGGCCTTCACCGCCGAGATGGTGGACGCGCTGCTGACCGACCTGGCCATGGTCGAGTCCGGCGCGCTGGTGCTGTTCACCTCGCGTGACCAGATGCGCCAGGCGGTGGATGCCCTGCCCACCGCCATGCGCAGCAGCGTGCTGGTGCAGACGGCGCTGCCGCGCACCCAGCTGCTGGCGCGGCACCGCGAGCGGGTGGCCCATGGCGACCCGTCCATCATCTTCGGCATGCAGTCGTTCGGCGAGGGGCTGGATCTGCCCGGCGCGCTGTGCGAATCGCTCTTCATCACCAAGCTGCCGTTCGCCCCGCCGGACGATCCGGTGGGCGAGTCGCGCGCCGAATGGCTGCGCGCCGCAGGGCGCGACCCGTTCAGCGAACTGGTGGTGCCGGCCACGGCCATCCGCCTCGCCCAATGGGTGGGCCGCGCCATCCGCACCGAGGAAGACCGCGCCCATGTCTACTGCTACGACAAGCGGCTGGTGCGCACCTCGTACGGGCAGCGGCTGCTGAAGGGGCTCCCGCCGTTTGCGCTGGAGCGGCGGGCGGCCGGGTAAGGGACCGCAAGGGGACCGCAAGGCGGGACTGGACTGCGGCGCGCGCAGGACGCACGGTGACGGTCGCAGCGGCGTCGGCACGACGCAGTGCTGGAAAAACCAACGGGGCCGTTCGCGCCACGGTGCTGCTGTGCGGTGAGTGCGCTAATTAAATTGCACACAATTGGTTAGCGTGATAATATTCGCCGGCCTTGGGATCTGCCGTGGCGGTTTTCCAGGCGTTGGCGTGTGACATCATGCCAAATAGTTGTCACGCTAATCATTAGCCATCCATCCATTGAAAGATTTGCCATGAACGTTGCTGCCAAACTCTTCGCCACCACTGCCCTGGCCGTGGCCGCCCACGGTGCCATTGCCGCGCAGCCCGAGCGCACGACGCAAGGGTTTTTGAACGCCCTCGCTGCGGGCGGTGGCAAGCCGCTGGAGCAGTTGAGCCCGAAGGACGCACGCGCCGTGCTGACCGGGGCCCAGTCGAGCGTCCGGGTGGACCTGCCTGCGGCCGACGTGTCGGAAAAGCGCATCCAGGTCGATGGCGAGGAAGTCCGCTTGAAGATCGTCCGGCCGGCGGGCGCCAAGGGCGTGCTGCCTGCGTTCATGTTCTTCCATGGCGGCGGCTGGGTGCTGGGCGACTTTCCCACGCATGAGCGGCTGATCCGTGACCTGGTGGTCAGCTCGGGCGCCGTGGCGGTCTATGTGGACTACACGCCATCGCCCGAAGCCGGCTACGGCGTGGCCATCCGCCAGGCCTACGGCGCCACCCGCTGGGTGGCCGAGAACGGCCGGCAGATCCAGGTGGACGGCAGCCGCCTGGCCGTGGCCGGCAACAGCGTGGGGGGCAACATGGCTGCAGTGGTGAGCCTGATGGCCAAGGACAAGGGCACGCCGAAGATCCGGTTCCAGGCACTGCTGTGGCCGGTGACCGATGCGAACTTCGACACCCCCTCGTACCAGCAGTTCGAGAACGGCTACTTCCTCACGCGCAACATGATGAAGTGGTTCTGGGACAACTACACCACCGATGCCGCCCAGCGCAAGGAAACCTACGCCTCGCCCCTGCAGGCCAGCGTGGCCCAACTGCAGGGCCTGCCGCCCGCGCTCATCCAGACCGCCGAATTCGACGTGCTGCGCGACGAAGGCGAAGCCTATGGCCGCCAACTGGACGCCGCTGGCGTGAACGTGGTCGTCACCCGCTACAACGGCATGATCCATGACTTCGGCCTGCTGAACGTGCTGGCCCAGGTTCCCGCGACCCGCGCCGCGCTCGGCCAGGCCGGCGCCGAGCTGCAAAAGCATCTGCGCTGATGTTGGGGGCGGCGCGTGCATCCACGGATGGCACGTGCCGCGCCTGCTGCACGGCGTTTTTGGCGCTCAGCGCCCGCTGGTTAAGATGCCGGCTCTTAAGGAGAGCCGATGAGCAAGGTCGACGACGCGCTGTTACTGGACCGGCAGTTGTGCTTCAGCATCTATTCCACCTCGCTGGCCATGATGCAGGCCTACAAGCCGCTCCTCAAAAGCCTGGACCTCACCTACCCGCAGTACCTCGTCATGCTCGCCCTGTGGGAGCGCGACGGCATCACGCTCAAGTCGCTGGCGGAGCAACTGCACCTGGACCCGGGCTCGCTCACGCCCATCGTGAAGCGGCTCGAGTCCGACGGGTTGCTGCAGCGCCTGCGCGACCCGAAGGACGAACGCAGCCTGGCACTGGTGCTCACGCCGGCAGGCCGTGACCTGCGTGCCAGAGCGACGCAGGTCAACGCAACGTTCGCCGGCCTGTGCGGTTTGTCCGAAGGGGCTTTGGCCGACCTGCGGCAAGGGCTCGTCGAATTGCGCACGCGGCTCGAAGGCTGAGCGGCATCGACCGCCGCTTCGCCGCGCCGGGGCGCTGCGGCTGTCGGACATCCCCCACAGGGGGCCGCGTCACGAGCCGACCGCAGGCCCGCCACGGGCGGCCTACATTGAATTCTCTATCCCACGCCACACGCCGGAGACTTCAATGAGCAACGACGACACCACTTCCCCCCATGCCACCTTGTGGCGGCTGATCAAGGACATCCGTTTCGGCATGCTGACCCACCGTGCCGCCACGGGCATGCTGCACGCCCATCCCCTGACCACCCAGAACAAGGACATCGACGAGCAATCGCAGCTGTTTTTCTTCATCCCGCGCAATGGCGAACTGTACGAGCGCCTGCGCTCCGACAGCCAGGTCAACGTGACCTATTCCAATCCCGAGAAAGACAGCTACGTCTCGCTGTCGGGCACCGCCGGCTTCATCGAAGACATGGTGAAAAAAGAAGCCTTGTGGTCGCCCATGGCGAAGGCCTGGTTCCCCGGTGGCGTGAACGATCCGAACCTCGTGCTGCTGGCCATCCACATCGACCACGCCGAATACTGGGACGTCAAGGAAAGCAAGATGACCCAGCTGTTCAAGATGGCCAAGGCTGCCGTGACCGGCAACCCGCCCAAGGACATGGGCGAACACAAGGAACTGTCGCTCACCTGAGGTGCCCGTACCGTGCCGATCCGATTGATTCCCTCACTCGCAAGGAGAAACAACATGGCCAACGACAAGCAAGAGCCCGGCAAGGGCCAGGTGGAAAACGACCACGACCGCCAGGGCGATCAAGAGCCCACGCAGAAGAACGAAGCCCAGCGCACGCCACAAAGCCGGCATGACCGCGACGCCCACATCGGCAGCGGCAACCAGGTGCAGTCGCGCCAGGGCTCGGCGGGCAGCGGCGGTGGGCGGGGCGCTGGCTGATACGCGCAGCGGCCTCGGCGCCGCTTGAAAGACGAGGGGCCTTCGGGCCCTTTATTTTTCGGCCGAGCCCTTGAAAGACTCCATATGCCATCCATTTAACATCCATATGGATGGTAAATGGATGTTTTATGAATAGCACATTGATTGAAAAAAGCTTGAAGGTGCCCGATTCCGAAAAAGTGACCATCAACCTGGGATTCGTGGACCTGGGCCACATCGACCTGCTGGTGTCCGAGGGTTTCTATTCCAACCGCACCGATTTCATCCGCACGGCCATTCGCAACCAGCTCACGGCCCAGTCCGAAGCGGTACGACAGGTCGTGGCGCGCAAGACCCTGGTGCTGGGGCTGCAGCGACTCAGCCGCGCAGACCTGCAAGCCACGCAGGCCGCAGGGCAGACGCTGGACATCAAGGTGCTCGGCCTTTGCACCATTGACGACGACGTGCCCGCCGCGCTGGCCCAGGCCACGATCGCGTCGGTGCAGGTGCTCGGGGCATTTCATGCCAATGCCGCGGTCAAGGCGGCGCTGGCGGGGCGCATCGGCTGAAGCCTTCCAAAAAACGGCCAAGGGCGATCGATCCAGCACCGGCTTCTTCGCGGTGCGTTCCAAGTCAAGTCGGAGACAAACCCAAGTACTGGGCACATGGCGCTTTGAGGGCGTGCAATGTGCCCCCACCCATGCAGGGCGGAGCGCCCGCCCACTGCCCAAGGAACTCTCCATGAACTGGAACACGAAGGTCAAGCAGCTTCTGAACGAAGTCACTCCCTTGATGCGCACCGGCCAACTGGCCGACGCAACCCGCGCCATACAGCAGGCCTTGGCCGGGCGAAGCCCCTCTGGCGCGCCGACCCCCGCAAGCACTGCGGCAGCATCCGCGGCAGGGGCCTGGCGCGCGCGTTTCGAGAGGCCCACGGGCCAAGCCAGCGCATGGAGCAGTCCCATCGGCACCTCCGATGTGGAAGACGCGGTGATCGTCGCTCGTGCGGTGCAGCCCGAAGCCGCTGGCAGCGCCGCGTCGCCAGCGGTTTCGCCGTCCGGCCGTGGGGCGCAAGCCCCGGGCAGTTTCACACGCGTGGCTTATTCGGGAGCTGCCGGCGCACCGCAGGACCACTATTACCTCAGCGTGCCGCCCGGCGCCGCAGCAGGCACGCCCATGCCGCTGGTGCTGATGCTGCACGGCTGTACCCAGAATCCGCAAGACTTCGCCACCGGCACCGGCATGAATGCCGCGGCCGCGCCGGCCAACGCGCTGGTGCTGTACCCGGCGCAGGCGCAGGGCGCCAACGCGCATGGCTGCTGGAACTGGTTTCGCCCGCAAGACCAGCAACGCGGCCACGGCGAACCCGCCACGCTCGTGGCGATGGTGCGCGACGCCATGGCGCGCCACCCTGTGGACGAGCGGCGCGTGTACGTTGCCGGGTTGTCCGCTGGCGGCGCGATGGCCGCGCTGCTGGCCCGCGAATATCCCGATGTGTTCGCTGCGGTCGGCGTGCATTCGGGCCTGCAGGCCGGCGCGGCGCACAACGTGATGGGCGCGCTGTCGGCCATGAAGAGCGGTGCCAAGAACGCCGCTGGCTCGGCACCCTCGGGGCGCCCCGGCAGCACCCAGCCAACGCCGCTCATCGTGTTCCACGGGGATGCGGACGAAACCGTGCACGCGCGCAATGGCGAGCAGTTGCTGGCGGCGGCGCTGCGATCCACGCCCGGCGCCCGGCCCGAGGTGGAATCGGGCCGCAGTTCCACGGGCCAGCCCTATACGCGCACGGTGTACCGCGGTGGCAGTGGCTCAACCAGCGCTTCGGGTGCCGTCGTGGCCGAGCATTGGGTGCTGCACGGCGCGGGGCATGCCTGGGCCGGCGGCAATGCGCGGGGCAGCTACACCGATCCGCGCGGCGTCAATGCCACGGAGCAGATGCTGCGGTTCTTTATGGAACACCCGCGCAGCGTGGATTGAGGGCAAGGCCGGGTAAAGCGGGATAAAGCGGAGACAGCGCTGCGCCCATTACGGGCGGTTGTCGGAAAATGCGGGCTCCTGCCTTTTGCCCGCCCCCAATCCAGCTCCGTCCGCTCCCATCGCCATGTCTCTCATCGCCGTCATCGACTTCGAAACCACGGGCGTCTCGCCCGGCCAGGGCGCGCGGGCGACCGAAGTGGCCATCGTGCTGCTGGAGAACGGGCAGGTGGTGGACCGCTTCCAAAGCCTGATGAAAACCGGCGCGTGGATTCCGCCCTTCATCACGCAGTTGACAGGCATCACCAACGCAATGGTGGCGGCCGCGCCGGATGCGGCGCAGGTGATGGGCGAGGCCGCGCGCTTCGTGGGCGACACGCCCATGGTGGCGCACAACGCATCGTTCGACAGCAAGTTCTGGGCGGCCGAATTGCAGTGCGTGGACCTTCCGGCCCCGCATGCGTTCGCCTGCACGGTGCTGCTGTCGCGGCGGCTGTACCCGGAAGCGCCCAGCCACAAGCTGGGCAGCATCGTCGGCCACCTGGACCTGCCCCGTGCGGAGCGGGCCCACCGGGCGCTGGCCGACGCGGAGATGGCGGCCGCGTTGCTGGGCCGCATCCAGCATGACCTGCGCACCCGCTGGGGCGTGGCCGATCCCGCGCATTCATTGCTCATGGCGCTGCAGCGCTGCGCCAAGCCCGCGCTGGGCAAATGGTTCGCCCAATACGGCGGTGCGGCGATGCAAACCACGGCAACCGCTTGAGCGCTCCGCCCGCAGGAGTGGCCGCAGCGGCTTGAAAAAACGGTCAGTAGCGCGCGCGGCCGAAGCCGTCCAGGATGGCGATTTCCGTGAACAGGCTGCCCTCGCGCCGGTTGTTCAGGAACGACAACTCGTAGCCGCCCAGATCGATGCGCGGCAGGCGTGACAGCGTCTCGGCCAGCGTGCGGCCATCCACGCCCCCATTGCCGCTGCGCGGCACGGCTTTGAGGCCCTGGCCGATGGTCTTGGCCACCAGAAAGCCTTCGAAGGCGGCGAGCGAAGCGATGCTGGCGCTTTGCTGGGCGGCCTGCATGACCTGCCGGAACTCGCGCACGACCGGGATCGACTGGTTGGTGAGGGCCGGAAACACTTGCGTCATGCCCACGCCACGGGCGTTCTCCGCTCCCACCGCATCCACCAGCTTCACCGGGTCCAGGTCGGAGATGCCCACCATCTGGGCATGCCCGCCGGCTGCGCGATATGCCTTCACGAATGCGCTGCCTGCGGCCTGTCCGGCCACCATCACGATGACCTGTGCATCGGCCTTGAGCAGTGCCGCCACCGCGGGCTGGACGTCCGACGTCGTGCGCTCGTAGGGTTCCTTCGCCACCAGCGCGAGCTTGCGTTTCGACAGCGCGGCCGTGAGCGCCTCCAGGCCTTTCTGGCCATACGCATCGTTCTGGTAGAGCGCTGCGAACTTGGTCATGCCGATGGCATCGCCCATCTGCGCCACCAGCTTGGTCAACTCGGTGCTGTAGCCGGCGCGCACATGGAACACGAAGGGGTTGACCGGTTCGCGGATCACCTGAGAGCCCGACCGCGTGGGAAACAGCGGCACGGCTTGGTCCTGCGGCAGCTTGGCGTCGATCAACGCCTGGGTGTTGCTCGTGGCGAACGAAATCAGCGCGGCCGGCTTCATGCCCAGCAGCTTGCGCGCGCCGGCGACCGTCTTTTCGGGCTTGAATTCGTCGTCTTCCACGACGAACTTCACGTCGAGGCCGGAAAAGGCCTGCGTTTTTTGCGCATCCGCAAAGTAAGACTCCACACCCAGTACGACCTGCTTGCCGACTTCGGCCGCATTGCCTCCGGTGAGCGGCGCCACCATGCCGATGACGACCGGAGAGGCCGCGCGGGCGGCAGAGCCGATCCACGGGAGTGCGAGCGAGGCGCTCAGGCGGGTGGTGAATACACGGCGTTTCATGGAACGTGCTCCTGTGGAGGCGGGCAAGAACGAAGGCGCCAGGGCGCCGGGACGGATCGACTGCGAAGACCGAACACGCGCCAAATTGCAAAAGCGTGCGAAATGTAAGACCCATTGTTAATCACTTTCCCCGGCAGTTTTTACCGTTTTGAGCCTTTCATCACTCCTGTGCTAGGATTTGCCGCTATGCAACGCAATCTGCTGCTATCCCCGCTATCGCTAGGTCTAGTACCTGGCCGGGGTCTGCCTGCGTTCGCCATCACCGTTGCCTAAAAGCGCAACCACCGATTTCCCCCTGACCCCGGCCCGCGAACCAGCCTCCACCCATGGTGGAGGGCTGCAGGGGATGTCGTTCACCGTTCACCGTTGATTCGACCCGTGCCCTATCCGCTGCCTCGCAGCACGGCACACACTGTTCGTGGAGCCTCTCATGATTTCCAAGCCCGCTACCAAGTACCAGCCCATCGCTCCCATCGCATTGGCTGACCGCACCTGGCCTTCCCAGACCATCACCCGCGCGCCCGTCTGGTTGTCCACCGACCTGCGCGACGGCAACCAGGCACTGTTCGAGCCGATGAACGGCGAGTGCAAGATGAAGCTGTTCCAAGAGCTGGTGCGCATCGGCTTCAAGGAAATCGAGGTGGGTTTCCCTGCCGCGTCGCAGACCGACTACGACTTCGTGCGCCGCCTCATCGACGAGAACCTGGTGCCCGACGATGTGACCCTGATGGTCATGACGCAATCGCGCGCCGACTTGATCGAGCGCACCGTCGAGGCCGTGCGCGGCGCGCCACGCGCCATCGTGCACCTGTACAACGCCACTGCGCCCGTGTGGCGGCGCGTGGTGTTCGGCATGAACGTGACGCAGGTGATGGCGTTCATCGAGCAGCATGTTTCGCACCTCAAGCGCCTGACCGATGCCCAGCCCGAAACCCGCTGGACGCTGCAGTATTCGCCCGAGACCTTCAGCGCGACCGAGCTGGAAGTCTCGCTCGAAGCCTGCCAGACCGCCATCGCCGCCTGGGGCGTGGGCCCGGGTCGCGAAATCATCATCAACCTGCCCACCACGGTGGAAAACGCCACGCCCAACGTGTTTGCCGACCAGATCGAGTGGATGCACCGGCGCCTGAGCCCGCGCGAGCACATCGTGCTTTCGGTGCACCCGCACAACGACCGCGGTACGGGCGTGGCTGCGGCCGAGCTGGCGATGATGGCCGGCGCGCAGCGCGTGGAAGGCTGCCTTTTCGGCAATGGCGAGCGCAGCGGCAACCTCGACGTGGTGACGGTGGCGCTCAACCTCTACACGCAGGGCGTGCATCCGGGGCTCGACTTTTCCGACATCAACGCCGTGGCGCGGGTGGCCGAGGAATGCACCGCGCTGCCCGTGCACCCGCGCCATCCGTACGTGGGCGACCTGGTGTTCACCTCGTTCTCCGGCTCGCACCAGGACGCGATCAAAAAGGGCTTTGCTGCCCATGACCCCGAGGGCCTGTGGCAGGTGCCTTATCTGCCCATCGACCCTGCGGACCTCGGCCGCACCTACGACAGCGTGATCCGCGTCAACAGCCAGTCGGGCAAGGGCGGCATCGCCTTCCTGCTGGAGCGCGAACGCGGCGTGGTCATGCCGCGCCGCATGCAGGTGGAGTTCAGTGCCGTGGTGCAGCGCCAGACCGACGCCAGCGAGACCGAGATGACCGGCGCCACGCTGTGGTCGCTGTTCCAGGCCACCTACCTCGAAACCTCCGCAGGCGTGCCCGGCGCCATCGTGTGCCATGCCCACCGGCTGGCCGACGACGGCCGCGGCATCGAGTTGGACGTGACCATCGACGGCGCGCGCCAGACCCTGCAGGGCCAGGGCAACGGCCCGATCGACGCCACGGTGGACGCCCTGGGCCTGCCGCTGCGCGTGCATGGCTACGAGGAGCGTGCGACCGGCTCCGGCGCCGATGCACAGGCCCTGGCCATCGTGGAGGCAGCCCTGGACGGCGTGCCCGGCGCGACCTTCGGCGTGGGGCTGCACCACAACATCGTCACGGCGTCGGTGCATGCGGTGGTGAGCGCGGCGAACCGGCTGGTGCAGCGCCGTCAGGTGGTGACTGGTACAACCCCGGCCGCATCCCAAGCCGCCCCGACGGCCGCCCCGACGGCCGCCTGAAGCCTGGCGCCCGGCGCAGGGTGGGCAGTCAGCCGCCCGGCTTGCGCAGGGTGACTGGCTGCAGGTAGGCGCCCGAGCGCACCAGATGCTGCCCGGCCGCCTCGATGCGCTCGATGCCCGGCGCCCCCGCGCGGCTGGCCAGTAATTCCAGCAACGATTCCGACACCGCCGTGGCGGCGGCGATCGAGGGAAAGAACGACGGGCTCTGCGTGGCGAACAGCACCGTCTCCTGCGCGAGCAGCGACAGCGGCGAGGCTTCGCTGTCGGTCAGGGCCACCACCTCGCTCATGGTCGGTGCCATGATGCGGTCCGGCGAGATGGAGGCGCTGTACCAGCGCTGGTTCATGTCGCCCATTCCGCCCAAGAACATCAACATCCGCTACCCGCTGAATGCCGAGACGCGCGATGCATTCCAGAACCCCAGCTCCCAAGGCATTTGAGCCGCTGCCGCCATGATCGCCACCGCCACCGCCACCGCCACCGCCACCGCCACCGCCACCGCCACCGCCACCGCCACCCCACCTGCCCGCATCGCGCTGATCCACGCCCTGTCCCACTCGGTGGCGCCCATCAACGCCGCCTTCGAAGCCCAGTGGCCCGATGCGCTGCGCATGAACCTGCTGGACGACAGCCTCTCGGCCGACCTGGCGCGCTCGGGTGCCGGGCTGGACGCGGCCATGCACGAGCGGTTCCTGCAACTGGCGGACTACGCCGTGGGCACGGGCGCGCAGGCGCTGCTGTTCACCTGCTCGGCCTTCGGGCCATGCATCGAGGCGGTGGCGCGCCGGCACGCCGGGCTGCCGGTGCTCAAGCCCAACGAGGCCATGGTGGACGACATCGCGCAGGCGGCAGTGCCCAGTGCCGGGGACGGTGCCGTGGGCCTGATCGCCACCTTCGCGCCCACGCTGGAATCGATGCCGCCGGAGTTCCCCGCGCACGTGGCGCTGCGCACGGCGCTGGCCGTCGGCGCGCTCGACGCGCTGAACCGGGGCGATGCGGCGCTGCACGACCGGCTCATCGCCGAACAGGCGAGGGCGCTGCAGGCGCAGGGCTGCCGCCGCATCGCGCTCGCGCAATTCAGCATGGCGCGCGCCCGGCAGGCATGCGAGGCGGCCACGGGGCTGCCGGTGTTCACCACCGTGCACAGCGCCGTTGCGCGGCTGCGCCAGCGGCTGGGCTGAAAGGGCAAAAAAAGCGCGACGGTCGGCCGGGGTGCCGGCGCGCGCTCAGTGCCCTGCCGGAACCCCGGCCGCCTGCCGGCCCACCGGCCGCAGGCCCCAGCTGGCGGCCAGCCACACCGCGCACAGCAGCGCCGTCACGGCAAAGAGCTGTGGCGGGCCGGCCCACTTCGCCAGCGCGCCGCCCAGGGCGCCCCCGGCGAACAGGCCCAGCGACTGCAGCGTGTTGTAGGTGCCCAGGGCCGCGCCGCGCAGGTGCGGCGGCGCCATGCGCGAGACCAGGCTGGGCTGGCTGGCCTCCAGCGCGTTGAAGCCGCAAAAGAACACGAACAGCAGCAGCCCCAGCGCCCACAGCGCGGGCGTGGCGCCGGCCGCGGCCACGCCGCCCAGGCCCATCTGCACCAGCAGCACCATGCCGATGGCCGCCAGCAGCGTTTCGCGCAGATAACCGCGCCGTTCCAGCGCGAACAGCCCGCCCATCATGGCGAACGACAGCACCACCGCGGGCAGGTACACCTGCCAGTGCCCGGCCTTGGGCAAACCCGCCTGCACCAGCAGCGCGGGCACGGCCACCCACATGGCCATCTGCACCGTGTGCAGCACGAACACGCCCAGGTTCAGCCGCAGCAGGTCGGCATGGCGCCACACCTCGGCCAGGCGCCCGCGCGGGGCATCGGCATGGCGCGCGGGCTCGGGCGGTACCACCCACAGCACCACGGCGATGCCGCCCAGCGCCAGCGCGCAGGTCAGCCCGAACAGGCCCGCCAGCCCGATGTGCGCGGCCAGCAGGGGGGCCGCGACGAGCGCCACGGCGAACATCAGCCCGATGCTGCCGCCCACCAGCGCCATGGCCTTGGTGCGCACCGCGTCGCGCGTCTGGTCGGCCAGCAACGCCGTCACGGCGGCGGACACCGCGCCCGCGCCCTGCAGCGCACGGCCGGCCAGCAGCCCGGTGAGGGAGTCGGCCAGGGCCGCCATCAAGCTGCCGGCGGCGAACACGGCCAGGCCCAGCACGATCACGCGCTTGCGCCCGAAGCGGTCGGACGCCATGCCCAGCGGCAGCTGCAGCACCGCCTGCGTGAGGCCGTAGATGCCCATGGCCAGGCCGACGAGCGCGGGATCGTCGCCGCCCGGGTATTTGCGCGCTTCGAGCGCGAACACCGGCAGCACGAGGAACAACCCCAGCATGCGCAGCGCGAAGATCAGCGCCAGCGCCAGGCTGGAGCGGCGCTCCAGTGGCGTCATGGCGGTGGTGTTGGACGGTGGCGCAGCGGTGGCGCCTGGGACTGAGAGGTGGGTGGAGGAATCCGGCACGGTGGGTGCGCTGAGGGCTTGGCGCAAAGCCGCGATTCTCGCCCATCGCCCGCAGGCCGGGACCGGTGCCGCCGCGCAGCCATTGCCGGCCGGGCGAAGCGGTTTTTGATATTTCAGGTCGAAAAGACCTTCATGCCGCCGAATTCATTGCCCTGATTGCTATCAAATTAGGAGTGATTGGCTTTTCGGCCAGCCCACGGCCGGGCGGAGGGAACCGGGTTGCCCTGCGGATGGCCTGCGCGGGAAGGCGTGGCCTATCATGGTGGGTTTCCCTGCCCTGAGCCGCGCCCACCGTGAACCACTCCCCTTCCTCCCGGCCCGCCGACGATGGCGACGCCCCTGCGGCCCCGGCCGCAGGCCGCTACCTCGGCGCCGCCCTGCAGCAGGCGCGCATCAGCATCCGCGGGGCGCGCACGCACAACCTCAAGAACATCGACCTGGACATCCCGCGCAACCAGCTGGTGGTGATCACCGGGCTGTCGGGCTCGGGCAAGTCCAGCCTGGCGTTCGACACGCTCTATGCCGAGGGCCAGCGCCGCTATGTGGAGAGCCTGTCGGCCTATGCGCGGCAGTTCCTGGGCCGGCTGGACAAGCCCGACGTCGATTTGATCGAGGGCCTGTCGCCGGCGATCTCCATCGAGCAGAAGGCCACCAGCCACAACCCACGCTCCACCGTGGGCACGGTGACCGAGATTCACGACTATCTGCGCCTGCTGTATGCGCGCGCCGGCACGCCTTACTGCCCCTACCACGGCCTGCCGCTGGCCGCCCAGACCGTGAGCCAGATGGTGGACGCCGTGCTGGCCCTGCCCGAGGACACCCGCCTCATGGTGCTGGCCCCGGTCGCGCGCGACAAGAAGGGCGAGTTCACCGAACTCTTCGCGCAGATGCAGGCGCTGGGCTACGTGCGCTTTCGGGTGGACGGCACCATCTACGAGTACGAAAGCCTGCCGCAGCTCAAGAAGACCGAAAAGCACGATGTGGACGTGGTGATCGACCGCCTGAAAGTGCGCGCCGAGATGCAGCAGCGCCTGGCCGAAAGCGTCGAGGCGGCCCTGCGCGTGGGCGGCGTGGAAGGCAACGGCCGCGTGCTGGCGCTGGAGATGGATGGCGGCCAGGAGCACCTCTTTTCCAGCAAGTTCGCCTGCCCCGTGTGCAGCTACTCGCTGGCCGAGCTGGAGCCGCGCCTGTTCTCGTTCAACTCGCCCATGGGCGCCTGCCCGGCCTGCGACGGCATCGGGCAGCAGGAGGTGTTCGATCCGGCGCGCGTGGTGGCCTTTCCGTCCTTGAGCCTGGCCAGCGGTGCCATCAAGGGCTGGGACCGGCGCAACGGCTACTACTTCGCCATGCTGGAGAGCCTGGCCAAGCACTACCGCTTCAATGTGGAGGCACCCTACGAATCGCTGCCCCCGCCGGTGCAGCAGGCCGTGCTGTACGGCTCGGGCGAGGAGGAGATCGCCTTCAACTACGTGCTGGACAGCGGGGCGAACAAGGGCAAGGCCGTCGTCAAGAAGCACCCTTTCGAAGGCATCCTGCCCAACATGGCGCGGCGCTACCGCGAGACCGACTCGGTCGTCGTGCGCGAAGAGCTCACCCGCTACCGCAGCACCCAGCCCTGCCCCGAATGCCACGGCGCGCGGCTGCGGCTGGAGGCGCGCCACGTGAAGGTGGGCGAGGGCGAACAGGCCCGCGCCATCTACGAGGTGAGCCACGCCACGCTGGCCGACGCGCACGACTGGTTCTCCCACCTCAAGCTCGCGGGCGCCAAGGCCGAGATCGCCGACAAGGTGGTGCGCGAGATCGGCACGCGCCTCACGTTCCTCAACGACGTGGGGCTGAACTATCTCAGCCTGGACCGCAGCGCCGAGACGCTCTCGGGCGGCGAGGCCCAGCGCATCCGCCTGGCCAGCCAGATCGGCTCGGGCCTGACCGGCGTGATGTACGTGCTCGACGAGCCCAGCATCGGCCTGCACCAGCGCGACAACGACCGCCTGATCGCCACCTTGCAGCACCTGCGCGACATCGGCAACAGCGTGATCGTGGTCGAGCACGACGAAGACATGATGCGCGCCGCCGACCATGTGATCGACATGGGCCCCGGCGCCGGCGTGCATGGCGGGCGCGTGATGGCGCAGGGCACCTACGACCAGGTGCGCGACCATCCCGAATCGCTCACCGGGCAATACCTGTCGGGCACCCTGGGCATCGCCGTGCCGGCCCGCCGCACGCCGTGGCTGCCCGTGATGGCCGACACCGTGGCAGCGCCGGAGCCGGCCAGGAAAGGCAAATCGCGCTTTCCCGAAACCGAGGCCAGCAAACGCCGTGCGGAGCAGCGCGCCGAGCGCCAGGCCGAGCACCGGGCCACCCAGGGCCGGCTGCAGGCCCTGCGCGTGGTCGGCGCCACGGGCCACAGCCTGCAGAACGTGAGCGTGGAGTTTCCCGTGGGCCTGCTCACCTGCGTGACCGGCGTCTCCGGCTCCGGCAAGAGCACGCTCGTCAACGACACGCTGTACGCCGCCGTGGCGCGCCAGCTCTACCGCGCGCACGACGAGCCCGCGCCGCACGAAGCCATCGAAGGCATGGAGTATTTCGACAAGGTCATCAACGTCGACCAAAGCCCCATCGGCCGCACCCCGCGCAGCAACCCCGCCACCTACACCGGCCTGTTCACGCCCATCCGCGAACTGATGGCCGAGGTGAACACCGCCAAGGAGCGCGGCTACGGGCCCGGGCGTTTTTCCTTCAACGTGGCCGGCGGCCGCTGCGAGGCCTGCCAGGGCGACGGCGTGGTGAAGGTGGAGATGCACTTTCTGCCCGACGTGTACGTGCCCTGCGACATCTGCCACGGCCAGCGCTACAACCGCGAAACGCTCGAAGTGCTGTGGAAGGGCAAGAACATCGCGCAGATCCTCGACCTCACGGTGGAAGACGCCTTCGCGTTCTTCAAGGACGTGCCAACAATAGCCCGCAAGCTGCAGACGCTGCTGGACGTGGGCCTGTCGTACATCCGCCTGGGGCAGGCCGCCACCACGCTCTCGGGCGGCGAAGCCCAGCGCGTGAAGCTGGCGCAGGAATTGAGCAAGCGCGACACCGGCCGCACGCTCTACATCCTCGACGAGCCCACCACCGGCCTGCACTTCGCCGACATCGACCTGCTGCTCAAGGTGCTGCACCAGTTGCGCGACGCGGGCAACACCATCGTCGTGATCGAGCACAACCTGGACGTCATCAAGACCGCCGACTGGATCATCGACATGGGCCCCGAGGGCGGCGCAGGCGGCGGCAGCGTGGTGGGCGAGGGCACCCCCGAAGACCTGGCGGCCAACCCGGCCAGCCACACCGGGCGCTACCTGGCGCGATACCTGCCGTCCATGGTGCAGGACTGATCGATGGTTACGTTACTTTTGGTGGCAAAGAAGTTGCCCTGACCCGCGCCGTACGCCGGCTTTCACCCCCAGAATCCGCAGTTCTAAAAACAACCGAAGACGGAACGGGGAGGTCCCATGAACAAGGGGATGGTCCAAGTGGACCAGGAGCGCCTGCGGGCGCAACTGGAGAAAAAACTGCCGCCCAAGGTGCGGCTCTTTCAACTGGATGACATCCCGGGCGTGATGCGCTCGCGGATGGGGTGGCCGGTGGCGGCGGCGTTGATGGAGCGGTGGTTTCGGGGGGCAGGGTATGAGATGCCTGAGTACATGAAACAAGGGCGTGCTCCTTACAAGGCAACGACGCTTGGCAGCCTGCAATTGGAAGAAGGTGCCGTGACCATGGGATGGGCGCTGGGCTTTGCTCGCGTGCGTGCTGCGTTGGCCAAGCTGCAAGTGAATTGGGCCACTCCCGCTGGCCTTCGTCAGTTGCAAAAGCGTGTGGACGATTGGATTGGGATTCGAAGCCCGCAAGGTTGGAGGCTGGGCCATCTTGCGCAACCCGCAAAAATGCTGGATGAGACTTGCCAAGTGAATTTCATCACCTTTGGCCAGATGAGCGATCCTCTGGATGATCTATACGGAGCCATGGGCGAGGCTACCCTCAAGGTGGCCGTTTCAGGATGGGTCACCCGACAAGGGACGGGTAGAACCGCAGTCGCAATCGACGAACTGGGCTTTTATTTGCGCGACTCTTACGACTTCAGCGACGGAGACCGGGTTTTCCTATCCCAGCCATTGGGCTTCTGGGGATACGACGGTGTCAGCCGCGTGCATCCACCAGGCGGGCAGGTTTCAATTTCTGAGCAATGGTCACATGAGAGCGAGGCCAAAGCGCGTAGTCACACTTACCTTGTGCAGAACGAAGACTTTCGCAAATGGCGCGCAAAGCATGGGCGGGGTGGCGACTTCATCGTCCTGTCCGATGTGTACCGTGTGCGTCTTCCTTTTCCGATCAAGCTGGAATGGTGATGAAACTGTCAGATCTTCGTAAAGTGCCTTGTATCGTTTGGTGCCTTGCACTAAATGCAATTATTTTTTTGGTCTGGTACGCGGCGACCCCCACTTTCTTCGACAGTGAGAACAGTCCTCACCGCGTTTACCGCCTTGAGTTCTACAAGGCATCGATCGTTCAGCGTGTCATCCATTACGACTACAAGATGCCTTATGTGGTGCGTCTCTACCGGGTCAATTCCAGGACATTGCTCGGTGAAAGCGAAGTGGTCGATCTCTGGATGAATGGCGAGACCAGTTGGCACTTGGATGCACCGGTAGCCACTAACAAAGTTTACGTAGGGCGGGATGTGTTCTTTAAAGACATTCCTTCCGAATGCACGGACCCAACGCTGCCTCCCGATTGCCCTGCCAAGCAGTGAAGCAGATCAATGCCAGCGTCATGATTTCATATCGGATAGATGGGGAAAAGCCCTTTTTCAAAAGAGTCTTGTGTCTCGTCGGAGGCTTATCAGTGGCGGCCCTCTTTGCCATCGCTTGTTACCTCTCAACCCCCACCTTTGCGTACAGCGACAACAGCCCGCACATGACCTACCGCGTGGATGTTTACAACGCCTCGATCCTCCAGAGAATCATCCACTACGACTTCGGAATGCCCGCTGTCGTGCGGCTGTACAGGGTGGAACCCAGTGCGTTACTGGCCGAAAGCCAGGTCGTTGATATGAGCGCGGGCAATGGCAGCATCAGTTGGCATACCGCCCCTCCGCTCGATTTCAATGAGGTGTATGCAGGCCATGGCGTGCTGTTTGAAAACATACCCTCTGAATGCCCCACCCAGGCACCGCCCCCGAGCTGTCTGAACCGGCCAGAAACGAAATCACGATGAAGCACTTCGCTTGGAACAAAGTCCCTTGCATCGTCTGGTGCCTGACGTTGAACGCTGCGCTGTTTCTGGCGTGGTACGTGTCTACGCCAACGCTCTACAACCGCTACAACAGTCCTTTGCATACCTATCGGCTGGAAATCTTCGATGCATCCTGGTGGCTGCGTGTGCAGCACCTGGATTCAAAGAGGCCTTCTGTAGTCCGTCTCTACCATTCCGATTCCCAGGCGTTGTTGGGGGCCAGCCCGGTGGCTGACCTTTGGCGCAACGATGCCATCGTCTGGAGCGTTAACTCGCCGGGAGACGACAACCATGTGCGTGTCGGGAAGGACGTGCGGTTCGAAAAACTTCGGTCCGAGTGCGCGCCGCCGTCTCCCCTACGCATCTGTGAGCAGCAGCAATAAACCATCGCCGCAGCGGTGATGAATTCATCGACTTCATCGTCCTGTCCGATGTGTGCCGTGTGAGCCTTCCTTTCCAATCAAGCTGGAATGGTGATGAAACTGTCAGGTCTTCGTAAAGTCCCTTGTATCGTTTGGTGCCTTGCATTGAATGCGCTGGTTTTTCTGGTTTGGTACGCGGCGACGCCCACTTTTTTCGACAGCGAAAACAGCCCTCATCGCGTTTACCGGCTGGAGTTCCATAAAGCATCTCTCTTGCAAAGAATCGCTCATCTCGATTTCAAGATGCCTTATGTCGTGCGCTTGTACAAGATTGAGCCCAAGACGCTGCTGGGTGAAAGCGGGGTGGTCGATCTCTGGCTGAACGGCGAAATCACGTGGTATCTGAATTCTTCGATGGACCGGAATGAAGTGCGCGTCGGCAGGGATGTCGTGTTTGAAAAAATCCCGGCGGAATGCACACCTGCGTCACCGCTGGTCAGTTGTCCCAAGCCTTGATGCGCTCGTTGAAAAAAATCCCGTGTGTCGTGTGGTGCCTGGTGCTGGCCGGTTGTGTTGTTTTGGGGTGGCGCGCCACTTCCCCTGCGTTCCTTTATAGCTACAACAGTCCTCATGAAATCTATCGCCTTGAGTTCCATCAGGCCTCGATCCTGCAGCGCATCGTCCACTACGACTTCAGGATGCCTTTCGTCGTCCGGCTATATCGCGTTTCGCCCAAAACGCTGTTGCGAGAAAGTGAAGTCGTTGACCTTCAAGGCGGAGGGCAGTTCGACTGGCATCTCGATCCACCAGTCGCCACCAACAAGGTGTACGTAGGCAATGAAGTGGTGTTTGAGGGCATTCCCTCGGAATGCGGCGCCCCACCGCTTGCCAGTGGGTGCCCTGCCAAGCCTTGATGAAGCGCTTGCGCCGTGAACGAGTCTGTGAAAATCAGGAAAACCACCCTCGGATGGGGGGCAGGCCTGGCAGCCCTTGCCGCTTTCGTTTGGCATGCCTCAACACCGACTTTTTTCGACAGCGAGAACAGTCCGCACCGGGTTTACCGACTGGAGTTCCACAAAGCATCGATCCTCCAGCGCGTCTTTCACCACGATTACAAGATGCCTTACGTGGTGCGGCTGTACCGCGTGGATTTCAAAACTTTGCTGGGTGAAAGCAGTGTGGTCGATCTATGGCTGAATGGCGAAACCTACTGGTATCTGGACCCGCCGATGGACATGAAGAGAGTGCGCGTGGGGCGCGACGTGCTTTTTGAAAACGTCCCCTCCGAATGCACGGACCCGACACGGCCACCGGATTGCCCCCACAACTGACGCTTGCTAATCCACAGCGCCACCCATCACCCCAAGAACCCCAGATTCACCGGATACGCCGCCCCCCCGAAATTCCCCAGCCTTGGCAGCACGCCTGCCATCTCCGTGCCAGCCACCCCGAACCACCGCGCCATCGTGGCCGCGTACTGGTCCACCGCCGTGCTGGGCAGCAGGCGGCCCTGGCCCACATGCCACTGGTCTTCGCTGCCGCTGCCATTGCCCACGCTGACGGGCGGCGGCGTGCCGTAGAAGGCCGCGCCACGCACCGCGCCGCCGACCACGAAGTGGTGGCTGCCCCAGCCGTGGTCGGAGCCGTCGCCGTTCGATGTGAGCGTGCGGCCGAAGTCCGATGCGGTGAACGCGGTTACCTTGTCGGCCACGCCCAGCTCAACGGTGGCGTTGTAGAACGCGGTCATGGCGCTGCTCACGCGGTCCATCAGCACGGCCTGGCCCGAGACCAGGTTGTCGTGCAGGTCGAACCCGCCCAGCGACACGAAGAACACCTGCCGCCGCGTGCCCAGCGCGCCGCGCGCGGCGATCAGCCGCGCCACCACCTTGAGCTGATCGGCCAGCGGGTTGCCGGTGGGGAACGCGGTGGACACGCCCGTGCCCGCCAGCGCGGCGGAGATCTGCCCCTCCGAGCCGATGGAGCGCTGCGTCACGCGCGCGTATTCGGCCTCCATCGCGTGGGTGCTGGCGGCCTGCACCAGCTCGCTCAGCGCGCCGCGCACGGCGCTGGAGCCATAGACGTTGTTCTTGACCCCGTTGATGGGCACGGCGCCGCTGGTGCTGATCTGGTACTGCAGCGCCTGGTCGCCCGAGAGGAACACCGCGTTGCCGCTGGCCGAGATGCAGGTGAACAGCGAGTTGGTGTTGGCCGACAGGGCGAGGTCGCCCAGGTTGCCGCCCCAGCCCACGGTGGAGCCTTCGGCGCCCTGCGATTGCCACACCGACTGCTGGTCGTTGTGCGAGAAGAGCTTCGGGGGCAGCGGGTAGCTGCGGCGGTCGGCGCTGGCGTACTGGGCCCGCGTGAGCGGCACCACCAGCGGGCCCACGTTCAGCTGCACGGCCGCGCGCCCGCTGTTGAACAGGCCGGCCATGCCGGTCATGGAAGGGTGCAGCGCGTACTGCAGGCCGCCTGCGAGTGCGCTGGCCGGCTGCAGCACGGTGTTGCTCAGAGCACCGCGCCCGAGTGCGATGCCGCCCGCGGCGCCGTCCGCACCGCCGCCCCGGATGGCGGCGTATTGGGCGTAGCGCGTGCCGTCGTAGGGCACGACGGTGTTGGCGTAGTCGTTGCCGCCATACAGAAAGACGCACACCAGCGCCTTGTAGTCGTTGGCTTCGAACGCTGCGGCCTCGCCCAGCGCGGCGAGGTTGAGGGCGAACGGCAACGCGGTGCCGGTGGCGGCCAGCTGGGCCGAGCGCCGCAGGAAGGCGCGGCGCGTGTGGCGGGCCGGGTCGATGAACGGGGTGGATGTGTTCGTGGGCATGGGCGTGTTCCCTGGGCGGTGTGCGGCGGTCACTTCTGCACGAGGTATTCGGGGCTGGCCATCACCAGCAGCACGGCCGCGGCCACGCGGTTGAGCTGCACGGCGGCGGTGCTGCTCGCGGTGACGGGCGTGGTGTTCAGCGCAGCGGCGATGCGGCCCTGCGTGGCCGCGGAGACCTGCCCCGCCGACAGCAGCAGCGCCGCCTTGCGCACCAGGGCCGTGGCGTCGGCCACCAGCGGCAGCAGGTTGGCGTAGGTGCAGGCGATGTCGAAGCCGTTGTTCGCGTTGCTGGCGTTCTGCGGCAGGTCGGGCGCATTCACGAAGATGCCGTTGCGGATGGCGTTCTGCATGAAGTTCAGGTAGCCGCTCACGCTGGTCTCGTTGACGATCTGGAACTCCGGGGCGACCTGGCCGTTGGCGGCGATGGCGGTGGCCGGCGGCACGTAGCCGGGGCGAAAGAAGTTGAACACCGATCCCGCGCGCATCGGGCTTTGCCCCAGCCGCGTGGCCGGGTCGCTCAGGTCGCCGATCTTCCAGCTGCCCTGCGCGGACCGCAGCCCGAACGTGCGGCCCCACTGCACGAAGCGCACCATGGGCTCGCGCAGGCGGCCGAACTGCGGGTTCGTCAGCCCCGTGGCGCTGCGCGCTTCGGTATCGAGCAGCACGGCGGCGACCACCGCGCGCAGGTCGCCGCGGGTGCCGCTGCCGTTGTTGGCGAACGCCGCCGCCACGCGCGCCACGTAGGCCGGGCTGGGGTTGCTCGTCACCAGGCGCTGGATGAGCTGGCGGCCGATGAAGGGGCCCACGTTGGGGTGGTTGAAGAGCGTGTCCAGCGCGGTCTTCAGCGCCGCCTCGCCGGGCGTGCCTGCGCCGATGGTGGTCCCCAGGAAGGTGGCGGCCAGCGCGGAGTGCCGGCTGGCGGTCAGCACCATCGGCAGCCGGGCCTGCTGCGGGCTGGGCACGGTGCTGGCGCCCACGGTGGTGGGCTGGCTCTGGCTGCGGTCGTAGTCGTAGCCGGTGAACACGCGCGCCAGGTTGCTCACGTCGGCGGCGGTGTAGCTCTCCAGCCGGTTGCCGCTGCCGTCGCGCTGCTCGGTGCCGTCGGCGTTGAGCTGGTACAGGCCCAGCGTGAACAGCTGCATCACCTCGCGGGCGTAGTTCTCGTCGGGCTGGCGGCCGGTGCGGGCGTCTTCCTTCTGGTTGCCGCGCGTGTTGAGGTACACGCCCATGGCCGGGTTCAGCGTCACGGCCTCCAGCAGCGCGCGAAAGTTGCCGAAGGCGTGCGTGTTGAGCACGTCCCAGTAGCCGGCGGCCAGGAAGGCGTTCCAGGTCTGGTCCAGGCCATTGACCGAGACCACCATGATTTCCGACAGGGCCAGCGCCACGCGCTTGCGCACCGCATCGCCTGCGGTGAACAGCTGGCTCCACAGCATGAAGTCGGCCGGGTAGGCGGCGTTGTAGAAGCGCGTGTCGGCATTGGCGACGCCATAGCCGCGCTGGGTGAGCCAGTCGGTGCCCGTCGTGCCGATGGGCTGGGCGAACTGGTCGGCCAGCCAGGCGGCGTAGCCCCGGGCGCGCACCTCGGCGATGGATTCGTCGGTGGCCGAGAACTGCGCCTGCAGCAGAAACCGCGCGGCCTCCTCGTCGGTGGCCGGGGCGTTCACGGCCCCCGTGCCGCCGCCCGAGGGCGCCGGACTGGGGGCGGGGGTGCCTGTGGCAGGCGGCGGGCTGGTGCTGCTGTCTTCGCTGCCACCCCCGCCGCCGCCGCCGCAGGCCGACAGCAGGGCGGCCGCCAGCGCGGCGGCGCTGGCGGCCGGCGCCTGTGCGCCAGGGGTCGGGGTGGCCGAGGGAGAGGAATCAGGGATGGGCTGCAGGGCCGGCGAGGGGCCTGGCGGGGAGGCCGCAGGGCGGTCGGCGCCGAGGGCGGGTGCCGCGGGGGTCAGCATCATGGGCGTCTGTCCCGGGCGAACGGGAGCGTGGCGGATGGGGACATGGGCATCGCCGGGGCGTCGAGGCGACGGCGGCGCGCGAGGAGGGGCGGGAATTTTTGGGAACGGCACGCCCGCCCATTCCGATGACAGGCCGATGCAGCTGTTACATCCGGTCTGTGTCTGGTTGCTACTGCTGCAACGAAGGCTCTCCCGTCCGCCCTTTCGCCCCCTGCCGCCATGACCGCCATGGCCGGCCGCGCCGTCAGCGCCCCAGCCGCCGCGCCACTTCGCCGTCCAGCGATGCCATGAACGTTTCCACGGCCCGCGTGTAGTCGCTGTCCAGGCCCAGGGTGCCGTTGATGTCGCCATGCGACAGCGCCTGCGGCAGCACTTCGGCACGGCTGCCGGCCTCGCGCACGCGGCGGGCCATGTGCACGGCCTGCTGGCACGGGTGGTCCGGGCGCACGGTCGAGCACACGAACTGGAACGGCGCCGCGCCCGGCACGAGCTGGTCGTAGGGCGACAGCGCCGCCCAGTAGGCCGGATCGTCGCCGAAGGCCTCGTCGTAGAGCGCGGCGTGGGGCGCCCCCATGAGGGCGGGCAGGTCCAGCACCGCGCTGTCCAGCGACACCGCGCCCAGCCAGGGCGCCGCGCCCGCGCGCTGCGCCAGCGCCGGCTGGGCGTTCAGCAGCGCCACCAGATGCGCGCCCGCCGAATGGCCCATGAGCACGGTCCGGGTGCCGTCGGCGCCCCACTGCGCCGCCCGCTGCTGGACCGTGGCGAGGGCCGTGGCCACGTCGTGCGCCTGCAGCGCCACGCCCGTGTCCGGCAGCAGCCGGTAGTTGACCGACACCAGCACGAAGCCGAGCGGCACCCAGCGCGCCACCTTCTCCTGCACCACGCGCTCCATGGCCTTGTCGCCCGTGCGCCACGCGCCGCCATGGACCATGAAGAGGATCGGCGCCCGTGGTCCGGCGGCCGGCCGCGCGGAGGCGGGCGGCAGGTACACGTCCATGCGCTGCAGCGGGTCGTTGCCGTAGGGCACGTCGAAGAGGCGCTGCACACCGTCGGGCAGCCGCGAAATGCTGCCGGTGCCGTCATGCAGGAATCCCGCGGCCTTCGGGCCACCGGCCCCGGCGAAGCGCTCCTGCCACGGGCTTTGGGCCTGTGCCGGCGGGGCCATCGCGGCGGCAAAGGCCAGCAGCAGCGCGGCCCCGACCGGGCGGCACAAAGGGGCTGAAATGCGGCTGGGTCGGGGGTGGGCAGTGGCGTGGGCGGTCATGGCATCGGGCTCCGTGGGTTTCAGTGGCGGCATTGCGAAGGGGGCAGGGCGCTGTGCCCTGCTCGCCACTGTGCCGCGCCACCGTTCCAAAACGATGGCCCGCCCATGCCAAGGTATGACAAACCATGACAGCCGCGCCCGGGCGTGTCATGGCCTGACACCGGCGCGGTTCCCGCACTGCCCCGGCGCTGCGGGCCGGCCCTACCATCGTGGCCAATCACAGGGGTTTTTCCATGACCGATGCGCGGGCCCGGATTCTGGTGGCCGATGACGAACCCGACCTGCGGGCGCTGCTGGAGCGCTACCTGGGCGACCACGGCTATGCCGTGCGCACGGTGGACGGCGCCGGCCCGCTCGACCGGCTGCTGGCGCGCGAGCGCTTCGACGTGCTGGTGCTGGACGTGATGATGCCGGGCGAGGACGGCCTGGCCCTCTGCCGCCGCCTGCGCGCCCAGGGCGAGACCATTCCCATCCTCATGCTGACCGCGCGCGGCGACCCGGTGGACCGCATCGTCGGCCTGGAGATGGGCGCCGACGACTACCTGCCCAAGCCCTTTCAGCCGCGCGAACTGCTCGCGCGCATCCAGGCCATGGTGCGGCGCCAGCGCATGCTGGGCGCGCACGCCGGCCCCGCGCCCTCGGCCGGGCGCGTGGCGTTCGGCGATTTCACGCTGTGGCTGGACGAGCGCCGGCTGGAGCGCGCGGGGCAGGACCTGCCCATCACCACCGCCGAATTCGCGCTGCTGCGCGTGCTGGCCGGCCACCCGCACCGCCCGCTGGGGCGGGACCGGCTCATCGCGCTCGCCCACGGGCCGGCGCATGCCGCCACCGACCGCAGCATCGACGTGCAGGTCATGCGCCTGCGCAAGCTGATCGAGGCGGACCCGGCCCGGCCGCGCCACATCCGCACCGTGTGGGGCGTGGGCTATGTGTTCGTGCCGGATGCCGCGGCCCCACCGCCGGCCGATGGCGCGGAGGCCGCCCCATGAGCGCGCCGGCCGGCCCCGCGCCCGGTGCGCGCAGCACGTGCAGCACGTGCAGCACGCCTCGCACGCGCTGGCCGCGCAGCCTGCTCGGACGGCAGTGGCTGCTGGTGGCGGCCCTGGTGGTGCTGGGCCAGCTGTGCGCGGCCTGGCTGGCGCGGCAGATGGTCCTGCGCCCCCGCGCCGACCAGGTGGCCGAGGGCGTGGCCCGCCATGTCGATGCGCTGCGCGCCGGGCTGGCCGCGCTGCCGCCCGCGCAGCGCGCGGCGTTCGCCGACGCCTTCAACCGCCGCGCCCGGCAACTGGCCGGCACGGCCGCTGGCGCCGCGCCCGGCGCACGGCCTTCGCCCGTGGAGCGGGCCTTCATGCAGGCCGTGGAGCGCCGCCTGGCGGCCGATCCCGACGGCGCAGGCGACGCCAGCCCCCGCTGGCGGCGCGACGAGGCCGGCGGGCCCGTGCTGCGCGTGTCCTTCGACGGCGCGGACCACTGGCTCGGCCTGCCCGGCCTGTTCCCCACGCGGGAGGCCACGGGCGCCTGGCTGATGGCCACGGTGGCTGGCATGCTGCTCGCGCTGGCTGCGGCCTGGTGGCTGCAGCGGCATCTGCACCGGCCGCTGGCGCGCGTCGTGGCGGCTGCCCAGCGCATCGCTCGCGGCCAGCCGCCGCCGCCCCTGCCCGAGGAGGGCCCCGAGGAACTCGCCACCGTCAGCCGCAGCATCAACGCCATGGCGCTCGCCCTGGCCCGCGCCGACCACGACCGCGCGCTGATGCTGGCGGGCGTGTCGCACGACCTGCGCACGCCGCTCACCAAGCTGCGCCTGGGCGTGGAGATCGCGCAGCCCCGGCTGGACGGCGACCTGGCCGCCAGCATGGCGCGCAGCATCGACGAGATGGATGCCATCGTCGGCCAGTTCCTCGACTTCGCCCGCGTGGGCGAAGCCGAGGCCCCGGTGCGCGAATCGCTCGACGCCCTGGCCGACGCCGTCGCACAGGCCCAGGCGGACCACGGCCGCACCGTGCGCGTGGAGCCGGGTGGCGCCCCGCCGCTGCCCCTGCGTCCCCAGGCCCTGCGCCGCGCCGTGGACAACCTGGTGGAGAACGCCTGGCGCCACGGCGCCGCCCCCGTGGTGCTGCGCACGGGCGGGGCCGCGCAGGGGGCTGCCGCGTGGATCGAGGTGCAGGACGGCGGCCCGGGCATCGCGCCGCAGGACCTCGCCCGCGTGCGCGAGCCGTTCGCGCGCGGCGGCGCGGCGCGCTCGGGGTCGCCGGGGGCGGGGCTGGGCCTGGCGATCGTGGAGCGCGTGGCGCGCGTGGCGCGGGCGCACGGTGGCACGCTGGAACTGCATGGCGCGCCCGGGCAGGGGCTGCGGGCGCGCATCGTGCTGCCGCGGGAGAATGGCGCCGGCGGCCCGGAAAAGGTTTGGCGCAAAATGAGGCCCCAGCGCAATAAGTACTAAGGCATATTGCTATTGAATCAATAGCATTACCCAGGCCGGTTTGCACCGTCTCGGCGGTCCCGGTGGCTGGCTCCGGCAGCGAGGGGCCCCAAGCCGCTGAACCCGATCCACGCCACACCACGCCATGCTGCCCCCTCCATGCCGATGCCTTTGCGAACCCTGTGCGTCGTGGCCCTGCTGCTGCTCGCCAGCGCGTGCATGTCCGTCCAACCGGCTTCCACGGCGCCTGCGCCCGCCGCCTTCCCCGGCGCATCGTGGGAAACCTTGCCGCCCGCAGGACGCGGGACTGCCTGCCGACGCGACCTCGACGCCACCCACGACGACCTTCGCACCCTGGACACCACCGCGCTGATGGCCGTGCAGGACGGCCGGGTGCTGCTGGCGCACGGCCCGGTGGAGGCGGTGAGCATCGTGTTTTCGGTGCGCAAGAGCGTGCTGGCGATGCTGTACGGAAAGTACGTGGCCAACGGCACCAACGGCACCATCGGCCTGGACCGCACATTGGCCGACCTGGGCATCGACGACACGGGCGGCCTGCTGCCCATCGAACGGCAGGCGACCGTGCGCGATCTGCTCACCGCGCGGCATTTGAATGAAAAAGGCCTCCAGCGCAATCAATGCGCCGGGATATTGCTATTTAATTGATAGCATCCCTGCGGACTGCAAGGCGCCATCGTCCGCGCCGAGCCTGAAGGCCGCCGCCGCCTGCACCAGCTCTTGCGCCTGCGCGCGCAGGCTGTTCGCCGCTGCGGCCATTTCCTCGACCAGTGCGGCGTTCTGCTGCGTGGCCTGGTCCATCTGGGTGACGGCCTCGCCCACCTGGGACACGCCCAGCGACTGCTCGTGGCTGGCCGCGCTGATCTCGCCCATGATGTCCGTCACGCGGCGGATGGCGGTGACCACGTCGGTCATGGTGCTGCCGGCCTGATCGGCCAGCGCGCTGCCCTGCGACACCCGCTCCACGCTGGCGCCGATGAGGGCCTTGATCTCCTTGGCCGCCTCGGCGCTGCGGCCGGCCAGGCTGCGCACCTCGCCAGCCACCACGGCGAAGCCCCGGCCCTGCTCGCCGGCCCGGGCGGCCTCCACGGCGGCATTGAGGGCGAGGATGTTGGTCTGGAAGGCGATGCCGTCGATCACCCCGATGATGTCGCCGATCTTTCGCGAGGCCGCGTGGATGCCCTGCATGGTCTCCACCACGCGCGCGACCACCTCGCCGCCCTGCACGGCCACGGTGCTGGCGTGCTCTGCGAGCTGGTTGGCCTGGCGGGCGCTGTCGGCGTTCTGGCGCACGGTGGCGGTCATCTGCTCCATGGAGGCGGCGGTTTCCTCCAGGGCGCTGGCCTGCGCTTCGGTGCGGGCCGACAGGTCCATGTTGCCCTGGGCGATCTGCGCGCTGGCGGTGGCCACACCTTCGGAGCCGCCCCGCACCTGCGCCACCATGGGCCTCAGGCGCGCGCGCATCTGCTGCTGCGCGGCGATGAGCCGGCCCACCTCGTTGCTGCCGTGGGCGGTGTCATCGCCGCTCAGGTCGCCAGCCGCGACGGCGCTGGCCAGATCCACGGCCTGCGCCAGCGGCCGCGTGATCGATCGCACGAAGACCGCCGCCAGCCCGCCCGCCAGGGCCAGCGCCAGCGCCATGGCCAGCGCGGCGATGCCCAGGGCGCGCTGGTGGCGGGCCACGCGCTGCTGCAGCGCGGCATCCAGGCTGGACATGGCGGTGGCGTTCAGCGCGCTCAGGGCTTCGATGGTGGCCGAGAGGTCGTCGAAATATTCCTTGGCGGGCAGCGTGATCCCGGTGGCCTGGAGCAGCCCCCGGTCCGCCAGGCCGCGCGAGGCCGCCACGCGCTGGCGCACGGCCGATACCTGGGTGGCCAGCGCGCGCTGCAGGCCCGCATCCCCGGCCATGGCGCGGTCGAAATTGCGGAAGGTGCTTTCGTCCAGCTCGCCCACCCGCTGCTGCAGCGCCTGCAGCGAGCCCTTGCCTTCGGGCGGAAGGCTGGCGCGCGCCAGGTATCCAGCCCCCTGGCCGCGCAGCAGGCCGAGCTTCTCGCCGAGCAGCGGTGCATGCACCAGCGTGGCCTGGATCAGGTCCTGGGTGGCGCCATCGGGATCGGTCTGGAAGCCGTAGGCGTGCAGCAGCTCTTCGCTCACCCGCAGCAGATCGGCCACGAGCTGGGTGTGCTGGGCCAGCGCCTGCGCCGCCGTCAGCGTGCGCGCGGCCACCGCCTGCTCCAGCGTGCGCCAGGCCTGGCCCGCATCGGCCCAGGCCCGCACCTGCGCCGCAGGGGCCGAGGCGGCGGCCAGCTGCCGGTCGGCCTCGGCCAGCGCCTTGTTCACCGCGTCGCGCACCGCAGGCCGGCGGGCGCCCAGCACCTCGTCCCCGTTGAGCATGGCGGCCGACAGGCCCCGGTGCACCTGCAGCCACTGCGCGGTCTGGTTGACCGCGATGATGGCGGGCGCGCCGGCGCTTTCGTGCTTGGCATCGGCGATCTCCTGCAAGGCGCCCCGCACGTACAGCCCGGTGGGCAGTGCGGACATCACCACGGCGATCACGCCGAGGATCAGGAATTTCTGAAGCAGGCTGAGGCGGTGTAGGAGGGTCATATGTAAATAAATGTTCGTTTTTCGAACTTAGCAAGACATGTGCCTCGCCTGGCGTCTTCGCCCCCCGGCCCATGCCCCAATCTGGTGCGCAGCGTCGTGATCGTCGCTTTGGCGGCCCGTGCGAGACGGGCCCGTGGGCAGGCCCCTGCCGATAATCGGCCTTTTCCCGCTTTTTTCCTATCGTTGTTCCCCGAGGGCGCCAGCCTGCCGGCGAATGCCGCATGCCTTGTTTTGTGCCCGATCGTCCTGCCGCGCCTCTGCCGGGGCCGGCGCGTGGCCGCCTCCTCCAGCGCGTGCGCGCGCAGGGTGGCGCCGCATGAGCGCCGCACGGGCGCCCGCCGGCGAGGCGATGGCCTCGCGGGATCTTCTGGCCGCGCTGGCGGTCGTCGTGATCTGGGGGCTCAATTTCGTGGTGATGAAGTGGGGCCTGCGCTACTTCACGCCATTTCAGCTCGGCGCCGTGCGGTATGTCTTCGCGGCGCTGCCGCTGGTGTTTTTTCTGAAGCCGCCACGGATGCACTGGCGCTGGGTGCTGCGGTTCGGGCTGTTTCAGGGCGTGGGGCAGTTCGGTTTCGGCTTCTTCGCGCTCAAGCTGGGCATGGCGATCGCGGCGGCGGGGCTGGTGTGCTTCGCCATGAACTTCATCGGCCCCGGCGCCAAGGGCACGGGGGTGGGTGGGGCCACGCTGGTGGGCATCTGCCTCACGCTGTGCGCGGCGTCGTGCTGGGCGGTGTCCAACATCGTCTCGCGCCTGGCGCAGCAGGAATCGCCGGGCTACAACCCGCTGTCGTTCGTGGCCTGGAGCAGCCTGGTGCCGGTGCTGCCCTTCCTGGCGCTGACTGCGGTGACCGATGCCGACGCGGGCCGCTGGCTGCACGCCGATGCATGGGCCGCACTGCCGCCCATCGCCTGGGCCGCAGCGGCCTACCTGGGGTGGGTGGCCACCATCGTCGGCTACGGGCTGTGGACCAGCCTGCTCACCCGCTACCCGGCCAATCGCGTGGCGCCGTTCAGCCTGGGCGTGCCGGTGGTGGGGCTCGCCGCGGGCCTGCTGGCACTGGGCGAGGTGGTCACCGCGTGGCAGTGGGCCGGCGCTGCCTGCGTGGTGATGGCGCTCGTGTGCGTGGTGCCCGGGCCGCGCTGGTCCCGGCGCCGATCGCCCCCGCGCACCCCATCCGGTCCCTGACGGACCTCTGAGATTTCCCCTTACGGGTGCGCTCTGAAATGCCCGTCCTGGCGCAACTTCTGGTAGCGGGCCGTGTAATCGCGGCGGTAGTTGGGGCCGATCCAGACGGGGTTCGTGATGAGGCCGTCGCACACCCATCGGCCCTGGATCGGCACCAGCGCCGCAGTCATCACCCGCCCGCTGCCCAGGGCTTCGCCATCGTTGGCATTGATGTCCCGCAGCCGTTGCGTGAGGCCCAGCACGGCATAGGCGCTGGTGGCGTTCACGTCCATCACCACGGAATAGGTGCGCGTGTCCTTCAGGTGCAGCCATTGGCCCACCTGCATCCCGGCAATCGCGTCCAGCATCTCGGCGTCGGCCTGGGGGTGCGCGGCGCGATAGCCATCCAGCAGGCCGGGATCGTCCGCATGGCGCTGGCGGCCCAGCACGAGCTGCTCGATGATGTGAGCCCCCCGCTTTTCCTTCGGCTTCAGCAGCGTGAGGAGATAGTCGGTGTAGGCATCGATGAAGCGGTGGGCGGTGGGCGCGTCAAGGATCATGGAAGGCATTCTGGTCGCAGGCAGTGGGTGGCGGGGCGCTGTCAGGGCCGCGCGGCGGCGTTCAGCGTGTCGCGCGTGGCCAGGGCCGCAGCACGCGCGGCCGCGGCGAAGACATCGCCATCGGCGGCGTACAGGATCGCGCGGGACGAATTGACGAGGATCGGGCCGCCCTCGCGACGGCCGGCCCGCACCGTGGCGGCGGCATCGCCGCCTTGCGCGCCCACGCCGGGAATCAGCAGCGGCAGCGTCGGCGCGATGGCGCGCACGCGCTCGATCTCGGCCGGGTAGGTGGCGCCCACCACCAGGCCCAGCTGGCCGTTGGTGTTCCACGGGCCCTGCGCCAGGCGGGCGATGTGTTCGTACAGCAGCGGCTGCCCGTCCACGCCGGCCAGCCGCTGGTTCTGCAGGTCGTCGCCGCCCGGGTTGGACGTGCGGCACAGCAGGAACGCGCCCTTGCCGTGGTAGGCCAGGTACGGCTCGATGGAGTCGAACCCCATGAAGGGCGAGAGCGTCACCGCATCGGCGCCGTAGCGCTCGAAGGCCTCGCGGGCGTACTGCCCGGCGGTGGAGCCGATGTCGCCGCGCTTGGCGTCCAGCACCACCGGCACATGCGGCGCGGTCGCGCGCATGTGGGCCACGAGGCGTTCGAGCTGGTCTTCGGCGCGGTGCGCGGCGAAGTAGGCGATCTGCGGCTTGAAGGCGCAGGCCAGGTCGGCGGTGGCATCGACGATGGCGGCGCAGAAGTCGTAGATCTTGCGGGCGTCGCCGCGCATCGCTGCGGGAAACCGGTCGGGTTCGGGGTCCAGGCCCACGCACAGCATGGAGTCGTTCTGCGCGGCCGCGCCCTGCAGCATGTCGATGAAGGTCATGGGGCGCGATTTTAGGCCGAGGCGGCCACGCCCCCGCGCCCGGGCCGGCACCATGCCGCGCATGCCTGCCCTGTCCCGCCGCCAGCTCGTCGCCCTCGTCCTCGTCACCCTCATCCGGGGCTTCGACTGGCCGGTCATGAAGCTCGGCGTGGCGGGCTTTCCGCCGCTGTCGTTCCGCACCCTCTCGCTGTGGTTCTGGCTGCCCGTGCTGGCCATGGCGCTGGTCCTGCACAAGGCCCCGTTCGCCGTGCCGCGCGCCTGCTGGCTGCCGCTGGCGGGCCTGGGGCTCGTCAACATGGTGCTGTGGCATGCCTTCAGCATCCTGGCGATTCCGTCGCTCTCCAGCGGGCGCGCGGCCATCCTGGGCTACACCATGCCGATCTTCTCGGCCGTGCTGGGCGCGCTGTGCTTCGGCCACCGCCTCGCGCCGCGCGCCTGGGCCGGCGTGGCCGCCGCCGCCGGGGGCGTGTTGCTGCTGCTGTGGCACGAACTGAGCCAGCTCGGCGGCCGGCCCGTGGGCGTGGGGCTGATGCTCACCGCCGCGGCCAGCTGGGCGCTGGGCACGCAGCTGCTGCGGCGCAGCACCCTGCCGCTGCCGGCGCTCACCCTGTCGTTCTGGATGACGGTGCAAAGCGCCGTGGTGCTCAGCCTGTTGTCGCTGGTGCTGGAGCGCGACCAGTGGCACGCGCCGACCCCCGCAGGCTGGGGCGCGATCGTCTTCAACGCGGTGCTGGTGCTCGGTTTCGCGCAGCCGGCCTGGTTCTTCCTGGTGCGCGGCCTGCCGCCCGTGGCGTCCACCTTGAGCGTGATGATGATCCCGGTGCTGGGCGTGTTCAGCGGCGCCGTCTGGCTGGGCGAGCGCCTGCACTGGCAGGACTGGGCGGCGGTGGCGCTGATGGTGCTGGCGATCGCCTCGGTGCTGTGGCCGCAGCGCCGGACGCCCGCAGTCGATGCAGCATGAAAAACGGCCCCAGTGCAATAAGCACTAGGGCATATTGCTATTGATTTAATAGCATAAGGATTGTGGGCACCGGCCCGCAGCCGGCTCAGCCCTGGGCGCGCTTTTGCAGGATCTCGAAGGCCGGCAGCGTCTTGCCCTCCAGCACTTCCAGGAACGCACCGCCGCCGGTGGAGATGTAGCCCACGTCCTTTTCGATGCCGTACTTGGCGATGGCCGCCAGCGTGTCGCCGCCGCCCGCGATGCTGAACGCGCTGGATTCGGCGATCGCCTGGGCGATGGCCTTGGTGCCGTTTTCGAACGCGGCGAACTCGAACACGCCCACCGGGCCGTTCCAGACGATGGTGCCGGCCTGCTTGAGCTGCGCGGCCAGTTTCTTCGCGGTCTCGGGGCCGATGTCCAGGATCAGGTCGTCATCGGCCACGTCGGCGGCGGCCTTCACCGTGGCGGGCGCATCGGCCGAGAAGGTCTTGGCCACCACCACGTCGGTGGGGATCGGCACCTCGGCGCCGCGCGCCTTCATGGCGTCGATCACGGCACGGGCTTCGGCCAGCAGATCGGGCTCGGCCAGGCTCTTGCCGATGTTCAGGCCCGCCGCCAGCATGAAGGTGTTGGCGATGCCGCCGCCCACGATGAGCTGGTCCACCTTGTCGGCCAGGCTCTTCAAAATGGTGAGCTTGGTGGACACCTTGCTGCCCGCCACGATGGCCGCCAGCGGCCGGGCGGGCTGGGCCAGCGCCTTGGTGATGGCGTCGATCTCGGCCGACAGCAGCGGGCCGGCGCAGGCCGTCCTGGCGTATTCGGCGATGCCGTAGGTCGTGCCCTCGGCGCGGTGCGCGGTGCCGAACGCATCGTTCACGTAGATGTCGCAGAGCGCGGCCATCTTCTTCGCCAGCGCGGGGTCGTTCTTCTTCTCGCCGGGGTTCACGCGGCAGTTCTCCAGCAGCACGACCTGGCCGGGCTGCACTGCGACGCCTTCCACCCAGTCGGCCACCAGAGGAACTTCGCGGCCCAGCAGTTCGGACAGGCGCTTCGCGATGGGGGCGAGCGAATCGGCGGGCTGCAGCGTGCCTTCGGTCGGGCGGCCCAGGTGGCTGGTCACCATGACGGCGGCGCCGGCATCCAGCGCCATCTGGATGCAGGGCACCGAGGCGCGGATACGGGTGTCTTCGGTGATGTGGCCGGCGTTGTCTTCACCGCCGCCGGGCCGCCCCAAGGCGGTGGCGTCCCCCTCGGGGGGGCAGCGCAGCGTGGGGGGCGACATGGGCACGTTCAGGTCGGCGCGGATGAACACGCGCTGGCCGCGGGCCTGGCCTTGGGCGCAGAGGTCGGAAAAGCGAAGGATGTGCATGGATCGATGAGGCCGGCTAGCGGCGCGGGGAGGGTGGAAAACTGCGCCGCATTGTAGGTGCGGCCCCTGCGCGAGCCCTGTCGGCCAGGGCCGACGTCGCGGCATCCGCCGCGCAGCCCGGTTACCAGCCCAGGCCGATGTGCAGCGGCAGATACACCACCATGCCCACCACGATGGTGCCCAGGATGCCGCGGCGCCAGAAGTAGTAGCCGGCGGCGCACAGCACCGAGGGCAGGCGCGCGTCCTGCAGCGTGCCGATCAGCTCGCCCTGCGCCATGAAGATTTCGGGCGCGATCACCGAGGCCAGCGCGGCCAGCGGTGCGTATTTGAGGCCCCGCTTGAGCCATCCCGGCATGGGCAGCTCGCGCTCGGGAATCATGAAGAACGCGCGGGACACCAGCGTGATGGCGGCCAGGCCCAGGATGGCGATGGTGGGCTCCACCCAGAACCCGTTCATGGATGGCGCTCCTCGCGCAGCGGCACCACGTCGCCGTCCTGCACGTGCTTTTTCTCCCCGGGCGGCAGCGCGCTGTCGGCCGGCACCAGCAGCACTTCGGGCTTGCGCAGGTGGCGGTCCACGGCCTCGATGATGAGGCCCACGGCAACGGCCGCCGCGATGGCCACCAGGATGTTCAGCTTGAGCGGCAGCGCGAACGCCGCGATGGCCGCCGTCATGGCCACGCCCGTCGCCAGCCAGGTCGCGCGGTCGAACAGCATCGACATCAGCACGCCCAGCAGCGCCAGCACGCCCGCAAAGCCCAGGCCCCACGACAGCGGCACCACGTTGGCCAGCAAGATGCCCGTGATCGACGGCACCTGCCAGGCCAGCCAGTTGATCGACGCCGCGCCCCAGAAGAACGGCACCTGATCGGGCTGCGGCGCGGGCTTGGGAAAACGCTTCATGAAGGCGACGAAGATCACGTCGCCGCTGAAGTACCCCACGGCCAGCCGCTGGCGCAGCGGCAGGTGCGCGAAATAGCTGCGCCATAGGCTGCTGAAAATCACGAAGCGCAGGTTCACGCACGAGGCCGTGAGCCACACCACCCACAGCGGCGCGCCGACGGCCATCAGCGGAATCACCGTGAGCTGCGCGCTGCCGGCATACACCGCGAGCGACATGAAGATCGCCATCGGCACCGACATGCCGCTCTTGACCATCGCCACCCCGGTCACGAGCCCCCAGGCGCCCACGCCCACGCAGGTGCCGACCATGTCCAGCACGCCCTGGCGGTAAGCGGGATGCCGGACCAGGGCGCGCAGCGGCTGCGCGCTCATTCCCGCGCCCCGGCCGGCGCGGTGCTGCCCAGCACCATGCCGGGGGTGAGCGCGAAGCCGCGCAGGAAGTCGGCCACGGGCAGCCGCTTGCCGCCCGCGCGCTGCAGCGTGGTCAGGCGCAGGCCGCCGTCGCCGCAGGCCACGGTCACGCCCTGGTCGGATACTGACAAAATATGCCCTGGGCGCAATGAATCCGGCGGCAATGCGCTATCAATTTCATAGCTCCACACCTTGATCGCTTCGCCGGCCAGGGTGGTCGATGCGCCGGGAAAGGGGTCGAACGCCCGGATGCGCCGGCCAATGGCTTCGGCGGGCTGGGCCCAGTCGATGGCGCTCTCGGCTTTTTCGATCTTGTGCGCGTAGGTCACGCCTTCGGCGGGCTGGGGCGTGGCCGTGAGGCCGCCGCAGGCCGCCAGTTCCAGCGCCTGGACGATCATGCGCCCGCCCAGATCGGCCAGCCGGTCGTGCAGGGCGGCGGTGGTGTCGGTCGCAGCGATGGCGGTCTTCTCGACCAGCAGCATGTCGCCCGTGTCGAGGCCCGCGTCCATCTGCATGATGGTCACGCCCGTCTCGGCATCGCCCGCCTCGATGGCGCGGTGGATCGGCGCGGCGCCGCGCCAGCGCGGCAGCAGGCTGGCGTGGATGTTGAGGCAGCCTTTGGCCGGCAGATCGAGCACCCATTGCGGCAGGATCAGTCCGTAGGCCGCCACCACCATGGCGTCGGCCCCGGCGGCGATCAACGCATCGCGCGCCGCGGCGGCGTCCTCGGGGTATTTGCCGTCCAGGCGCAGGCTGCGCGGCTGCGCCACGGCGATGCCGTGCTCCAGCGCGCACTGCTTGACGGGCGAGGCCTGCAGCTTCATGCCCCGGCCGGCAGGGCGGTCGGGCTGTGTCAGGACGAGGGGGATGGTGAAGCCGGCATCCAGCAGGCGCTGCAGGGCGATGCGGGCGAAGTCGGGTGTGCCGGCAAATAGGATCTTCATGGAGGCGGGCGCTGCCTCAGAAGCCGAAGCGGTCGCGGGGATCGGGCTCGTCGGTGAACATCACCTTCACCACCACGCCGCGCGGGTCGAGGTGTACATGGGCGAAGCGCCGCGTGCCCAGGTCGTCCCGGAAGCGGTAGGTCCAGATGTCGCCATCGAAGCGCGCCACGCGCTCCACCAGCATCGGCGGGCCGAAGGTGCGGCGCACCTCGTCCACCGTCCAGCCGGCCGGAATGCCGGCGAGGTTGTTGAAGGTGAGCACCTGATCGGTCCGCACGAGGCGCCCGCTGGCATCGAAATCCATGTGATAGACCTGCCGGCCCGAAGGCTGCGTGGTGTACAGCAGCCGCTCGCCGCCGCCGGGCAGCTGCGTGACCGACACCGGCGGGCCCAGGTTCTGCATCACCTCGTTGCGCGAAGCGCCGGGCTTCACGAAGTCGGGCGACGCGCAGGCGGTGAGCGCGAGCGCCAGCCCCACGGCGGCCGCGCCGCGCGCCAGGGAAGCCATCGAAAGGGAGAAAGCGGGCCAAGCGGTCGGTGTCATGGGCGTGCCTCGCGTTGCTGCTTGAGCATCTTGGTCTTGATGCGGTTGCGTTTGAGGGGCGACAGGTATTCGACGAACACCTTGCCCAGCAGATGGTCCATCTCGTGCTGGATGCAGACGGCCAGCAGGCCCTCGGCCTCCACCACGCGGGATTGGCCCTGGGCATCGAGCGCCCGCACATGGACCGAGGTGGAACGCTCTACCCCGTCGTAGATGCCGGGCACCGACAGGCACCCTTCTTCGCCGACGGTCTTCTCGTCGCTGCGCCAGAGAATCTCGGGATTGATGAAGACCTGGGGCTGGTCGTGGTCCTCGGAGACGTCGATCACCACGATGCGCTCGTGCACGTTCACCTGCGAGGCGGCCAGGCCGATGCCATTGGCGTCATACATGGTGGCGATCATGTCGTCCAGCAGCGCGCGCACGCGGTCATCCACGGTTTGTACCGGCTTGGCGACGGTGTGCAGGCGAGGATCGGGGTAACAGAGAATAGGAAGAATAGCCATGGCGAACCCGGAAAGATGTCGCTATTTTCGCCACTTTTGGCGGGAGCGGCCGCCCTGCGCCGCAATAATCGTTGCCCTATCAAGGGCTTGGGCTGAGAATCCGAGAAGGTTTGTAACGTATCAACCGGCGAATTTTGTGACCAACAAAGACACGCTGGCGCCAGCGAGGGGCGTTTCGCAATGCATGACAAGAGGAACAACATGACGGCATCCACAGGCTTGCGACCCACGGCGTTGGGGGCGCTGGCTTTTCTGGCCGCGGCCCTGCTGACCAGCCCGGCGCATGCCCAGAACTACCCCGTCACCACGGACCAGCGGGCCACTGCCCAGCAGGTCGCCTCCAAGGGCGTGCCGATGTCGGAGCTGGCGCCCAACGCACCGGACACCTACGTGGTCAAGCGCGGCGACACCCTCTGGGGCATCTCCGGCATGTACCTGCAGCGCGCCTGGCGCTGGCCCGAACTGTGGGGCATGAACCTGCAGGCGATTCCCAACCCCCATCTGATCTTCCCCGGCCAGACGCTTTACCTGGAAAAGGTGGATGGCTACGCCCGTCTGCGCACCAGCCCGTCGGGCCAAGTGCCCAACGACACCGTGCGCGTGTCGCCCCGCACCCGTACCGACAGCCTGGCAGGCACCGCCCTGCCGACCTTGCAGCCCCACCTGATCGAGCCCTTCCTCGTCGAGCCGCTGGTGGTGGACGAACTCACGCTGCAGCAGGCTCCGCGCATCGTCGCCACGGTGGACGAGCGCGTGTTGATGGCCAGCGGCGACCGCGCCTATGTGCGCGGCGCCACCGGCAACCCGCTGCGCCTGGGACCGGGCGTGCCGCGCCAGTACCGCGTGTTCCGCAATGCCATCCCCATGAAGGACCCCGAGTCCGGTGAAATCCTGGGCTATGAAGCCCAGTACGTCGGCAAGGCCGAACTCGTGCGCGGTGAGACCACCGAGGAAACGCGCGATCCCAAGGGAGAAGTCACGATCGACGTGGTCCCCGCCACGGTGGACCTGCGCAGCGCCAAGGAAGAAATGCGCGCCGGCGACCGCCTGCTGCCCGCACCGGCCCGCGGCTACGCGAGCTACACCCCCCGCGCGCCGCAGGCTCCGGTGGATGCGCGCGTCGTGTCGTTGTATGGCAGTTCCTCCGTGGCCTACGCCGCACAGAACCAGGTGGTGGCGATCAACCGCGGTACCCGCGACGGCATCGAGGCCGGCCATGTCCTCACGCTGCTGACCAAGGGCGATCGCATCAAGGACAAGACGGACGAGAACAAGGTAATGATCAAGCTGCCGAGCGAGGCCAACGGCCTCGGCATGGTATTTCGCACGTTCGACCGCGTTTCCTACGTGCTGCTCTTGCAGGTGCAGCAGGGCGTGCGGGTCGGCGACCGCCTCGTCAATCCCCAGTAGGCACAGACGGCCCGGGTCTGCGGCGGTGCCTTGTCGGGCCGGCTGCGACGGGGCCGCATCGCATTGACTCCCATGGATCGGGACGAACTGGCCGCCTGGTTGCGGCTTGCGCTCACGCCCGGTGTCGGCAATGGCACCGCGCGCCGGCTTCTGGCCGCCTTCGGTCTGCCGCACAATCTTTTCGGTGCGTCGCCCGCTGTACTGCAGGCATGCGCTACGGCGGCGCAGGTCCGTGCGCTCGGCACCGTGCCGCCCACGCTCGGAGCCTTGGTCGAAACCACCTGGCAATGGCTGCACGGCGCGGCGCCAGGCCAGCCGGCCCGCCAGATCGTGACGCTCGGCGACGCTGCCTATCCGCCCGGCCTGCTGGCCACCGAAGATCCGCCCCTCATGCTCTATCTGCTGGGCGCACCGCGGTTTCTTGACCGGCCAGCGGCGCTGTGGGCGACGGAGCGGTTCGTGGCCATCGTGGGCAGCCGCAATCCCACGGCGCAGGGCGCCGACCATGCGCGGCAGTTCGCACGTGCCCTGCGCAGCGCACGCCTGTGCATCGTCTCCGGGCTTGCACTGGGGGTGGATGCCGCAGCGCACGAAGGCGCCCTCGAAGCTGGCGGCACAGAAGCCGATGGCCTGCCCGCCACCATCGCCGTGGTAGGAACCGGACTGGACCGCGTCTATCCGCGCAAGAACCTGGACTTGGCGCACCGCATCGCGCAGCACGGTGTCCTGGTGAGTGAATACCCGCTCGGCACGCCGCCGCTGGCCGGCAATTTTCCCAAGCGCAACCGCATCATCGCGGGGCTCTCGCAAGGCACGCTGGTGGTGGAGGCGGCGCTGGCCTCGGGCTCGCTGATCACCGCCCGGCTGGCGGCCGAGCAGGGGCGGGAAGTGTTCGCCATTCCCGGCTCCATCCACGCGCCGCAGTCGCGCGGCTGCCATGCCCTCATCCGCCAGGGCGCGAAACTGGTCGAGTCCGCACAGGATGTGCTGGAAGAACTGAGGCTGGAATTGCCGAGGGCGTCACCGTTGGCGCCAGGGGCTGATGATGCGTCCTCGCAGCCGTTGCTGCCTTCGTTGAATGACGAGGGCGAAACGCCTTCCGATGAGCACGCCGCGCTGCTGCAAGCGTTGGGATACGACCCCGCAGGCCTGGATGCCCTGGTCGCCCGTACCGGAATGGGGGCTGCCGCCCTGCAGGTGGCCTTGCTCGAACTGGAGCTGCAAGGGCAAGTGGCTCGCCTGCCCGGTGGGCTCTTTCAGCGCATGGGCCGGGCGTGAAGCGCTGAATTCATGGCGTCGCGTTGGCGATGCCGGTCCGCCAGACCATGGCGCTGAAGTCGCCTGGCGCAAAGGGCGGCTTCAGCGCCTGTTCGGCCTCAAAGGCCCAGCATCAGCTTCATGTTCTGAACTGCAGCGCCGCTGGCGCCCTTGCCCAGGTTATCGAGGCGGGCCACGACCAGTGCATGGCGATGGTTCTCATTGGCGAAAACGCGCAACTCCAGCTGATTGGTGTCGTTGAGCGCCAGCGCATCGAGCTTGCCGTCTTCGGTGGGCGGCAACACCTTGACCCACTGGTCCGGCGTATTGCTCTTCGCATAGTGGGCCGCCAGCGCGTCGTGCACATCGGCGGCCTTGGGGGCGCCGGGCAACAGATCCAGATGCAAGGGCAGTTGCACGAGCATGCCTTGCTGGAAGTTGCCCACGCTCGGCACGAAAATCGGCCGGCGGGTGAGCCCGGTGTACTTCATGATCTCGGGCAAGTGCTTGTGAGAAAGGCCCAGCGCGTAAAGCTCGAAGGCCGGAGCGGTCTTGTTCTCGTAAGCCTCGATCATCGAGCGTCCGCCCCCCGAATATCCGCTCACCGAAGGCAGCGCCAGCGGAAAGTCCACGGGCACCAGGCCCGCCTCGACCAGCGGGCGCAGCAGCGCAATGGCGCCGGTGGCATAGCAGCCGGGGTTGGCCACGCGCGTCGCCGAGGCCACGGCATCGCTCTGGCCAGGCGCCAGTTCCGCAAAGCCGAACACCCAGCCGGCAGCCGTTCGATGCGCCGTGCTGGCGTCGATCACCTTGATGCGGCGGCCGGTGGCTTTTTCGATCTCGTCCACCAAGGCCACGGTTTCGCGGGCGGCATCGTCATGCAGGCACAGAATGACGAGGTCCACACCCGCGATGAGTGCACGCTTGGCTTGCGGGTCCTTGCGCTGCTCGGGCGCGATGCTGACCAGCTGCACCTGCGGCATGGCCTGCAGGCGCTCGCGGATCTGCAGGCCCGTGGTGCCTGCTTCGCCATCGATAAAGACTTTGGACATGGAATGCTCCTGCAAAAGATGGCTCGGGCGGCCTGCCGTGGTACGTGACATCCGCAAGGGATGGTGCATCGCAGCATGATACAGTCGCCGGTTGCCATGTCACCAGCCCGCGGCCAGACATCTGCTCATGGCAAACGGGTTACCAACATCCTTCCCTGAGAGAGACCTCATGAAGATTCACGAATACCAAGGCAAGGAAATCTTGCGCAATTTTGGTGTGCCCGTTCCGCGCGGCATCCCTGCTTTCACGGTTCAGGAAGCCGTGGAAGCGGCTCAAAAGCTCGGCGGCCCCGTCTGGGTCGTCAAGGCCCAGATCCACGCCGGTGGCCGTGGCAAGGGCGGCGGCGTCAAGGTCGCCAAGACCATCGATGACGTCAAGCGCATCTCCGGTGAAATCCTGGGCATGCAGCTCAAGACGCACCAGACCGGCCCCGAAGGCCAGAAGGTCCGCCGCCTGTATATCGAAGACGGCGCCGACATCAAGAACGAACTGTATGTGTCGCTGGTCACCGACCGCGGTACGCAGAAGATCGCCTTGATCGCTTCCAGCGAAGGCGGCATGGACATCGAGGAAGTGGCCCACTCCACGCCCGAGAAGATCATCACCGAGATGATCGACCCCATCGTCGGCATTACCACCGAGCAAAGCAAGAAGGTCGCCGCCGCCATCGGCTTGACCGGCGCTTCCATCGACCAGGCCGTGGACATCTTCGCCAAGATCTACAAGTGTTACATGGAAACGGATGCTTCGCTGGTGGAAATCAATCCGCTGAACTGCGACTCCAAGGGCAACCTGATGGCGCTGGACGCGAAGTTCAACTTCGACGCCAACGCGCTGTTCCGCCATCCTGAAATCGTGGCCTACCGCGATCTGGACGAAGAAGATCCGGCCGAAGTGGAAGCCTCCAAATTCGACCTGGCCTACATCAGCCTGGACGGCAACATCGGCTGCCTGGTGAATGGCGCCGGCCTGGCCATGGCCACCATGGACACCATCAAGCTGTTCGGCGGCGAGCCTGCCAACTTCCTGGACGTGGGCGGCGGTGCCACCCCCGAGAAGGTGACCGAAGCCTTCAAGATCATGCTGAAAAACCCCAAGGTCGAAGGCATTCTGGTCAACATCTTCGGCGGCATCATGAAGTGCGACACCATCGCCACTGGCGTCATCACCGCCTGCAAGGCCGTGAACCTGAACGTGCCGCTGGTCGTGCGCATGAAGGGCACCAACGAAGAACTGGGCAAGAAGATGCTGGCCGAATCCGGCCTGCCCATCATCGCCGCAGACACCATGGCCGAAGCTGCGACCAAGATCGTTGCTGCCGTCAAGTAAGCCCGGAGAACACACATGTCGATCTACATCAACAAAGACACCAAGGTCATCACCCAGGGCATCACGGGCAAGACCGGCCAGTTCCATACGGAAAAGTGCCAGGAATACGCGAACGGCAAGAACGCGTTCGTAGCGGGCGTGAACCCCAAGAAGGCCGGCGAGTCGATCTTCAACATTCCGATCTACGCCTCCGTCAAGGAAGCCGCATCGCAGACCGGCGCCACCGTGTCGGTGATCTACGTGCCGCCCGCAGGTGCTGCCGCTGCGATCTGGGAAGCCGTCGAGGCCGACCTGGACCTGGCCATCTGCATCACCGAAGGCATCCCGGTGCGCGACATGCTGGAAGTGCGCAACAAGATGAAGGCCAAGGAAGCCGCCGGCGGCAAGCGCACCCTGCTGCTGGGCCCCAACTGCCCTGGCCTGATCACGCCCGATGAAATCAAGATCGGCATCATGCCCGGCCACATCCACCGCAAGGGCCGCATCGGCGTGGTGAGCCGTTCCGGCACGCTGACGTACGAAGCCGTGGCCATGCTGACCGAAGTGGGCCTGGGCCAGTCGAGCGCCGTGGGCATTGGTGGCGACCCCATCAATGGCTTGAAGCACATCGATGTGATGAAGGCTTTCAACGACGATCCAGACACCGATGCCGTCATCATGATCGGCGAAATCGGTGGTCCGGACGAAGCCGAAGCGGCGCAATGGTGCAAGGCCAACATGAAGAAGCCGATCGTCGGCTTCATCGCTGGCGTGACCGCTCCTCCCGGCAAGCGCATGGGCCATGCCGGCGCGCTGATCTCCGGCGGTGCCGATACGGCCGATGCCAAGCTCGCCATCATGGAAGAGTCGGGTTTCATCATCACCCGCAATCCTTCCGAGCTCGGCAAGCTGCTCAAGGCCCAGCTGAAGTAATCCGTAAGCAAAACTACGGACGAAAGGGGTTTGCAGCCCCGATAAACTGCGCTCTCCCATAAAAGAAGAGGCGCCCGAAACCCTGGTTTCGGGCGCCTCTTTCATTCATAACACGGAGATACTTCGCATGGAATTGCTGCACTCGGCCGATTTCTGGATCGGCCTTGTCAAGATCGTCTGGATCAACATCATCCTGTCCGGCGACAACGCCGTGGTCATCGCACTGGCTGCGCGCTCGCTCCCTCCGCATCAACAGAAAAAAGCCATCTTTTGGGGCTCCGGCGCAGCCGTGGTGCTTCGCATCGCGCTCACCGTGGTGGCCGCCAAGCTTTTGGAACTGTCGTTTTTGCAGATCATCGGTGGCTGCCTGCTGCTGTGGATCGGCCTGCAACTGATGACCGATGGTGATGAAGACGGCGAAGGCTCCCAGTCCGGAGGAGGACTGATGGCCGCCGTCCGTACCATCCTGATTGCCGACTTGGTCATGAGCCTTGACAACGTGATCGCCGTCGCGGCAGCTGCGCATGGCAACATGGTTCTGTTGATCCTCGGACTGGCCATCAGCATTCCGCTCGTCATCTTTGGCAGCACGCTCATGATCAAGCTCATGGAGCGTTTTCCCATCATCGTTTTGCTGGGCGCAGGTTTGATCGGATGGGTGGGCGGCGAAACCATCGCCAGCGATGCCTCGCTGCATGACTTCGTGCTGGCGCATCCATCATTGCACTACGTGGCTGCGGCGCTCGGCGCATTGTTCGTCGTCGGTGCAGGCAAATTCCTGCAAGCGCGGGCCCAACAGCAGCGTTCGGCGGCTGCCAATTACTCATAAGACGGTAACTTGCCGAGCACGCCAAGACAAGAAAGCCAGCATTCATGCGGTTTTCGAGGCGATCAATGTTCCCCAAGTTACTGACTTCTCAGTAAAGCAGACGTGATTGCTGCCGATCAAACCAGCTCGACATCATTGTTTGGTTGATGCCGTACTTTTCGGTATCGGGTTTGTTGCGCATTTCGCTCTGCCAAGGCAGAGCGGGATGAAAACTTGCAACCGGCAAATCCAGGAGGACCATAAGCGATAGGTCCGTCGTCTATGATGCGGAACAAGACGCAACAGGGCATGACATGGGGGATTTTCAAAAAACCGTAATGGAGCCTGCGCCCACCGTCGGCGCAGCCTTGCTTCTCCCTGCGCCGGGTGAAGCATGACCACGGGAACCAAGCTGAACTACCAGTTTTGTGCCCGGACCGATCAAGGACGGGTGCGCTCGAATAATGAAGATGCCGTGATCGCCGATGCCAGCGCGCAACTGGCTGTACTCGCCGACGGCATGGGCGGATACAACGCGGGCGAAGTCGCCAGCGGAATGGCGACGGGGCTGATACACGACGAAATGACCCGTTGGCTCGCCCAGGCCGGCGGCAATGTCTCTTCCACCGAAGTGCGCCGCGCGCTGGAAGATTGCATCGAGCGTGCCAATCACGCCATATTCGATGCCTCGCTCACCAATCCGCAATGTTCAGGCATGGGCACCACCGTGGTCGCGGGCGTTTTCTTACCAGGACGCTTGATTCTTGGACATATCGGGGACTCCCGTTGCTATTGCCTGCGCGGCGGCGTGCTGAGGCAGATCACACGCGACCATTCATGGCTTCAGGAGCAGGTGGATGCCGGCATTCTGACACCCCAGGAAGCTGCGATATCAGGGCAGCGCAATCTGGTGACCCGCGCCCTTGGCGTGGAAAGTGCTGTACTGGCAGAAATCAATGAGTTTCCCGTGGAGCCGCAGGATCTGTTCGTCATGTGCTCGGATGGATTGACCGACATGGTGGATGACGATCAGATTCAGTCGCTGGCCGCAGCGCAGGAACCCCTGGAGGATAAAGCCGCCCATTTGATCGAAGCTGCCAACGCAAGAGGCGGACGCGACAACATCAGTGTGCTGCTGGTGCAGGCGGGAACCATCGAAAGAAAGCGCGGCTTGATGTCGCGATTTTTGCGTGCCGATTGAAAACTGAAATCAGCCACCCGGCGATACCAATTAAAGAATGAGGAATTGATCATGCCGAAAATGATCGTGTCGATTGACGGAGTCGTCATCAAGGAAGTCCAGTTGACGAAGGAGCGCATGACCCTCGGACGGCGCCCCTACAACGACATCGTCATCGATAACCTGGCTGTCAGTGGCGAGCACGCCGCGCTTCATGTGTCTGCCGACGCGGTAGAGGTCGAAGATCTCGGCAGTACCAATGGCACCTATGTGAATGGCCAGGCCGTCAAGCGCCAGCCATTGCGCAACGGTGACACGGTGGAAGTGGGCAAGTACAAGATCCGCTTCTTCCAGGAGAACGAGGGCGAGAATTTCGAGAAGACAATGGTGTTCAAGCCCGGCATGGTGCCGCCAAGGCCATTGACTTCCCGTTCCGCCCCACTGTCCGCGGCCGGGTCGATACCTGCGCCAGTCTTGAGCGCGTCGGTGAGGGTTTGCTCAGGGGCTGCTGCGGGGCGCGAAGTGGCACTGGTCAAGGTGGTGACCACCATTGGCAAGCCAGGTGTAGCAGTGGCATCAATCACCAAGCGGCACCATGGGTTCGTTTTGTCTCATGTCGAAGGCGCGCAGCGGCCTCAACTGAATGGAGCCTTGATGGCGGATGAACCTGTGCTTTTGAAGAATGGAGACCGGCTTGCATTAGCGGGGACGGAGATGGAGTTCGTCCAAAGCTGATAGCTCTAGATGTGGTGATGTATGCGTTGCTTCGTAACGCTTGCATCTGCTTGTGACATGGATGGCGGACAAATTTGTCAAATTCGATGAATATCGAGCGTTTGAGTTCATCTTTGGAGGCTGCCTGCTCTTGTTTTCAGCCTCGCCACATTGGCATGGAATCTGCTGAGTGGAGGGCGGACCTGGAGAATTCCTCTGCAGGTTTTATATGCAATCGACCTCCTTGGAGAGATATATGAAGCGCAATCTGCAAAAGGGTTTTACCCTGATTGAATTGATGATCGTTGTGGCGATTATCGGTATTTTGGCTGCTGTGGCTTTGCCTGCTTATCAGGATTACACGAAAAAGGCAAAGATGTCTGAAGTAATTCTGGCTGCCTCCAGCTGCCGTACCACTATCACGGAAATCTATCAAAGTGCTACCGCATCTTCCGCTCCTGCCGCAGGTGCATGGGGTTGCGAAAGCTCGTCGGCTACGAGTAAGTATGTGCAGTCCATTAAAACAACTGCAAATGGAAAAGTGCGTGTTCAAGCCCAAGGGTTTAACGACACGAACATCGAAAATAAATTTGTTTACTTGGAGCCAAAGCTGACTGACGGCAATATTATGACCGCTAGTTCTGATATTGGAAAGCAAGTTGGTTCGTGGGACTGTGGAGCCCCTGCTGGTGATAGTATTCTTAAGTTCCTTCCTGGTTCGTGCAAATCAAATGTGACAGCTGCGGGTACATTTGCCCCATAAAAGTCTTTGTAATATCAAGGAGCGTGCTTTGCACGCTCTTTTTTTTGCTATTTTATATATTATGGAATTTTTGCTTGCATTAACTGCGTTGGCTTGGCTAATTCCTAATCATTATTCACCTTGGTCTTCCGCTTGGAACGAGGCAGTAGCTATTCTTGGTTTAATCTGTGTTCTGCCATTTGTATTCTTGCGATGCCAAGAATGGAGATTGTCAAAAATATTGATTATTTTGCCGATAGTCTTTTGGGTATCGATTGCTTCGCAGGTCATCACGGGTAAATTGCTTTTTTTTGGCGATGGCGTTATTGCGGCATTTTATGTGGCGATATGGTTTGCTTCCGTGATGGTAGGAAATTATCTATTTTTATATCATCCTGAAAAAAATGGAGTTGATGTTTTAGCAATTATTTGGGTATTTGGGTCTATATTTTCAGTTGCTATTGCCTTAATTCAATGGACGAATGTCTTCAGTCTGGGTATTTATGGGGTGGATTTTCCACCTGGTGCTCGGCCTTTTGGTAATGTGGCGCAACCTAATCACCTATGCACGCTATCTTTTATGGGGTTGTGTGGAGTCGTTTGGCTACACCAGCAGAGAGTGCTAAGTAAGCCTGGTTTTTGGCTGACTACCATTTTCTTGCTCATCGGGATGGTGCTCTCTCAATCGCGAACCGGGTGGTTGCAAATTGCATGGTTTGGAGCTTTTTTTATAATATTTTGCGATCGTATTGGGCTACGACTCAAGCGTTTTGAAATTGGGATAGTAGTGGTGATCTTCTACTGTGGGGCGTTGTCACTGGGGAAGTTATCACAATGGTTAATGCTTTCAACGAGCAGATCAATCGCCGATCAGATGCAGGCAGACATTCGCGTGCCCTACTGGCTTGCCATGGTAGATGCGATTGGTAGAGAGCCTATATGGGGGTATGGGTGGTTGCAGGTAGGGTTGGCGCAACAAACAATCGCTTTAGATCACAAGAATTTTGGATCCCTTTTTGAACATAGCCACAATTTTATTTTAGATATTTTTCTTTGGAATGGTTTGATATTGGGTGGAATTATATTAATTTTGTTGATCGTATGGATTTGGCGTTTAAAAATTTCGGCGTTAAATAATAAAGTATTTTGGTTGGCGGTTGCGCTAGGTGGAATTTTTATTCACGGAATGTTGGAGTTTCCGCTTGAGTATTCGTATTTTTTAATTCCAGCAGGCTTGGCAATGGGTGCAATCGATGCTGCAGGGGGTAAGGGAGGAAATGCTTTTTTAATGCCTAAGAAGCTGTGCTGGGCATTATTTGCAATATTAATATTGGTTTTTACATTTTTGGTAAAAGATTACTTGCGTGCCGAGGAAAATTATCGTCAGTTGCGATTGGAGTCGGCAAGAATAGGCGTTGATCGCCTTGTGACCCCCGCTGCCAAGATGCAGGTGTTGAATCAATTGGAGGCACTGTTGGTTTTCGCCAGAACTGAGGCGACGCCTAGAATGTCCTCTGAAGAACTGAATTTTATGAAGGCGGTGTCAGAAAGATTTGGATATCCACCTGTACTATTCAGATATGCCTTAGCAGCTGGACTAAATGATCAGCCCGAAATATCTCGCAACACCTTGGAGAAGATCTGTAAAATTCACGAGCCCGAACGCTGTAAAGAGGCAGTGGAAGGTTGGGCTGTGCTTGTACAGCAATATCCTGAGTTGGAAAAGATCGAATTCAGATAAATATTTATTCGCGAGAGAAATTTCCCGAGGTGCCGCCACTTTTCTCTGTTACAAAAATATCTTGTAAAACCATGGAGCGGTCTACAGCTTTGCACATATCGTAAATAGTTAACAGTGCTACTTGGACAGCCATCAATGCCTCTATTTCGACCCCCGTCGGCCCCACTGTCTCGACGATGGCTTTGCATGCGATTGCAGCTTCATGGGGTTGCACCGCAAAATCCACTAATAATTTTGTGAGTGCCAATGGATGACATAGCGGGATCAGATCACTGGTTTTTTTAGCAGCCATGATTCCAGCGATGCGTGCAATTCCAAGTACATCACCTTTCTTTGCCGCCCCAGATTCAATGAGGGACAGCGTTTCCGGCTTCATTAAAATGCGGCCGCTAGCGACGGCAATACGGTGCGTAGCAGGCTTGGCGCCGACATCCACCATTTGGGCTTTGCCTTGGGTGTCGAAGTGGGTGAGACCAGAGGGAGCGGCGGTATTGCTCATACAGTATTAGGGATTGCATGCGGTTCATTCGCTTGCAGGGAACGTTTAGGGCCAGGGCATCATACGGTCATGTGTAGCGGCCAGGGCCAGGGCCAGGGTGGCGCGGCCGAATCAGTGCAGGAGACTTTGCGTGCCATTTGATCGAAAACGGCCTCTGGTGCTTGTGCGTCAGGCGGTGGCCGCGTCCTTTTTCATCGTGAGCGGTGTGTGCGGCATGACCGCCGCGCACGCCCAAGCGAGCCTGCCCACGCTAGGCGACAACTCCGACCTCACCACCGCCCAGGAGCGCCAGCTCGGCGACCGCATCATCCGCGAGCTTTACCGCGACCCGGACTACATCGACGACGCCGTGCTCAACGAGTACGTGGACAGCATCTTCCAACCCCTGGTGAAGGCGGCGCGCGAGCGCGGTGAACTGTCCCCCGAACTGGACGAGCGCTTCGCGTGGGAAATTCTTCTCGGCCGCGACCGCACGGTCAATGCCTTTGCCCTGCCAGGCGGCTACTTCGGCGTGCACTTGGGCTTGATCGGCGTCGTATCCACGCGCGACGAGTTGGCGTCGGTGATGGCCCATGAACTCAGCCACGTCACGCAGCGGCACATTTCCCGGCTGATCACGCAGCAGAACCGTCAGACGCCGCTCATGCTGGGCGCCCTGGTGCTTGGCGCGCTGGCCGCCAGCAAGAGCCCCAATGCGGCGCAGGCGCTGATGATCGGCGGGCAGGCGGTGGCGGTGCAGAACCAGCTCAATTTTTCGCGCGACATGGAGCGCGAGGCCGACCGCATCGGCTATGGCCTGATGGCGCCGGCGGGTTTTGCGCCGCAGGGGTTCGTGGCGATGTTCGACAAGCTGCAGCAGGCCAATCGCATCAACGACAACGGCAGCTGGCCTTACCTGCGCAGCCATCCGCTGACCACCCAGCGCATTGCGGATATGCATTCGCGGCTACCGCCTTCCGGCGCGTCTGCTGCGGCTCCCCCGGTACCCACGCTGGAGCACGTGATGATGGCGGCGCGTGCGCGTGTCTTGACGCGTCCGGGCGTGGATGTGTGGCGGCAGTGGACCACGGAACCGCAGGGCACGGGCTTTGCGGCGCAGCCCTTGGCGCGTCGGGCAGCGGCTTGGTATGCCGCAGCGCTGAGTGCCAGCCAGTTGCAGGACGTGCCCGCCGCGCGCAATGCCTTGCGGGGGCTGATGGAGGCGGTGAGCGGGGATGCGCCGGCAACGCGGCAGGCCAAGTTGCTGGGTGCAGAGATCGAATTCGCGGCGGGAGACTTCAACGCAGCGCTGCAGCAGTTGCCCCAGCCGCAATCGCAATCGCAGGTGGCGGGCTCTTCCGTGTCGCCGAGGCGCCCGGAGATGGTGCTGCGCACGCAGGCCCTGCTGCGCACCGGCAATGCCCAGGAGATGGCGGGGCCACTGCAGACGCGGGTGGCAACGCATCCGCACGACGCCACGGTGTGGCATTTGCTGGCAGCGGTGTGGCAGCAGCAGAACCACCCACTGCGCGCGGTGCGGGCCGAGGCCGAGGCGCACGCGGCGCGCTATGACTACCAGGCGGCGGTGGACCGCTTCAAGGCGGGGCAGGATCTGGCCCGAAAGAGCGGTAGCCGCGGGGGCGACGCGGCCGATTACATCGACGCGTCGATCATCGAGACGCGCCTGAGGGCGGTGGATTCACTTCTTAAGGAACAGGCCGCCGAGCGCTGATTCGACGAGCACGCCGAGCACCGAATAGATCAGCGAGCCGATCAGCGCAGCGGCGAAGCCCCGCACCTGAAAACCGTCGCCGAGCACCGAGGCGGCGGCCCAGAACATCAGCGCGTTGATGACGAACAGGAAAAGCCCGAGGGTGATGAAGGTGACCGGCAGGGTCAGCACCACCAGCACGGGCCGCAGCACCACGTTGAACAGGCCGATGACGAAAGCGGCGATGAGCGCGCTGGTGAAGCTTTTCACTTCCACCCCGCTGTACACATAGGCCACGAACAACAGCGCCGCAGCGCTGAGCAACCATTTGAGTATGAGTTTCATCATGGCGCGGGAGCATAGCACCCGCATGCGGAGGCTTGGCGCTCCTGCGGGTTGTTCGACGGCCAGCGGATGGGCGCAACGCCGCTTCGTGGAACCGGCGAGGCGATGGCCTCGCCGGCCGTGGGATCAGCGGTATCGGCAGGAATGCCGCGATCCAGCAGCATGGTAGCGGCTGCCGGCGCGTCAGCGGCGCGCAGCCCGGCAAGCCTGCGGGCGGCCGCTTGGCCGCCAGGTCGGAGGATTATTCCGCCACGAACATGAACATCGCGCCCAGGCCGGCCAAGGTGCCCGGCAAGGACCAGCGGCGCGGCGATGGCTTGCGCACCACGGTGACGGGGGCGGCCGAGACCGGCGTGGCCGGCCGTTCCGCCATGTCGTCCTGCTTGGGGCGGCGTGCATCGATCACGGGGGCAGCGCCGTGCTCTGCCTGCAATTGGGCCAGCAGTTCAGGCAACGGGCCTTTGGCCAGCACCGTGCTGGCCTGCACGCCCTCGGCGTGCAGCCACGGCAGGATCTGGCTGAACAGCTTGTCGGCCCACTTGGTGCGCCAGTTCTCACGCGCGCTGTGGCTCACCCACTTGCTGATGCGGTGCGTCATGCGCGGCGCGCAAGCCACCAGAACCCATTGCGTCTTCCCGGCCGAAGCCTGCGAAGACAGGGGCGCGAGGATTTGCCGAGCCTGCTCGGCGTCGTCCACGTACACGATGACTTTGTTGCCCATGATGCTTCCTTGTGACTGGCGGTGAGCCGTGAAGGCCGAGGAAAGAGAGAAAACTCCGCTCAGCCGTGCTGGACGGGTGCGGTACGGCGCGAAGCGATGGCCTTGCCCACGATCAGCACCAGCAGGGCGCCCGCGATGTGCGCGGCCCAATACAGCGTGTCGGAGATCACGGCCAGGCCTTGCGCGTCGAGCGTGCCCAGCTTGGGTGCCCAGGTCCAGCGCTCGGTGTTGACGAAGATCGGGTCGGTGACCAGCATGCCGCCAGCGATCCAGCCCAGCAGCATGCCGCCGATGGTGATGATGACGGGGAAGCGTTCCATGAGCTTGATGACCAGCTGGCTGCCCCAGACGATGATCGGGATCGAGATCAGCAGGCCCAATACCACGAGCAGCATCGAGTGCTCGCCCGCATTCTGGGCCGCACCGGCGATGGCGATCACGTTGTCCACGCTCATGACCAGGTCGGCCACGATGATGGTCTTGATGGCGGCAAAAAGCTTGTCGCTGCCTGCCACGTCGCCATGGCCGTCTTCGTCGGGGGCCAGCAGCTTGATGCCGATCCACACCAGCAGGAGCGCACCGACGAACTTGAGGAACGGCAGCGCCAGCAGCGTCATGGCGAAGGCGATCAGGATGACGCGCAGGATGATGGCGCCCGCGGTGCCCCAGATGATGCCCTTGGTCCGCTGCGCGGGCGGCAGCTTGCGGCAGGCCAGCGCGATCACCACGGCATTGTCGCCACCGAGCAGGATGTCGATGATGATGATCTGCCCCAACGCGACCCAGAACTCGGGTGAAGTCAAGAAGTCCATAAATTCCTCAAAAGCAATGGCCGGGAGGAGGAACCCGCTACCCCTGTAGCGCCGGGTCCCTCCGGGAACGGGGGCTGACTGCGTGGGTGACCTGAGGCTCGCCCGCGTTGCGCGGTGCGTCGTTCGAAAGGGACGGCCTTGATCAGCCCTCGCAGGGCCCATCAAAGGTCTCGCTCAGTCCGCCATGCGTGGCATGGATGGACCCGGACTGCCGGAAGCTTGCGCTTCGTACTGACGACAGGACCGACAAGCCCAGCCGCCCCGGGCGGTGCGCCTGCCGGGGGGCTTCTGGGTTGGGAGCTACTCCCCTTCGAAGCCGGCATTGGAACACAGCGGCGAGCGGCCATGCAAGCGAACGCTTCGCGCACGCTGCGGCGGTTTTGAGCCAAACAGGCTCCATGCCGTTGATTTGATTGGTGGTATTGCTATCAATTTATGAGTGTCTTGTGCGACAGCCGGGCGGGCGGAGCGCGCCGAAGGCGCCCAACCGGGCGGCGGTATGATCGGCCCCCTTTTCGAACACCCATGGCCGTCCTGCACATCACCGATATCGAAGCCGCCATCAACCACTGGCGCGCCCGATCGCCGTCGCCCGATGGGGTGACGCTCTCGCCCGAACTCGTGGCATTGGCCGAGGTTTACGCGCTGATGGTGTACTGGCACGAGGACGAGGCCGACGAGGCGGGCTTTCCTCCCGCGGCCATGGCGGCCTGGCGGGCCTGGTACGAGACCACGCCCGACACCCCGTGCATCGCCATCTGCTCCACCAGCCAGGGCGACGAGCAATGCAAGGGCTGCGGACGCAGCTTCGCCGAGGTGCAGCACTGGCTGGCGATGACGCCGGTCGAAAAGCGCACCGTGTGGCGCCGGATCACGCTGGAAAGCTCGGCTTGGCGTTTCAACCGCTACGCCGAGCGCGCGGCGGAAGGTGCGCCGGCCGATGCCAAGCCAGCCGGTTGATCGGGCGCCGGGCGGCGTGCCCCCAGGCCGAACACCCTTTACGGGCTGCTGGACAGCGGCTATGGTGGGTTCATGCTCCGCTTGACCCAGGCCCCCAACATCGCGATCGCCACCCTGTGGGCCGACCTGCTGCGCGAGGGCGGCATGCCGGCGTCGGTGCAGCGGCAATACCTGGGTGCCGCCGCCGGGCACCTGCCGCCCGACCAGTGCCTGCCCGAGATCTGGCTGGAGCATGACGAGCATGCGGGTCGGGCACGGCAACTGCTGCAGGCGCTGCAGAACCTGCCCCAGCGGCGCTGGCTGTGCGGCTGCGGCGAAATGGTGGAGGGCGGGTTCGAGCAGTGCTGGCAGTGCGGCGCGCTGATGCCCCAGCCTGCATAGCGCCGCAGCCACCGGCGCGCCAAGCGACCTGACAGGATCGGTTGCTCACTTTTTGATAGCTAACTGCCCTAGTCAATCATGCGCTGGAGGGCGATTTGGCTTCAAGTTCTTTGCGCGGCTGGCTGCGCGCACCGTCCACTCACTTCCAGCGCTGGGGCTCCACATGCACGCTGCCCAGGTTGCTGCTCAGGGTCAGCGCGCCTTCCTGCACCGTGGCCTGCAGTTGCATGCTCCGCTCGGCGAGCGCGGCCATCGCCTGCGAGGCCTCGGCCGGCAGGCGCCACACCTGCAGCTTGTCCAGGCGCGACAGCTTCGTCTGGATGCCTTTCCACCACACCTCGGCGGCATGGTGGAAGCAGTACACGATCACGGCGTCCGACTTGCTGCAGGCCTTGGTGAGCGGCTTGTCCTCGGGCTGGCCGACTTCGATCCATACGCGCTTGCGGCCGGTGAAGTCGGTCAGGGAGACGTCCGGATCATCCGGGTCGGACAGCCCCGCGCCGAAGGCCAGGGTGCCGTCGCCCTGGCACACGGCCTGCAACTGGTGGGCGTTCAATGCGAGGGCGGCCAGCCGCACCATCATGCGTTCGTCGGTCTCGCTCGGATGGCGGGCCAGCGTGAGCGAATGGTCGGCGTAGTAGCTGTTGTCGATGTCGGCGATCTGCAGATTCGCCTTGAAGATGGTGGACTTGATGGCCATGGGCTGGTGCTCACAAAAATATAGCGTTCCGCGCCCGATGCACAGGCGCGGAACGGCAAAAGGGCTTCAACCCTGGCGAGAAAGAGGCGGTCAGACGCGGCGCGCCAGCTCGGCGGCCTTGCCGATGTAGCTGCCGGGCGTCATGGCGAGCAGGCGTTCTTTTTCGGCTTCGGGAATTTCCAGGCTGCGGATCAGCCCGTGCAGGGCTTCTGCCGTCACCGTCTTGCCGCGGGTGACTTCCTTGAGCTTTTCGTAGGCGCCGGGCACGCCGAAGCGGCGCATGACGGTCTGGATCGGCTCGGCCAGCACTTCCCAGGAGGCGTTCAGGTCGTCCGACAGCGCCTCTTCGTTCAGTTCGAGCTTGTTCAGGCCGGTCATCAGCGAGGCATACGCCAGCGCCGAATAGCCCAGCGCCACGCCGATGTTGCGCAGCACGGTGCTGTCGGTCAGGTCGCGCTGCCAGCGGCTCACGGGCAGCTTTTCGGACAGGTGCTTGAGCAGCGCGTTGGCGAGGCCGAGGTTGCCTTCGGCGTTCTCGAAATCGATCGGATTGACCTTGTGCGGCATGGTCGAGGAGCCGATCTCGCCGGCCTTGAGCTTTTGCTTGAAGTAGCCCAGGCTCACATAACCCCAGATGTCCCGCGACAGGTCGATGAGGATCGTATTGGCGCGCGCCACGGCATCGAACAGCTCGGCCATGTAGTCGTGCGGCTCGATCTGGATGCTGTAGGGCTGGAACGTCAGGCCCAGGCCCAACGGCTCGGGCGTCTCGATGACGCGCTTGCTGAAGGTTTCCCAGTCGAAGTCGGGCCAGGCGGACAGGTGGGCGTTGTAGTTGCCGACCGCGCCGTTCATCTTGCCCAGCATCTTCACCGAAGCCACGCGCTCGCAGGCGGTCTGCAGACGCACGACGACGTTGGCGAGCTCCTTGCCCACCGTGGTGGGGCTGGCGGTCTGACCGTGGGTGCGGCTCAGCATGGGGATGGCGGCGTACATGTGGGCCATTTCACGCAGCTTGAGCACGATGCGGTCCAGGCCCGGCAGCACGACCTGGTCGCGGCCGGAGCGCAGTTGCAGGGCGTGGCTGGTGTTGTTGATGTCTTCGCTGGTGCAGGCGAAGTGCACGAACTCGGCGGCTTTTTCCAGTTCGGGGCGGGCTTCGAACTTGCCCTTGAGCCAATATTCCACGGCCTTCACGTCGTGGTTGGTGGTCTTTTCGATGTCCTTGATCGCGGTCGAATCGGCTTCGGAGAAATTCTTCACCAGCCCCAGCAGATAGGCGCGGGCGCCGGTGGTGAGCGGCTTGAACTCGGCAAAGCCGGCGTCCGACAGGGCGATGAACCAGGCGACTTCCACCTGCACCCGGCGGTGCATGTAGCCGTGCTCGCTCATGATCGGGCGCAGGGCGGAAAGTTTGGCGGCGTAGCGGCCGTCGAGGGGCGAGAGGGCGGTGATGGTGGACAGGCTCATGGGCGGGGATTGTAGGTGGCGCTGCCTGTAAGCTAGATGGCAAGACTGCCCATAAAATCAGCGGCCTCGACCCTGTCCCCTGCCGTGCCCGGAAGAACACCATGAAATTGATCGGATCCTCAGCCAGCCCCTATGTGCGCAAAGTGCGCATCGTGATGGCCGAGAAGAAGCTGGATTACCGCTTCCTCGAGGAAGACGTCTGGGCCGAAGACACCACCATCGCCACCTCCAATCCGTTGGGCAAGGTGCCCTGCCTGGTCATGGAAGGCGGCGAGGCCGTGTTCGATTCGCGCGTGATCGTCGAATACCTGGACACCCTGTCCCCCGTGGGCCGCCTGATCCCCACGCAGGGCCGCGAGCGCGCAGAGGTCAAGACTTGGGAGGCCCTGGCCGACGGCGTGATGGATGCCGGCGTGCTCGCGCGGCTGGAGTCCCGCTGGGCCGGGCGCCAGGACGGCGAACGCAGCCAGGCATGGATCGATCGGCAGCTGGGCAAGGTCAACGCTGGCATCAAGGCCATGGCCCAGGGCCTGGGCGAAAAGCCGTATTGCAGCGGTATCCACATGAGCTTGTCCGACATCGCAGTGGGCTGCGCTCTCAGCTGGATCGGCTTCCGTTTCCCGGAGATCGAATGGCGCGCAGAGCACACGAATCTCGCCCGCCTGCTCGACAAGCTGGAGCAGCGCGCGAGCTTTGCCGACACGCGGCCGGCGTAGATCGAATCCGGTGCTTTGCCGGCGCCCTGAACCGCGCCTATCAAGCCAAAAGCGCGCCACCTGTGAAGGTGGCGCGCTTTTTTCTGGCGGAATAAAAAAGTTGCGAAGCGTCCCGAAACGAATTAGAGAGGGAGGGAGGAGAAGCGCTTCAGGGTTTCAGTCGAACCACCAGGGTCCGAAAGGCTTCGCAACAGTAAAGGGTTGATGGGGTGCGGCGCCGTCGCCATCAGTGCTTACTAGAGTAGGGGCTGCCGTTGAAAGTTCCAGTGCCTTTGGCGTTAGAACTTTCAAAAAATGTAACTTTCAGCGTACCGGGCACGGTCGCGGGAGGACGCCCCAGTACATCAACACGTAAGTTTTGGAACGTAATGGTTGCCGAGTTTTTGATCGGCATCCTGTCGGGTGAACTTCCAGTCGATGGTGCGCTGTAGCGCATTCCTTGCGTGCTGCCAGGCATCCACCTCGACTTGCAGCGCGCCAGGATTGGGAACGCGGCGATCAAGGCACTGACGAATGAGGATGCCGATCTCGATCTCGGCCATGTTGAGCCAACTCGCGTGCTTTGGCGTGTAGTGGAACTGCACTCGGCGCAGCAGTTTGGCTGCCGCGCTTTGACCCAGCACGTCATCGAGGGACTTCCTGAAGTGAATGTTCAAGTTGTCCAGCACCAGATGGACACGCCGTGCCTTGGCATACCTGCTGGCCAGCAGCTCGTCGATGAAGGTGACGAAGTCAAATTTACCCCTGCGCTCAGTGACGGACACGACTCGCTGGCCCGCCTTGGGTTCGACAGCCACGAACAAGTTCGTCGTGCCGTTGCGGACATATTCATAGTCCTGCTTGCCCGCGACTCCAGGTTTCATCGGAAGTGGCGCCCTGCTGTGGCCGATCAGTTGCAAGCTCTTGTCGTCCATGCAGATCACCGGCTCGTCGCGTCGCAAGGGAGTGCCGATGCACCACATCAGCCGCCGCCAGGGCTTGAGATCGTTTTTTTAAGCATGCGGCGAACGGTCTCGCGGCTCACATTGGACAGACCTGGCTCCAAGCGCGCAGCGCGTTCAAGCTCCACGATCGTCCACCGCTGCTTGCCTGCAGGTGGACTGGAGCAGGCCAGTGCCATCACTCGCGCCTGGGCATCCGTGTCGTACTGCGCCGGCCTGCCGGAGCGCGCGACATCGAAAACAGCGAGTTCCACGCCGCCTTGCAGATACGCCGATCGCGTTCGCCACAGCGATGTACGCCCGATTCCCAGAACTGCCAGGATCTGAGCCTCTGGAATCCCGCGATCCAGGCACGACAGGACGTGTGCTCGATTGACTTCTCGGGAGTGTCTCAGTCCCTTGCTGCGTATCTCCTCAACAACCGCCCGGTCTCCCTCGCTCAAGTGCAGTTCCGTCTGACGCATGAGAACATCTCCATCTATTGAGTGACGATAGATGGAGTGTATTAACGTTTCGTTAATTACGTGTCAATGTACTAGATCACTGGGATATGCGCACTGGCCGGAACGGGTGTGCCGGAGGGGCGCCCCTGTGCGGGGTAAGCGTCCTCTCAGCACCCTCTTGATCTCCCGCTGTTGTGAGGGGGCAAGCTTGTGTCCACCGCATTGAGTAATGGACGCAAGATGGAAGACCTGATCGAGAGAGAGCCTGTGGACCATTTGCAGCCCGGCGTGCTGAGCAACGGTAAGCGCATCTGCGCCGAAGCGTTCAAGGACGAATTGGTCCGGCAATGCCAGGTGCCAGGGACCTCGGTGGCTGCGACAGGGTTGGCACACGGGATCAACGCGAACCTGTTGCGCCGCTGGATCGCCCAGTCCGGTGCGAGGGCTCGTGCGCCCGTGTCGAGGCCGACGCTGCTGCCAGTGACGTTGCGTGAGCAGCCGGCGCAGAGTCAGCCCTCGGCATCGCCTGTCCCCTCGCCGCAGAGCATCGAGATCGAAGTCCACGGTGCGAAGATCCGTCTGCATGGCTCGGTCGACGCACAGCGCCTGGGCGTCGTCCTCGATGCGCTGGCGTTGCGCACATGATCGGCCTTCCCACAAGCACCCGCGTCTGGCTCGTTGCCGGCCACACCGACATGAGGAAGGGCTTTGACGGCCTGTCGGCGATGGTGCAGACGGCGCTGTCGGCCAACCCCTTCTGCGGTCACGTCTTCGTCTTCCGCGGCCGGCGCGGCGACATGCTCAAGGTGCTGTGGTTCGATGGCCAAGGGTTGCTGCTGCTGGCCAAGCGCCTGGAGCGCGGCCGCTTCGTCTGGCCGCAGGCGCAAGGCGGCAAGGTCTCGCTCACGCCGGCGCAACTCTCCATGCTGCTCGAAGGCATCGACTGGCGCATGCCGACGCGCACCGATCAGCCCGCGCTCGCAGCTTGAACTGCGCTCAAGAATTCGTCTTCTGAACGCGCTGGTCGCGGTCAATTCAGGGCACGTCCGATGGCATAGTAGAGGGCGTGCCGAACGCCAACCACGTGCCCCACAACGTCGACTCGCTGCTGCGTGTCCTGCAGGCGCGGGACGCCGAAGTCGCCCTGCTCAAGCTGCTCGTCGACAAGCTCAAGGTGCAGTTGCTGCGCCAGGTCCGCGCCCGCTTCGGCACCTCCAGCGAGCAGATGGACGATCCGCAGATCGCGTTAATCGAAGGCCTGTCGGTCCCTGAGCTTGCAATGGTCGCGGAGATTCCGAAGGCGCAAGCGGCCAACAGCGAAGGCTTCGACCGAAGCCTGCCCGCACACCTGCCGCGGGAAAACCATGTGTACCGGGCCGAGACATCGGATGCGCGGCGTGATGCCGCCGGCCAGTCCTGCGGCTGCAGCGCCTGTGGTGGCCGGCTGCGGCAGATCGGCCAGGACGTCTCGGAACAACTGGAGTACGTGCCCTCGCGCTTCAAGGTGATCCGTCATGTGCGCCCGGAGCTCGCCTGCATGGCGTGCGAATCGATCTTCCAGGTGGAAGCGCCGAGCCGGCCCATCGTCCGCGGCGTGGCCGGTCCCGGGCTGCTGGCCCACGTCCTGGTCGCCAAGTATTGCGATCACCAGCCGCTGTACCGTCAGAGCCGGATCTACGCCCGCGAGGGCGTACTGATCGAGCGCTCCACGATGGCTGGCTGGGTCGGCCAGAGCGAGAAGCTCTTGGACCCACTGGTCGCAGCGCTCGGGCGCTATGTGCTGGCGGGCTCCAAGCTGCATGCCGACGACACGCCGGTGGCTGTGCTCTCACCCGGGCGCGGCAAGACCAAGGCTGGAAGGCTCTGGGTCTACGTGCGTGACGATCGCGCCTCGGCGAGCAACGATGCACCAGCGGCGTGGTTGCGTTACTCGCCCGACCGCAAGGGCGCACCCCCCCAGGCGTACCTGAAGAACTTCAAGGGTGTCCTGCAGGCCGATGCATACGCAGGCTTCGCCAAGCTCTATGCAAACGGCAACGTCATCGAGGCTTCGTGCTGGGCCCATGCGCGCAGGCCGTTCTGGGATCTGCACGAGAGCCAGGGCCGTGCGCCGGGCTCGATTGCCGAGCAAGCGCTCAGGCGCATCGGTGCGCTGTATGCGATCGAAGCCGACATCTGCGGCCGCCCACCGGATGAGCGATGCCGGGAGCGCCAGGCGCGAGCCGGGCCGCTGCTCGAGGAGCTGTTCGCCTGGTTGCCAGGGATGCTCGCACAGATGTCGGCCAAGTCGGAGTTAGCGCGCGCCATTGGCTACACGCTCACGCTGCTCGGGTCGTTGACGCGCTACCGTGACGACGGGCGCATCGAGATCGACAACAATGCCGCCGAGCGCGCGCTGCGCGGGGTGAGCCTGGGCCGCAAGAACTTCATGTTCATGGGCTCGGACGCCGGGGGTGAGCGCGCTGCGGCCATCTACAGCCTGGTGGAGACGGCCAAGCTGAACTGGCTCGACCCCGAGGCCTACCTGCGTGGTGTACTCGGGCGCATCGCAGACCATCCGATTAACCGCATCGACGAGTTGCTGCCGTGGAACATCGGCCGACACGCCGAAGACCAACGACAAGCAGCTTGAGCATGGCGAGCAAGGTTCAACGTATCAAGGCACCAGCGGCGATCCTGCAACTGCACATCGAATTGCGCGGCACCAAGCCCAAGGTCTGGCGCCGCGTTCTGGTGCCGGACACCATCACCCTGGCCAAGCTGCACCTTGTCATCCAGGCAGCCTTCGGCTGGGGCCACTCGCATCTGCACGAGTTCATCGCTGGCGACGGCCAGCGGTATGGCACACCAGATCCGATTTACGACGATCCTGGCTCGATCACCAGCGAGAGCACGCGACTGACCACCGCCTTGAACCGGTCGACGCTGAGCTACGTCTACGACTTCGGGGACTACTGGGACCACCGCATCAAGGTCGACAAGAAGATCGCACCGATTCTGGAGTTCGTGCTCCCGTTCTGTGCCGGCGGTGCCTGTGCAACGCCGCCGGAGGATTGTGGAGGCGCACCGGGCTATGCGCAGTTCGTGCGGGCCATGGCGAACCCTGACGATCCCGAACACGGCAACCTGGTCGAATGGCTCGGTGCCGATACCTGGGACCCGTTGGCCTTCGACACCATCGAGATCAACGCCCGGCTCGCCGAGGTCAAGGTCTGAACGGCAATGGCTCGGACGAACTACATCGAGGACGGCGGCGACATCACGATAGGTGCGCTGCCGCCGCACGAGTGCGTCGCCACGGCCGCCGATGGCAGCAACTGCCTGGCCATGCTCGTGCGTCGCGACGGTGAGAGCCTCAACGTCTTGCTCAAACGCTTGAACAAGGCCATCGGCCTGGCTTGGTCAAACGACACGTTCGTCGATGAGGTCAACGACGGCGAGAGCGACCTGCTGTAGTTCTTCCGTCGATCCCGCGTCAAGAGGGGGTGCTGAGACGACGCTTACCGTGCGGGAGTCTAGATGTGAAGTTTCAATAGGTTGTATCCGGTGTTCATCCGGATTGGGTTTGAGAGACTGGAAGTCGCCAAACACCCAATCCGCTCAGGACACCCAACCAGATGAACAGCCATAAGCATGCCCGAC
>NZ_BQXQ01000031.1 GCF_030159055.1 Acidovorax sp. SUPP3334
AAGTCAACGGTGCGTGGTTTGGTTTTCTTGCGCGCACTCTCCAGCATCGGCTTGATGATCTCGAATTGCTCGCGGCTCGTATCGCTGGGATATTTCTTGGTTCGCACCTCGTCATTGTCAGTGATCAAACAAAGATCGTGAACACGTTCTTAGGGTTAGGGTTCTCTCGGCCTTTTCCGGTTTGTCCAACAAAGCCGTTGAAACCCGCAAATACAATCAATCAAGATTTAGTAATTTTACATAATATACATCGTATCTAGTCAGGAGATATTAAAAAATGGGATCAATATCCCGACAGATAGATGCAGATAAAAGTAGTTTCGACCACCTCAGCGCTGAATCGCACGGTGTGGACTGTAGTTGCATCCAGCGATGCATGTCAATTGTTGAAAGACCGGTTTTGTGTCAAGACGAATCTTTTCTGACTCGGAACTTACTTTTACCGCTGGATGATGCTTACTCCAGCTTGAGCACAGGATTGGCCGGCGGCACCGGCACGACCCAGCGGTCCGGTTCGGCCAGCACGACGGCGGCGAGCCGCCCGACACTCGCGCCGCCTCGGCCCATGACCTGGTAGCGCAGGATGTTCACGCGGCCCTTGCCCTGGCCCGAGGTCATGCGGTGCCAGCCGGCCTTGATGACCTCGCGCTGCACTTGCAGGCCCGTCGCGTCGGCTTGATCGGCGGGCCCGGTCTCGCGGGCGTAGAGCTTGAAGATCAGCGGCGAGACGAGCGCCATGCCTTCGTCCACGAAGTGCACGGCGGCGCCGGTCTCGTTGTGCTTGATCTCGCGGCTGGCCAGGCCGTTTTGCAGCCAGCGCATGAAGGCGATGGCCACCTCGCTGGGCTCGGCCTTGCGGGCGGCCGCTTCGTGGGGTAGCTCGGGCAGGTGCGGCGCCAGGACCACCGGCGTGGGTTGAGTGCGCGCCGAAGTCTCAGGGGCCGAGCCGAACAGCGGACGCACGAAGCCGGCCTCGGGCCGCTGCTGGGGCGTGGCCGTCGATGGTGCCGTCTCCCGCTGGGACGCCGGCGTCGGTGCCGCCGCGGGCACCTTCGACGTTGATGCAACCTTGGGTTTGGCTGCGGCCTGGCTCTGGCCTTGGGCCGGTGCTGGCGCTGTAGGAGCCTTCTTGCCGTTCGGCGTTGGGGCATTTTTGGGTGCTACCGGAGCTGGCCTGGATGACGCCGCCGGCGCGCTGGGCCGCACCGGCGCGGGCGCTGCAGAACGCACGTCATCGTCCTCGTCCAGCCATCCCCCATCAACGTCGAAGCCGTCGTCCTTGCCCCCGATGCGGATCACATCGTCCAAGTGCGGGAACGCGGGCTCTGGGCGTTGGGGCGCTTTCGCCTGGGCAGGCGGTTTGGCCGGCACGGAAGCGGCAGGTCCTGGCACTGATGCCGGGACCGGGGCGGCTGATGCTGGCGCAGTTTCTTGTGTGACCGCTGCAGGAGTTGCCGCAGTCTCCTGCGCATTGCCGTTCGATCCTGCCGCAGGCTTGGGCTTGGGCCGGTTGAAGACGGGGGCCTTGAGCTGGTTCTCGCTGTGTTTGGGCGAAGTTGCCGCAGCCTTGGGCTTGTTGGGTTTTGCTCCAGCTTCGTGCGTGTGAGTTGCCGCAGGTTGGGGCGCTGGCGCGAGATCTGCCGCATCGTTGTCTGATTGCCCCAATGCATTCGCTGCATCAGCGCGTTCGGTACCCTGCTGCACCGATACATGCCCTGCCCCATCCTCCGGCGCAGCATCGCCTGCTTCATCCTTGCGTTTTTCTCGCACCACGATGCTGCCGGCCATCGCTTGCGGGTACTGGCTCGGATCATCGTAGAGCTTGGCCAGCGGAAACCTCAGCATGGTCAGCGAGTGGCTGTAGCCTGTTGCAGCCGTGTCCTGATGCGTTGCGGCAGCTTCCTGCTGGCCTGCTGCATCCTGTGCCTGGCCCTGCACCGTCACGTACCAGATCGCCTGGCCGCTGTGCGGGTTGACCTCGATGCAGCCGTACTCCTGCCAGGTGTCGAACAGCCGGTCGTTCTTGGCCTCGCCCGGCACGGCCTCCTCGGGGGCATGGTCCTTGATCCAGGTGCGTACGCCATCTGCCAGGCGCTTGGCCACGAACCACATCGAGCCGTCATGCACCCAGCCGGCCGCGCCCGAACGGTTCAAGGGCAGCGCGGTGCCCGCGCGCAGCATGGCCTTCACCGCATGCATCAACAGGTCGATGAGCGGGATCGCATTGCTGGTGGTGAATCGCGCCCGGCTGCCGTGTAGCAACGCCCGCTGGGTCGATGCCTGATCGGCGCGCCCAACGATGCTTGCCACCAGTCCGTCCTTGGTGCCCGAGAGGTAGCGGGTCAGAGCCTCCAGAGTGTGCGGCCGGCGCGCGAGCAACGTCATCGCCGTTGCCGGCGCGACCTGTCCCAGCAGTGTGACCGCCAGGCGCGAATGCGCGCCGTAGTCCCGCGCGGATTTCGGGGCGAACTCCACGAGGTATTCCGCAGCCCTGCCCTGCTCTATCCGAGTCATCGGTCCCCCGATCGGGTTCCACCGAGTGCGCTCCGTCGCCCCCGGCGTGCGCCAGGTCACGCGCAGATCGGTCATGGGCTTGGCGATGTCGTGCAGCAGCGCGGCGAAGAACACCACGTAGGTCCACTCGTCGCGCTCCGCGTCGATCTGCTCAATGGGCGCACCCTCGGGCAGGAAATGCCCGTTACGCCAGGTCATGGCCGCCAGGAGCATCTCCAGCGTGTGGGCCAGCAGCCCGCCCACATGCGCGTGGTGATGGGCCTCGGACGCCGGCATCAGCTGCACCATCTCTGCGTAGCGGTGGATCGCGGGCAGCAGGTCTCGCTGCCACACGCTTTGCGCCAGGCGCGACTGCCGCCACATGTCCTGCATGGCCTTGTCCGCGTTCACGCACACTAGCAGCTCGTCGGCGGGCAACAGGCGCAGCCACCCTTGCTCCGAGCCCTCCACCGCGATGCGCCTCGGCGTGGTGGGTATGCTGGGTGTGGCCGGTGTGGGTGCCGTTGCGGGAAGGGAGGCGCGTGCGGGCGCACCCTGCCCGCCAAGCAATCGGCCTGCATCGCCCCATCGGCTGCGAAGCCATTCGAGCGATCGCTTCATGCGGGGGCCAGCAGGTAGCGGGAGAGTTGCTCCAGCCAGGGCTTGGATGCCGGGCGGCTGTCATCGACGCAAAGCCAGTCCTGCTTCCCATGCGGTATCTCGATAAAGTCCAGCCAGCACTGCTCCAGCGGACTCCACAAGCACGCTGATGCCTCGGGCCGGTGTTCATTGCCCCACCAGGCGCGCACGCGCACCAGGTCCAAGGTCAGCAGATCCTGCACGATGGCGAGCCTGCGTGCGTGTGCCACCCGCAAATCCAAACCTGCGGCAGCTTCGCCGGGGATGCGGCAGACGTGCCGCAGCAACACGTCGCGCACGCAGATGTTGGGCGCCTGCCAGTCCTCCAGGTGTCGCTCCAGACCATCGTAGCGACCCAGCCATTGCAGCAGCCTCGATGTCCAGCCGGCCAGGCCCAGGGTGGACAGATGCTGCACGATCGAATAGACAGCATGGGCATGATCCAGCGCATCGCGTCCGGAATGTGGCCATCCCGCGTTGGGCGCAGGGTTGCTGTGCTGCGCCCTCAGCCGCGGTTGACGCGGGGGCGTAGGCGAGAATTCCGGGTCCAGTGCTTCTTCCATGATGGCGCAGCACTGTAGGGACGACTGGCGGTTCGGGCCAGCGAGAACCCTGCGCGAGATAGCGGAGGGTTTACGCTTGCCGGTATCGCCTTGATCTGATAAGCAAAACGAAATAAAGGGAATTCTTGATGAGACAGCAGCCCGACATGAAGCAGCGGTTTGCGCGCCGACTGCGAGATGCGATGGAAAATTCCGGTTACGCGGCCAAACCCGCCGTACTCCAGCGGGAATTCAACAGCCGAAACCCAGCGGACAAACCCCTCACGCTGCATGGGGTGCGCCGATGGCTGATGGGTGAGACCATTCCCAGTTACTCTAAGCTGCAAGTGCTCTCCGACTGGTTGGAAGTGTCTGTGCATGAACTCATGCAAGGTTCCGCCACTCCCTCGCCGAAGATGTCGAAACCACGGCCCATGTCACACGAGGACCGGCTGGCTGTCGAGGCATTCCTTGCTCTGCCCGTTGCGCCGCGGCGCATAGCGCGGGAGGTGATACTTGCCATCGCCCGTGCAAATGAGGCAAGGTAGTATCGATATACTGGCATTTCATACAGCTTTTGGAGGGCTCCATGAATGTCATAGACACCCGATACACCGTTGCACTGTGCGACTGTCCCGCTCTGCCCGCGAGCGAGCGCATCGCCGCAGAGTCGGCCTATGCGAAGACCCTGGAGCGTCTGCTGGATGGAGCCGATGGGGTCGTGCAAGCGTTCCTGGCGGTGCAAAGCATCCAGGAGCAAGAGGACGGTGGCGATGACTCGCCCGAGGCCCGAGGGCGGGCCCTTGCGACGATCAACCGCTGGGCCAAGGCCGCCGCAGCAGCCCGCCAGGCTGGCCTGCGCGAACTGCAGGGCGAGGCCGAGGAAGGCTACTTCGAGGTTCGGCCGGCCTGAACACCATGGACCAGATCGCCATCGCCATCTTGGGCGCAGCCGCCGCTTGGCTCTCGCAGTCCCGTGATCCAGCGCAAGCCCGGTGGGCCTGCATCTTCGGCATGTTGGGTCAACCCTTCTGGTTCTATGCCGCCTGGCAAGCCGGATAATGGGGCATCTTCGTGGTGTGTGTGCTGTACGCGATCGCCTGGATGCGGGGACTGTGGGTGCATTGGCTCTCGCCTCGGCGAGCAACAGGTGTGGGGACGATCCAGATCGCTCCAGGTCGGGAGCGTTGAGTTTGCGTGGTTGGGGGGTAAACTGGCAGCATGGAACTGGAAATCTACGAAGCTCTCACTGCTGTCAATGTCCCAGCTGACAAGGCGCGGGCAGTCGTCGATTCAATTAACAAGGAAATTGACAAGCGCTATTCCTTGCACGCAGCCCAGTTGGCGACCAGAGGGGACTTGCATGAGGCAAAAGGTGCCCTGGAAGTCAAGATAGCCCAGGCGCAGGCCGAAATCATCAAATGGTGCGTCGGCACCATGTTCGCTGCTGTTGGCCTCTTTGCCACGATCACCAAACTCTGGCACTGAATCAAGTTACTCCACCCCTTCGGCCCGCCTCATGCGGGCTTTTTTCTTCCCGCTGCGCCAGTGTGATTGGCCAGAACTGGGGAAGGTTCTAACGCGAGCAGGAGCGGCATTTGTGCGTGGAAACGCTTGCCGCTGGGTCAACTCGACGCTGCCCCCATCAGCCGTCGATAGGCTGGGCGGATTCACCTCTCCGGCAACGCCTGCTGAATACTCTTGTTGTATGTTGTATTTCAATACAATATACTACGAGTCGGCATTAGTCGCGGCGGTATGGCTCTCCCCTTTCATCACCCAACCAGGGGTCCGGGGAGCAATGGAACAGCCAACCGACTTAAGCCCTGAGCATCACCAGTGGCGGTCGGCTCCTTCCATGCGGGCATCACTCTCCGAGAAGCAGTGACGGTCGTCCGCGTCGCTGGCGATGGAACACCCTGTACGCGGACGCTGTGCTGGAGCAATTACGCCACGAGGGTTATCCGGTGCGGCCAGAAGACGAAGCACGCTTGTCACCATTCGGGCACGAGCACATCAACATGCTCGGGCGCTATTCGTTCGCGGTGCCAGAGGCCGTCGCGCGCGGGGAGTTACGACCCTTGAGTAAAAGGGAGGAGTAAATGTGACGCTTAAGTCGGTTCGCTGTTCCGTTGCTCCCCAGACCCCACCCAGGGGCGCTGCCGGGCTTGTCGTGCGGCCTGGAGTTCCGCGGGGCCTTTCGGGATCATGGGCCGGCGCCCCGCCGCCGGCCCATGACTCATCTCCCGTAAAAGCCCTTTTCCCTGTCCCCGTAAGCCCTTTCGTGCGTCCGACGATTTAGGAGGACGCACGCCCTTTGGATAGGCCCCTTCTCCTGTAGAAAGTCCTTTGCCCGTAGGCACCCGCCCTCGGGGGACGCCTTTCTCCTCCATGCGCCTTTCATTCACGGTATTTCACAGAATTCCGCAGCTTTTCTTGCCTACCACCTGACGGAACGTCCGTCAAGCGTAAACCGTCTGCCACGTAGCGGAGGGTTTCGGCTTGAGGGCGCCACCTACAAAAAAGACACTGCCGGCCATTGGCGACGTTTTCCCGGATGGGTGACGTCTTTGGCCCGCAGCCTCTTTGGCTTGCGGGCGTTTTCTCTACAGGTGGTGGATTCATGGGGCAGGCGCATGCAAGGGTGGCAAGTGCAGCGGCACGGGTTGCGGTGATGGGCATGGCGATCGGAGTGCTTGGCTGGCTGGCGATGCCGGCCCAAGCGCAGGCAGTGGGAGATGGATCAGTGCGCATCGGCCGCTACAGCACGCAGCAGGCGGCGCCGGTGGCAAGCGCGAGCGACCCGCTCGCCGTTTTCGCCACCATCACCTTCCCGCGCCAGCAGGTGAGGACCGTGGGGGACGCCGTGCGCCACACGCTCCTGCGCACGGGCTGGCAGATGGTGGACGTCGCCGCGCTCTCGCCCGAGGCGACGCGCTTCCTGGCGCTGCCGCTGCCCGAGTCGCAGCGGGTGCTGGGTCCGTACCGGGTACAGGACATCCTGGACCTCCTCCTTGGTACCACCTGGCAGTGGCACCACGATCCGGTGCAGCGGCGCCTGTGGTTCACCGTGGTGCCGGCCTATGCGCAACTGACGCAGGCCAGCACCGATGCCGGCCAAGCTTCGGTAGCCACCACGCAGCCCGTGCCCGAACGGGCTGCTCAGTCGCTGCCGGGAACGCCGCTCGATGCTGCACGCAACACCGCACCGACCACTGCGCAGGAGGCCCGCGATGCAACAGCACGTTGAGTACGACACGGCGCAAGCGCCCGGCCATAAGGCCCACCAGGATCACGAGATCGACCTCCTGCTGGACCACCAGGACGACGTGCACCGCCAGGACAGCCAGCCGACCGACGGACAGGATGCCGCCCGGGCATGGCACCCCGACACGGCCGCGATGCCGCTGGGCAACGACCCGCAAGCGTCAGCGGATGACGCTGCTCGCCGGCGCCGGCCATTCGGCAAGGCCACAACCTTGATCATGGTCCTGCTGCTGGCCCTGATCGCCTGGATGGCCTACGGCCGCTGGATGCGCTCGGACGCCCCGCTGGCGCCCGAGCCGGCCGCACTGGCCCAACCGGCCGAACCTGCGGCCACGGCTGATGCAGCCCAGGCCGATCCAGCTTCGGCTGCGGCCAGCCTCGACGCGGCGGCGCCGCAGCAGCAGGCATCGCCCTCCGTGGCTGCCGCGAGCGCAGTGGCGCCGCAGGCCTTGCCAGAGCCGACGCACCCGGAACTGCCCGCCATCGACGCCGGCGCGGCGACAGCCACAGATGCCCAGGACCAGCGCCTGGAACGCCTGGAGTCCCAGCTCGCGCGCATCGAGTCGCTGCTGACGCAGCGTCCTGCGAACCAGGCGGCTACCAACGCGCCCGCTGCGGTCACGGCAACTCGTCCCCAGGTCCGGCCCCGCTCCCCAGCCGCCAAGCCTGCGACTGCGATCCAGCCAGAGACGCCGACGCTCGCCGGCCAGTTACTGTCCGTTGACCTCTGGGACGGCCGTCCTTCCATCGTCGTGGGCACCGGCGAGGCTGCGGACCAGCGCGTGCGGGTGCTGCAACAGGGCGACTCCTACAACGGCATCACGCTCAAGGCCATCGACGTGGCGGCGCGCCGCGCAACGTTCGACGTGGGCCAGGGCCGTCTGGTCCAGCTGTCCGTGGAGGGCCAATAAACCATGCGACCGACGCACTCACGGTCTGTCCTTGCCTGTCTGATCGCCCTGGGCACCACCCTGGGTGCCAACCAGCTCGCCATCGCCCAGGCCAAGACCCAGCAGCAGCGCACGCAGGAGGTGACGAGCCAGCGGGCCGGCGCCGACCGCACGGGCACCGTTCTGGACGAGAACGACCAGCTCATCGCCTCCATCTGGGGCCTGTCGTCCGAAGAAATGCTGCGCGCCAAGGTCCTGCTGCAGGGCCCTCGCAAGTCCTTCTCCGTGGAGAACCTCTCGCCCGTGGAGGCGCTGGGCATCCACGCGCGCAGCGATGCGGAGCGCCGCAAGTACGCCGAGATGTTCGCCCGCACCTTCCACGCGGACGTGGAGCGCTCTCTCGCCTGGAATGCCGCCTTCACCGAGGCCATGGCGCGGATGTACCCCAACGAGCCTGTCATCGACTTCAGCGGCCAGGCCAAGGTGGCCGCGCCCATCGGCACGGCGGACATGCTCAACGTGCCGCGCTCGCTGGTGGTCGATACCGCACCAGGCGCCAGCGCACCGAAAGCGGCAAAGGTCCGTTGATGCAGACGATGCTGCCACGCCGATCCATGGTGCTGGGCTTGCTGGCGGGCATGCCCGCTTGTGTTTTGGGTGCAGAGCCCAACGGCCCATGGTTGCCCTACCGGCCCGAGGATGTGACGCGGATCGAGCCGACAGGCGCGCAGATCTCGCGCACGCCGACCGCTGCGATGCGCCGCATCGAACCCGTAGTACAGGACATGCTCTCCGCATCCATGGTGCAGAGTCACCCACCGAAGGCCTACGCGGTCACCGCAGGGCGCATGGGCGTCCCGCCCTGGCTGCTCTTCGGCGTCGCCCTGCAGGAATCCAAGCTCAAGTTCGGCGAGCGCACCCTGCCCTACCCGTGGACGCTGTGCGTGCGTGGACAGGGACTGCGCTACGCCGACTACCCCGAGACGCTGGCCGCACTCAAGGGCTTCATCGCCCGCCGCGTGACCAACATCGACATCGGAGCGATGCAGGTCAACTGGCACTGGCATGGCGACAAGCTCCAGCAGCCCGAGCGCGCCCTCGATCCCTACCCCAACCTCGCCGTGGGCGCGCAGATCCTGCGCGGGCATTTCGAGGCGGGCGGCAACTGGCGCCGCGCCATCGCGCTCTATCACACGGGATCGGACAACACCCACGAGACCCTCGCGCGCGGTGCGCGCTATGCCGATCAGGTGCTCCAGCGACTGGGGCGCATGGGCGTGTCCGTGGCCGCAATACTGCACAGCGTGCCGCGTCCATCTTCGGAGGCTTTGCGTGCACAGGCTTGATCCAATTCTTTTGGCTTCCGCACTGATGTGGACTGCTACAGCGAACGCTGGCCAGCCCGCACTGCAACAGATCCATGGCAGCGATGCCACCGTGCCCGTGGCCCCCTACCTGGCCGCGCTGGTTGGCGGTGAGGACCAGCAAGGGGTGATGCAGGGCATGACTTTCCCGCTGCGCACGAGCCTGCGCCAGGGCGTGCTGACCACCGAGGGAGTGGCCGTTTTCAACGCCCGCTGGATGACCCAGCCCATCGTGGTGATGGGCACCGACTGGGCATCACTGCAGTGGCTGCAGCTGCACCAGGACCGTCTGCGTGGCCTTGGTGCCGCGGTGATCGTCGTCGCCGCCGGCAGCGAAGACGAGTTCAAGGCGCTGCAGCGCGCAGCAGCCGGCGTGCCGGTGGCGCCCGCGCAGAGCCCATGGCTGGAGTCCCGCATGCGGGCGGCCGGCGTTGCCATCTACCCCGTCCTCATCGACCTCGATGGCCGGGCGCGCCAGATCATCTTCGACGGTGCCGAGGCCGATCTCGGGAAAGGCACGCCATGAAGAACCACGCGGTCCTGGAGGCGCTGCTGCGCCCGCCGATCGAGTTGTGGAGCGTGGCGATGGCCTGGGGCGTGGCCCTGGTGGCCATCGTGGCGCCCTGGGCCCTGATGATGCCGCCCCTGCTGGGCTGGGTCGCGGCAGCCATCGCCTTCGGCTTCGGCTACCAGCGCTTGGCGCAGGCGCTGCAGATCCTGCGCTACCAGCACTACATGAAGTATTACAAGGTCACGCGCATCTCGCCGTCCAAGATCCCGGTGGGCAAGGACGAGTATTACCTGGGCGAGGGCTTCGAGTGGACGCAGCTGCACACGCAGCGCAAGCGGGATGCCACGCGCACGGAAGCGGAGCCGTTCGTGAAGCCCAGCGCCACAGAGGTCGCCATGCGCCGCTGGGGCACGAAGCTCAACGAGGACATGCAGGCGAAGCTGCGCAAGAATCCCTCCGAGCCCACCTTGCTCGTGCGCGCCCTCGCGGGCGCCCTGGCCAGCGAGGCCTGGTTCAATCCCTTGCGCTCCTATCCTGACCTGGGCGGCTCGCCTATCCTTCACGGCGTGGGTGCCCTGCAGGAAGGCCCCGTCAAGATGCGCCAGTCCTCGCGTTCCGGCCACATGATCGTCATGGGCACCACGCGCGTGGGCAAGACGCGCATGCTGGAGATGTTCGCCACCCAGGACATCCACGCGGGCCACGTGACCATCGTGATCGATCCCAAGGGCGATGCGGAACTCATGCTGCGCCTGTATGCGGAAGCCGCCCGCGCAGGCCGGCTGGACCAGTTCTACCTGTTCCACTTGGGCTACCCAGAGATTTCTGCGCGCTACAACGGCATCGGCAATTTCGCGCGCATCACCGAGGTGGCCACGCGCGCGACCAATGCCCTGCCGTCCTCTGGCAACTCGGCCGCGTTCAAGGAGTTCTCCTGGCGCTTCACCAACATCGTGGCGCAGGCCCAGGTGGCTCTCGGTCGCGTGCCGACCTACGAGACGCTGCTGAAAGACGTGACCGGCATCGACGGGCTGTTCATGGACTACGCCCGCATGATCTTCACGCGCCTGGCATCGCAGGGCCAAGTCACCGATTGGGAGAAACGGGTCGCCGCCCTCGAAGCCGTCGTAGGCACCAAAGGTGGCCCGGCCGTGCCGCGCAGCCTGGCAGATCGCTCCCCGGACTTGGTGGCCATGTTCCTGTGGATCAAGGACTCCAAGGTCGAGGACACCGTGCTACGGGGTCTCGCCGCCGCGTTCAGCTATGAGCGCTCGTTCTACGAGAAGATCATCGCCAGCCTCGGGCCGTTCCTGGAAAAGCTCACCACCGGCGCCGTGGGCAAGCTGATCTCCCCGGACTACTTCGATGCCAGCGACAAGCGGCCGGTCTTCGACTGGATGACCGTGATGCGCCAGGGCGGCATCGTCTATGTGGGCCTGGATGCGCTGTCCGACTCGGTGGTGTCCTCGGCCGTGGGCAACTCCATGCTCGCCGACCTCGTGAGCGTGGGCGGCAAGCTCTACAAGACCGGCCTCGATCCGCACCACCCGCAAGGCAAGCTGCAACTGCCCACGGTGTGCTGCCACTTCGATGAGGTCAATGAGATCGCGGGCCCCGAATTTGTCCCCATGGTCAACAAGCTGGGCGGGTCGGGGTTTCGGATCACGGCCTACACGCAGTCGATGTTCGACATCGAGGCGCGCGTGGGCGACAAGGCCAAGGCCGGGCAGATCCTGGACAACTTCAATCATTTAGTGATGCTGCAGGTGCGTTCGGTCACCACGGCCAACCTGCTGGCCGAACAGGTACCGCAGGTGGAGGTCGTGCACCTCACGCCCATGTCCGGCGTCACCGACACGGCAGCGCAAGGCACGGGCGTGGACTTCACGTCCCGCAACGACGACATCGTGACCACCACCAAGGTGGCGATGATCGAGGCGGCCGACCTTCTCAGCCTGCCTCAGGGCCAGGCGTTTGCGTTGCTGGAGGGCAACCGACGCTTCAAGATCCGCATCCCGCTGGCCGATTCCACCAACGATCCGTTCGTTCCCGAGTCGCTCAAGAAGGTGGCCAGCGACATGCGCAACCGCTACCGCACCAGCGAGCAATGGGCCAAGGAGACGGACTGGATGGGCGACTGGATGGCCGCGCAGCCGCTGGGCGCTGCGGCTGCGGACCTGATCGCCACCGATCTGGCGCAGGAGGACTCGGGTGCCAATGAGGGCGGTACACATGAAACCGCTGTGAATGAGGCCGCGATGACCAGCACCGCCCTGGGTCAGATCATGAGGCACGGATCATGAAGGAGCTGCCATGAGCGACGCGCCTCCCAAGGGACCGGTGCGGCCCCGCACGCGCGGCCCCGTCGAACTCGTGCTGGAGATCGGCATCGGCCTGACCTTCGTGGCCCTGTTCTCCTGGTTCGTGGGCATCCTCATCGAGATCGGCGGCATGTACTTGCTGTGGAAGGACGAGGGGGTGCTCCATGCGCGCACGCTGGTGGAGCAGGACCTGGGATACATCGCCGCCGCGCCGCGCAGCCTCCTGGTGCCCGATACGGTGGCGTTCTCCCAGCGGATCGTGCGGTGGGTGCAGATGCCCTACGAGCGGCTCGGCGTGCTGCGCTGGTATGCGCGCTTCAACGGTCCGCAGGCGGCAACCGAGCCCACGCCATCGCACGCCACCGCCGCAGTCGGTGGCAATCCGCGCGAGGGCAGTCCCTTGTCCAAGGGGGTGGGCCAGGTCAGCCGCTCCATGGGCAAGCTCCTGTCGCAATGGGCGCTGGTCTCGATGTACGTCGCGCAGGACGTGCTGCTGCGCATGTCGGTGGCGCTCTTTGCCCTGCCCGCCTTCGTCCTCGCCTGCCTGGTGGGGGCCGTCGATGGCCTGGTGCGCCGCGACCTGCGCCGCTGGGGCGGCGGGCGCGAGAGCTCGTTCGTCTATCACCACGCCAAGCGCTACACCGCCTGGTCGCTCACCGGCGGCTTCGGCCTGTATCTCACCTGGCCCTTCGGCGGCTTCAACCCCGCCTACATGGTCCTCGTCTTCACCGTCCTCGTCGCCGCCACCCTCTCGACCACCGTGGCCGCGTTCAAGAAGTACGTCTAAGTACGTCTGACGGCGCCACCTACCACGTTCATCACGTTCATCAGGAGAAGAATCCCAATGCAATCCCCTCCCCTTCATAGCACTGGCCAACGCTGCCGCAGCGCCTGGCTGATCGCCCTGCTGCTGGCGGCGGGCGCTGCCGCAACCGCTCCCGCGCACGCCGGCGACGAGGACACCGAGCGCGAACACCTGGCACGCATCGCGCACGAGATCGAGCGCGTGCAGGCCATGGTGGCCACCGCCGCGCAGGATGCGCCCACCGGCCAGCGTGTCAAGTTCCGCTACGACTGGCTGGCCAGCGACTTGCAAATGCTCCGAGAGGGCATTGAGCGACACACCGACACCCCGCGCCAGCCACGGCCCGTGGCCCCGCTGCGCGGCGACTACCGCCAGTGATCCAGCTCGTACGCCCTCTGCAACCACCACGACCACCATGAACCAGACCATGCGCGAGGCCTTCCGCGCCGGCTCCGGCGCCGATCCTGCGGCTTTCAAGACCACGCTCACGCTGATCGTGAGCGCCGTGGTCCTGACCTTCTTCGCCTGGATCGTGATGCAGCTCATGGATGCCTACCGCCACGAGCGCGTCACCGCGATGCAGGCCACCATCGCCGGCGTCAAGGCCATGGTGCTGCTCTCGCTCGTCTTGTACGTCGTGGTCTAGCCCGCGACCGTTTTTTCATCCCACTTTCACAGAAGGACCCATCCACATGCCATCGTCCCGATTCCACCGTCTGCAGAGCCTCCAGGCGCTCGCCCGCAACACCCTTTTCATCGCCCGGGACCGCGCAGCCCGTGCACTGCTCGCTCCTGCCGTGGCCCTGATGTGCACGCCTGCCTTGGCGGCGCTGCCCACCCTGCCCAAGCCCGGCGAGGCCATCGGCGGCGGCACGGTCGCCGATGGCGACTGGCTGGGCAACATGGGCGCCCTGATGAAGGCCGGCCTCATCATTCTGGGCCTCATCATCGTGGGCTATGGATTCATCCATGTCGTTGCCGGCTCGATCGCGAAATGGCGCGCCTACACCGCGGGAAAAGCCGAGAAAGCCGACCTGGTGGAGTACTTCATCATGGCCGGCGTACTCGGTGGGTTCATGGTGATCATGGTGACCTACGCGCTGGAAACCATCAAGTGAACCGGCAAGTCGCGCTGAATGCCCCGCACTCCCGACAGCCATCCAGACGCACCGCAGCACTTTGCAGCTTCGCGCGGGGCCCCGCTGACCGCTCACGTGAACGTCGAGCCATCGATCTTCAACGGGATGACCACGACCGAGGCCAAGGTGATCGCGGCCGCGGCACTCGCTGCCTGTCTGTTCATGGGCGCCATCGTCACCACGTTCACGGGCCTGTGGCAGGTCATGCTGATGCTCGCGATCTTCGGGCCCATGGCGGTGCTGTGGTTCTCCTCGACCTGGCTGGCGCGCATCAAGCGCGGCCGGCCCGATGGCTACTACACCCAGTACCTGCACCTGTGGGCCGCTCGCCGGGGATGGGTCCGGTGCCGCTTCATCGGGCACGAGGGCTGGTGGGACCTGGGGCGCTCCTTCGAGGGCTCGCTCGCCTCTCCCTTGCGGCCACCGAGGGAGGTGCGCAGGGATTCGCACGGCCAATCCCCTGCCGACACACATCACCGACCGGATTGATCCGCCCGATCAACTGAGCCACCGACACCATGAATCCCTACCTCGACGCCCTGGCCTCGGCCCGGGCACAGAACGCCACGCTGCGCCACGCGATCCTCATCGTCGCAGCCCTGGGCGCCCTGGGCATGTACTACGCCCACGCCATGCCCAAGAACCTGGACCTGCACCTGGCACCCAACGTGAAGGCCGGTGACAGCGTGCACGTGGACGGCGGCAACGCGCCCGTGCCCGACACCAACGTCTATGGCTTCGCCTACTACATCTGGCAGCAGGTCAACCGCTGGCAGGCCGATGGCGCCAAGGACTATGGCTCGCAGATCTTCAACCTGCAGGCCTTCGTGACGCCAGCCTGCCGGGCCCAGCTCGAAGCGGACATGCAGTCGCGCTACAACAGCGGCGAGTTGCGCTCGCGCACGCGGCAGATGACCGAGATTCCCGGCTTCGGTTACTCCAGCGCGCGCGTGGTCGCGGACGGCCCGGATGCCTGGACCGTGCTGCTGGACATGCAGCTCATGGAGAGTTTCCGGGGCCAGAGCGTCAAGGATGCGTTCATCCGCTACCCGCTGCGCATCGTCCGCTACGACGTGGACCGCGAGAAGAATCCCTGGCGCATGGCCATCGACTGCTACGGCGCCAACCGTCCGGCGCGCTTGGAGATGAGCGAGGTGCAGGCGGTGCGTAGCGGCCAGGCCGCGCCCAAGCTGCCCACCACCCTCACGCCCGCGGCCCTCCCGCGCACGGCCGACCAGCGTGTGGACCCCAACAGTCCCCAAGCCACTCCCCTGCAGGCACAGGGCGCTGCCGCGTCTGCGCCTGCCAGTACCTCGTCCATTGCGCCCAGCAATTCCTCCTCCGCTTCCCAATGATGTTTCAACGCACCATGCACCGATTCACTTACCGACTCACTGCGCTGGCCGCGGTGGTGGCGGGTTCGATGTCGCCCTCCCTGTCGCAGGCGCAGGAGGTCCGTCAGCTCTCCCTGGCCAACGTTCCTCCGGACATGATCGACGCCGGGCCGCAAAGCAGTGCGCAAGGGGGCGGCAAGCCCGCTGGCAGGAATGACATCGACCTGGGACAGGATCTGTCTCCATCGGGTGCCAGCCCGCAGCCTGGTTCATTCGGAGCCGACTCGCCTGCGCGGGCGGCCGCCCAGGCGGCGCGCGCTGGTAGCTCCTCAGCTGCCCGCACCCGCCGCCCGCCCGCCACGGGCGCCGCCGCCCGCGCCGGCGTGGAGCGTGCGGTCTTCGAGCGCGCGCCCATAGCGGTGCCCCTGCCCGTGGGCCGTGAGCGGCTCATCACGCTGCCGGCGCCCGCCGCGCTGCATGTCCCCCGGGACATGGAGTCGGTGGCGCGCCTGGAGGTGATCGACCGCACCCTGTATGCCACCGCCCTCGTCCCCTTCACCACCTTGCGCATCGTCGCGGAACTGGTGGACAGCGGCCAGCAGATTCCGATGGACCTCGTTGCGGGCGAGAGTACGGCTTCGGCCACTTCCGAGCTGGAGGTGTTCGTGGTCGAGCCGGGCAAGTCCGGCCCCACGGCATTGGCTGCATCAGCGGCATCTGGTGCGTCGCCCGCAACTGCAACCAAGGAGGCAGAGCCGGAGCAGCCTGCGGCCGACATGGTGCAACTCACCCGCTATGCGGCCCGGATGCTCTATGCGCCGCGGCGCTTGGGCTACGACCTGCCTGGCGTACGGCAGGTCGAGGTGGCCACGAAGCCCGTCTCCGGCCTGCTGCGTGGCGCCCAGGTGGAGGCCGCGCCCCTGGGCCAGTGGCGCTCGGGCAACCTGTACGTGACGGCCGTGCGCGTAACCAACCGCGCAAGAATCCCTCTGGAACTGCCGCTGGAAGACATCCGGGGCCGCTGGATCTCCGCGACCGCGCAGCACGGGCGCATCGGCCCGGCCGGCAGCGACTGGGACACCACCGCCCTCTATCTGGTGTGCGAACGCGCCTTTGAGGCTTGTCTTTAACGGAATTCAGCATGCATTTGCGCTCACGCATTTGCTGCTTTGCTAATTGAAGGATAGGAGCGATTTTTATGACTCCAAAGAACAGACTGCTCAGGGATGACAGGGCAATCAAGATGGGCTACAGCGCAGACAAGCGCAAGCGAAAAAACCAGCATCGTGTGAATGCAAAGCAGCTATTGCGCGAAGCTGGATTCTTTGCCCAGGGAGGGCAACGCGGCACCACGATGCACGAAGTTGCCAAGTGGAATCTGGATCAAGCGCGCATGCTCGCGCGGTCTTGACGCAAGGCAAGTCGATGGCCACCACCAGCAACAAACTTATCCCCCTCCTGGGCACCGTCGGCGTCGTCGTGATCGTCGGCGTGCTGTACCAGCAGTTCTCCGGACCCGCCCAGCCGAAGGCGGACGCCCCCATGAAGTCTGTCCCCGATCCTGCCAAGGCAAAGACCGCCCTCCCGAAGGCAACCGGCGCCGACAACGACACGCCGGCCGAGACGCTCGCCACCGTGGTGGCCAGCAACACGCAACTGCGCCAGGACGTGGCCAAGATCATCGAGACGAACAACCGCCTGACCGAGGAGAACCGGCGCCTGGGTGGTACTGCGGGGCCGGGCGGCCAGGGAGCGGCCAACAACCCGAGTGCCGCGTCCGTGCCGGCACCGCAGGCCACCGGCAACTCCAGTACGTCCGCCACCGCCATCGATCCCCCTGCCGCCGACAAATCCGTGCTGGGGAACGCGATCGACACCGCCGCCGAGGCCGCGGACACGCTCATGAAGGGCCTGCCCAGTTCGCCCAGTTCGCCGATCACGCGCGGGCCCTCCACGGGATCGCAGGCTGCGCACGGCTCGCGCGCTACCAGTGCTGGATGGTCCGATGCGGGGACCGCTGCCGGCACCCAGGCCGTCACGCCCACGGGTGTGGTGCAGTACAAGCTCATGACCCCCATGGGCTACGTCGCGCACGTGGACCCCGCGCGGGGATCGGGCGCCGTGGCCACGACGCGGTTCGTGCGAACCACCCAGGCTAGCGGCGACGCCGGCATTGCAGGGCCAGCAGGGCCTGCCACGCAGGCCGCAAGAGCCGCCGCGCAGAAGGCCGAAGACACGCCGTTCTTCACCCTTCCAGAGAACTCCACGCTCGCAGGCGTCACCGCCATGACCAGCCTCATCGGTCGGGTGCCCATCGATGGCCGGGTGACGGACCCCATGCAGTTCAAGGCCATGGTCGGGCGCGACAACCTCGCCGCCAGCGGCTGGGAGTTGCCTCCCGACATCGCCGGCATGATCGTGACTGGAGTTGCCATCGGGGACATGGCGCTGTCGTGTTCCGAGGGCAAGGTGCGCTCGATCACCTTCGTCTTCAACGACGGCACGGTGCGCACCGTGTCTTCCCGCAACCGGGGCGGCGGCATCTCAACGGGGAGCGGATCGAGCGGCTCCTCGGGCGGCGACATCGGCTTCATCTCTGACCTGCACGGCAACCCTTGCATCCCGGGCAAGTTCGTGACCAACGCGGCGAGCTACCTCACCGACATCAGCATGCTGCGCGGCCTCGGTGTGGCCGGCCAGGCCTTCGCCGACGCGCAGCGCACCCAGCGCAACAACAACGACGGATCGACGTCCTCCTCGATCACGGGGGACCGGGGGCGCTTTGCCATGGGCCAGGCCGTGAGCGGCGCCACCGACGAAGTGACCCAGTGGATGCTCCAGCGCCTTCGCAACAGCTTCGATGCCGTGATCGTGCCATCCGGCAAGCAGCTCGTCATCCACCTGGACCAGGAAATCCGCCTGGACAAAGCCGTCAATGCCCGCCGCCTGGTGCATCGCCAGCAGGGCGGCACCCAAATCGCACGAGGAGAACGCCATGGTCTCGAATGACCCCATCCCAACACGTCTGATGCCTGCAGCCTGTTTGTCCCTGGTCCTGCTGGGCACCGGCTGCTCGGTCACCGGAAACCGGGAATCGCCCATCAACGAGGTCACCCGCGGCAGTCCGACCGTGCTGGACATCTACCGCGGCAAGGCCTTGGCTTCCAAGGAAGATGGAACGGGCGAGCCTGCCCGCACGCAGACCGCGCAGGACCGCCTGCGCGGGGCATCGACCGCCAGGCCCATCGCCGCGGGTGACGCCGACACACGCCGCTACTGGTCCGCCCTGGAGCCCATGCGCCAGCGCTTCGCCCGTGTGCCCAACCCCGATCTGGTCATGGTGGTCTATCCGCACCTGGCGCGCGGTACCTACCCAGTGCCCGGCTACGTGACCACCTTCCCGATGTACGAGCAGACGTTCTATGCGCTGCCGGGGGAGGTCGAGCAAGACCTGCGCAGCGGTAACTCCGTGCAGGGTCAAGCCAGCACCAGCGCCTCTCGCTGACATCACCACCGCAGCCAACGACGACCCAAGCACGATGCTCTTTGATTTTCTCCGACCTAAGCGCGCGCCAGTGACACCTGCCGGCGCCGCCTCAACGCCATCCAGCGGCCAGACCGTCGCAGAGCGCCGGCGCATGGCCCTGCGCCCGCCCTCCTTCACCGACATGCTGCCCTACGTCGCCTATCAAGGCGAAGACAGGGTGTTCGTGCTCAAGGATGGCGCCACCCTCGGCGCGATGTTCGAGCTGTCGGCCATCCCCACGGAGGCGCAGGCCGCGGAGTTCCTGGCCGAGCATGCCCTCAAGGTGCAGGAGGCCCTGCAGGCGCTGCCCGAGTCGGACGCATCGCCCTGGATCGTGCAGTTCTTCGCCAACGACGATCGCAACCTGGGGCCGCTGGCGGGCGCATTGAGCGACTACATCGCTGAACAGCACAAGGAGTACCCCGAGCGCTGCCGCGCCATCCTGGACTCCCGCTTCACCCAGTCGGTCCTGGCCGAGATGTCCAGGCACCTGGATCTGGTCTCCCGCCCGCAGGGCCTGTTCACCGACACGCTGGTCACGGGCCAGGTCTGGCGCGGCCAGGTGCGGCGCGTGCGCTGCTGCATCTACAAGCGCTTCGCCGGGCTGGCCGACGACCCGGCGCCGCCCACCGCGCAGATCGAGTCGGTGGCGATCACCCTGATGTCCACCTTCAGCGAGGCGGGTGTCGCCGCGCGCCGCTGCACCGGCCGCGACCTCTACGAATGGCTGCTGCCGTTCTTCAACAGGGCAGTACCCTGGGCCAACACGCCCACTGACTTGCTACGCCAGGCGCCCTACCCCGGCGATGCTGGCACGGTGTGGCCCCAAGCGCCCCTGTTCGGCTGCGACCTGTCGGACCTGCTCAACCTCTCGCCCCCGAAGTCCGACCTGGCGGCCGGCACCTTCGAGTTCGATGATGGCGTGCCCGTGAAGGCACTGGCGCTGCAGAGCATGCGCAGCCAGCCGCAGATCGGTCACTTCTCGGCCGAACTGCAAAGCGGCAAGGAGAGTTTCGCGCGCCTGGACCGCCTGCCCGCCGGCGCCATGCTTTCCATCTCTCTCACCGTGCAGCCGCAGCACCAGCTGGAGCGCCACATCGAGCGCATCCGCGATGCCTCGCGCGCCAAGTCCGCTGCTGCCATGGAGACGCACCGCGAGTGCGAGCAGGTCCTCGCCCGGATGGTGCAAGGGGACAAGCTCTACCCAATGATGATGACGCTCTACGTGAGCGGACACGACACCGCCGACCTGGAGCAGCAGATCTCCCAGGTCAATGCGCTGCTCGTGCCCTCGGGCCTGCGGTTCATCGATTCCAAGCACGACCTGGTGCCCCTGGACACCTTCATGCGCGGGCTGCCCTTCAACTTCGATCCGGCATTCGACAATCGTTCACTGCGCCGCTCACGCCTGACCTTCGCATCCCACGCCGCCGCGCTGCTGCCCGTGTATGGACGGGCGCGCGGCACGCCCCATCCGGGCATGTGGTTCTGGAACCGCGGCGGCGAGCCGCTCTGGGTCGATCCGCTGAACCGGCGGGACAGGAAGAAGAACGCCCACATGCTCGTGCTGGGCCCTACTGGCGCGGGCAAGTCGGCCACGCTCAACTACCTGGCCATGATGACCATGGCCATCCACAAGCCGCGCCTTGTGATCGTGGACGCGGGTCGCTCCTTCGAACTGCTGCTCGCGTACTTCAAGGGCATGGGCCTGTCCACCCACCATGTCACGCTCACGAGCGAAGCGGACGTTTCGCTGCCGCCCTTCGTGCATGCCCTGCGGCTGCTGGACGATCCCGATGTCATGTCCTCCTACAACGCGGCCGAGCAGCAGGCCCGGGTCAACGCCGGCGTGCCGGACGACGAGGGCATCGACATCCTGATCGGCGAATTGGATGAGGAGCCCTCGGGCACCCAGGCCGCAACGGCCACGCCTGCAGAAGATCACGATGACGAAGGGACGGAGCGGCGCGATCTGCTGGGCGAGATGCTGATCGCCGCCATCATGATGATCACCGGCGGAGAAAAACAGGAGGTCGCACGCATGGGCCGTGCTGACCGCTACCTCGTCTCGCGGGCGATCATCCGCGCGTCCGTGCGCTGCCGAAAGGAGGGCCGTACGCACCCGCTGACCCAGGACGTGGCCATCGAACTCATGGGCATGCACCGTGACGATACGCTCTCCGGTCCACGCCAGATGCGCGCGGAAGAAATGGGCCAGTCCATGATGACCTTCACTCAGGCGCTGCGCGGCAAGCTCTTCAATCGCGAGGGCCAGGACTGGCCAGACGCGGACGTGACCCTCATCGAGATGGGCACCCTGACGCAGGACGGCTATGGCGACGCCCTGGCGGTGGCCTACACCAGCCTCATCGACTCGGTGCAGTCTCGCGGCGAGCGCACGCAGGCCGAGGGGCGTCCCATCGTGTTCCTCACCGATGAGGGCCACTTGATCACCACCAACGAGCTGCTGGGCCCCAAGATCGCCAAGGGCACCAAGATGTGGCGAAAGCTGAACATCTGGTTCTGGCTGGCTACGCAGAATTTGCAGGATTTCCCGGACTCCATGGAGCGGGTGCTCTCCATGTGCGAATACTGGATGCTTCTCACGATGGACCGCTCTGAGATCGCCGAGGTCGCACGGTTTCGCAGCCTCACGCCCGAGCAGCGCCACCTGATGGAGTCCGCCCGCAAGGAGCCGCCCAAGTACACCGAGGGCGTCATCATCTCTGCGCTCGGCCAGATGCTGTTTCGCAACGTCCCGCCTGCGCTACCCATCGCCCTGGCCATGACCGAAGGCCATGAGAAGGCGCACCGGCGCCGACTCATGGACCAGCACGGCTGCACCGAGCTGGAGGCGGCCATGCTTGTGGCAGAGGAACTCGTGAAGGCGCGCGGGTGAGCGCGATGCAAGCGATCCGCTCCAAAGCATGGTCCTGCGCGCTGGCCTTGCCGCTGCTCATGGGGGCCACCCTGTCCCCAGCACAAACCAGCCAGGCGAACCAGGTCCTCCTGGGCGATGACCTGTACCGGGGCATCACGCAGGTGGAGGTGTTCGCCAACTCGGCCATGCTGGTGACCCCGCAGCGCTCGGACCGGTTCAAGCTCGACATCTACCGCCTGGACGCCATGGCGCGCGTGCAGCAGTCCATCAACCAGGGATTACCGCAAAACGAGGCCGATGCCCGCGCCTGGCTCGCTGCGAACGAAGCGCGCATCCGCCGGCAGATGCAGCCCGTGGTGGCCAACGCGGCCAATGGCATCACCCTGGCGATGCACTACCGCATCGACCGGCTGCCGGCCATCGTCGTGAACCGTCAGACCGTGGTGTTCGGGATGACCGACGTGGATGCCGCGCTTGCTGCTTTCCAGCGCGCTCGACCAGCCTCTGGGCCGAGGGGGCCGAAATGACGAAGCCTTCGAAGCCCTCATCCTCATCCTCGTCCTGGTGCCGCGCCCTGCGCGTCCTGGCGCCGCTGCGATCAGCCACCGTTGGAGTCGCACTTTGTGGCGCATTCGCTCTGGCGCCCCACGCAGCTCTCGCGCAGACCACCAACACAGTGGCAATCCTGACCGCCACCTTGCAATCTTTCCCCAGTTGCCTGTCCTACCAGGTCAAGGGAATGTGCTTCTTCCTGCGCTGCACGATCAAGGGCTGCGCCATCCTCTCCTCGATCCGCGTGAGCCATTATTTGCCCGATGCAATCGTGAGTACCTACAACGACCCGCTGATGCATCCCTGGCTGGAGGTGGGCAAGCCGATCGCCGCCACCATGGCCGGCATCGGTTCGGCCATGGCCGGCATGCCGCTGGATTCTGCAGCCGATACCGCCCGCGATGGCACCGAGATCACCACCTTCAAGGGGGCCGACGCCATCGGCAACCCCGTGGGCATGGTGGCGAGCGTGCTGGCGAGCGGCACCTTGCCCAACGTTCCTTCTGTGTTCGGCATACCGGGCATCACGGAGCTGATGGAGTTTCCTTCGGAAGAACTCCCCAACATCCAGCGTGAATGGATGTCCGTGCCCATGGATGCGGCCAACTCGGTCCTTCAAGGCGCGGCCAGCCTGGCCAAGGCCCCGATGGACATCATCGGCAAGATCACGAGCCTTCCTGGGCGCCTGTCGCAGTTGCAGTCCGCAGCCGGCAATGTCGGCAGCTTTCTGGGCTCCAGCAGTGGGCTGGCCACCTTGGGCATGGATGCCGCAGCGCTCGCTGGCATCGATCTCGGGCCGCTGCAGCAGGTCGTGTCGATCGCATCGCTCGCTGGCGGCAGCACCGATCTGGGCGTGGGCAGCCTGTTCTGTCCGGGCGGTGCTTCCGCATTCGGCTTGCATTACCAGTCCGAACTCGATGCGCTCTTTTGGCGCGGCATCCTACCGGTGGAGATGCTGTACCCATCTGCCTGGGTGCCCACACGCAAGGAGGTGAGCCATTCGGCAATAGCCAGTACCTGGGGCAGCATCTATCCGCGCACGGGGGAAGTGGTCCAGCAGCACCCGGTCAAGGCCTCGGCCGTGCTCGCGGAGCGCGTGGCCAGCATCATCAAAAAGCGTGCGCAACCCCACATCTACCATCGCCTGGAGGCAGACGGCAATTTCCGCTACTTCTCCTCCATCGAGGACTCCGACACCCGATGGTCGATGGTCTATCCCCGCACCACCACCAGCTGCGTGCGCTTCGGCGAAAACGACTCTCTGTCCCTGCTGTCCTTCGGCGATGGCAGCACCAGTGCCGTCAATGGCTACGTCTGGAACCTCTGGAACAAGTACGACTGCTGTCAGCGCCGCGGCATCTACCTGTTCTCGGTCCCGTGACCGGCTGAAACCTGCCTCAAGCTCCTTGCCCTGAACCCTAATGACCGCCAACCCATCTGTTCGCCCTGCTCGCCCGATCCAACCGCACACAGCCGTGGCTGCGGCAATTGCCTGCGTACTCGCTCTGGTCTCCACCCCGGATGTCCAGGCGCAGCCAGTCTCCAACTCCACGCTGTACTACCGCATGGGCGGTGGCACGCCGGGCGGCGCTGCCAACAACCGTGGGCAGACCTCCCAGGCCCTGGGCCTGCAAGCCAACCTGCGCCTGAACTACTCCTGCGGCAAGTTCGATGTGGGCATGTCCTGGGGCAACATCATGAACAACATCTCGCGGCTGGGTCAGCAGGTGACCAATGCCGTGCAGGCGGGCATCGCCTCGCTGCCGCTGTACGTCCTGCAGCGTGCCCAGCCGGGCCTGTACCAGCTCTTCCAGAACTACAGCCAGAAGGCGGATCTGCTGGTCGCATCCTCCCTCAAGACCTGCGAGGAGACGGAGGCCATGATCCGCGCCGGCCAAAATCCCTACGAGGATTGGATCAAGATGGCCAAGGGCGATGCCTGGAAGGTCAAGGCCAACACGTCCGGCGACATCGTGCAGGCCAAGATCGACATCAACAAGAACGAGGAAGCGCAGCGCACGGGGGTGAACTGGGTGTTCGGTCAGAAGGCTGGCGGCATCAACTCGCTTCCCCTTCGTCCCATCCGTGACCTCTCGGTGGCTGGCTACAACGCAACGTTGAACAAGTCCGTCACCGCCGCCTCCAGCACCAGCTACACGGGCTTGGCCGAGAAATCAACGCGCCTGGTGCAGGCCTTCGCATCGCCGGATGACCTTGCCAAGTTCACGACCGAGGTGCTGGGCGACAAGCGCGTCTATACCTGCTCGCAAAGCGCAGATTGCCCAACTGCGACGGCGGTGACCACGGCGTCGGGTCTGGGCCCGAAGTACGAGGCCGAGGTGGACCAGGTGCTGCCGAAGCTGCAGGCGATGGCGGGTGCTCCCTCGGGCAGTCCCTATGCTGATCTGAACACGATCGCCGCGCCCGGCATGGCCATCAGCCCTCAGTTGTTGGATGCGCTGCGCAGGCTGCCTCCCGACACGCGCGGCATCGCCGTGACCCGGCTTGGACAAGAGTTGGCCATGCACCGCGTGATCGACAAGGCGCTGGTGGCGCGCGGCGTGCTGCTCACGGGCCTGAGTCTGCCCGAGGTAACCGCTGCGGGCGACGCCATGCGGGACACGCAGTCGCAGATCGATCGGCTGACGCAATTCATCAACGACCTGATGTTCGAGGCCCGGGTGCGCAAGGAACTGACCTCCGACACGGCCCTGGCCATCATGGGCAGCCAGTTCCAGGCCGACTCGCGCTCGATGCGCGTACCCGATGGGCGGGCGCCCGATCCGCAGCCGATGGAAAACGGCCGGGTGAAGGTGACGCCATGAGCTCGCAGCCTCTCGATCCGCAAGGGCCTGCTGCCGCCAATGACGTGATGCTCGGAACCTTCATCGAGAAGATTCGGCACCAGGATCTATTGATCGCGCAACTGCAAGCCGAACTGCAACGGGCGCAACAAGCCTCTGCAGACACCTTGCTCGGGCAGCTTCGCTTGCGTGAAGCCGTGCTTCTGTACGTAGGGCAACACGCTGACGACTTCGCGAAGCAGATCGCCGGGAGCTTCAGTGGCGACGTTGCGCGAGCGGTGTCGAACAGCTTGTTCGTGCTCGACAACGCGCCGATCCCGCGCGATGCGCGGGAGGCAATCCGCAAAGCGACCAATCACGGGTTGAACAGGTGGTGACATGTCTGCATGTCTCGCTGGCCCACCAGGTTCTTGCGCTGACTGCCGGCGTGAACCAACTGCGCTCCATCTCACGGCCGAAATTTAGGCCGTGAGATTTCGGCTGACCTACCAAAAGAAATCGATGTCCAAGATCCAACTCGAACCAGCCCTGACGAAGCCCAAGCCACGCACGGCGATCATCAACCACGACTCCACGCCCCTGCCCTGTCACCTTGGCGCGAAGGTGACGTCATGAGCATGCAGCCTCTCGATCCGCAAGGGCCTGCCAGTGAAGCGAAGGCGCAGCGCACGGGTGCGGCCCGGCGCAGGCTGCTTCGTCTGGCGTTCATCGCCCTGGCCTGGCTGGCAGGCGCCAGCGCCATGGGGTTCGTCCTGGTCGCGCTGCTGTCGCACTTGCAGGTGCAGCCAGAGACCCTGGCCACGCTTCAGATCTGGGCGACCGACATTCGGCACTACGGTGCGCTGGTGCAGTGCCTGGTCGTCGCCGGCATCGGGATCTGGTGGCAGGCGATCGTGGCCTGGGGAGCGCGCCGCGGCATCGTGCGGCCGCAGGAGCATGCACAGGTGATTGCGCTGCGGCCGAAGGTGATGACGTTCTGCATCGCCTACCTGCTGCTGATCCCGATCGGGCCGGCCACGTTGCTGCGGTGGATGCAGGCGTGAGATTCGACGACCCAGAACCAGAAGAACCGATGTCCAAAACCCACTTCAAACCGGCCTTGATCTCATTGAGCGAGTCCACGCCCCTGCCCTGTGCCTGCCCTTGTGCGGTGAGGCTGCGCCACGTCCACCGCCTGCTCGTGCAACTCGTGGATGCCCTGCAGGAGCCGGGCCGCCAGGCCTTGCCCGCCGCCCTCCTGGCCACGCTGCAGGAGCCGACGCTCGAAGACTCGCTCACCGAGCCCGGCCAGCTGGCCGACATGCCCTGCAGATTGCACTGATCCGAACCCATCCTCCGCCACCACCATGCAGCTCGACAGCTACCTCGAAATCTTCACCACCATGTACGGGTGGGCCTTCGCCAACATCATCGGCGAGGTGATTACCGGCACCGGCCTGATCATCGTGCCCTTCGCGGTCATCCTCTTCAACGCCTGGCGCGATGCCAAGGAGCAGGGCCTGGAGAGCGCCGGCGTGCTGCCGCTCCTGGAGAGCGTGGGCACGAAGATCATCGTCGCACTGTTCGTGATGTCGCTGTGTTTCGCCACCACGCCCATCACCTCGCTCAGCTCCGTCAACCTGAGCTACTTGCCCGATGCGACCCCCCTGGAGCCCAATCCCACCATGGTCTCGCGCAACGGCGGCACGGGCTCGGGCTACGACGCGGCGATGAAGGATGCCTCGGACGGCACCATGAGCACGGCGGGCAACCTCTCCCAGGTGCCGGCCTGGTGGTTCTCCACCATGGCAATCTCCTCGGGCATCAACCGCGCCGTGCGCGCCGGCGTTCGATCGGGAGACCGGCAGATCCGCATGGTCGAGGACATGGCCCGCAACGCGACCATCCAGGACCCGCGCGTGCTCAACGCCGTCCAGCGCTTCTACAGCGAGTGCTTTATCCCGGCGCGAAGCCGCTACCTGGCGGCCGCCAGCGGCGCCCTGTCCGCGACGGGGCAAAGCCTGGTGGCGGTGGACAACAAGGAATACGGCCCCACGGACGTGGACTGGATCGGCAGCCAGCTGTTTCGCACGGAGCCCGGCTACTACGCCGACATGCGTTCCTACAACCCGGTGCCGGATTTCCCGGTGGATTTCTCCCGAGACATCGACTACTACAACCCGGCCAGCGGCATCGCCCCGCCCCACTCTGGTGTAGTGAATCCCGAGTGGGGCCGGCCCACCTGCAAGCAGTGGTGGGAGGACGGAACGAACGGAGTGCGCGAGAAGATGGTGGGCCACGCCGGCAGCTTCGGCAAGCTCGTGGACGTAGCCAGCAGCGCCATGAACTGGAGCAGCATCGACCAGACCAAGGATTCCTTTGCGCGCTTGGCGCAGAAGAGAGCCAACCCCCAGTTCGTGGACCCCGATCGCATCATGGGCACCGACTACGACACCGTGACATCGTTCAGTCGCACCGTTGTAGGCGCAGCCACGGTATTCGGCGTGGGCTGGGAAGCCACCCTGGCCAGCCTGTCGATGCAGCCGCTCATCACGGGCCTGCCGATGATCCAGGCGCTGGTCCTCATGTCGATCTACATGTTCCTGCCGCTGATCACCTTCTTGAGCGGCTACGACTTGCGCGTTCTGTTCTACGGTGCTGTGGCGATCTTCACCGTGAAACTCTGGGCAACGATGTGGTTCATCGCCCAGTGGATCGACGCCAGGCTCATCGACGCGATGTATCCAGGCGCGCAGGGCAATATCTTCGTGCAGGAAATATCACAGCTTGCCGGCTCCATGGCGTCATCGGGCTATAAGCGGATGATCCTGAATATCCTGATGATGGCCCTGTTCATTGGCTTGCCCATAGTTTGGACAGGAATGATGAGTTGGGCTGGAATCAACTTGGGTCAGCAGTTGGGAGACTTGATGAAAAACGCCGACGGATTGGCAAAAAGCAGTGCTGGAAAGACCGCAGGTCCAGTTAAAGCAGTAGGTAAAGGAATAACTAAACTCTGAAGCGTTACTTTCGCCCGCCGTAATACGCTTCCCAATCAGAATGCGTGACATTTGTTATGTCGGGAACACCAAAAGTATCAACGCCGCTATAGGAGGTGTATGCCCCATCTTCTTTTTCTTCATCGAAATCCGGCGCAGTGGCGAGTATGAAAAGGAAAATCTTCCCCAGCACCGCCAAAGTGCCAAGAAGGAAAGCGCCGATCTTGAAGGATTGCCTGGGCAGGCTGGCCGTGAAACTGCTGCGGGCCGCTCCGGCTTCACGGGCTTGCGAGTCCATCGAGCGAACGAGTGGCTTGAATACCCCGATGAACTCTTTCAGTGAATCCCGCACCCACAGCGCGAGGATGATGCAAACGCGCAGCAAGAACTTGCCGCCATGAAAAAGCAGTCGCCAAAAATAGTGGTTCGTTTGCATGGCCTGAAGGCTCCCTTGTTATTTGTGCAAGCGATCATCGACAGGCGCCGTTTGTGTGTCAATGCTTTGCGGATGCAAGGCTTGTAACTTTCTGCTGAAACCCACATTCGTGCCGGTCTTGTCTTGGCTAATGGGCGATCAACGGCACGTCGATCCCGGATGCGGTCACCAAAAATCCGGCAGATGTCGCTTCGACAGCTATCGCCACACCCAGGATCGCTTCGACCTGCCGGACGTTGATGCCCAACGCTCTGCAGCCGGCAGCGTGCTCGGCCACCAGTTGCCGCATCTGCATCGGGTTCAGGACCAGCCGGACGGGTGGTGATTGGCCTGTCCGCGTGTGCCGGTAGATGGCGCTGACGATAGTCGCATAGAGATGCCCATTGCCATCGCCTTCCACAGAATACGTCGACACGGCTTAAGCTCTTTGTGAGAGCGCCTTTTCGATCTTTTTGTCCGTGCTGTACTGACTCAATGCGTAAACAGCCCAGATGGTTGCTGGGAGCCAGCCGATCAGCGTGAGTTGAAGGATCAGACAAACGACACCGGCAATCGGTCTTCCGATGGTGAAGAAGGTTAGCCAAGGCAAAAACAAGGCGATCAGCAGTCGCATTTCTATTCCCTTTCAATATCTCGTTATTGATTTTTCCAGAGCATATTACGGCTCGGAATCATTTCTTGATCAAATACCCGATGATGCCCCCAGTCGCCGCAGACAGCACCGACATCGCCCACTTCTTTTCTTCAGCAGTGGCGGTGGATGATGAAAGTGTGCTGTAGCACAGGACCACGAGCAGTACCACGAAACCAACCGCTACGACAAAAAGAGCAACATCCTTGAACAAGCGGACACGGCGCTCGCCGTCCGTCTCCTCGCGTTCGACCGAGACACTGAATTTGTGATTCGGTGGCGGTGAGTTGAGGTCGATCGTACTCACAACCCCACGATCTCCGTCTGCAACTTTTCGGTTTTGGGCTCGACGAGCCCGAGTTTCAGGCCACGCTGCTTGCCCTCACGCGCTGTAAGAAATAGTTGCAGGGCTTTGCGAAGAATTTCGCTCTTGTTGGTTTCCGTCTCCTGGGCTGCACGGTCAATCTCACGATTGAGGTCATCGGACAGGACGACATTGAAGCGAACGCTCATGTGTGTACTCCTTAAAAATAGGTCACGGATGCGTCTTTTATACACTTTTTTCACGCATTGGGTGAAATCAATTTTGTATTGCACAATACAATTTATCCATGGCAACACAACCTTCCGTGCATACCCCGACGCAACAGACCTATTCAGAGCTGCAGCAGGCGTACAGCCACTTCAATGAGACGCTCTTTGGTGGCTTGTTACCAGGCTGCCTCATCACGCTGCAGCGCGAGAAGCGCACGTGCGGCTACTTCTCGGCCCAGCGCTTTGCCAACCTGGAAGGAGGCATGACCGACGAGATCGCCATGAATCCCGCCTACTTTGCAGTGGTGCCGATGGTGGAGACCATGCAGACGCTGGTCCACGAGATGTGCCACCTTTGGCAATCGCACTTCGGCAAGCCTGGACGCGGGCGATACCACAATGAGGAATGGGCATCCAAGATGGAGGCCATCGGCCTTATGCCCTCCTCCACTGGCCAACCTGGTGGCAAGCGGACAGGGGACATGATGGCTGACTACGCCATCGAGGGCGGGCCATTCCTCAACGCCTGCGCTGAGTTGCTCACCCGTTCATTTCGGATCAGTTGGTATGACCGCTTCCCCGCTTCAGAACATGTTCAGGCTGGCCAGCAAAGCATGGCAATGCACCTGGGCGCTTCGGTTGGTGGGGGCAGCGTGCCGGCGCAGTCCATCGCCGTGATGGCCAGCCTGGTCAATCCAGCGGCCATATCAGGCGAAGACGGTGGGGAGAACCCCAAGCCGGCGGCGAACAAATCGAACCGCGCCAAGTACGTCTGCCCGTGCGAGAAACAGGTGTGGGGCAAGCCTGGGTTATTGCTGATCTGTGGCAGTTGCCATGAAGGGTTCGATGTACAGGAATGAGTGAAATCCAACTTTTGGATCGGTCAATCGCTGATGCGATTCAACCATTTCTGGTCGTCATTTGTGCTTATCCATGCCCACCCACGGAGTGCTTCGTGAACAGGGTCAGCATGGTGTGCAACATCTCGATTTCCGACAGTGGCTCGCTATCCGGAACATTCAATCTACTTGGGAAAAAGCTCGTTCCAAGGGTATGAAACCTTGCAAGATTTGGTGAGGTTTCGAGTGAAGATGCAAGAATGGTGGAAAATTCCGGATCATTGTGGTGATAGCTGGTTTTGACAAAAAAACCGGCGGCTATTTTCTTCTGTCCATGACTTGATGTTGCAACGCATACCGCATACAGGTTCGGAAGTATTCGATAAAAATTTGGGTCGAATTCGCGCGTGAAACTGGTAATTGACTCAGCGCCGTTGAAAACACAATCGAAAACAGGAATGGATACCCCACCTCTTTCCATAAAATCAGTCCCTCGTCTTGGTTGTCACTAAAAAAATCCATCGTCAAGCCTAAACCCTCTGCCACTTCTGAAGGCAGCGCAAGCGTGCCTCGGCTACGCCCTGCAGTCAGAGATTCTGCCTCCCCTGTAGTTAGCTGAACTCGACAGCCAAGCTCTCGGTCTCCAGGACGATAGGTAAAGGCGTGTGATCGGCATCGAACTGCCCTTGTCTCCAGCCCAGCATCAGCGTGGCTTCGCCCGAGAAAAACACCGGCGCAACGTCTGCAGCCGAGTGCCGTAATCCAAGGGCATATGCCATCCACCAAGCGCGACTCTCCTGCGCATTTCCTTGGTCGGGATCGAAAGACTGCATGACGCGCGCATTGGCCAATACGCAGCGCGCATCAAGTGCTTGCTCGGGAAGGCTTTTCATCTTTTTCGCTCCTGATCGATCAACCGCGCACGATCCGATTCACCGTGTGACCGGATAGGCACAGCAGCACGAACGCGCCTAGCTTCGTGTACCACTCTGCCCACCACACGCTGAACAACTCCCGCGGCACGAAGTCAGGAAGAGCGCCATAAGCCCAATGGTCGATCGCTGGAAACCATGCGCATGCCATCAGGCCAAGGAACAGCGGCCATGTATTTCCAATACCAAGGATCGATTCGGTGTCAAAGAGGTGGATGGCGAATCCCGCGAGCAGCGTGACCACGAACGTGTAGCCAGTGACCCGCACGGCAGTGGCCATGTCCAGGCCGGTCGCGCCGGCGATGGCGGCAATGCTCGCCATCCCCAGGACCATCCATTTCCCCTCGTTGTTTTCGTAAGCGTTTGCCATATGACCTCCCAGTCATTGATTTTTCGATTGCCATGAGAACGGGCGGCTGTCAAGCCGAAACCGTTCGCCACGTGTCGCATGGTTTCCGGCTGACGTCCGGCCCGCGCGCACCTACATTGCTGCCGATGTCCAAGAACCATGCTTCCGATGCCGCTCGCTTGGCGAGCCAAGCCAGCGTCTCCACTGCCCACAAGATCGAAACCCGCGTGCTTTGGTCAGCTGGCCAGGGCCAGGTCTGCAATGCCGGTGTGTTCGTTTTCGCCCTGCTCTTTTGTTGGCTCGTCCTGCCAGTAGGCTGGGCGCTGTATCGGTATTTGCGAACGGCGAATCACCATTACGTGCTGACCGACCAGCGGCTGCTGGAACACTCGGGAATAATCGTCAAGAAAATCGAAGCGCTTGAACTCTACCGGGTCAAGGACTTGTCCGTCTCTGGTAATTTGTTGCAAACCGTTTTTGGTCGCGGGCAAATCATCTTGCTCACCACGGACAGCACGAATCCCACACTGATAATCGATGCCGTGCCGGATGCGGCTGGTGTCTCAAAAATAATACGTGATGCCGTGGAAGACTGCCGCGCGGCCAAAGGCGTTCGCGCATTCGATTATTAAAAAATCTATGAGGGAATCAATGCAATCCTTTGAAATCATTCGCCAGAAAATCATTGCTGAGCAAAAGACCGCTTTGTTGCGTGCTCTTTTGATCGCAACTGCCGTGTTGGCCGGCGCCGGCGTCGGCCTGCTCTGGGGTGATGCACCTTCGTTCCATGGCCTCGTCCGCGTCGGCGGACTGGGCTCCTTGGCCGGCAGCGTGGCACTCCTACTGACCCATCCCAAAACAAAATGAGGAAATCATCGATGTCCCAGATCCATCGGCCGCGGCTGCGCGCCCTGCTCCTGCGCGCAACCGTGCTGGCCAGCCTGTCCATGTCCGTAGGCGCGCAGCCAATCCCACCCAGCCTCAAGGCCACGATCGAGCAGAACACGGCTGGTAAGGTCCGGGTCGAGCAGATCACGGCCTCCCCTATCCCCGGTATCTACCAGGTGGTTTCCGAAGGCGAGATCTTCTACACCGATGCCTCCGGTCGCTTCGGCTTCGTGGGTGGGGCCATGGTGGACATGAAGACCCAGCAGGACCTCACCGCGCCGCAGCTCGAAAAGCTCAACAGTGTCCCCTTCGCAAACCTCCCGCTCAAGCACGCGATCAAGGAGGTGCATGGCAACGGCAAACGGCAGGTGGCCGTGTTCGAAGATCCGCAGTGCCCGATCTGCCGGGTCTTCACCAAGTTCGTGGACCAGCTCGACGACGTGACGGTCTATCGGTTCATGTTTCCAGTGATCAGCCCGGAGTCGGCGCAGCTCGCGCGCGCTGCCTGGTGCTCGCCCAACCGTGCCGAGGCCTGGCAGCAGGTCATGGCGGGCCGTCGCCTGCAGGGCCGGGAGGACTGTGACACCAGCGGCTTGGTCGAGATCCTCAAGTTCGGTGAGCGGCACCGCATCCAGAACACGCCCACCGTGATCCTGGGCAATGGCAAGCGCCTGGTGGGCGCCACGCCGCCCGAGCAGTTCATCGCCGAGCTTGACGCGAGCGTGAGCAGCAAATGAATCAACACGATCAGAGGGAAGACTCCATGAAGTTATCGAACACAAAGAGCGCGATCGCGGCGGGCCTGGTGGCCACCGCGCTGTGCATCGCCGCCGGTGCTGCGGGCGCGCAGGAGCGAGGGAATATCCAGTTTCCTGCCGGCTTGAAGTGGAAATTGATGCCGTTGGTGACCTTCAATTCACGGCAATACATCAGTGGTAATCCAGAGGAAAAAAGGCTTCTGGAGCCGATCTGGAAAGAGAACATTGACTCCACGCCACTAAACCTCGTTCGCAACGACGGCAGTAGGTTGGGCAGCTTCATTCTCTATCAAACGCATGAGAATAAGGAGAACAGGTATATCTTCACCATGTTCAGTGCCTTCGAGTCCAAATGCGAGCCGCCTCCAAACGGGCCATTTGCACAAAAAGGCTATGTACCCCCGATGTACAGCATTTGCCCCATGCGCGTGATTGTGGAAGAAAAAGCCACCGGCCGCAGGAAGCAAAAGGATTTTTCGAATTACTGCCACCTGTCCATAGACGACGAAAATACGCCGCTCGCGCAAAATCACACAGAATTCGCGTTCGACGACAAGACTGACAGCGCCTACTTTCGGGTGATTCAGTACGGCAAGCGTGTGCCTGAATGTGATCGTGCGTTGCACCTCGGATGACAGGTGCCGACAAACATGCAACGCACCCTCTTTGCGCTCTGCTCGGCGCTGTTGTTGGGCTGGCTGGCGCTGCTGGCCACGCATCTTCCTGCTTCGGCTCAGCAACGCCTGGTGACCAATGACCGCGTGACGGCCGATCAGGTGTCTCAAGCAATCGCCCGGTCGCCCAACGCCAGCCAATGGCTGCGTGCGAACGCAAATGCCGTGGGCAATCTGGCCATCAATGTCGAGAGCGGCGGCTACCTCTCTGTCTACAACGGCTCCTGCTGCTATGGCGTGCTGCAGATGAACAACGAGAACATCCGGCAGGCAACTGACGTAACGCCCGCGGAGTTCAGAACATGGAGCCTGCAGCGCCAAGTCGACGCCTGGTCGCGAGTCATGTCGCAGGCCCTGCAGGCCACCCCGGCCCAGGCCCTGGCGGCCCTGGGCACGTTCGATGGTCGGCGCGTCGATGCGAACATGATCCTGGCCTGCGTTCAGCTTGGCATCGGCAACTGCCAGCGCATGATCGTCTCGGGGCGCTGCTCGGGCTTCTCCGATTCCAACGGCACGACCATCTGCGGCATGGCAGATCGCATTGCGGGCAATGCACCCTCGCCCACGACGCCCGGCACCACCGCCCCCTCCACGCCGATCTCCAGCGGCGGTAGCGGCATTGCATTCAACAACGGCTGTATCCGTGGCTCCGATGGGCAGTGCGTGCCCGTCACCGAGGCGCTGCGCATCGGCTTCGAGCAGGGCTCGGGCGTGTCCATGGCACGCATGCGCTCCATCATCCAGATGCTGCTCGTAGCCATCACGCTGCTGGTCGTCTCCAGCGCCATGGTGGGCGTATGGCAGCAGTACGCCCGCGGCGTCATCGACAAGGCCACGATGATGGAATACATGCAAAAAGGCTGCATCATCGTGATGATCGTCTTTGCCGTGATGACGATTTTTTGATTCAGGAGATCATTCGATGGAGAAAAAATTGACCGACGACATTATCGACAGCGCCGTGCGAGGTGTAGCAGGCTCCGCACGCTCACTTCTATGGTTCGCTCAGAAGTTATCGTTCGTTGGGGCCTTGGTGTCGGCCGCTGGATTTGCGTGCGCTGTACTCATGGGGGCGGAGCAGCTGTTCACATGGTTTTACTGGCTGATCGGCTGCTCAATCACGGCCTTGGCGCTCGGCATCGTGACGCGACAGCGGTGATGCGCCCCTGCCAAGCGGTTGCCGTTCGTAGAGGATTCCTCGGGGATGGTGCCGCTCGATGACGCCTCGTAAGTAGCCCATGGACGTCCTGGCATAGATGGTCGTGGTCTGCAGGCAGGCGTGCCCGAGCAGCATCTGGATCACGCGCAGATTCGCCCCGGTCTGGTACAGGTGTGTGGCGAATGCATGCCGCAGCGTGTGGGCCGTCACCATCGGCAGGCCTGCAGCGTCGGCATGCCGGCGGATCGTGCGTTGCAGCGCGCTGTAGTTCAGGGTGCCAGAGGCCGTCGGTTGAACGAACAGGGCCGGGATCGGGCGTTGACAGGCCTGCAGCAGCGCGGGGCGCGCTTCGCGCAGGTAGTGCTCCAGCCACTGGGCAGAGTGCTCCCCGAACACCACGAGCCGCTCCTTGCCGCCCTTGCCCATCACCTGGGCTGCACGGGTGCGCAGGCACAGTTGATGCGGCCGAAGGCTCAGCAACTCCGCGGCACGCAGGCCGGATGAGTACAACAGTTCCAGGATCGCACGGTCGCGCATGCCCAGGGCGAACCGGGTGTCGGGTTGTTCCAGAAGCCGGCGCACCGTGCGTTCGCAGGGGACATACCCCAGGCTCTGCTGGTGAGGACGGCGCCTCGGTGGCGCGATGTATTGCCATGGGTCGCACTCCATCATGCTCTCGCCCGCCAGCCAGGCGTAGAACCTGCGCAGCACCCAGGTCTTCTTGTCCACCGTGGATTGAGCGTGCCGACGCAATTGATCGTCCAGCCAGTGCCGAAGATGCACGGCCGAGACATCCAGCCGCGTGATCCCGAACCTCGCGCGCAGCCAGCGCTGCCATTCGATGAGGGAGTAATCGACCACCTGCAGGGTACCTCGCGCATACCCGCATTCATGTCGCAGATAGTCCTGAAACCGCTCTTCCAGGAAGAGCCTGGGCACCCACCCTCTCACGGCGCAAGTTCAACGGGCACGAGGCGACGACGCCGGCACCCTGCGATGAAGAAGTACATCCACATGCATGAAAGGTCGCACCTACTTTGGTGAGGGCGTGGCCCCAGAGCCTTGGCCCGCGAAATAAGGGATCAGCATCCGGTTGCCCTCGGCGCCGGTCTCTCGAAGGTACTCGATGGAGAACTTCTCCCCGATGCGCCGCAGTTCGTTGCGCAACTCGGGCTCCGGCGTATCCACCTTGATGCCCTTGCGCGTAAGTTCCGCCAAAGAAACGGTGGATGCGGCTTCGCTGGCCATCCAGCCGCGCTTTTGCGCTTCATCCGCCGCCGCCATCACAGTCTTTCGGTTGGCCTCGGAAAGTGCGGCCCACTTTGCCTTGTTGGCAATCACGATGTTCTTCGGGTACCAGCCTCGGGCGTTGTAGAAATACTTCACCGGCCCCTCCCACAATTTGGAGTCCACGCCTATCGCCGGTGAAGTGAACATGACATCCAGCCGCTGGTCCTTGAATGCCGCACCGATGGCCTGCGTGGGCACGTCGACGGGCATGGCGCCGATGAGTTGGGCAAGACGCACGGTACTGGGGTTGTAGGTGCGCATCTTGGAGCCACGCAGATCCGCAATGCTGCGCACGGGACGGGTGGTGAACAGTCCCTGCGCCGGCCATGGCACGGCATAGAGGATCACCAGGCCCTGCTTGTCCAGGGCCTCCTGCAGGATGGGGCGCTGAGCATTCCACAGCCGCAAGGCATCGTCGTAGCTGCTGACGATGAACGGGATGGCATCCGCGCCGGCGATCCGGGTGTCGCTGGCCATGGTGCTCAGAAGCACCTCCCCTGCAGCGAGATCTCCGGAGCGCACCTTGCCCACGATCTCGGAGGGGACGGCGGCGATGCCGTCGGTGCGCACGTCGATGACCAGCCCACCCTTGGTCTGATCGTTGACGTTCTGCGCGAACTGGCGCAGGTTCACCCCGTGGAAAAGCTCCTTCGGGTAGCCCGAGGCCAGCGTCCAGGTGCCCTGCGGAGTCTGGGCGGCGACGGGCTGCAGGCTGGCGCACGCCGCTGCGGCCACCAACACCCTGGCCACGAATCCAGCCATCTTCTTGGTCGAACTGGCCAATTGCACAGGGGATTTCATCAAGGGTTTCCTTTGTTTCCATCATCCTGAAGAGCCAACACTGACATCGGCTTCAAGGTCTCAATCCGCGATCTTGCTGCAACGGCTGCTCAGTGCCGCGTTGACACGCCCGATGGCGGCCCGGGGAACGATCCAACCGCCATAGTCGGGATTACGTTGCCCGGTCCAGCGACACACATCAAGCATGATCTGTTCCAAGGGTCCGGATGCAGGCCCAGCCACGCTCATGTCGCCACTGGGCAATGTGGTGGTCTTGATCTGCCCTTGCACTCCTGGTACGACATAGATGCTCATGGTGTCTCGCTTGAAAAGGAAGCACAACCCATCGCGGCCATCCGGCAGGGCTACTCCAAAAGGGCACCCAGCCGCCCGATGGCATCGTCGATGACCACCTGGGGCACCCGTTCGATCTTTCGGGCTTTGCGCGCCACCAGGTCCAGCATGCGAATCTTGTTCACCAAAGCCACGCCCTGCGTCTTGCAGCCTGTCCCGGTCAGCGTCACCGCAAAGCCGGCATGGCGTGCGAAGTCTCCGCCCTGGGTGATCGGGGCCACCAGCACGTCGCCGAGCCGATTGAATTCCTTGGTGGTCAGCACGAGCGCTGGGCGCATGCCGCGCTGCTCATGGCCAACGGTGGGATCCAGTGGAACGCTCACGATGTCGCCGCGCTCGAACACCGCCATCACCAGACCTCTTGGCCAACTGGGTGCGCCTCGTTCCACAGTGCCAGGCTGGCAGGCTGCGCAGCCTTGAGGTCGCACTGGGCAATCATGTCGGCCAGGACGTATTTGCGCTTGGGGGTGAGCACGATCCTGCCGTCCGACGTAGTGTCCATCGTCAGGTGTTGACCAACACCGATGCCGAGATCTTTCAATACCGGGGGGGGCATCACCAAGGCAGTGCTGTTGCCCATCTTCTTCAGTACGACTTCCATCGAACGCTCCTGCGCTTGTGAACTCGTATGGATTGTGCCAACGCTATTTTTCGATGTCAAACCTTGTATTACATCTTGGCTGCGGGCGAATGCAGTCGAAACTATAAATTCGGCTGTTGATCGGGCAGGCCTGCAAAAGGCCGGTGATCAGTTCCAGCCATAGTAAGAAAGGTCAGAGAACCTGCCAAAAGTAGGCCACATGCGCAGGCTTGCCTTCCCCTCGGGCCAGTGACGGCGGATGCATGGTGCCTTCTGCAACCTCGAAAACGACTCCGATAGAGTAATAAACAACTGCTCTGATTTGAGCGACGACACCTTTTCCACTCTTGGCATACACGTCCTCGGCAATCGACATCAGGTAATCCTTCGCCCCCTCTTCTGTAGTCAGGTCAAAGCGTTTGAGTTCACCGTTGATGAACCGATGGGTCTCGGGAGTGCGTTCCTTGGCCAAGGAGATGAGTTTCTCCGTCGCGTTGGCAAGATTGTGTCGATCAAATCCGACATTCATGTGTTCTACCTATTCCGTTTTTCTTGGCCATCTTTGTTTTCCTTGCTGAACCTACTTACTGCTGCCGTCTAAAACGGCAGGGGTAAGCAAGCTCTTGCTTCAGTTATCGCGTGGCTCTCCATCGCCAAGCCATGCCAGCGAGTAGGTGGTCAGGGGGTAGCCGGATTCGTCTTTGCCAGATGCGGTTTCGATCAAAGTCCACCCCAAAGCAATCAACTCATTCGCACGCCTGGCATCAGATGCACTGCGCACGGCTTTCGCTTTTGTCAAATCTACAGTTGCCATTCTTCTACTTCCCAAAAAGCGCTGGCTTCCGGCCAGCTTCGGGCGCCACGAAAGCGCAAATAAAAAACCTCTTTCCTTTACTTGGTTTCGCTGGCCAGCAGCTTGATCAACTTCGCCTGGCAGTCATGGCAGCGCTGCGCTTCCGGGGTTGCTACGAATTGCTCTTGCGGCACAAACACAGCACGAATGCTAGGCCTGGCCGTGTAGCGGCATCGAGAACGACCGCCTATCTCGGTCGCCAAGTGGATTCGTTTTGTGGCCACGTCTGCTTTCCGTTGTCTGTCAGATCGTCCTCACGGAGCCTCCCGCTAGGCTGACGAGGAAGTTGCCCTTAAACCCAAGCAGGCGCAACAGATATTCGCGAATCAGGTCAGTTGCGGCATCGTATTGGGCCTTTTGCTGTTGGATCGTCATGCTTGCCACGCCCGTGTGCAGCACCTCGTTTCGCAGGTCTACCAGTGGTTGGAGGCTCGGGGTCATGCCCTCAGAACCGAACATGCGTTTCACCATCTCTTGAAAGCCGAGAGGGACTTTCGTCACCGGGTCCACGAACTTCCCACGTTTGAACGCGAACTGCAACTGAGTCCCGTAGGTTCGCTTCATGTTCTCCAGCAACACAGACAGGAAGACCAGTCTGCATTCCATGGGCAGGCCTGGGCGCGCAGCCTGCAGCATGTAGTCGATCACCACTTTGAGGCTTCGCGTACCCTCTAGGGCTTTGAACTGTGGGTACGCTTGGTCCACGAACATCCGAATCGCAGAGCCATCGGCTGGCTCAATGACAGGATCCGCGTTCTGTCCTGCCCGATGCACGCTGTTGCGGACTTTATGGGGGGAGCCGTCTGGATAGTCGTGACCGTAGCAGGCCACCTGCGACTGTGTTGCGAACGCCAGTAGCCAACAAATGCGCTCAATAGCTTCCATGGTCGCCTCTGTCTGCTCAGGCAACACGTCCTCGACAAGGATTCCAGCCAACTGGTCAGGCTTTGTCTTCATGATGAACCGCTGCCCGTCGCATGTGAAGACCAACGTGTCTCGGACAGACTTTCCATCCACCTCCTCGCTGAATGACTCACCATGAACCTTGGAATTCATGACGAAAGCACGTAAGTGAGATATGCCGGAGCCTTGTGACGAGGATGAGATTGTCTGAGCTGCCATATTCGTTGCATTCCTATCGCATCTCAGCTGGGTGAAAGGACATGTAAAACCCCGCGTATCTGGGCCCTGATTTCCGAAAACCAAGCTGCCGAATGCTCCAATCAGAAGTCTTATTTCTGCAGCCTGATTGAAGTGATTTCGAAATTTTCCTGGTCGCGCCGAGTGCGTGTTTCTTATGCGCTGGTCCTGTCACTCGCCAGCACCTTCTCCGGTTTTTCAATCGCTCGCACACCGCAATTCGACAGCGCGGCGCTGCTGACCCCGCAGCCCACCAACTTCGCCCAATGTCCTCAGTTCTTTGCAGGTGGCAAGCCTCCTGCGATCAAGCCGCGACCTCAACTGCGTGAGCTTTGCTACGAGGCGTTTGCGGTATTGCATAGCGGCGCAACGCGGACCCCTGTCTACGTGGCTCAGCGCCTCAATCGTCAGACCATCGAAGACGCCGACGAAAAGCGAGCCAAGCGATTCTTCGCTGACGCGCGCTTGCCGCGTGGTGAACGGGCGGAACTGGAGGACTACAAAAACTCCGGGTACAGCCGTGGGCATATGGCGCCCGCGGGCGATATGCCCACGCCAACCGCCATGGCGCAAAGCTTCAGTCTGGCGAACATGGTGCCCCAGAACTCACAACACAACGGGGGTGCCTGGAACAAGATTGAACAGGACACACGCCGCTATGCGCTGCGGGCCAAAGGAGACGTGTATGTGATCACAGGGCCGGTGTTCACTGATAGTGCCACAACGATTGGCGCCAATGGGGTGAAGGTGCCTACCTATCTGTACAAGTTGGTCTACGACGCGACCACTCATCGCGCTTGGGCGCATTGGCAGGAGAACCAAGCCGGGGAGTCGGCTGGTGCACCCATCAGCTATCAAGAGTTAGTCAAGCGGACTGGGGTGGAATTCTTGCCAAAGATTACTTTGCAGCACTGATGGCCCGTTGAACGCAGTCAACGCCTGCCGATTTCAGGTGGTAGTGCCTGTCTACCTTTTCCTATGGTCTTCAGGGTCATGCTCTTTCCTTCAGGCTTGGTTCTTCACAACGCTGAGGCCCGTCAGCACATAACCCCCTGAAATCTTTGCCATGAATCTACCGCTGGTCGGTTGTCATTTGCATCGCACGGATCACAGATGACAATCGCTTACTGCCCGTTGTTCCAACTAGATAAGGCGGATAAGGCACACGCGCGTCCACCTCCTTGTTAAGGCTGTCCCGCTTTTTAGGTTTGAGTTTGGCTGCGATGCTCTTGATGCGATAAAAGAGAGGTGGCATGGGTGATTTTGATGATGCGGGTAAATTGCCCCTGGTGCAGTGTCTGGGCGCGAGTGATCTCAGTCATTTGTCACTCTGTAATTCGATGGTGGTGACGAAATGCAGAGAGGGAGCCACGCAGGCTCTTTTTCGATCATATCCCGCGCCATTCCTCAACATCAAGGAAAGTTAGATGCCAAGGTGAACGCACCAATAGAAACGCCCTGCCCGCAAAGCGGGACAGGGCGTTGAGCCAGCCGTCAATCGGCCAGCAGTTTCTTGGCGAGGGCCACCTCGATGCTGTCTCCCGCATCGTTGAGCACGTCCAGGCCTGAGTCAGGCATGTCACCCGACGTCGATTGCGATACCGCGATCTTCTTGGCCATCAACTTCAAGCAGTCCATCTGGGTGCTGTCGGCGTAGCCCAGAAAAATCACCATCACCGCCAACTTCTGCCCGATCCGCCAGGAGCGCCGGGCCGCTTGCTGAACGGTATAGACGTTGTAGCCGCTTTGCATGAACACGATGCTTGGGAAATCCAGCAGGTCCAAGCCGGTTTTCACCAACTCAGGATTGCAGATGAGCACGTCGATGCCCTTCTCCACCTGATCGGCCACCCAGTCCTCACGGCGAGCGGCATCCACGCTGGCGCGCAGAACGCCTACCTTGAAACCGTGCAGTTCCAGCAGCGCCTTCAAGCGTGCTGTCGTGTCGCGGGTGCCCGAATACACCGAATAGACCAACACCCTGCGGCCCTGTGCCTTTTCCTGCTGGCAGATCCGCAGCAACTCCAACTCTTTTGGAGCAGGTTCGCTGTCGGTAAAAACCGCAGGTTGAACAGCCAGTGTCGCGCGCGTTCGCGGGTGCTTGACCGTCTCCGTCCTAAAACAGCAGTCCGGCCAAGCCAGCAGCACGTTCATCACGACTCCCAGCAAGGTGCTGTCCTTCATGGCCAACGCTTGCTTGAGGGCACTGACCAAAACCCTGGTCAAACGCTCATAGGCATCCTTCTGCGCTTCGCCCATCGGCACCTCGATGAACTGCTCCTGGTAGGGAGGCAGCACCTTCTGGCCGATGTCCCGCAACTTGAGGAACACAGTGACGGGCAGCACGTACCGCATGATGCCGACCGGGCCAAATCCCGGCGCCTTGCTGGTGCGTACCGTCATTTGCTTGGCCTTGGCCGTGCTGTGGGAGGGGCCACTGGACTCCTTGTACACGTCCTTCAAGATGCCGTGCTCGCGCATGAAGCCCATGGCGGCCGGCCCCATCGAGCCGCTCTTGGACGGCTTGAAACCGTCCTCGATCAGGCTTGCCGGGTTCATGCGCCACAGCAGGTGGAACAAGTCGTCGGCGTAGCCGCCCATCAGCGTGCCGGTCAGCAGCAGCGTCTTTCGACACTGGCTGGCCAGCACACCCATGGCCTGGCCCTGTGCAGAGCCCTCGTTTTTGTACTCATGACCCTCGTCCACGACCAGCAAGCCAAAGTAGCCGCGGGGCAGATAGCGCTTTACGAACTCGGTGGCTTGATACCCGCCCTCGCCGATGCTGAACTCGAAGTTGGCCAGCGAGCGCTCCATGCGCGTGGCCTGCCGGTCACTGAACACCAGCTCGCCATTGGCGTCCATGAGGTTCAGGAACTCGTACACGTTGTCGCCCAGCATGGCGCCCAATGCGTCTTCTCCGAAGATGCCCAGCAATTTGCGGGCGGTTTTCTCTCCAATGGTCGGCATCTGCTTGAGCGCGCCCAGCACCAGGTCGTGCATCGAATGGATCGGCCGACCCGATCGCATCAGCGTCCACAGTGAACTTCCGCAGTGCGCGCACTTGCCTCGCCGGTCTCCGAGGCTGGCCATCGCCAGTTCCGCAGAAATGGGCATCGGATGACCTTCGCCGTCATCCCGCGTGATCGGCATCAGGCAATCGGGACACGCTGCCACAGCGAGTACCTGGTCATGCACCTTCTGGCGCCGTGTGACGAAGGCAGGTTTCCAATGGAAGCCCATGCGCATCCTCACCCGGCCCAGCACGAAGAACTCAGGCTGGCTGGTCTTGAGGCCCAGGGATTTGCGGAGCATCAGCAGCTTGCGCAGCGTGTCCGGGCCATTGAGCACCCACACCTTGGCGTCAGGCACCGTCTCGCGGATCTCGCGCCGCCACTTGTACACAAGGTGCGGCGGCGAGATCACCAGCGTGCGCGGATGTGTGCGCTGCAGCAGCGCGGCCGCGCAGATGGCCATCATGGTCTTACCTGTGCCCATTTCCGCGTTGATGACGGCAGCGGGTTGATCGTGATCGACCAGTAGCTTGACGGCGGCATGCACTGCGTCGGCCTGGGCCTTGAAGGGCTTGCGCTTGAGCGAGTCGAGAATGCTTTGCCGGGCTTGCCAGGCACCCTGCCCTTCGTCTCGTGCCGGATCGTAGATCGGCGGGTTCTGTGAGCGCACCTGGGCCAGCAGCCCGTCGCCAAACTCGTCGATGAAGTTGGCCAGGGCCATGTTGTCGAAGCCGTCCTGGGCCAAGGGTTGGGCACCATCAGCTGCAGGAATGGAAGGATCTGCAGGGATTTCTGCGAGAGAGGGATTGACGGGTTGCATAGAGGTTCTCCTTGAGCAAAAAAATGCGGAGAACCAGCGGGGCCAGTTCCCCGCGCGGGTTGCAAAGTGAGTGGCCGGATGGCCAAGGGATCAGAGGGTCAAGGTGCGGTTTTTCACGCCATCCTTGATGAAGCCGACGAAGTGATCCGTCAGGCTCACGCGAACAGCCTGTACAGGGCCAATGGCGGGATAGATCGCGTCACCCAGGGCCTGCGTGGCGCGCTTGTCTTCGCACCAGGTCAGCAACGGTTGCCGCCAGCGGTCCAGCAATGCGACAGGAGATAGCCCGACGATGGTTTTCCACACACGATCCTGCAGCGTCACGTTGGTCACGGGACCGCCGTCGAAAGACGCTTTTGCGCCGGCCTCCTGGTGCAACACCCAGGCGATGCGATTGGCGCGGTCGGGCTGCTGCAGGCGCTTGTCGAACACCCACATCTGGCTCAACGGACCGAACAAGTTCTGTCTTGGCAACCTGCCGGCATGCTTGGTAAGGCGGTCGGTGCCGCCCACGGCGACTGGATGTCGCTCGCAGGCGGCGTTCACTAGGTGAAAGCGCTGCACGCCCCGCTCCTGGCCACCCAGCTCCATCGCTGCGATGAACTGCATGATGGAGCCGTCGCGTCCGTAGATTGACAGGAACATGAACTGGCCTTCACTGTCTCGCAGGCAAGCATCCACGAAGATCTCGGGAAACTCCTCGATGCGGTAGAGCCCATTGGAATCAGCCACGCGCGTCACCTCCCTGCGCTGCTGCATCCTCGGGCACCCAAAGCCATGCGGCAATCCAGACGCCACCCGATGTGGGCGCCACCAGAGGCTCGTCATCGATTTCAATGTCGTTGTCCGATGGCTGTGCATAAATCGCTCTTGCACGCTCGATTTCCTGAGAGAAGGCGATCCTGTCGCAGCGCAGTTCATGCAGATGGAGGCCCAGCTCCGTGACGCATTCGGCCAAGCCCGATGTGCACCAACTGGCGATGGTGGCCTGGGCCAGTTCCTCTATTCTCAGCATGGCAAGGTTCCTGTGTTGGTCATGGATTCACTCCTTGAAAAACAAGCGGGTCCAACCCTTGGAGGGATGGACCCGCTAGGGTTGAAGAAACAGAAATCAGCCACCGAAGTGGCTTGAGTTCAAAGGATTGGCTTGGACTGCGAATCTGCGGCAATGCCGCATTCGCTTTCCATCCGCTCGATATCTGCAGGGGTCAACGGATCACGCCTGAGCAGATTCACGACGAGGAAGTGGCGATCACCATCCATGTCCAGGAAGAAGCCGAAGCTACTGTCCTCACCGAAGGTCAAATCGATTTCCTGGTCGATCACTGCAATTCGATGTCCGTTGGCCGTCACCATGAATGACGGCGGGCGATCACCTCCTTCCAGATTGATTTGCTCCAGTTCGTAGTAGTCCACCGAAACCTCGTCGGCGGCCCAGATGGCTTTGAACAGCCGAGCCTTACCCGTCTTGCTGTTCTTGGCACACTGAGCACAGGCGCCGAGTTGTCCGGCTTCCAGCTCACACTCGCAGAAATGGCAGAAATTGGTGCCCGACACGGGCTCTGCGTTGGTCATGCATGACTCCTTCAGGAAAAAGGCGCGAGGCAGTCCCGCGTAGGGCCTGGCCCCGCACGGGTGGTAGAAATGTTCAGCCGGCCTCAAGTCGGCTGCATCGGGCTGGGGATCAGTCCCAACCGTAGTTGGCTTTCATCTTTTGCCGTACTTCTTCAGCAACTGCGACCCACACCTCTCCATTGATGAATGGGCTGTCGAAGGTTGCGGGATCGGCTTGGCTGACCGCTTCGGCATACTTTCTGATCGCCTCCACGATGAGCAACTGCACCACCGCGCCGTACCGGCTGTACTCCATCATCTCGACGACAAGTTCGACGTTGGTCAGCGGTTTTTCTGGCATGGCAACGCCGCCCTCAATACTCCGAAGGCAACAGCAGCGTGGTCACGCTGCGGTCGCACTCGGTGATGATCCAGACGGTGGTGTTCCCTTCGAGCTGGTAGGCCGACAGGATGCGGTTGCCCAACTGGACAGCTTGGTCGTTCAGTCGGCGATCTTCTTCACAGAGATCACCCCAGTCGCCCAGCAGATGCCGGCGCAAGAGCACATAGGGGTTCAGCCGGCCTTCGGCGACCAGGGCGTTCACACCTTGCGTCATCACGGTCGATCCCAATGGGAATCGGGGCAGGCATTGCGGCGCTTGCGGCGCTTCGTAAACAGCATTCATGGACTTCTCCAAAAATGGGGAAACCGCCCCTTGGGGAAGCGGTGTTCCCCAAGGGTTGATGAAAGGGCTGCGGCAGCAGCCGCGGGTTAAAGGCGTCGGCCGGAGCCGATCAGCACAAGGCCTGTCAGCGAGCGACGGCGCTCGGTGCGTGGACAACCGGCTGCGTGGGCTCTGCAACGTCAAGCTGCGGAGCCTCCGTCTCGGCTTGCGCCTGGGCCGCGTAGTGCAACTGCGCTGCCTGGCGGATGGCATCGATCTGGCGCAGTGCCATCTCGTGCTGCTGCGCCACCACTTTTTCGGTGATGCGCGGCGGCTGCGTGGTAACGATGCGGGTGGAGAAGTCTCCGTCCCCAGTGCCGAAACCCATGACATGGGTTTGGCTACCAGCAGCGCCAACACTCCAGCACGTGGCGCTGGTCAGCAGCCCGCCACCGATCTGGCGACGGGATGTGCGGATGACCAGCTCGCGCCGTTCATCCATGGGGACGACCGTCTTGGCATTCCAGCCATCGCGGTCCTTGTAGATATTCGTTTCCATGGTGGTTCTCTCCTGAAAAAAGGCGTGAAGCCACCCCCTGCAGGGCGAGGCCCCACAGGGTTGATGAAAAGGTTTTGACAAGAACTCCACTTGGCTTATCGCCCAAGCGGGCACGTTTTCAGAGTTGAACGTGCCTGAAACCATTGGTGATTGGTTCAAATGGTTTCCCACAAAGGCCATGAGTCCGGCCGCTGTGGGAACCCATTTGCATGGGTTCTGGCCTTGTCAGGGACAAGGAAAGGGGCGCTGCGCGCCGGGTATCAGGGCCTGTAGGCCTCACGGTGCATTTGCCTCACGCGCCGGAAAAGCACGCGCCGCATACGCCGCAAAAACATACGCACGGTCGGGTTGACCAGCACATAGACCCCGAAACCGATCTGTCGGTACACGTTTCGGGCAATGGCCAGTGCGGGATGCACTGGCTGGAGGTTTTCCATGCGCTGTAACTCGGCCATGGCACGCTCGTGCTGCCAGGCGACTGCAATGCTTTCCGTCATCGACGGCGGCATCCTGGAATTGGCCAGGCAGGTCCAGGTGCTTTGCTCGTAGGCCGCATCGTCCCGGCACAGCCAAGTGATGAGGCGACCGTCATAGTCCAGCCGCGTCTCCAGCCACAACGCGACTTTTCGGTCGGTCATGCCTTGGGTGGTGGCCACGCAGTGGCCATTCATGCGGCGGTACTCGGTGTTGATGAACATTTCTTTCCTTTGCGGAGAAACATGAAGCCATCCCCTGTGGGTAGGCCCCACAGGGTTGATGAATTGGTTTTGACAAGAACTCCATCTGCTGATCGCAGATGGGCACGTTTTCAGAGTTGAACGTGCCTGAAACCATTGATGAATGGTGCAAATGGTTTCCCGCAACGGCCGTCTTTGCGGCCGCTGTGGGAACCCATCTGATGGGTTCTTTGAGGTGGTTGCTTTAGCTGATTCGCACGATCTGACCCAGCCGGTGGTCCGGCGTGAACTCGATGGCGTTGATGATTGGAACGAACTTGTCCAGCAAGACGATCGTCTCGCTGACCTTACCTTTGTCATCCACTTCGGTCGTGGTCATGCGCTCCTTCTTCTTAAAGGTGTCGCCCTTGATGAGGAACGTGCGCCCGGTGGTGGAGCGGATGCAGCCAGTGACCTGGCCAGCTGCCAGCGCAAGCGCCAGATGCCATTGGGTCATGTCGCGCAGCGGTCTGCGGTGGGTGCCACGCGCTTGATTGAAGCAAGCCTCGAAGTTCGGCCACAGCAGGCCGTTGCGATGCTTTTGCAGTTCGTCAGCCAGCTGCTCGGCGTCCATGCGCACTGCATGAAAAACCATCTCACTGCCCTCCTGGATCGGCGGCACTTGGTATGGCATGCCGAGCCATTCCTCTGGCAATGTTTGATGAGCCAGGTGTCCTGCCTGCGCTTGCGTGAGCATGTCCAGCACATCCTTGCGGGGGTGGCCCGGCCGGCATTTCGTGCCGAAGATCACACACTGCTTGAACTCTTGCTCAGGCGCCATGAAGAACCGCAGATCCTGGAAGTTGCGTGCCAGGTAGGTGCGAATCTCGTTGTCGAGTGCGTAGAACGGAACGATGTACACGAGGATGCCGCCGAGCATGAGCAACGGGGCAGTCTTTTTGAGAAACGTGCGCTCCAAGCGCTCGGCCTTTTCACGATCGCCATCCGCATCGCTGCGGTTGGCAGAGTCCTTGACGCCATACCCATATGGTGGGTTCAAGTACAGCAGTCCGATGGACCTGGGTTTGATCACCGCATCGTGGATGTCAGCGTGCAGCACGCGGTCCAAGATGGTCTTCGCGTGCCACGCACGCTCGCGGTCGAACTCCACACCCAAGGTCTCAATGGTCGGCCCTGTGCCACTGTCAAACTGCATGCCGTGGCGTAGGTCTGCCAGCGCGGCGCCTTCACCGCAACACGGGTCCAGCAGTCGCATGGGCCGATCGCAAGGGGTGATGAAACGCTGAATGCGAGCGAGGGTTTCATCGTCGGTCGGGAAGTACCCGTTCTTCACGAAATTGCGCGCCAGGCGCGAGAACATCAATGCCATGGGCACATCTCCTTCAAATTGGGGACGGAGGTGCCCCGGTGGGGCATGGCCCGTCCGGGTGGTTGATAACTTGGTAAAAGGGCCATGCGCCCCAGCTCGCACGAATGCAAGCCGGGGCGGCACGGTTTTCAACCTCTGCGAGGCGGGGAACGATGCGTGAACGCGTCCTTGATGCCCCAGCGAGCGATCATGGTTGCCCACAGGACTTCGCCGTTGTCGAAGTAATGGGGAACGTCCTGCTTGCGCAGTCGGCAGTCCATGTGGAGCACTGCGATCACATGCGCGTAGAGCGACTCATCGAGCCACCGCAGATCGTTGAGGTTGAACGAGAACAGGTCGCCGTTGTACAAACCCGCGAGAAAGCGGGCGATGTACCTGGCGTGCATGGCCTCACCTTGAGCGATCCGCAGCAGGACCTTCAAAGACTCGACTCCACGCTGCTCCAGCTGATACCTGTCCTCGTCGGGTGGCGGGGAAAAGTACATCTCCATGAGCTTGCGTGGCGGTTTCTCGCTCTTGGTGCGCAAAGCATTTACGAATTCTTCATAGACCTTGAAGAAGGCCTCTTCCGAACCCGCGGGTACATGCACCATCACGACGGTGTGCTTGTTCGACATGGCACGCCCTCCCGCTCAGGCGGCTCTGCGCTGTTGCGCAGGAGCCAGCCATTGACGTTGCACGAGCAGGTGGACCAGCGACTCCGGCAAGTCGGCGCGTAGCGCCGGTTGCGTGAAGCAGCTGCGCACCAGCGTGAGCATGGAGCATCTCTGGCCTGGCGCATGGCGTTCACGCGCCATGATCAGCTTGTCGCAATCTGGTGCAGGTGCGGCAGTCAGCCACTGTCGCAGTACAGCGTGAAATAGCTGGCGCTGCTCTTGTGCCAATCGGGGAAGCACGGGGGGGAAATGGGAAATCATGATCGTCTCCAAGAAAAATGGGGACGACCGAAACCCTGCGGGGACGGTAGTCCCCAGCGGGTTTAAAGAAGAAGTGACCTACAGCAGTTTGATGACTGCCGTCGTGATCACGATGGTGAGGCCGGAAAAGCCGAAGAAGCTGGTGATGATCCAGCGGGTTTGATCGACCACGCTTCGCTGGAGGCGGACCTCCATTTCGGCACTGGCGCGCAGGAGACGTGTTTCCAACTCGGAACCATCTGCCTTGGTGAAGAGCTTGTCGCGCATCTCTGCGCGAATCTCATCCGTGCCGGCGTGAATGGCTGACTCGAACTGCCGCTCGACCTTGCGCGCCGTGTCAGGTGGAATCCCGACGCCGGTGAGCGCTTCGTACAAGCCCAGTTCGATGGTGGATGGCATGCTCAAAAGTTTACTCCTTTGAAAGAAAACCGCGAGCACGATCCCTTGCGGGTCGTGATCCCGCAGGGGTGGATGGATGAAGAAATGAACTCGGATCGCTCACGCGGCCCTGGCACGTTTTCAGAGTTGAACGTGCCTGCTTGAAACCATTTTTGGTTTGACTCAAATGGTTTCCCTCATCAGCCTAACTGCAGCTGCTGGGGGAACCCATCTGGGTTCCGTAGGGATCGATCACGAGCAGACTGGTTCGGCTTCAGCCCATCGGATCGCTTCCTCGATGCCTGCCTGATCCGCAGTGCCGGCCGCTGCGCACACGTCGTCCGACAGGCCGAGTATGTAAAAGCCGGCGCAGTTCTGCAGTGTGGAGAAACATCGGTCTTTGGCGACTGCCAATAGTGTGTTTCCCACCACCGCTTCGCCATGGCGCATCAGGAGCGCCGCGACTTGCGTGCGCGCTTGTTTGGTCAATGGAACAGGGAACTGAGGCGCTTTCCTGTGAAGGCGTGCCAGTTCGTTGATTCCGCCACGATTGGTGTCGTACATGTCGTCTCCGATAAAAACGGGGACGACCGGAACCCTGCAGTGATCGATGTCCCCGATGGGTTGATAAAGAGAGCTGCACTCGGGCCGCTTTCGCGGCTCGGGTGACTCAATCATTCGAGTGCCGCGAACTCCGTCACCGCTTCGACGGGTGTTCGCCCCACGTCAAAACGGTGCTCGAACCAGTCGTAGCGGTCATCCACAACATCGGAAGGACGCCCCAAAGTGCTCAGATGCCCACGTGCTTCCGCGTTCCATGCATAGAGACGGTTGCTGCGTTCTTGTGCCGATCGTTCTTCCTCACATCGAGCCTCGATATCGCTAACGAGCGCATGCAATGCAGGATCGTTTTCGCCGACGCGGCGGTAGTGATCCACCATTTGCTTGAACGCCGTGAAGTGCGCCTCATCCGTGGTCGTCAACCGCGATAAGCCCACGGGATGGGTTCCACCGCTGTGTAACGCCATGACAACATCACGCAGCCAATAGGCGGTGCTGTAATGCCCAAGCACTTTGGCACGATGGGTAATGAAAGGTGACTGGGTAGCCATTCTTTTGCTCCTTGTAGAAAGACCTAGAGCGCGAACCCCCTCGCAGGGCATTGGCGCCCGCAGTGGGTTGATAGAAAGGACTGCACTCGGACTGCTTGCGCGGCCTGGCACGTTTTCAGAGTTGAACGCGCCTGCTTGAAACCATCGTTTCGGTTGGATGGAAAGGGTTTCCCTCATCAGCCATGTACCGGCTGCTGGGGGAACCCCTCTTTAGGATTCCACTGGCTTGGGATGAGTCTTGAACGGATACCTCCTCGCTGCGGCGTGGACGGGCCCGTTAGGGCCTGTCGTGTTGCGCAGGCGGGCCACCGCGAGTGAAGGTCCAGGTGGCCTAAAAATGGCGCGGAGACCTCAGGGGATCATCCGCAAAGCCGCGGCACATCAGGTTGCCGCCACCCAGTTGGATAGCAGGGCCCGGGCTGCAAGCAGCGAAGGCTGTCCCCTGGGCTCTCGTCGAGCTGCCACGGGACAGCCCTCCTGGAGGGCGGGCTGTTTAACGTCGACTGGATCAGCGCTTGGTGAACCAGGTCTGCAGCTTGGGTTCAAAGTCATACCTTTGCTTGCGCAGGTATGCGGCTTGGGCTCGGAGCAAAGCACGGTCCACCGTGGCATCGAGCTTCACCGGATCTCCACGCTGTATGGCGTCGAGAAGGTCGGTATCAAACAATCCGTCATCCGAGGCTTCGGCTGGCTCCTGGGTCGGCGCAGGTCGGGATTTCTTGAAATCGTCCCAACGCTTGTCGGGGGTTTTTGCGGCTTCCCTGCCCTGTTCCTTGGATGGCTCCGAGGTCTTGGCTTGGACCTGGACGGGTGCCGGCTCGTCCAGTGGATCGAGTTCGGTGGGGGTGCGGTCGGCAGGAAGTCGGTCTTGGGAGACCACTTGCAGGTCATGCAGGCGGGCCCGGATTTCCGTGACGCCCTTGCCGAAGGAGATGTACTGTGACAGGTAGATCTCGCTGATCCACACTGTAGCTTGGTACTCCCCTTCCTCGAACTGGTCCAGAAGCGGGTCCTTGACCTTGAACTCGCCGAAGTCGGTGGTGAGGTCTGCGATGCAGAACGCGCCGTTGCGACTTTGGCGGATCTTCTTGATCCGCAAGGTCGCGTCGTCAACTCTGATCATGTGCAGGTGGTCCTTCGCAAAAGAAAAATGCGGGACCACTCGCCGCAGGGAGACAGGTCCCGGCGGGTAAAAAAGAAAGCACCGCACCTGCCGAGGCAGGTGGGATGCAGTGGGCTTTGAATGTCTGACAGGCTTGCGACCTGGCAGGCTGGGCACTAGCGGACTTTTGAGGTGTGCGATTCAGCGGTCCGTGCCGACAGGAACCCCGACTCCGAAGAGCGTGCACGCTTCAGGGGTTGACGTGCCTCATGTGCTGGCGAACCAGCTCCGGTTATTCCAGTGGTACCGGTAAACACTCGCAAAACGGTGCAAAGCATACGCGCTTTTGAAGGCGAGTCAAACTCGCCCTCGCACTTTCCGTGCATCAGTGCATAGACGTTGCGTCGGTGGGGATCAAGGTTCCTGCTTTTGGGTCCAGTTGCCGCCTTGCAGGGCTTGCTGGGCAAGTTCTTCGGTCCGGAAGTACTCGTTGGACTCCCGAGAGACAGGGCCTTCGTCGCCGGCAGTGCCGATGTAGTGGCCACGCTGTGATCTCAGAACCTGCAGGGGCAGGCGCTTGCCACAGAACTCCTGAGCAAGGAGGCCATGGCGAACAGAGGCGGTACTGGAGACGGTAGTAGCTTGGTTCATGGTGTATGCCTTTCGTGAAAAAAAGGGACACCAGAACCCCCTGGGGATCGGTATCCCCATGGGTGGTTGACGAAAATGAAGTCGGGATCTCGAAGCCGGGATATGCAGACTCGCATCCCGTCGCACGATGAGTCAGTCCTTCACGATGTCGATGTGCTTGCGCACGTCGTCATAGGAAAGGCGATGACCCGCGCAAGTGGTTTTCAATTTCCCACTCCACCGGGTCACGATGATTGGCTCGCCCGAGTTGGGCTGACCATCCACAATGACATTCCGATGAAGTTCGACAATGGCAAGGGCGCCATCGTCGCGCATCGACGGAGGACCATCGACCCAGCCGTTGAGGTTGTTTTCCAAAGCCATGGTTTTCCATATCAAAGAAGAAATTCCCGACCTGCATAAGCAAGTTCGGGAATTGGGAGGTTATCAGGCAGCAGCAGAATCGACGGTCCTACGGACAGCCTTTCCCGTTGCATAACCCGCGTTGTACGCTGCATTTCCTTGCGGACGAGCGGCGGGCTGGCGGGCGACCTGTGGTTGCCGTGATGGAGCCGAAGGACGGTTCACTGGGCCACGTTGGTTTGGCTGCTGGACAGCCTGTTGCGCAAATCGCTCTGCAGGCCTTGCAGTTGGCGCTGGCGCCGATTGCTCCTGTCTTGGCTCTTGCTCTGGCTCGTTCCACTCTTGATCGGCCTCCTCCCCTTGCGACGGTTCGTCGTATCCGGGTTGCAGGTCGTCTTGAGGTGCATCCGCCTCGCGGCGGTACACATTCTCGCCATCGATGGTGATGCTGTTGATCAGAAGCAGGCGCCCTTTGATGAGGGTAGCCATTTCCTTTCGGCCCGTCTTGCGACGGTTCTGATCCAGCTCATCGCGTTCATACAGGTGAGGGTAGATGTCGCCGATCCGAAAGGACAGGACGACCTTGCGCTGTTCCTGAACATCGACCCCCAGTCTTTCGACCATGGCGATGGCTTCGTCCCCACTGACCCGAAGATCGAAGTAGGTGTAGTCAGGTTTGTCTGCATTTCCACGCAAGGCGGAAATGCTGCATGCCAGGAAGGGGTCGGCACGGCGGCCGCCATTCTTGGTTTCAACCCAGCGAACGCGGTTGAGGTAACCGATGCCGTTGGTATGCAGGTTGAAATAGTCGTTGCCTTGGGTGGTTGCAGTCATGGTGATTTCCAAAAAGATGAACTTGAGGAGATCACGCACCCAACCCACAGCCTTGCGGCTCGGGACAGGGAAACATGATTTCCCTGTCCGGGTTACGAGGATGAAGGTACTCCGGAATCGACCTTGGGAGTCGATTCGCGCGCCTGTCAGGAGTTGAGGCGCTTCGTGGTGCCTTGCGGCGGTTCACGAGGCGAACGTTATTCAAACCGACCTTGATTGTCAAGATGGCTTGCGCGTCGCGGCATCCGGCCCTGCTTGGGCTAAAAAACTGTTAATTGTATTTTGTAGTATCGTACAATCTACAACATACAGATATTCACGGGAGCACTCAATGGCAGCGATTACCAAAGAGCGGATTTTTGCGGTGGCGGACGAACTGGACGCGGCGGGCGCCAGTCCCACCCTGGCGGCGGTGCGCAAGCAACTGGGCAGTGGGAGCTTCACGACCATCTCCGAGGCCATGGTGGAGTGGCGCGCCCGGCAGACTGCGCGAAAGACGCCTGCCGTAGAGCCGGCGCCGCAGGCGTTCACGGAGAAACTCGGGGAGTTGGCCAATGACCTGTGGTCGCTGGCCCTGGAAACCGCCAATGGCCGGCTGTCCGCGGAGAGGCAGAACCTGGAAGTCGTGCGCGACCAGGCGCAGGCTGCGCGCCTCGAGGCGGAGGAGTTGGCCAACGCGCTCGCAAGCGAACTGGATGAGGCCAAGGCCCGAAGCGATGCCTTACAGGAACTGCTGGCGACGTCGAGGGCCGAGGCGGACGATCTGCGAAACAAGCTCGCGATGGCGAATGCGAGCGCGGCCAAGGCGGACGCCCGCGCCGGCGAACTGCGCACCGAACTGGATCGCGCCCATGGCGACGCCCAGCAAGCGCGGGCTGAGCGCGAGAAGGCCCAGGCGCTGGTCGAGGCACATGCCGCACAGATCGAAGGCCTGCGCACCGATCTGGCCGGGGCGGCGAGCCGCACGACGGAGATCCAGCGCCGCGCCGATGAGTTGCGCGCGGATCTGGAGCGGGCCCATCTGTCGACCGACCAGGCGCGCTCGGCACTGGATCAGGCACAGAAGGCGGCGAAGGCAACGAGCGAGGAGCGCGATCAGGCGCGCACCGAGTTGGCCAAGCTGCAGGCCGGCGCCGAGGTGGCGGCGCAGCTGCACCAGGAGCAGCGCAAGAGCATCGCTGCCGAGGCGCTGCGGCAAGCGCAGAGGCTGACAGCGGCCCAGGCAGAGCGCGACCAGGCGCGGGAGGACGCGGCTACATTGCGAGGCCGGCTGGAGGCACTCACGGCTGGCTCGCGGCCGAAGAAATAACAGGAGCCGCCTCAGAAAACGGAAAAAATCGTACGTTAAGGGGATGCGAGCCGGAACCGCCGAAAATTCCCTCTTTGATATGTACGGCAATTTGCCGTATGATTGCATCAGGAGGATAAAACCATGCCCGTAGCCGTCTCTACTGCCCGCCTCGAAGCCCGGATCAGCACCGATCTGCATTCGATGCTCAAGCGCGCCGCCGAGCTTCAGGGGCGCACCATGACCGATTTCGTTGTTGCCGCCGTGCAGGACGCGGCGCAGCACGCCATCGAGCAAGCCGAAGTCATCCGCCTGTCGCTGGCCGATCAGGAATGCTTTGCGCAAGCCCTGTTGTCGCCGCCGAAACCGGCCCCGGCCCTGGAACGCGCTTTCGCTCGTCGTAGCAAGCTCCTGCGCGCTGAATGAGTGGCGCACCGTTCCTACTTGCGCCGCTCGATGCTGCGCATGACCGCACAACGTTCCGCAGCGATTCGGAGCCGCTGAATCGCTACCTCAGAGAGCAAGTTACTCAAGACATTCGCCGCCGCGTAGCCGCCTGTTTCGTGGCCTTGGCAGACGTGCAGCGCATCGCTGGTTACTACACCCTGGCATCGGCAAGTCTGCTGCTGGCCGATCTTCCGGCCAGCACTGGCAAGAAGCTGCCGCGCTATCCGACCGTGCCAGCCGTTCGCATGGGCCGCTTGGCTGTCGATCAGGCATTCAAAGGCCAAGGTCTTGGTGGCGCTATGCTGGCCGATGCGCTCGACCGTGCCGCCCGTTCTGAGATTGCCGCTTTCGCGCTGATGGTGGACGCCAAGGACGAAGTCGCAGCGGCCTTTTACCAGCATCACGGCTTCATCGCTCTACCCGATTCGCCGCTCACCCTGTTCCTGCCGCTGGCAACCGTCCTTCTTGAAACTCACTGTTCTCGGTAGGCCGAACCGAGAACAGATTTCGAGAACATCCCGGCCACATCGGCATTTCCTGTGCATCGGTATTTTTCATTGATTGCTCCGTGATTCAAAAGGGTTGAGGCGGTAATCTCCGCCACCGAAACCAAATCGCTTGGCCCGGGTTTCAAAAATCGTGATCGATGCCGTCTCATCCGCCCTCTCTCCCCGCGGCAGGAACAGGCGGGCTTGGCGGCCATCCGAATGCTCGAATGTCAGGTGATCCCAGGTGGCCACGAACCCTTCGGTATGCAGCCATTCCCAGGCATCTGCCGCCAGGTCGAACTCCTCGCATCGGTGATCCGGTGACCCCATGAGAACTTTCCTGTTTCAGCGTTGAAGTGGTATGTGCGGTCCTACGCGGTAGCGGCCAACCAGGGTGAATCGGCGGCCGTAGCCGTTGCACCACCTGGTCCAGCCATCTCCGGCTCCACCACGTCGCGCTCGGTCTCCTGCTTGCGATCGAGCAGCTTCCACACACCCTCGTCCAGAGTGCTTGCGATCAGGGGAACGATGACCATGACGTTGCGCCGCTGCCCCAGGCGGTAGGCCCGGTCCTCGGCCTGGCGCATGAGTGCCGGCGTCCAGGGCAGCGATGCGAAAGCCACGTAGTTCGCCGCAGTCAGCGTGATGCCCACGCCGGCCGCGGACGTGGTGCCGATGAACACGGTGACCGCTGGATCGTTCTGGAAGGCATCTATGGCCTTTTGGCGCTTTGTGGCCGAGTCGCTGCCCACCAGCGTCACGCACTGGATGCCGGCCGCAGCGAAGGCGCCCTTCATTGCCTCCACCGTCGCCATGTACTCGCAGAACACGATGATCTTGTCGCCGTCGGACAGCCCTTCCACCGTCTCGATCAGGAAGGGTGTCTTGAGCGCCTCCAGGGCCTGGCGCAGCTTGGTGATTTTGGGCATGGCCTGCAGGGTCATATCGTCGTGGATCGCCTTGTAGGCTCCCAGACCTTCGGCTGGCGAGATGTACCGCACCTGGCGGCTCTTGGTCCCCAGGTCCTTGAGAACGTCCTTGCGCCGACGCAGCATCCATCCTTTGAGGGCCCCTGCCAGCAGTGCCCTCTTCTCGCGCGAGCCCGTGAACTCACCACGGAAGTCCTTCAACGGCATCTGCCCCAGCCGATGGCCCGTGAGCCGCAGCAGCGTGTGCAGCTCGATCTCTCTGTTCAATAGCGGAGTGCCCGAGATGACATACCGGCGCGGGATGCGCGTGGCCATGATGAACGCATTGCGCGTGCGGCCGGCGTGATGCTCTTTCAGGTAGTGGGCCTCGTCCACAGCCATCACCGCAAACTGCAGATCCGTCTCGCGCACCAGGCCTCCCAGGCGCTCGTAGTTAGCGATGATCCACTGGCAGCCATGCAGTGTGGCCATGCGGTCCTCGCCGACCATACCCACGATCGCATCCGGGTACACCGCCCTGATCTCCCGCTCCCAGTTGATGCGCAGCGAGGCCGGACAGAGGATGAGGACCCTGCCCTCCCCTGCAGCCATGCGCGTGGCCACGACGGCCTGGCGGCTCTTGCCCAGGCCCATGTCATCGCCCAGGCATGCGCCCGTCTGAGAGGCCAGGTGCCGGACGCCGGCCACCTGGTAGTCACGCAATCCTGCATGCACGGCCATGCGAGCCAGCTCGGCCTCGTCGATGGCCACGTCCACGCCGTCATCCAGCTCGGCCGACATGAACGCCACGCCCTTGGCTTCGTCCGTACCGCCGCCACCGAATTCAGGAGGGGCCGCAGGCACCTGGATGGGCGAGGCCTGCGAGGTGGAACCCACCAGGTCCTCCAGGACGACCGACTGCTCGTGGACGAAGACGAACTCGGGTGCAATGCCCGCGAACTGGCGCAGCGCATTCAGGATCTCCGAGGCGCTGCCCTGCACCTGCCAGGCCGCTGCATGGCGATGGAAATGCCCCTGCAGCGCCTTGACGGCCCGTACGCAGGGGGCGTCATAGGCGAAGCTCACCGCGTGCCGGCCACGGGTCATATCGCCCTTGGCGAGCGGAAAGATCTGCACATCGAGCAGCTGCGCGAAGTAGTCCGCCTCAGGAGAGGCCGCGGCAGCGCGCAGTAGCGGCAACGCATCGTCCAGGTCCACATGCTGGCCGCGATAGACCGTGCGCAGCCAATGCACCAGCTGCTCGGGATCGGCCTGCTCCAGCGCCCACATGCGCCGGCCAGCGGCCCACCACGCACCGGCCTGCTGCAGGGTGCGCCCCATCCCAGGCACGTAATGCAGCTGTAGGCCAATGCGCCGGCCATCGGAGACCGCCTGGACCAGCAGATCCGGAGCGCGCAGGGAGACGGGCTCCAGGTTCGGCATATGCGAAGGGAGAATATTCATGCGCAGATGTCGATTAAATAATCGAAAGAATAGGTGAACCGCGTTTAGCCCGAGAAAACCCAAGCCAAACGCAATCGGATATTGAGGAAAAAGGGTGGAAGAAACCCTCGGCTATGATCGCGGCGGTTGCCACATGGGTCGCAAGCCCGGCAACCACCCTTGCCTACACTAACCTTTATGAGGATTTCTTCCATGAACGAAAAGCCCAAGAACACTCAACCCGCCACGCTGGAGGATTTGGCGTTACTGGAGCAGAAAATCGGTAATACCTTGAGAAAATTCCACGCATGGGTCGAAGCGCGTGAAACCGAGGATGAAGATAAAGCCATTGAAGCGGCTGATTTACACGAGCAAGTCCTCGAGGACATCACCGTTCTGGAACTGGCTCCCTTCAGGCTTCAGAGATGATTTCCGGCTTCGGTTTACCCATGGCCCACAGCCGGTCAAGTTTTGCCTGCATGGTGGAACTCCTGATTCTCTCTCCATAGATTTCCATGGCTGCATTGCTACGTTCTGTTCGCAATGCAGCCATTTGTTCCGATAATTCGAGGATGGCGCGGTATTTGTCCGCTTGCGATTCGGCCCGTGCAATAAAGCCGACGCATGCACATTTGATCTCTACATCCTGGATGTTTTCTTCCAGCCATTGCTCGAAGACATCAAAATGGCTCACGAGGAAAGCGGCGATCGATTGATTGCGGAGATCCTCCATATAATCTTCGCGCCGCTTGCCAGCAAAGTAGGCTTCTCTAGCAGCCTTTTTTTCTTGGACCGTGATGGGAGTGGTGATATTCATGAGAAATTTCTTTCGATAAAAGAGGATTCGCAGGCTTTGGCATTTGCTTCAACGCCAGCAAAGAGTTGTCAAGCTAAATGATAACGCCGCTGTCACAGTCTAATCAGCGTGCGCACCTTGATTATTATCGATCGAGACTGACGGACCCAAAGCCCGGATTCTCTCCATTACCGCCAGATTGTGTTCACGAATGCCGTTGGCAATATCGTTGGGCGTCTGGGCATAGTCCCACTGGGCGGCGATTCTCAAAGCAGCTGGATGAAAATCCGATGGCAGGCTCTTGAGCTGCACATCGACGCCGGCGCTGAAGACCTTCACATATTGGTCGAAGAACTGGCGACAGTCCTTGGAGGTCGCGACGGCGATCCGGGCGCAGATATTGCGCCAGGCGCGCTCATCGAACCGTCCCTGGGCGTCAATGGCTTGAAATTCTTCCGTTGGCTCAACATTCATGTTCGACTCCCATCAGGTTCATAAAGCGCGAACTGGCTCAGCCATTCAGTCATCGCGATCCCCACAGCCCATAGGACAGCAGTCCTCATCAATGCCATGGGCGCAGATTCCGGTGGCTGCATTGGAACGATCGGTTTCTCGTATCTGATCAGCCGAGGCGTAATCGAAAAACTCTGCCGCTTTCAATGCTTGCGGATGAAACTCGGCAGGAATGGTTTTCAATGCAATGTCGATCTCGGTGCTGAAGCGCTTGACGTAATAATCGTGGGAGAGTCCACATCCTTTTGCGGCCTGGTCTGCCAGTTTCTGGCATACCTCGCGCCAGGAATTTTCATCGAATTTCCCGAGGGCATCCACCCTCTGAACTCCATCGATTGTTTCACTCATACTCGACTCCTGTTTTCCGGTTGAGTTGATTCTCGTATTGGCGACGTTTGCCCGGAAAGGTGAGTCATGAAGTGTGTCGATCAATATCGATCTTCACCGGCTCGAAGGCGCAGGATCGATTTTAAAATTCTGCTGGCTGTCTGGATTTTTTCTTATTTCGTCGGCCAGAGCATCCCTGATTTCCTCGGTACTGGGGTAACCCAGCCTCCCATAAATACCCATGGCAAGAACACACAGGCTGATTACAAAGAATACCAAGCTGGCTCTTCGTTCACGATCCATTCGGCGCTTGATCGATATGCATTCTTCCAACGATTCTTCGATCCACTGCAAGTGCAGAATGTCGGATCGTTTTTCGGTGGATGCGCAAAGTTCCCGTAGGCGATTTATCGAATGCCTTGTCGTGTCGGGAAGGCGCTCCAAAGAGGCGATCGTTTCCAATTGCTCCGCCAGGGCACTCAGTTTTTTCATGTCGCCGTTGGATTTTACTTCCAGGATCAATTGATGAACGGCCCATTCAGCGGATGTGCTCGTCAAATCCAGTCCATAGGCTGTATTCAGCGTGTTCTGCACTGTCAATTCGACACCCGCCTGAAATTTCTCGCTCAGAAGTTTCTTGAGAACTCTCCGGTTGATGTGATCGATCAATATCATTGAAGCTCCACGGTTGAATCCGGAAATGGAATGAAGAAGGAAATTATGATTGGCGACGTTTTCCGGAAAAAGTGAGCTATTGCATGTCGGTGATCACATGGGAATGTCGTCGTATTCCTGCGGTTGGTTCTGGTAATAGCCCTGGTCGATGCCTTGATCACCACCTTGGTTTTGCGTTTGCTGCTGTCCACGCGATGGGGTGAACTGGATCGACTCGATGCGCGACAGCTGCAGTGCGACGTCCTCGGCCACGATCTTGATCACCTGTACCTCGTCGCCGGCCTCGTTTTTGGCCATGAAGTCGCGCTCCTCGCCGACGACCAGGACGCGCGCGCCCGTCTTGAGGAACCTGGCACAGGCCTCGGCCTTGTTGCCGTAGATCTCGACCTCGCGCCAGAAGCCGCCGACCTGCTCGAAGTCGCCATGGGTGTTCTGCCCATAGCGGCTGAACATGACGCGCATCTTGGCGACGATGAACTCCTCGCCCGTCTTGCGCGAGATGTTGCGCTCCAGCGTTGGCGGCTTGGCCAAGTTGCCCTTGCCGATAAAAAGGTTCTGCATCAGTTTCTCCACAGTGCGTTAAATGACCGATCCCTGGCTGCACCAGGCCAGGGGCGGTTAGAAGTCATTCGGGAATGCGGCGTGCGAACACCGGCTGCTGCGCGCGGGTGAGGATGTACCGCAGGGCGCGGATGCGCTTGCGCGCGGTCAAGTGCTGCGCATTGAGCGACAGGGCCTGCTCGGTGGCTTGGCCGTACCAGGCATGGACGCTGGCCTCCCGCGAGCGCAGCAAGGCTTGAACGTTAGCCCAGGACAAGTGCCGCTTGCCAGCGCCCAGTTCGCGCCAGCGCAGGAACGTGTAGCCGTTGGAGCGCTTGTGGTGCAGCATGAGGTAGATGGATGCGCCAGGGACTTGGCGTACTACGGTCGCGAGTGCGCGCATGTCTTGCTCCAGCCGGTCGATCTCGGCAATCAATTGGCGCAACTCCTGGCGGGTGCCCTTACCCGTAAAGGCCTTTGTGTCAGCTCGTTCTTGACACATCTCGTCCTTGAGCGATTCGCGTGCCCACTCGACTGAATTGACAACACGCTCCACTGGCGACGTGGGCTGTTCAGCCCTTTCATTCACACGCCCTTTCATCACCGCAGCCCTTTCATCAACGACGGCAGTCAGGTCAGCGCGATTGATCGGCGTACCCTGGAGTCCGGACCACGGCATCAGCGAGCCACTTCCGCTGTCTGTGCAGCATCGGGAGCGTCCTCGGTCACGGTAGAACCATCGGCCTGCTCGGCCTGGGCCAATCTGGCTCCGACCGTCTGCAGCAACTGGCGCTCCACAGCGGTGATCTGGATACGGCGGCGCGAATGGCGTGGCTGCAGCTTGGTGGTGAAGACGTCGGCCGGGACGGCACCGAACACTTCGGTGGCGAACTCCAGGCGCTTGGCCGCTTGCACGCTGGCCTCGCCACCGGCCTCCGGCACGAAATCCGCACGGCACAGGCCGCGAACTTCCTCGCGCGTGAGCCAGCGATCAAACCGCGCGGTTTCGTTGAAAACGCGGCGGATGAATCGAGTGATTTCTGAGATGGCTTGGCGCGTCTGATCGTCGGAGCGCAGGTTCTTGCGCGCGAGCGTCTTTTGCACACGGACGTAATGGTCGAAGTCCACGATGAGACTGGACACGGCGTAGCCATAAGGGGAGCGAAAGCCCAGGTTGAGCACTTGCGGCTGGGAGGATTGCAGCAGCGAATACGTCAGGCCCTTGCGCTTTTGCTCCTCCAGTACGCTCATGGCTTCCTTGGACTCGCGGGCGAGACGTCGCTGGACCTGCTGCATGGATTCCTCGTGCCGCAGCAGCGCCCAGTCCGCATAGGGGTTGTCATTGGCCGTGAGCATCCACAGGTTGCGCAGCGCTGCCGCTATCCGCTTGCCGCCGATGATGGGAGCCGCTTCCTTGCCGGGCTCGCGGGTGCGTCCCATGAACATGCGGATGGCCTCCTTGGTGTGGACCGACATCTGGTCCACATCGGTATCGACCAGATTGCCCACCTCCAGCATGGAAAAGAACTCCTTGGGCATGACCAGGGGGTCGGCACCGCGGCGGGTCTTGAAGTCCGCTTGCATGCGCTCGAAGCGATCCTTGCGGTCTTCCAGCTCCACGTAGCGGTCGTACAGCGGGTCGGATTCAGGCATGTCGCCCGCGAGGAATTCGGCCAGCACGGACTCCTCGCCCGAGATGGAGTAGCCGTCCTGGAAGGGGGAATTGGGCTCGGTGGAGAAAGGCAGACGTGACCGGGGTGGCGCCAGGATCGTGCTGTTCTGGACGGGTGCGGGCACGGTGGCCGCGGCGATGGCGTTCGACGAAGCGTTTTTCTTTGCGGCTTTGGTGGCCATGGGGTCCTCCTTGATTTGAGGGGTGAGAGGGGTTATCGATGAAGAAAGCTGGACCGGGACTGTTGGTCGGTAGCTCAGTGGTGGGCCGGTGTGCCGGGGACGATGGGGCGAACCATCGTGGTGGCGATCCAGCCCATGCAAGGCTGGAACACGTGGTCGAAGAACCAGCGCGCCATCAACAGGCAAGCGAGGATGCCGCCGGCCAGGAACAGCATGGGGTAGTAGCCGATGAAGTGCGCGCCCTCGGTGCACAGGCCGACAGCGGTGTGGGTGGCGGAGCCGATCTCGATGCGGTCGGTCCAGAGCATCCAGGCGAGGGGTCCAGCCAGCAAGGCCAGCACCGGCACGCTTGCCACCAGTGCGGTCAGCCGGGGTTTGGGGAGCGCAGGAAGCGATCGGGGACCATCCGCGCGCCGCGAAGCGCTGCGGCGTGACAGGCGCCAGAACACTTCGTTGACGACGTTGCGGATGGTGATGGCGCCCAGGGCCATGATGAAGACCATCGGCGCGAGCATGGCCAGCCAGATGTCATACACCATCAATATCCCATCCGGAGAACAGATGCTAAGCAAAGAAACTGTTGGGGACATGATTTGGCCGTTTTTGTGGTTTTTGGGATTGCTGGCTGTGGCGGAGATTGCAATCTTGGTGATCAAGGTGATAGAGACCATGAAGCGAGGTGATCGCTGATCTGGGGCAAACAGGGCTCAGCATCACGCGATCTCCCGCGACTGACTGGACGATGCCAGCCGATTGCCCCTGGCGGAACCATCGGTTGGGCGGTAGGCGGCGTGATCCATGGACTGACCTCGCGGATGGAAGATCATCCAGGCGAGCAGGAATGCCAGGGCAGTGGCCGAGACGAAGAACCCGGCCCATGCAGCGCTGAGGGTCACGGCGCCGTCGGCGGCGCAGTGCCCCACGACGCGGCCGGTCGTGGGGGCGACATCCATCTGCCCTGAGACGGCAAGAACGCCCCAGGTGATCGCAAGAGGTGCCAGCATCACCAGGGTGCACTTGAGCGAGTACAGACAAGCGGAAAGGATGTCCGATCGCAGATGGCTAGAATCGATTCGGCGCGGCGCAGCCCGATACGCGATCAAAGATCTGACCAACTCGATCAAGGCGGCACCAGCGCTAGCCCAGACGAACACCTGGGGCAGAAAGAGCACCAGCCACACATCTGGGACCAAGAACATGCTATTCGGACTGCAGATACCCTCGAACCCGATGACAGACAGGTTGTGGATATACGGTGTCGTCGTGATTGTGGTCGTAGCCGGTTGTGCCTTGGCCAGGTTCGTCAATCCCAAGAGCGGCAAGAGAGACCATACGAACGACTGAGAAAGACGCAGGCCCCGCATCACGAGGCATCCTCGACGGCGGACGCAGCAGCGGCGGCAGACTCATTCCAGGCTTGCAGGAACGCGAAGTCCTTGCCGCGCATGCCGGGCAACTGGTTGGACACGGGCTGCTGGAGCAGTTCCATGACGGCATCGCGGTCCACCGTGATGAGGGTAGCTGTCTTGGCATGGATGCGCACTTCGACGAGGCCCAACTGGGTAAGACGGTCCAGTGCGCGCTGTGCCTGCCACTTGTTGATCTGGCCGTCCAGAGCGAACTGAGAAACCTGAGTGACGGCGGTCTTCCACTCTGCGACATCTGCTTGTTCCCGCAGCGCGGTGTGAAGCATCAAGGCATCGCTGTACTTGCCCAGACGGTGCAAAAGCTCCACAAACAAGCGATCGCTGGTCATTTTTCTGGTCATGATTTTTTCTTCCCTTCTGTTGAAATTAGCTATTTAGTAAGTGAGTGGGGCATCCTGGTGCAAAACGCTCCACGTGGTACGACGTACCGTTTGGTGCAAAACGCTCCACGTGGTACGACGTACCGTTTGGTGCAAAACGCTCCACGTGGTACGACGTACCGTTTGGTGCAAAACGCTCCACGTGGTACGACGTACCGTTTGGTGCAAAACGCTCCACG
>NZ_BQXQ01000032.1 GCF_030159055.1 Acidovorax sp. SUPP3334
CTTTTGCGACCCGCATAGCCCATGGCAGCGCGGCTCCAACGAGAACGCCAACGGCCTGGTGCGCCAATTCCTGCCCAAGGGCATGGACCTCAGCCAGATCAGTCATCAGCAGCTCACCGCCATCGAGCACAGTCTGAACCACCGGCCTCGCAAAATACTCAACTTCCATTCCCCGCATGAAGTGTTCTCAGAACTCACTGCGGATCTCATTGCCGGCGTTGCACTTCAAGTTTGAGACCGCCCTCCTCGGAGAAATTTGCAAGAAAACAGAGATAGGCAAAACCATACCTTGCAAAGGCTGCGGCCATCAACCCCAAGAACTGCAAGCAAGATCAACGACTTGCGAGTTGTTCAGGGCGGACTCAATATCTGCCATTGAAGCTATCGGCGATGGCATTCAAGTCATCCCGGCTTTACATGCACAAGTCGGTGTCCCTGGACGGGTATTGGCTCATAACCCGTTGGTGCTCTCGCAGCTGCCATGCTGCCGGTGACTGTGCCGACCCATCTTGGCGTCAACGGTACCCAACTTCGCCCACTCACTCCACCTCGGCGGCGGCATGGGAGCGCAGCAGTTGCGCCACGGCCAGTGCGGTGGCCAGCGCCGCGCCACGGTGCGCGCCGGTGAATGCCAGCGCCTTTTCCTGTGTTTCGGCCAACCGGGAAGCGCCGTGCACCAGCGCCCGGGCAGCGGCCACGCCCTCGGCCATGTCGGCCACGCGCAGGGCCGCGCCGGCCTCGCAGGCGAGCCGCGCCGCCTCGGCGAAATTGAAGGTGTGCGGACCCGTGACGACCGGGCACCCGCAGGCCGCGGCTTCGATCAGGTTCTGCCCACCCAGCGGCGCGTAGCTGCCACCCAGCAGCGCCGCATGCGACATGCCGTAATACAGCGCCATCTCACCGAGCGAATCGCCCAGCCACACGTCGGCGGCTTCCGGGCCCGCGCTCCAGGTGCTGCGCGGCGACACGGTCAGGCCGGCGGATTCGATCAGTTGCCGCACCGCATCGAACCGCTGGGGGTGGCGCGGAACCACCAGCCACTGCACCGGCAGGCCCGCTGGACCCGCCTCATCGAATGCTCCTGAATCAATAGCAGGCTGCCCTAGTGCTGATTGCGCTGGTGGCCGATTTGACTGCAAAGCCTCCAGCCACATGGCTTCTTCGCCATCGCGGCTGCTGGCCAGCAGCACCACGCGGCGGCCGCTCGCGTTGCGCCAGGCACGGCCTTGCGCCAGTTGGCCCGCATCGGGCACCACGTCGAACTTGAGGTTGCCGAACACGCCCTGCACCGGCGCTCCAGCAGCCCGCAGGCGCTCGGCGTCGGCATCGGTCTGCGCCCAGACCGCGGCGAGGCCCGCGTAGGCAGGGCGGGAGAGCCACGACAAGCGACGCGCGCCAGCGAGTGATTTTTCGTTCAGCCGCGCGTTGGCCAGCACCACCGGAATGCCCCGGTGGCGGCAGCCGGCCAGCAGGTTGGGCCAGATCTCGGTTTCCATCAGGATGCCGACCGCCGGGCGGAACTGCCGCAGAAAGCGCTGCACCGCGCCGGGCGTGTCCCACGGCTGCCAGACCTGAACGTCGCCCGGCTGCATCATCTTTTCGCCCTCGGCGCGGCCGGTGGCGGTGCCGTGGGTGAGCAGCAGCCGCATGCCGGGCAGCAATTGCCGCAGTTCGGCCAGCAGGATGGCCGCGGCGCGGGTTTCGCCCAGCGACACGGCATGCAGCCACACGAAGTGGCCACCCAGGCCGGTGGTGCTGATCGGGCTCAGGCTGTCCAGCGCGGGCGCGTAGTGCCCGAATCGTTCTTCCACCGCCACGCCGTAGCCGGGCTCGGTGGCGGCGCGGCGGCGCAGCTTGGCGCGCAGCAAAGGCTGCGCCATCCAGGTGACCGCCGAATACAGGGCGCGGGCGGGGGTCACTGCCGTGCCACGCCCGTGGCGCCGGGCAGATCGATCACGCGGCCCTGCCACGCGGCGCTGCCCGCCTCCTCACCACGGTCATGGCCGTCGCGTGAAGCGATGACCAGGCAGGTGCCCGTGCCGGGGGCCGCCACCACGCACTCGCCGCCCGGCGCCCAGAAGGCGCTGCGCCCCGCGCAGGCATAGCCGCCGGTCGGGCCGCCGTGGTTGGCCAACAGCACGGCCAATCCCAGGTCGGCCGCGTCGCTTTGCAACTGCCCGGACTCGCGGGCATAGCTGCCGTCCGAGATCACCGAGCCGCAGGCGTACAGGGCGGCGCCGCCCTGGCGTGCATCCCGCGCATGTGCGGGGTGCGTGGCGTCGGCGCAGACCGCCCACGCCGTGGGCTGGCCGGGGAATGGAACGACCTGGAAATCCTCGGCCCCCGCGCTCGCGAAGGCCTCTTCGCCGGCGTGCAGATAACGCTTGCGGTACAGCGTGGCGCGGCCGTCGGGATAAAACGCCCAGGCGCCGATGGCAGGCTTTTCGCCCGCAACCCAAGGCGACACGGGGGCGCCCACCACCAGCGCCATGCCGGTGGCACGGGCCGCATCGCGCAGCGGCGCGAGCACGGCATCGTCCGCGCCGAGCACGCGGACGGCCAGCAGATCCGGCTCATAGCCCGTGAGCGACAGCTCCGGGAACACCAGCAATTGCACGCCCTCCGAGGCAGCGGCATGCACCAGGGCGAGATGCACCTGCACATTGGCCGGCACGTCGCCGGGGACGGAAATCGACTGCGCCGCTGCGACGGTGCGCAGCAGCTGGGGCACGAAAGGGTTCAAGAGCGGGCAGTCAGTGGAGGGAATGGGCAGGCGGCAGGCAAGGTCGTCGTCAGCGGCCCATCAGTGCGCCGCGGCACCCACCTGCGCGCCGGGCTTGACCCGGTGCAGCAGCGCCAGCATGGCGGCCTCGATGCGCGACAGCGCCTCGGGCGTGTGGCCTTCGAAGCGCAGCACCAGCACAGGCGTGGTGTTGCTGGCGCGGATGAGGCCGAAGCCGTCCGGCCAGTCCACGCGCAGGCCGTCGATGGTGTTGATCTCGGCCGGGGCGGCGAAGGTTTCGGCGGCCAGGGCCTGCAGCTCGGCCGTGAGGCGGTGGGGCTCGCCCTCTTCGCACGACACGTTCAGCTCGGGCGTGGAATGGCTGGTGGGCAGCGCGTTCAGCACGGCGCCCGGGTCGCTCTCGCGGCTCAATATTTCCAGCAGGCGGCAGCCGGCGTAGGTGCCGTCGTCGAAGCCGAACCAGCGTTCCTTGAAGAAGATGTGGCCGCTCATCTCGCCGCCCAGGGGCGAGTCCAGCTCTTTCATGCGCGCCTTGATGAGCGAGTGGCCCGTCTTGTACATGACGGGTTGGCCGCCCGCCTCGGCGATGGCGGGCGCCAGCCGCTGGGTGCATTTCACGTCGAAGAGGATGTGGCCGCCGGGCACGCGCGAGAGCACGTCGCGGGCGAACAGCATCATCTGGCGGTCGGGGAAGATGTTCTGGCCGTCCTTGGTGACGATGCCCAGCCGGTCGCCGTCGCCGTCGAAGGCCAGGCCCAGTTCGGCGTCGCTCGATTGCAGCGTCTTGATCAGGTCGCGCAGGTTCTCGGGCTTGCTCGGGTCGGGGTGGTGGTTCGGGAAGTTGCCGTCCACCTCGGAGAAAAGCTCGATCACTTCGCAGCCGAGCGCGCGGAAGATGCAGGGGGCAGAGGCGCCCGCAATGCCGTTGCCGCTGTCCACCACGACCTTGATCGGGCGCGCCAGCTTCACGTCGCTGGTGATGCGCTCCACATAGGCGGGCAGCACGTCGGCCTGGCGCACGCTGCCGCCGTCTTTCAGCTGCCAGCTTTCTTCTTCCATGGTGCGGCGCAGGGCCTGGATCTCTTCGCCGTAGATGGCGCGGCCGGCCAGCACCATCTTGAAGCCGTTGTAGTCCTTGGGGTTGTGGCTGCCGGTCACCTGGATGCCGCTCTGGCACAGCGTGTGGGCCGCGAAGTACAGCATGGGGGTGGTGGCGGGGCCGATGTCGATGACCTCGATGCCCGCGTCCACCAGGCCGGCGATCAGCGCGGCGGACAGCGAGGGGCCGGACAGGCGCCCGTCGCGCCCCACGGCCACCACCGTCTGCCCTTCGGCCCGCGCGGCGGTGCCGAAGGCGCGCCCCAGGCCCCGGGCCACGTCGTCGTTCAGGGTGCTCGGCACGATGCCGCGAATGTCGTAGGCCTTGAAGATGGCGGGCGTGGGCTGCACTGGTGGAATCCTTCGCGGTTCGGGAGAAATCGCGGAGCGCCGCCGGGCGCGATCAGCGCGGACGACGCCCCTTCTCGGTGGAATGGGTCGCGGCATTGTAGGCGCGGCTTCGGGCGTCGCCGGGGGGCCGGCGCGTAGGCCGAAGCCGCATCTTCGGCAGAGCGATGGCGAGTCCCGCAGGGGTCATGCACAGGTCCGGAAACGGCCAGCACCCGCAGGGTGGCGGCCTATGATTGCGCCCCATGAGCACCCCCCGCCCTCCCCTGGCCAGCGACCCGGACGATGCCCGCTACCGGGCCATGGCGGCGCGGGATGCGCGCTTCGACGGGCGGTTCTTCACCGGCGTGACCTCCACCGGCATCTACTGCCGCCCGGTGTGCGCCGTGCGCACGCCGCGGCGCGAGAACTGCCGCTTCTTCGCGCTGGCGGCCCAGGCCGAGAGCGCGGGGTTTCGCCCCTGCCTGCGCTGCCGGCCCGAACTGGCTCCGCGTTCGCTGGCGTGGTCGCTGCAGGATGCGCCGGACATCCTGGTGCGCGAGGCGCTGCGCCTGCTGGAAGGCGAAGGCGCCTGGGCCGCCGCCGATGGCATGGCGGACGGAACCGGGGACGGGGTGGCCGGCTCCCCTTTGCAGCGCCTGGCCGCTCGCCTGGGCGTGAGCGACCGGCACCTGCGCCGCATCTTCGAAACCGCGCTGGGCGTGTCGCCCCTGCAGTATCTGCAGACGCGCCGTCTGCTGGCGGCCAAGCAGCTGCTGACCGACACCGACCTGCCCGTCACCCAGGTGGCGCTGGCCAGCGGCTTCGGCAGCGTGCGGCGCTTCAATGCCGCGTTCGCCGGGCATTACGGCCTGAACCCCACCCAGTTGCGCAAGACCGGCGCTGGCGCGGCGGCAGGCGGCGCCAGCAGCACGGTGCGCCTGGCCTACCGGCCGCCGCTGGACGTGGCGGCCCTGCTGGCGTTCTTCGCCAAGCGGCAGATCCACGCGGTGGAGTCGGTCGCCACCGAGGGCGAACAGGCGCTTCGCCGCACGGTGCGGCTGGTGGCGGGCGGGCAGATGTACGCGGGCTGGCTGAGCGCGCGCTTCGATCCCGTTCGGCCGCACGTGCTGCTGCAAACGAGCGACAACCTGCACCCGGTCCTGCCCCTGGTGATCGCACGGGTGCGCGCCCTGCTCGACCTGGATGCCGACCCGCAGGCCATCAACGCCGTGCTGCATGGCGCCTTCCCCGAAGGCGACGGCCTGCGCGTGCCCGGCGCGTTCGACGGGTTCGAGCTGGCCGTGCGCGCCGTGCTGGGCCAGCAGATCACCGTGGCGGCCGCACGCACGCTGGCCCAGCGGCTGATGGAACGCTTCGGCGAACCCATCGAAACCCCCTGGCCCGCGCTGACGCGGCTGTTTCCCTCGCCCGCCGTGCTGGCGGGGGCGGCCGGCGACGCGCTCGGCCAGCTGGGCATCGTGCGCCAGCGGCAGGCCGCCATCGTGGCCCTGGCCCAGGCCGTGGACAGCGGCCGCCTGGCGCTGCACGGCGCCGCCGACGTGGCCACCACCACCGCCGCGCTGTGCGAACTGCCCGGCATCGGCGACTGGACGGCGCAGTACATCGCCATGCGCGCGCTGCGCTGGCCCGATGCCTTTCCAGCAGGCGACGTGGCGCTGCACAAGGCGCTGGGCGTGCAGGGCGAACGCCGAGCGGCGCAGGCAGCGGCCGAGGCATCGCAGGCATGGCGGCCCTGGCGCAGCTACGCGGTGATCCGCGCCTGGACGCTGGGTGGCGCGGCGGCATCGGCAGCGCCGGCCGTTCCTTTGGCAGGCGCTAATCAATCACTATCGAATGCATAGCAAACTGCCGGCGTATTCATTGCGCTGGCGGCCTTTTTGACTGAAACCCACCATGCAATTCCACCCCCTCACGGTGCAGAGCCGCACCCCCACCCCGCTGGGCGATGTGCGCCTGGCCGCGTCGCCCCAGGGCCTGTCGGGCCTGTGGTTCGACGGCCAGCGCCACCAGCCGTCGGCCTGGCTCGACGGCCCCGCAGCCTGGCCGGTGGACGATGCGCACCCCGTGATGCGGCAGGCCGCCGCCCAGTTGCACGAATACCTGGCCGGCCAGCGCACTCGCTTCGACCTGCCGCTGGACCTGTCGGGTGGTACGCCTTTCCAGCAGGCGGTGTGGCAGGCGCTGCTGGGCATTCCCTGCGGCGCCACCACCAGCTACGGCGCCCTCAGCCGCGCGCTGGACCGGCCGCTGGCCGTGCGCGCCGTGGGCGCCGCCGTGGGCCGCAACCCGGTGAGCGTGATCGTGCCGTGCCACCGCGTGCTGGGCACCAGCGGCAGCCTCACGGGCTATGCCGGCGGGCTGCCGCGCAAGGAGTGGCTGCTGCAGCGCGAAGGCGCCGCGCCACCGCCCGGCGCCGGCCGAGGCCACCGCACGCTGGCGCTGTTTGCCGACGAGCCGCTCGCCGCCACCGGAGCCGCCGCATGAGCGCGCTGCCGTCTGCCGCAGGCACCGCCCCGAAGGCGTGGCTGGGCGAATTCCTCCTTCTCTCGGCCTTGTGGGGCGCTTCGTTTCTCTTCATGCGGCTGGGCGCGTCGGAGTTCGGGGCACTGCCGGTCGTCGGCTTGCGGGTCGGCCTGGCCACGCTCTTCCTGTGGCCGATCCTGCTGCGGCAAGGGCAATGGCCCGCGCTGCGCCGGCACTGGAAGCCGGTGCTCCTGTCGGGGGTGATCAACTCGGCCATTCCGTTTTCGTTGTTCGCCTGGGCGGTCATGCACCTGACCACCGGGCTCACGTCCATCCTGAACGCAACGGTGCCGCTGTTCGGCGCGCTGGTCGCGTGGGCCTGGCTGGGCGACCGCATCAGCAAGCTGCGCTGGCTGGGCCTGGCCCTGGGGTTCATCGGCGTGGCGCTGCTGGCCTGGCGCGCGCCGGCCGGCATGGGCCTCAAGAGCGGCCACGCCGGCTGGGCGCTGGGCGCCTGCCTGCTGGCCTCGTCGTGCTACGCGGTGGCCGCGAGCTTCGCGCGCCGCTACCTGGTCGGCATTCCGCCCTTGGCCACCGCCACGGGGAGCCAACTGGGTGCCACGCTGGCCCTGCTGATCCCCGCCGCATGGCTCTGGCCCGCGCAAATGCCCGGCCTGCACGCGTGGGCCGCAGTGGTGGCGCTGGCGGTGCTGTGTACGGGCATCGCGTACATCCTGTACTTCCGGCTGATCGCCCATGCCGGGCCCAGCCGGGCGCTGGCGGTCACCTTTCTGGCGCCGGTGTTCGCGGTGTTCTACGGCGCGGTCTTTCTGCACGAGGCCATCACGCCGTGGATGGTGGGCTGCGGCATGGTGATCGTGTGCGGCACCATGCTGTCCACCGGGCTGATCGGTCCGCGGCGGCGGACCGGCGCGGCCTGAAGCCCGCAGGGCGGACCTGTTGCGCGCCCGCGCCATGGGGATGGGGTACGAGATCTCGACGCGCATCGGCGTGGTCCTGGGCCGCACGCGCTACCGGTTCTGGCACAACACCGGCACCGTGGGTGCCTTCGGCGCCGCAGCGGCAGCCGGCTGCTCGCGAACCTCTGGGCGCTGGACCGGGCGGGCGATCTGCGGGGCCTCGCCGCCTGCCTGACACCTGGGCATGGCGCCTCGTACCGAAGCGGGCGCCGGGGCCGCGAATTTCGTGCCGGGGGTGCGGGGCCGGAGTCATGAACCCGTTCTAAACTCCGCGCATGCCTATCGCGCTCACCCCTTGCATGGACCGCCCGCCATTGGCCCTTGCCATGGGCCGCAGGGCTGCCACCCCGTTGGCGCCGCACGATGGGGCATGAGATCTTTCTTCTCGGCGGGGTCCACCTCCTCCTGATCGCGGTGCTGGCCCTGTTGCCCGGCGCCGAACTCCTGCAGCCATCCCGTCGCACGCGGGTGCGCGCCGGCCTCGCGGGCGGCGTGGCCGCCGTGCTGATCATGGTGTTTACCCAGGCGTTCGACCCCACGAACGCGGCCCTTCCCCACCCCACCATCGCGGCCGTGTGTACGCTGATGTTCGGCCCCGTGGCGGGCGCGATCTCCGCCTTGCTCACCGTGCTGGGCTTTTGGCTGCTGGCCGCCGGGCCGCTGTCCACCGGGCTGGGGGTGATCGGCACGGTGTTCGCCGTGAGCTTGGCGTGGCGTGCCGTGCGCGTGCGCACCGGTTTGAACCTTTGGGTGGTGATCGTCGCCCTGGCCGCTTGCCTTCCGCCCTGCATGCTGTTCTGGCGCGAAGGGCCTGCCGCATTCTTCCCCGCGCAGGGTATGGAGGGCTTGGCGGGCCTGCTCGCCTGGCTGCAGCAGATGCCCTGGCGGTACTTCACGGGCTTTCTTATCCTGGGCGGGGGCACGCAGCTGCTGTGCAGCCGGGCCCATTCGCTGGAAACGCTGCGCCGCCAGGAGCAGGAACTGCTCATGGCCCTCGATGCCACGGGCGGCGGCCGCTGGGAGTGGGATGTGCCCGAGCGGCGCTTTTCGTACCGCGGCAGCTTCTACCAGGCCTTCGGTCTGGAAGACCGCGACACCCGCCGCGGTGCCGGCTCGGCGTCGCGGGATGCGAGCGACTGGCAGCGCTGGAACGAGCGCCGTCACCCCGACGACGCAGCCCGCCTGGCCACCTACCTGCAGCGCGCGATGGAGGGGCACGAAGACAGCTTCAACGCCGAGTTCCGCATGCAGGACATGGAGGGCCGCTGGCGCTGGGTGATCGCCCGGGGCCAGGTGGCAGAGCGCGATGCCCACGGCCGCCCGCTGCGCCTGGTGGGCATGGACCTGGACGTCACCTCCCTGCACGAGATGCAGGAGGCGCTGCGCCTGTCGGAGATCAAATACACCACCATCTACCAGATGCTGCCCGACCCCGCCGGGGTGACGCGGCTGGCCGACGGCTGCTACCTCGACGTGAACGAGGCCTTCACCGAACTGCTGGGCCACACCCGGGAAAATACCGTGGGCCGGACCTCGCTGGAGCTGGACATCTGGGCCTACCCCGAGCAGCGCGCGCAGATGGTGGCGATGCACCGGCGCGACGGCTACGTGGACCGCATGCCCATGGTGGCCCAGCGCGGCAACCGGCAGATTCCCGGCCTGATGTCGGCGCGGCCCGTGACGATGTCGGGCGAGGAGTGCATCGTCTTCGTGTTCCACGACATGACGGCCGAAGAGCGCAGCCGCGCCCAGCTCATGGACGCCAACCGCCTGCTGCAACAGGCCGGTCGCATGGCCCGCATGGGTGCCTGGGAGCACATCGTCGGCGAGGGACTGGTGTACTGGTCCGATGTGTCGTACGGCATTCATGGCCTGCCGCCGGATGCGCCACTGCCGCGCAACGATTACCTGGAGCGGTTCGTGGCACCGCCGTTTCGCGACATGCTGCGCGAGCGGTTCCGCCAGTGCATCGTCGATCGGGCCGAGTGGAGCATGGAGCTGCAGATCGTGCGGGCCGACGACGGGAGGCGCGTCTGGGTCAGCGCGAGCGCCGAGCCCATGCTGGAAAACGGCCAGGTCACCCGCGTGCGCGGCGTGATCCAGGACATCGACGAATCCCGGCGCGCCACCGAGCGGCTGAGCCAGTCCGAGGACCGCTTCGCCCGCGTGTTCCGACTCATGCCCTACCCCATGGGCCTGTCGCGCCGCGACGACGGCGCCTACATCGACGTCAACCCCGCCTGGGAGGCGATGCTGGGCATTCCCCGGGACGAGGCCATCGGCCGCACCGCCGTCGAGCTGGGCATCGTCACGCAACAAGAGCGCGAGGCGCTCATGAAGTCCGTGCAGGATCGCACTGCCATCAACGGCGTGGAAATCACGATGCACACGCGCCACGACGGTTTGCGCACGGTGCTGCAGTCCATGCACGCCACCGAGATCGACGGCGTGCCGGCCTGGCTGTTCTCGGGGCATGACATCACCGAGCGCAAGCGCATGGAAGACCAGGTGCGCGAGCGCGAGGCGCTGCTGTCGCTCACCATCTCGGCCGCCTCCATCGGCCTGTGGGACTGGAACCTGCAGACCGGCACGCTCACTGGCGACGGCCGCTGGCGCGACCTGCAGGGCCTGCCACCCGCCGCGGGCGACCCCTCGCCCGTGCACTGGACCGCCGGCATGGCGCCCGCCGACATCGAGGCGGTCACCACCGAACTGGCACGCCACACCGGCCACCCCGCCACGCCGTTCGACGCCACCTGGCAGATCGCGCTGCCCCAGGGGCCCGGCCGCTGGGTGCGCAACCTGGGCAAGATCGTGGACCACGACGAGACGGGCCGGCCGCAGCGCATGCTGGGCGTGGGCATCGACGTGAGCAGCCAGCACGTTCAGGAAGAGCTGCTGCAAAAGCTCGCCCATTTCGATGCGCTCACCGGCCTGCCCAACCGGGTGCTGCTGGCCACGCGGTTGCAGCAGGTCATGGCGCGGGCGCGTGAGCGGGGCCTGTTGCTGGGCGTGGCCTACCTCGACCTGGACGGCTTCAAGCCCGTGAACGACCGGCTCGGCCACGACGCGGGCGACCGCCTGCTGGTGATCGTGGCCGGCCGCCTCACGCGGGCACTGCGCCCCGTGGACTGCGTGGCTCGGCTGGGCGGCGACGAATTCGTCATCCTGCTGCCCGACCTGGCGACCCGCGCCGACGGCGAGCGCCTGCTGCGCCGGGTGATGGAAAGCGTGGCCGCGCCCTATACCCTGGGCACTGAGCGGGTAGCGGTGACGGTGACGGCCAGCGTGGGCTACACCCTCTACCCCGACGACGACGCGGACGCCGATGCGCTGCTGCGCCATGCCGACCAGGCCATGTACGCGGCCAAGCAGTCCGGGCGCAACCGCTTCCACGCCTTCGACGCCGCGCAGGAGCGCGCGCTGCAAAGCCACCGCGAACAGGGCGAGAAGGTGCGCGATGCCATCGCGGCGGGCGAATTCGCCCTCTTCCTGCAACCCAAGGTGGACATGCGCCTGGGCACGGTCGTGGGCGCCGAGGCGCTGGCACGCTGGCACCACCCGCAGCGCGGCACCCTGTCGCCCGGCGCCTTCCTGCACCTCATGGACGGCACCGACCTGGAGACCGTCTTCGGCGAGTGGGTGGTGGACACGGCGCTGGACTGCATCGCCGCACTGCTGCGTGCCGGCCTGCGGCTACCGGTGAGCGTCAACATCTCGGCCCAGCACCTGCAGCGCGAAGGCTTTGCCGACTGGCTGGCCGCCCGGCTGGCGCAGCGGCCCGAAGTGCCCGCCGACCTGCTGGACATGGAGATCACCGAAAGCGCGGCGCTCTACGACATCGGCCACGTCGCGCTGCAGTTGCAGCAGTTGCGCGACCTGGGCGTCACCGTGTCGCTGGACGATTTCGGCACGGGGTACTCGTCGCTCACCTACCTGCGCCGCCTGCCCATGGACACGCTCAAGCTCGACCAGAGCTTCGTGCACGGGATGATGACCGACTCCGGCGACCTGGCCATCGTGCAGGGCGTGATCGGGCTGGCGCGCTCGTTCGGCTACTCCATCGTCGCCGAAGGCGTGGAAACCGTGGAACAAGGACAGATGCTGCTGCAGATGGGCTGCGCGCTGGCGCAGGGCTACTGCATCGCCCGGCCCATGCCGGCGAGCGAACTGCCGCAGTGGCTGGCGCAATGGCACGCGCCCGAAGGCTGGCAACCGCGCGGGCCTTGACGGCAGGCCGGTCGCTCCGGAAACCGGACACCGTGGCACCGAACGGCGGCGCGCAGCGCACTGTGCGCTGCGTTGAGGCTTGGGGCAAAAAAGGCCTCCAGCGCAATATCCACTAAGGCATATTGCTATATAAATAATAGCATCGGCGCATCGCCTGGTGACGATTCCAGCCGGGTCACCCGCCTGTCCCACCGCCGGGAGCCGACAACGCGCCCCGTTCAACGCCCCTTTTGCTCGCGCAGCACTGCAAGCGGGCCGCGCCCCACCGTTGCCATTTCATTCTGAAAAACAAGAATGATTTAAATACATATAAGGCGATATTGATTTATATCATAAACATATCGTCGATATATTAAATACTCATTCTCCGAATAAAATATTTTGGACCTCAACTGGGATAAAGTATGCCGGGCGGTTCATTTAAAACCAGCCTGAGTGCGGTTTTAAATGCCGTTGATTTGAATGCCATTAACACGGGGAGATTTTTTTGGCAGTGCATGCATGAATGCACCCCTGTCCATAAAAAGGTTATCAAGGCATCACTGATGCCGCAACTGCCAGGTTTCACCTGTGCTCTACGGCGCGATGTCAATGCGGATTCCGCCCCGGCATTTCGCACCAAAAATAACTCTGAGGTATGAAGACGGTATGAACGCAATTGGTTTGATCGATCAGCAAAAACTGGGTTTGATCACCCACCACGACATCGATGCGTTGGCAGCCGATGGCGTCGAAATCGACATTGTCCTGTCCGGCATCTGCGGAACCGACCTGGCGGTCCTGTCCGGCCGGGAGGAAGGGAAAATCGGCGTCATTCGCGGCCACGAAGCGGTCGGCGTGATCGCCAAGGTCGGCACAGGCGTCAAACACCTGCGCACGGGAATGCGGGTCGTGGTGGACCCCAACGAATATTGCGGAACCTGCGAATTCTGCGCTTGCGGCCAAACCCACCTGTGCAATGGCGGCGCGAATGCGGCGCTGAATATCGCGGGGGTCAACAAGCATGGCACGTTTGCCGAACGCTTCGTTACCCGCGAGCGGTTCGTCCATCCCCTGCCGGACGACATGAGCTGGGAAACCGGCGTATTGATCGAACCCGTCGCCTGCATTCTGAACAACATCGATCAGGCCATGATTCAGGCAGGCGATCGGGTTTTGCTGCTCGGCTCAGGGCCCATGAGCCTGGTCGCGCAACTGCTTTTGCGCGCGATGGGCGTCAATACCCTCGCCACCGACGTAAACCCGCACCGGATCGAATTCGGCCGCTCGCTCGGATTGGAGGTCGTGCATCCCGACGAACTCGATGCGCGCATGCAGCAGGGCCATGTGGATGCTGCCATCGACACCGTTGGCAATCAGCTGGGAACGGCCGCCCGGCATATTCGCCGGGGCGGAAAAATCGTCCTTTTCGGATTCAACGGCAATTATCAATACCCGCTGCCCGTCAAGCATTTTCTCGTCAACGCCATCAGCATTATTTCCGCCGGTGAATACAACCAGCATTTTCCCCGTGCACTGCGCATGGCAAAAATGCTGCCCGAGCTGGGTCGCCTGGTAACGCACCGCTACGGACTGGAGGCTTACGCCACGGCATTCGACGGACTGCTGAACGACCCGTCCGTGCCCACGATCAAGGGCGTTTTCACGCCGAACCCGCAATACCTGCAAACCTCGGCCAACGATTAAAAAAACAAAGGGAGTTATCGTGAAAGTCACTGTATTCAGCCAGATTTCCATCGACGGCAAATTGACGTTGGGGGGCAATGGGGCATCGAGCAAGGCGCTGTTCCAGCGCTTCAACGATGACGACATGCGCTTCATCCATAAATTTCGCGGCGAGGTGGACGCCATCATGGTCGGCCGCAAAACCATCGTCACCGACGACCCCCAGTTGACCAACCGTTACGAGGCCGGGCGCAACCCCATCCGCATCATTCCGACGACATCGCTGGACTTCCCCGTGTCCGCCAAGATCCTGAGTTCGCCCGAAGAAACCATCATCGCCACGACGGAGCAGGCGCGTGACCACGAAATGGTGGAGCAAATTCGCGCCCAAGGAAAAGAAGTGATTTTCGTCGGCGCATCGCAGGTGGATTTCAAGCTGCTTTTCCCCTTGCTCGAAGCTCGCGGAATCAAGCACATCATGGTCGAGGGCGGTGGCCAGTTGAACTGGCAGATTTTCGATCTCGATCTGGTGGACGAAATCATTCTCATGCAATTGCCCATCATCATCGGCGGCTCGGAAACGACCACGCTGACCGACGGCGAAGGTTATCGAAACATCGAAATGACCAAGTCATTCAAGCTGCATGCCTTCGATGCGCGCTCCAACTACAACCTCATGCATTTCAAGCGCGAGCTGGCATCGCAAAGGACGCATTGATGCCGGAAATCCGCGCTGTTATTTTCGACATGGACGGGGTACTGATCGACAGCGAACCCCTTTACATGGAGCAGGAAAGGCTTTCCTACGCCCGCTACGGCGTGACGCTCGACACAGCAGGGCTGTCACGTTTCGTGGGAACCACCCAGCGGTACATGTGGAGCACCATCAAGGCGGAGCATGGCCTGGCCGAACCGTTGGATTTTTTGATGGCACAGCACCAAAAGCAGGTGGTTCAGGCCATGGGCAATGCCCCTCTTTCAGCCATGCCCGGAGTGCCGGATTTTCTCGGCACGTTGAAAGAAGCGGAAATACCGTGCGCCGTGGCCTCGTCTTCTCCCGCTGAACTGGTGGGGGTGATTTTGCAGAAAACCGAACTGCGGCCTTTTTTCGATCATGTGGTGTGTGGAACGGACGTCAAAAACAGCAAGCCCGATCCCGAAATCTTTCTTCTGGCAGCCGAGAGGCTGGGCGTCGCTCCCCACGAATGTGCGGTGATCGAAGATTCGAGCCACGGCGTGGCCGCTGCCAAAGCCGCGGGCATGTTTTGCATCGGGTTCTTCAATCCCCATTCGGGAATACAAAATTTGAGCGCGGCGGATCTGTGTGCGCGCCACCACAACGAAATCGCGAAATGGTTTCTTGAGCAATGACAATGAAAAAATTCAACATCGCGGATTTGAAATGGATCAATCAGCCGGCGTCATCTTCCATCACCGAACGGGAAATCGTCATTCGCACCGCCCCGGATACGGATTTTTGGCAGGGCACCTATTACGGGCTGGAATATGACAACGCCCCCGCGCTGGTTCTTTCCAGCGAGGAAACATTCTGGACCTTGAAAGCCAAGGTCGCCTTCGACTCCAAAGTGCACTTCGACCAATGCGGTTTGTTCATCTATCAGGACAAAAACAATTGGATGAAGAGCGGCATCGAATACCAGAGCAACGGCTATCAGCAATTGTTCGCCGTCGTGACGAATCATGGGTTTTCAGATTGGTCGATGGCCAATTTCGACCGAACCACGCAGACCATGCATTACCGGCTCAGCCGCCGGGGCAGCGATTTTCTGCTTGAAAACTCCGTCGATGGAAACCGCTTCAACATGATGCGCATGTTCCATTTGTTCGAAGCGCAAGGCGCCGTTCGATTCGGGTTCTTCGCCAGCAGCCCGGGCGACTCGTCGTTCGACGCGCATTTCTCGGACATCGAGTGGACGGAATGCCTGTGGCAAGAGCACGGTTCCAACCGCTTCTAGGACATAAGCCATATCCCTACCCATATCCATATCCACAATGAAAACTTCAGTCGATCAGAACCGCCGCGCGCTTCACGCCTGCTACGCGGCCATGATGTGCTTGGCCATCGCCCTGAACTTTCTGCCGGTGTATCTGACCACGTTCAGCGACACCTTCGGAAACCAGGGCGGGCTGACTGCGGAGCAGCTGGGGCGCATCCCGGCCATCATGTTCCTCAGCTTCATCATTGCCATCCTGGTGACCGGGCCTCTGGCGGACCGGGGCGATGCCAAGCGGATCATTCTTTTCGGGCTCGTCACCACCACGGCCGGCCTGGTGTTGGTCGGTTTTTCCCCGTCCTATGCCTTTTTGCTGTTTGCGGTCGCCGTGATGGGGTTCGGTGCGGGCGTGCTGGACATGATCCTCAGTCCCATCGTGGTCGCACTCCAGCCCGACCGGCGCAGCGCCGCCATGAATTGGCTGCATGCGTTTTTCTGCGTCGGGGCGGTGGGTGCCGTGCTGATCGCCAGCATCGGCCTGAAATGGGACGTGTCCTGGCGCATGGTTGCCCTGGGCATCACGATCGCGCCGATCGTCACCTTTGTGCTGTTTCTCGGATTGAAGCTGCCGCCCCTGATCCAGGAAGACGCGCAACGGGAATCGATGCCCCAACTGATCAGGCAGCCCTACTTCATCGCGTGCCTGATCGCCATCTTTCTCGGGGGCGCCACGGAAACGGGGCTGTCGCAATGGCTGCCCACCTATGCCGAACAGGGCCTGGGGTATTCGAAGGAAGTGGGTGGTTTCGCCCTTGCAGGGTTTTCCGTCGGAATGGCGCTCGGCAGGATGGCCGCGGCCCTGCTGCATGAGCGCATCGCGCCGATCTCCCTGATGCTGGGCTGCTGTGCCGTGACCATCGGCCTTTTCTTCGTCATCAGCTTTCCGCCGAGCCCGGCCGTGGCCATCGCCGCCAGCATTGCCGCCGGGTTTTCGGGCAGTTGCCTGTGGCCCACGATGCTGGCCATCACGGCGGACGCCTACCCTCGTGGTGGGGCAACCATGTTCGGCGTGCTGACCGCTTTCGGCAATGCCGGATGCAGCCTGATCCCCTGGCTGGTGGGGATCATCATCGAATACTCTGAAATCCACATCGGGTTGCTGGCCGTCGCGCTTTGCCCGGCGGGCATGATCGGCTTGCTCTTGTGGATGTCCAGACGGTCACCCAGGCAAGCACCGGCCCTGGCGCATTAGCGCAAAAACGCAAAAGCCGGTTTTCCTCCCGCCACCGCCAGGTGCGGTGGCTCCCGGTGACCTCTCATTGAATGGCGAATCGGTGCATCAGCCGACCAGTTCCTTCACCTGCTGCAGTGCGGCCGGGTCTTCCATCGTGGTCAGGTCGCCCGGGTCGCGCCGCTCGGCCACGGCCTGCAGGGCGCGGCGCAGCAGCTTGCCGCTGCGCGTCTTGGGCAGCGCCGCCACGAAGTACACCCGCGCCGGGCGCGCCACGGCGCCCAGGCGCTGCGCCACCTGCTGCATGACCTCGCCTTCCAGCGCCAGGCGTGCCGCCTCGTCGGTCAGCACCGCTGCATCGCGCACCACGGCGAAGGCCATGGCGACCTGGCCCTTGAGCGCGTCGGCCACGCCCACCACCGCCACCTCGGCGATCTGCGGGTGGCCGGCGATGCTTTCTTCGATCTCGCGCGTGCCCAGGCGGTGGCCGGCCACGTTGATCACGTCGTCGGTGCGGCCCAGGATGAAGTAGTAGCCGTCCGCATCGCGGATGCCCCAGTCGAAGGTGCTGTAGCGCATCGGCCCGGGCAGGCTCTGCCAGTAGGTCTGCACGAAGCGGTCGTCATCGCGCCACACCGTCTGCAGGCAGCCGGGCGGCAGCGGCCCTTCGATGGCGAGCACGCCCTTCTGGTGGGGCTCGGTGAGCTCTTCGCCCGTCACCTCATCGACCAGCTTGACGTCGTAGCCGTACATCGCGCGGCCCGGGCTGCCCAGGCGCGCGGGCTGCGGCTCCACGCCGCGGGCCAGGGTGAGGATGGGCCACCCCGTTTCGGTCTGCCAATAGTTGTCGATCACCGGCACGCCCAGCGCATCGGCGATCCACTCGGCCGTGGGCGCATCCAGCGGCTCGCCGGCCAGCCACAGGCCCTGCAGGCTCGACACGTCGTGCCGGCGCAGAAAAGAGGCGTCCTGTTTCTTCAGCACCCGCACCGCCGTGGGCGCCGAGAACATGTGCGTGACGCGGTACTTTTCCACCAGGCCCCACCACACGCCCGCATCCGGCCGCGTGGGAAGGCCCTCGTACACCAGCGTGGCCATGCCGGCGATGAGCGGGCCATAGACGATGTAGCTGTGGCCCACCACCCAGCCGATGTCGCTGGTGGCGAAGAAAACGCCCGGGCTGGCAGGGGCGCCTTCGGCCTTTTCACCGCCCTCTTCTTCGGCGCCCACGCCGAAGATGTGCCGCATGCTGGCCGCCAGCGCCACCGCATAGCCGCCCGTGTCGCGCTGCACGCCCTTGGGTTTGCCGGTGGTGCCGCTGGTGTACAGCGTGTAGCTGGGGTGGGTGGCGTCCACCCATTCGCAAGGCACGCTGGCCTGCCGGTGCTCTTCGCGCAACGCGGCCCAGTCGTGGTCGCGGCCCGGTTGCAGCGCCATGGGCGCCAGGCCACGGTCCACCAGCAGCACGGCCGCTGGCTGGTGGCGCGACTGGGCGATGGCATCGTCCAGCAGCGGCTTGTAGGGAACGACCTTGCCGCCGCGCGAGCCCGCATCGGCGCTCACGATGGCCACGGGCTCGGCATCGTCGATGCGCGAGGCCAGCGAGGCGGCCGCAAAGCCGCCGAACACCACCGAATGCAGCGCGCCGATGCGCGTGCAAGCCAGCATGGCGAACACGGCCTCGGCAATCATCGGCATGTAGATCAGCACCCGGTCGCCCTGCCCCACGCCGATCGCGCGCAGCACGGCGGCCATGCGCTGTACCTCGGCATGCAGCTCGGCGAAGGTATAGGTGCGCTCGGTGTTCGTCTCGGTGGACACCGCGATCAGCGCCGGCTGGCTGCCCCTTTCGGCCAGGTGCCGGTCCACGGCGTTGTGGCACAGGCTGGTGGTGCCCCCCGCGAACCAACGCGTGAAGGGCGGGCGGCTGTTGTCGCAAATCTGCGGCGGCGGCGTGTGCCAGTCGATCAGGCGGGCCTGCTCGGCCCAGAAAGCATCACGGTCTTCGAGGGACCGGCGGTGAAAGTCGGCGTAGCGCGGCATGGCTTGTCTCCTTGATCGTTCTCGTGTCAGGACGGACCATTCTGCCAACAGATGAACGGACGGCATTCGTTGCCCCGCCAAACCGGCCTGTGCGGTCCGCCGATTTCCGCCAGCACAGGCCAAGGGGACAGCGGGTTCCGGATGACCGAATGGTGGCAACACGGCAAATTCCGCTCCACGAAAGTGCTCGCTTGTCACAGACGCCCCGTTCTGGAGCAGGGTCCGCGTACACTTTGAAACATCGGGAGGCTATTTCCAGGCCGCCCGCAGCCCCCGTCCCTCTGGCTCTTGTCCTGGAAGTCCCTTCATGACCCCTACCCACTTCACCATCGGGCGCCGTCTGGCGCTGGTCCTTGGCACCATCCTGGTGCTTTTCCTGATCAGTTGCCTGTATGGCATTTTTCAGTTGCGCGCCGTCACCCAAGAGATGAACGTGATGCTCAGCAGGTCGCTCGCGACCGAACGGGCGGCCAGCGACTGGTATCGCAACATCACGAACGGCGCCCAGCGCGTGGCGGCCATCGCCAAGAGCAGCGACCCGTCCCTGGCGGACTTCTTTGCAGCGACCGCTGCTGAATCGAGCAAGCAGTCGTCCGCGCTGCAGCAACAGATCGAAAAATTGCTGGACAGCGATGCCGATCGCGCGCTGTTTGCGCAGATCGGCGAGCACCGCAAAGCCTATCTCACGACCCGCGATGAAGTGACCAAGCTCAAGAAGGAAGGCGACCCCGAGGCGGTCGCGCGCGCTTTCACGCAGCGGTTTGAGCCCGCATCCATCACCTTCCAGCAGACCATCAGCAAGATGGTGGACCTGCAGCGCAGCGAACTGGACGCGGCTGGCGAACGCATTCGCGCAGCGAGCCAGGCCGCCACCGGCTTGCTCACCGCCCTGTGCGTGGGCTCGCTGCTGCTGGCCGCCTTCCTGGCCTGGCGCCTGGCCTTGAGCATCACGCGCCCGCTGGCCGAGGCTCGCCAAGTGGCCGACCAAATCGCCGCCATGGACCTGACCGGAAAGGACCACGGCCGCCACGCCGGTGACGAAACCGGAATGCTGCTGGGCGCCCTGGCCTCCATGCGCGGCGCGCTGGAAGGCTCGCTGATGGAAGTGCGCAACGTGGCCGACTCCATCGCCACGGCCACGCGCGAGATCGCCACGGGCAACGCCGACCTGAGCGCGCGCACCGAGCAGACCGCCAGCAATCTGCAGGAAACCGCCAGCTCCATGGAGGAGCTGACCGCCACCGTGCGCCAGTCGGCCGACTCCGCCGCCACGGCCAACAAACTGGCCAGCTCGGCCGCCGAGGTGGCCGCGCGCGGCGGACTGGTGGTGACCCAGGTCGTCTCCACCATGGACGAAATCAACCAGAGCTCGCGCAAGATCAGCGACATCATCGGCGTGATCGACGGCATCGCCTTTCAGACCAACATCCTGGCGCTGAACGCGGCGGTCGAAGCCGCCCGCGCCGGTGAACAGGGCCGCGGCTTCGCCGTGGTGGCGAGCGAAGTGCGCAGCCTGGCCGGCCGCTCGGCCGAAGCCGCCAAGGAGATCAAGGCGCTCATCGGCAACTCGGTCAAAAAGGTGGAGGCCGGCTCGCGCCTGGTGCAGGACGCGGGCACGACCATGGAAGAGATCGTGAGCAGCGTGCAGCGCGTGAGCGACATCATCGGCGAGATCACTGCGGCCACCTCCGAGCAGTCGGACGGAATCCGCCAGGTGAACACCGCCGTCAACCAGCTCGACCAGATGACCCAGCAGAACGCGGCGCTGGTCGAAGAATCGGCCGCAGCGGCCGAAAGCCTGAACGAGCAGGCCAGCCGTCTGGCCGCGACGGTGGCGCAGTTCCGGCTCAATGCCATGGGCAGTGGCGGTGGCGGTGCGGGCCTGGCGCGCGGAGCGCTGGGCGCGCCGTCGGGGATGGGCGTGCCACGGCTTCAATGAGGGGACTTGGAGGCTGTTCCAGATCAGCGAATGAATCGCTCGATTTGCTATTGATTCAATAGCAAAAAAGCATTTCTGCGATTGCGCTGGCGGCCTGAAAAGCTATTGGCTCCTGAAGTCAGGGGCCCACAAAGCCGGGCCATCCAACCCGCGGGATCGTTCAAGCAAGCGGCTTTGCCGCCTGGGTCACGTCGCTCGCCTGCCGGGGCGCCGGATCACAGCCCAGCGCAGTCATGGTCATGGCTGCCCTTCGAACGACTCGATTCCCTCGGGCAGTTCCACCCAATCGTGGCGGCGCCGCGTCCAAATCTGGTGCTTCGGGGTGCCGAGTTCCTGCCGCTGCTTCAGCGTGCCGATCCGCAATGAATAGGACGGTGGATTCTCGACAGCGCAGGCATACAGCGAACTCCCGCAGACCTCGCAAAACGCGAGAACGCGCTGGTTGCCGCTGGCGGCAGTCTTGATGTAGGTGCGGGGCAGCAGGTCAACCGGCACACACGGACACAGGCCGGCATGGACCGCCGCCTCCGGGGCTCAGCTCAGCGGACCTTGTACAGCACCGCCGCGCCGCGCCGGGCCTTGGCTCGAAGGCCGGCACGGTGCGTTGCTTCACGGGGGCGCCTTTGGCATCCCATACCAGCGTCTCCACCGGGTACTCGTCCTTGCGGGTCATGGCGCTGATCTGCTGGACGATGACCGCAGAGCCGGCCGCCACTTCCGGATTCCAAGCGAACACGCCGACCCTGCCGTAGAAAACGGCCGGTGCATCGGCGTCGAGGCGACGGTCCGGGCACATCACCAAGCCGCGTTCCAGCATGACCCGCAATGCGCCGACCGGCACGGCCTTCACCGTGGGCGTGGTGCGCTCGGTGCTGTGGCCAGGACAGACGTTGGCCGAACGGGTCACCATGTCTTCGGCCACCTGGCGATCGGACTGCGCCAACGCAGGCAGCGTGGCGCCAGACAGCGCGAGCAAAGCGGCAGCGGACTTCCAGTGCATCGGGTGAAAACGCCTCATGAGGTAGTGCTCCAAAGTTTGCAGTCGCTCCCAAGCGGCGGCTGCGAATGGTTGAAATACGCGCTGAGCCCAGATCAGGCCAAGCCCCTGGATGGCATCTCGGAAATCACCGAAAGGGTGCTGCGTTGGGCGGGACAACACCACGGCCCGCGGCGTTGCCCTGCCCGCTCACTTCACGAGAGCCAGCAAATCCTTGAAGGCAGGGTTCTCGGCGGTCCGCGCCCATTCGAAGATGACCATTTCCGTGGTGACCAGTTCGGCACCCGCACCGGCCAACCGGTCGAAGGCGGCGTCGCGGTTGCGCTCGGTGCGCGAACCGCAGGCGTCGGTCACCACGCACACGTCGAACTCGTCCTCCAGCAAATCCAGCGCCGTCTGCAGCAGGCACACATGGGCCTCGCAGCCGGCAATGACGATGGCGCCGGGCTCTTCCGCCGTGGGCTGGGGTTTTTGGAGGTGCTTGGGCAGGCTGCGGGCATTGCCGGCCGGGGATTTGGGTTCGGGGCGCAGCCATTCGCCCAGACCTTCTTCCGCCGCGCTGAAATGCATCTTGGCCAACGTCTTTCGGCACAGCGCGCGCAGCGCCGGATCGTTGCCACCCAGCCGGGACGGATTTTGCTCGGTGCCCCACACCGGCACCTCCAGCAACTGGGCCGCCCGCGCCAGACGCAAGGCATTGGCCAGCACGGCCGGGCCGTCGGAGATGACCGACAACAGGCGTTCCTGGTAATCGATCAGGACGAGTTGGGATTCAGAGGCGTCGAGCAGCATGGGCAGGGTGCGCAAGGCAGAAGGTAGAAGATGCCGGGATTGTCGCAGCCGGGGCAAGCGCCCATCCGGGCGCGCACGGGCGGGGGGCGGTCAACGGGTGAGGCGCAGCAAACGCCCCTGGGGACCATCGGTCAGCAGATACAGCCAGCCATCGGGACCCTGCCGCACATCGCGAATGCGCTCACCCAGGCCCGCCAACAGGTATTCGTCGCGAACCACCCTGGAATCGGTCACCTCCAGGCGGTGCAGCCGGCTGAATTTGAGCGATCCGATGAAAAGGCTGCCCGTCCAGTCGGCGCCATAGCGGTCGCTGGTCAGAAACGCCATGCCCGAAGGCGCAATGGACGGCACCCAGTAATGCAGCGGCGGCTCCATGCCTTCTTTTTCGGTGAGCCCTTCGCCGATCTTGCCGCCGCCGTAATTCTCGCCATAGGTGACCACCGGCCAGCCGTAATTGCGGCCGGCCTGGGGCACATTGATCTCGTCGCCGCCCTGCGGACCGTGTTCGTGGATCCAGAGCCTGCCATCAGGCGCTATCGCCGCCCCCTGCGGGTTGCGATGGCCCCAACTCCAGATGCCCAGCAGCGCGCCCGCAACGGTCGGATTGCCCGAAGCCGGGGCGCCATCGGGCTGCAGGCGCACCACCTTGCCCAGATAACCGTCCAGCTTTTGCGCATCTTCCTTGCGGGAGGACCGCTCTCCCAACGCGAGAAAGATCGACCCGTCGCGGGCCTGCGCGATGCGGCACCCGAAATGCAGGCCGCTTTGCACTTTCGGCCGCTGGCTGAAAATCACGCGCACGTCGCTCAGCGCGGCCTCTCCTGGTGCGAGGACTGCACTTGCCAGAGCGGTGCTGTTTCCGGTCTCGCCATCGGCAGCGGCTTCGGAGTAGCAAAAGAAGATGCGCCGGTTGCGCTCGAACTGCGCGTCGGTGACCACATCCAGAAGACCGCCCTGCCCGCCGAACACCACCGCAGGCACGCCGGACACCGGGGCATTCAACCGCCCATTGGGTTCGACCACGCGCAATCGGCCAGAACGCTCGGTGACCAAAAAACGCCCACCCGGCAGAAAGGCCACCGCCCATGGATTGGACAAATCCCGGGCCACGGTGACCACATCCGCATTGGTTTTGGCGGCTTGCGGTGTGACGGGTGCGGGCGCCTCGGCGTTGGCAAGCGCTGCCGCCCCCATGGCCAGAACCCCGGCCGTTACATATTCAAGGGGTGCAAAGATAGCGGCCAGACGCGTGGATTTATTAAATTTCATTCAGCGGAAATTTTGTAACATGTAACGAAAATTTTCCAGCGTGTCGAGGGCAGCGGCCTCTCTCCGGCACTACCTGGGTTGGTGATAGAGGATGCCATATCGCCTCCTTAATAGCTAAAACACATTAGCAAGGTGTGTTGCGACGACTATTGCTAATGGAAGCCGGGGCATGCGTGATAACCTCGCGCCCCATGTCTCGATGGATCTGCCTCTTGTTGCTGGCTTGCGCCAGCGCCCACGCCGCCCCCAACAATGCGCCCTCTGATGATTTAGACCGTCTGGTTCTTGAGAGAACCATGCTTTCGCACCTTCAGGAAGCACGCCACAACGTGCAGGACAAGACCGGTGAACTCGTCGCGACCGCGATGGGTTTCCTGGGAGTGCCCTACCGACGTGGCGGAAACGATGTCGAAACCGGCTTCGATTGCAGCGGCTTCATCCGAACCATCTACGGCAAGGCCGCCGGCCTGGTTCTCCCGCGCCGCGCCGACCAGCAGGCCGCAGCGACCGAAAAGATCGAAAAGAAAGACCTCCAGCCCGGGGATCTGGTCTTTTTCAACACGATGCGCCGCACCTTCAGCCACGTCGGCATGTACGTCGGCGACGGCAAATTCATCCATTCGCCCCGAAGCGGCGCCGAAGTCCGCGTGGAGGACATGGGTGCCTCGTATTGGCAGCGTCGTTTCAACGGCGCACGCCGCGTCAGCACGGCGCAAGCCAACGCCGACGCATCCAACTGATTCGATGGGCCTGCGCCGGCTGTCGCGCTCATTGCGTTGACTCGCTAGCGGATCTCAGGGCTTGATGACCGTCGTGGTTTCAGTGCTGCGGATGGGCTCGCCCACCACGTTCACCGGACCTGCATCGGGATTGCGCAACATCTCACGGGCCGCCGCCATGTCGGCCTTGTAGCGGGCCCTTGCGTCCGCTTCGCAGGATTTGCGGGCTCCCGCATCGCCCTCGCGGCATTCTTGCAACGCCACCTTCAAACCACCGCCAGCTTCCCGGATCGCCGTCTGGTAGCGCTGCGCGGGCGTCGTGTCTGGACGCGCTCCACGATCCAGCGAGGCTTGATCGCTCTGCGCCATCGCCGTGCCGGGCAGGAAGGCGCCGCTGCTTGCCGCAGCCAGCGCCAGTACGGTGGCGGACAGGAAGGTACGGGGGGATCGGATCGGCATGTGCATTCCTTTCTCTTATTGTTGGCAGGACACCGACCTTATCCAGCCGGTGAAAAGACGACCGCCGGATGCGTGCGCGTCGGGCTGTCGGCGGCCTCCCACACCGCCGAGGTTTGGAGGGACACGTTTTGGCTTCGTGCGAAAGCCCCTATTTTTGGTGCGAGCCATATTGCGCCTTGTCCGACAGGGCGCCATGGGGCGGGCCGGGTAGATTCTCCGCATCCCAACCCTCTCAGAAAGTGTCTTCCATGTTCTCCGTACTCGGTGTTCTTCTCGTCGGTCTCGTCGTCGGTCTGCTGGCCCGCGCCTTAAAACCAGGGGATGACAAACTGGGCTGGATCATGACGTCGCTGCTGGGTGTCGCGGGCTCGTTCCTGGCCACCTACATCGGCATGGCCATGGGCTGGTACAAGGAAGGCGAGCCTGCGGGCTGGATCGCCTCCATCCTGGGCGCCATCCTCTTGCTGGTGGTGTACGGCCTCGTCAAGAGAAAGAATTGAAGACGAACTTGCGGGCCGATCGTGGCTGAACGTCTTCCGAGCGCCATCACGCTGGCCGACGGCGACCCTGCCCTGCTGGCGGCCGTGCAGCGCAGCCGCCGCCTCCTGCATCGGCGCGCATTGATGGCTGCAGCCGCCGGCACGGTGCCCATCCCTGGGCTGGATTGGGCGGTCGATGCGGCATTGCTGTCCCGTCTGGTGCCGCAGATCAACGCCGAGTTCGGACTGACGCCCGAGCAGATCGACCGTTTGACCCCGCACAAGCGAGAACAGGTGCAGAAAGCGGTCGGGCTCGTCGGATCGGCCTTGATCGGAAAATTCGTCACGCGCGAACTGGTGATCCGTGCGACGCAGGCGGTCGGCATGCGTCTGACAGCCAAGCAGGCCGCCAAATATGTGCCCCTCGCGGGTCAGGCCGTGGCAGCGGTACTGGGCTACACCACCCTGCGCCTGCTGGGAGAGCAGCACCTGCGCGACTGCGTGCAGGTCGCCAAAGCCGCTCAGCTGACGCTGCCCGATCCGAAGGATGCCGGCCGGCCCTGACAAGGGCGCCACCGTTGCGGCGGCAAAATGACCGCCGATGTCTTCGCGCCCCCCTCCACGCACCGCCAGTACACCGACGCCGCCTTCAAGGGCCGTGCAACGCGATCACGCCATCGCGGCATGGGTCGAGGCGCTGCAACGGCAGGCGGATGCCACCACGCTGGCAGGGCTGCCCACGCTGTCCGACGCCGACGCAGCCAGGGTGATGGCGCGGTTGCGGGGCGATGCACCGGCTGAGCCGCCTGATCAGCCTGAGCCCCCCGCCCCGGCAGGCATTCCCGAAAGCCAGAACACCACGGCCGGCCGCTTTCAACCGCGCATCACGCTGCAGACGCTGGGCCGCGGCGATGGGCTGCTGGGCTTGCGCCCCCATGGCCCCATCGGCCCGCGCGGCGATCAGGTCACCCTGGCGCACATCGACTGGACGTACCGCACCCCGCAGGGCGCATGCTGGGAAACGCCGGCTCCCACCTCCGTGCTCAACAGCAGGCCGCCCGCCGTTCAGGAGCTGTACGACGCCGGCAGCCCGGTCGTGCGCCTGCAGCGCGAACTGGCGGCAGAAGCCGACGCCATCGACTTCGTGCGGGACCTGGGCCTGCTCCCGGTGCCGGAATCTGCCTTGCAATGGCGCGACCGTGCGCAGGCCCCCGTACTGGACCCGGTGTGGACGTTGCCGCAGGAGGCCGCCTTCGGCGACTTCTGGGCCGAGCAGGTGCCACGGCTGCAATCGAGGGGCTGGGCCGTCGTGGTGCTGCCCGGTTTCGCCCACGAAAGCGTGCCGGTGCAGCGCTGGACGCTGCGCATCGACCCCGACACCGGCGAATGGCTGGGCAAAGAGGTCGCCGGCCCGCTGGGCGAGCGCGAACGGCCTGTGCAAAAGCTCCATCTGCCCGAGCGCGAGGGCGCCTGGCTGCTCAGCCTGGGCATCGAGGTGGACGGCGAGAGCCTGGACCTTGCCCCGTTGCTGGCCGATCTGCTCCAGCGCGAGCCGCGCTGGCTGAACGCTGCGCAATTGGCCGCCATCGACGACCACGCCACCATTTCGCTGCGCGCGCCCGGCGGGCAGCGGATCGATGCCCCGGCTGCGCCGATCAAGGCCATCGTCGGCGCGCTGGTCGATTTGCTGACCGATCCACTGCGCAATGCCCATCGGCACCGCGAAGATGGCGACCCGCTGAGCCTGGGCGCGTGGGAAGTGCGGCGCCTGGAAGCGCTGCGCGCAGGATTGGTCCAGGCGCACCGCGTGGGCACGGTCAATGGCTGGGACAACGCGTGGCAATTGCAGGGCGACGCGGGACTGGCGCATTTGGCGCAGCGGCTGCAAGCGGCCGGTACGCCAGCGCCCATCGCCGCGCCAGCGGGCCTGGGCATAGCGCTGCGCCCTTACCAGCTCGACGGCCTGGCCTGGCTGCAATACCTGCGCGAACAAGGATTGGGCGGCATTCTGGCGGACGACATGGGTTTGGGAAAGACCGCGCAGGCCCTGGCGCACGTCCTCACCGAAAAAGAAGCGGGCCGCCTCGCGCACCCGGCGCTCGTGGTGTTGCCGACTTCGCTGCTGTTCAATTGGCAGGCCGAGGCGCAACGCATGGCGCCGGGCCTGCGCGTGCTGGCGTTGCATGGCCCCGACCGCCGTGAGCGGTTTGCGCACATCGCGCAGCACGACCTGGTGCTGACGACCTACCCGCTGCTGTGGCGCGACATCGACGCGCTGGCCGCGCAGCCGTTTCATCTGTTGATCCTGGACGAGGCGCAGATGGTCAAGAACGCGGGCAGCCGCAGTGCCCGCGCCCTGCGACGCCTGAAGGCGCCGCATCTGCTGTGCCTGACCGGCACCCCGCTGGAGAACCACCTGGGCGAACTGTGGGCGCAGTTCGACTTTCTGATGCCCGGCTTTCTGGGCGATGCACGCAGCTTCAACGCCCGCTGGCGCAAGCCCATCGAAGAACACGGCGAAACCCTGCGCGCCCAGTTGCTGGCCCAGCGCGTGCGCCCCTTCATCCTGCGCCGCCGCAAGCAGGATGTGGCCGCTGAGCTGCCGCCCCGCACCGACGTGATGGTGCGCGTGTCGCTCCAGGGCCGCCAGCGCGAGTTGTACGAGTCCGTGCGCGTGGCCGCCGACAAGCAGGTGCGCCGCGTGCTGCAGCGCCAGAGCTTCGATGGCGCGCAGATCACCCTGCTGGACGCCCTGCTCAAGCTGCGCCAGGTCTGCTGCGACCCGCGCCTGGTCAAAGGCAGCGAGGCCGCGAAGGCGAAGCCCGCCACCATGGAGCGCGCCAAGCTCGAATGGCTGGCCGGCACGCTGCCGGCGCTGGTCGCCGAGGGGCGCCGCGTGCTCGTGTTTTCGCAGTTCACCGAGATGCTGGCGCTGGCGGCCGAGGACCTCGATGCGCTCGCCCTGCCCTACCTCCGCCTCACCGGCGACATCCCGCCCCGCTCGCGCGGCGCCGTGGTGCGGCGCTTTCAGGCGCAGGACGACCCCGCAGCGCCACCCATCCTGCTGGTCAGCCTGAAGGCCGGCGGCGTGGGTCTGAACCTGACCGCGGCCGATACGGTCATCCACCTCGATCCCTGGTGGAACCCTGCGGTGCAAGAACAGGCCACGGCACGTGCCCACCGCATCGGGCAGGACCAGCCGGTGTTCGTCTACAAAATCGTGGTGGAAGGCAGCATCGAAGAGCGCATGCTGGAATTGCAGGCGCGCAAACTGGCCCTGGCCCAGGGCGTGCTGGGGCACGACGCGGCAGGCGCGGCCAAGTTCAGCGAGGCAGACTTGAACGCGCTGCTGGCCCCGCTCACCGAGCCCAAGGACAACCCATTGGCCATTCCCGCGCCCGACACGGTCCGCTGGGGCGGCACGGGCGAGCGGCGCTGAGCGCGTGCGATGCCTGCGGGCATATGACATATGGCATCCGGCAAGGAGGAAATATGGTCATATCGGGCTCACGCCCTAGTGAATCATGCGCTGGCAGCTATCAAATAAATAGCAACCGGCGACTGCATCGCTTTGGGCCATCGCCTTGCCCATTCCGTGCGGCCAGAATGGCGCCATGACGACGACCACCCGCAGGCCACCCCACTACTGGCTCATGAAGTCCGAGCCGCAGGAATGCTCGATCGACGACGCCCTCGCGGCCCCGGGCGCCAAGGTGCCGTGGACCGGCGTGCGCAATTACCAGGCGCGCAATTTCATGCGGGACGGCATGCAGGTGGGCGATGGCGTGCTGTTCTATCACTCCAGCTGCCCCGAGCCCGGCATCGCCGGCATCGCGCGCGTTGCCTCCGCCACCCGGGCGGACCCGACGCAGTTCGATCCCGAATCGCCCTACCACGACCCCAAGTCCCCGCCCGACCGGCCGCGCTGGCTGCTGCTGGATGTTCAGGCGCTGCGCAAGACACGCCTGCTGCCTCTGGCCGAGTTGCGTTCGCACCCTGAACTGGCCGGCCTGCAGGTGCTGCAAAAGGGCAGCCGGTTGTCGATCACGCCCGTGGATGCGGCCGATTGGGAGCAGATCACCGACCTGCTGGGCGTATCGCCGTCATCGCCCCGCACGGGCCAGGGCGACGACGCGGCATAGTCGGCGCGGCGCGTGCGGCACGCGGTGGCTGAGCCGGTGCCGGTGCAGTCACCGCATCCCGCTCTTTCACCCACTGCCGCGCAGGTGCTTTGCCAAAAACGCCGCGATTCTCGCTTCGTAGGCCGGGGCATCGAACGCATGCAGGTCCACATGGGCGGCACCATCGACCACCCAAAGCGCTTTCGGCTCGGCCGCTGCCGCAAAGATTCGCCGCGTTTCCGCCAATGTCGTATGCCGATCCTGCGCGCCCGAGGCAATCAGCAGCGGGGCGTGCAATGACGCAAGCTCGGCGATGGGCTGAAGCTGCTGGGCAGACACCCCCAGCCGCACCGGAAGCTGCCACAGCAACAGCGGCGTGAGCCACCGGCCCGCCGCGCCCAGATACAGCGCCAGCCGGTTGGAGACGGCTTCTTCAAGGGTCGGAAACATCGACTCCAGCACCACGGCATTCAGTGGGACGGCCGAATGGGCAAGCACCAGTGAAGCGGCTCCCAGCGAGGCGCCGATCACGCCGATCTTCTCCCCCGGCGTGGCCTGCGCCAGATAGGCCAATGCGGCGTTCACCCCTTGCGATTCGTTCCACCCGAATGTGACCTTGTCTCCAGAGCTTTCGCCGTGCGCGGGAAGATCGATCAGCAGCACGGAGTAGCCCAACCGGTGCAGAAATTTTGCCCGCCCGAGCATCTGCCGCCGATCCGCCCCGATGCCGTGCAGCAGCAGCACGGCCCCGGCGCCGGGCTGGCCACGCACGAGCCACCCCGAGAGCGCCTGGTGCGCGGCGGTGTCGAACTGAACATTCACCACCGGCAGATCCACCGGCGCCGGGCCCACCGACCGATGGTGCGGCTGGCTCAGGAATTGGCCGGCCCCGAGCAAGACGGCCAGGCACAGAAAACCCATCACCAGGGCCACGAGAATTCGACGTTTCATGGCACGGATGCTATCGAACGCCAGCCTTCGGCATTGGGGCATGAACGATGTGTCAATGAAATTCACTGAAGACCTGTAGCGCAGAGCTGCGTGAAATACCCACGGAAAAAGAACCTCGTCAGTTCTGAAGCGCTAACTGTATCTTCTGGCGAGAAAAAATGGTTACCCCCCCGAAAGACCGCACAAAAACCCACGCGACGAAAGCGCCATAAATCGCGGCGATGCAGAGAACGGTGCCCCTTCGCAATGGATACCACCGAGCCACTGCCCACGCGGCCAGCGGCACGGCATGCATGGCGTGCGTCGCAAAAAAGTGCGGAACGCGCAGGTCTCCCGGGTTACCCAGCCCGCCCAGGATCGGCCAGGCTGCGGCGCCTTCGCCCGCAGCGCCGATGCGGTGGCTGCCCAACACGGCCATGGTGCCGGCCGTTGCCAGCGTCAGCACCCCCGTCATCAGCAAGCCGATGACGATCGCTTCGCGAATGCCGCCCTGGATCGGCCGCTGGCCCGGATGGCGCGCCAGGCCCATGGCAACCAGCGGGGCCATGGCCAGCAGTGCGAGGGAGCCGACGCCCATCACCGCATACAACGCCCCGTCGAACGCCGTGGCCGCGTTGAAATGCGAGCCCACTCCCCGTGCAGACTGCAAGGTGATGATGGTCTGTTCCACCACGATGGCTGACGATCCCGCCAAGATGGGCCAGCGAAAGGCGCCCGTTTTGCGCCACGCCGGGTCGATGTACGCGCAAAACGCGGCCAGACTGAGCAGATAGACCGCAAACCACTGCGCGGCACCGCCAGGCGCGCGGGCGTGAGCCACGCGGCGCCTGCGCACCACTTCGTCAATACCGAGGCGCTCTTGTATGCACTGGCATTGCGGGGCTTCTCGGAACTCTCCGAAGCGATGGAGCGCGGGATGGAGCAGGCCGCCCCGAACCCCCGCGCCAGGTTGTCCGCGACCGGCAAAGCCTATGTGGCGTTCGCCCTGGCGAATCCCCAGCTGTTCAGGTTGATGTTCTTCGGCAAGCGACCCCTGCAGTTGCCCTTACCCGAAACGCCAGGCCACGGCCCTTCGGCAAATCCGCTGGGGCTTTTGCATTCCTGCATCGAGGCCGCGTTGGGCCCTGCCGCTTCGCCGCTCGATGTGGCAACCGCCGTGGCATCGAGCTGGGGCTTGGTTCACGGCCTGTCCCACCTTTTGATCGAAGAGGCTGCGGGCTTTTTGCAGCCCTTGGCGTTGAGCGACCGGCTGCAGATCACCGACCGGGCCATCGACCAATTGGCGGCCGGCCTTTCGCGTCAATTCTCTGACTTGTAGGCCGCCAGAAACGCGTCGGAGGCCACCTGGTCGGCCAGGGCCCTCAGGCTAGCAGCCGATGCCGAGCCCAGCACCGCCTCGACCCGCTCATTGGCGGCTGCCCAGCGCCCGACCGCTTCCGCCAGCAACTGCTTGCCCCGTGCGGTGAGCACGCCGTGCTTGGTGCGCCGGTCCTGCGCGTCCTGGCGCAACTCGACGATGCCGTCGCGCACCAGCGGCCTCAAGGCGTGCGTCAACGCCGATAACTGAATGGCGAGGCGATTCGCGAGGTCCTGCAAGGTCGGCCCTTGCGCGTCGGCGCTCTTGAACTTGCCGATCTCGACGATCAGGGCGAGCTGGGTCGCTTTCAGGTTCAGCGGCGCAAGCGCTTCGTCGTAAAGCTGCCCCAATCTTCGGGCGGCCAGGCGCACCGATGTGTTCGTACAGATCTGCACGCCACTCATGGCCGTGGCATCTGCAATCGCTTGCTGCAGCGCGCAGTCGGAACCGGCTTCCGCAACCACAGGGGTTTTCATAATTCCCACACTTTCCGAATGGTTGAGCGCTGCACCATTTTTGGCGCACCATCGTTCAACCATACATTTGAGCCCTCAACTGAATTGGTTGAGCACTCAATTTTATTGAAGAACACTTGATGCCCCATCCCAATTCCAACAAAGTCGCATTGATCACCGGGGCTTCTTCGGGCATCGGCGCGGTCTATGCCGACCGGCTTGCCGCGCGTGGATACGATCTTATTCTGGTCGCCCGGCGTGCCGACCGCCTGAAAGCACTCAGCGAGCGGATCGCCAAAACCCATGGGGTGCAGGCGGAAGCCGTGGTGGCGGACCTGCGCGACACCGCGGACCTGGCGCGTGTCGAAGCCATCCTGTCCGCCAACGAGCGTCTGCACCTTCTGGTGAACAACGCCGGAATCGCCCGACTGGGGCCGGTCGCGCAGCGGTCCGCCGAAGACGCGTTGTCCCAGATCACGCTCAACATCACCGCCCTGACGCGGCTGACCCAGGCGGTGCTCCCGGCATTCATCGCGAGAAAACAGGGCGTGATCATCAACATCGCCTCCGTGCTGGGCATTCATGCGCTGCCCGTCAGCGCCGTGTACGGCGGCACCAAGGCCTTCGTCCTGCAGTACAGCAGGGGCCTGCAGCAAGAACTCGCAGGCACCGGGGTCAAGGTTCAGCTGGTCTTGCCGGCATCCACCGCCACCGAGATCTGGGACCTGTCGGGCGTGCCGCTCGCAGCCCTCGACAAAGACGCCCTGATGACCACCGAACATCTGGTCGATGCCGCTCTCGCAGGGCTGGACCAGGGCGAAACCATCACCTGGCCGTCGGTCGCCGACATGGGCCTGTGGGACAAGTACGAAGCAGCCCGCGCGGAGCTGTTCGCCAGCACCCAGGTGGGCACGCCAGCCCCTCGCTACAACGTCATTTGACGCCACGCACTGCCCCCTCGCCTTTTCGTTTTCTCCTCACTCCTTTCAGGACAGACCATGCTCTTCGACGCCTTTCACCTGCGTAAAACACCGCTTGCCAACCGCGTGGTGATGTCGCCGCTCACGCGCAGCCGGGCCGTGGACAACAACACGCCCAACACCCTCATGGCGACCTACTACGCACAGCGTGCCACGGCCGGTCTCATCATCACGGAAGGCACTTCGCCATCGCCCAACGGCCTGGGCTACGCACGGATTCCCGGCCTGTTCAACGACGCCCACGTGCAAGGCTGGAAGCTGGTCACGGATGCGGTGCATGCCAAGGGCGGCAAGATCGTCGTGCAACTGATGCACACCGGCCGCGTGGCCCACCGGGCCAATCTGCCCGCGGGCGCCGAAGTGCTGAGCGCCAGCGCGGATGTCTGCCCTGGCGAGATGTGGACCGACACCCAAGGCAGCCAGCCGCACACCGCCCCCCGCGCCATGACCGGAGCCGAGATCCAGGCCGTGATCGGAGAATACGCCACGGCGGCGCGCCTGGCCATCGAAGCGGGCTTCGACGGCATCGAGCTGCACGCGGCCAACGGCTATTTGCTGGAGCAATTCCTGAATGCGAACATCAACCGCCGCACGGACGGCTACGGCAAAACGGCCGAAGGCCGCAACCGGCTGGTGCTCGAAGTCGCACGCGCCGCCGCCAAGGAAATCGGCGCGGATCGTGTGGGCATTCGACTGTCGCCCCACGGCGTGGTCAACAGCGCCGGAGCGTTCGACGGTGTGGACGAACAATACCTGGCGCTGGTGAAGTCGCTTTCAGCGCTCGGCCTTATGTACGTCCATGTCCTGGACCACTCGGCCATGGGCACGCCGCCCGTTCCCGCCCAGCTGAAAACGGACCTGAGAGCCGCCTTCGACGGCCCGTTCATCCTCGCTGGCGGACTCGGCAAAGCCAGCGCACAGCAGGCGCTGACCGAAGGCCGCGCGGACCTGACCGCCTTCGGCCGCGCCTTCATCGCCAATCCGGACCTGGTGGAGAGAATGCGCAAGGGCGCGCCTTTGAACGCACCGTCGCCCGCCACGTTCTACACGCCGGGCGCCGAGGGCTACACGGACTACCCGACGCTGGCCGCCTAGGCAGAGGGCCGGCGCTGCCAGGCCACGGGCGCCGGGCGATCCTGGCCGCTGCCTCGACCCGGCCGGCCTACAAGTCCGGCGCCCGGTAGACCAGCACCTTGAGCGCCCGCTCCTCCTGCACATCCGCGAACGCCGGCGGATTGGCCACGCGCGCGACGAACGCCAGCTCGGGCGCCAGTTCCTGCATCTGCCCTTGCAGGAAATCGGTGCCCAGTTCCGGCGCGTTCAAACACAGCAGCGCGTGGCCGCCCGGCGCCAGCAGATCGGGCAGGCGCCGCATCAGCCGGGCATAGTCCTTGGTCGCGACGAAGCTGCCTTTCTGGTAGCTGGGCGGGTCCACGATCACCACGCCGTAGGGCCCGCCGCGCGTGATCTTTCCCCAGGTGCTGAAGATGTCGTGCGCCAGAAAGCTCGCGCCGCTGGCCAAGCCGTTGAGCTGGTGGTTCTGCTGCCCGATGGCGATGGCGCCATGGGCCATGTCGACATTCATCACGTGCCGGGCGCCGGCCTGCAGGGCCGCCACCGAGAATGCGCAGGTGTAGGCGAACAGGTTCAACACCTTGGCGCCGCGCGGCTCGCGCGCCCTGTCGGCCGCCAGGTGCTCACGCACCCATCGCCGCCCCTCGGCCATGTCCAGAAACAGGCCATGGTTCTGCCCTTTCAGCACATGCACGCGAAAGCGCGCTCCGTGCTCGGTCACCACGTGGGGGTCGGGCACGCTGCCCGCCATCAGCCGCGTCTCGGTACGGCCCTGCACGCGCATCTGCTCGTGGCGGCACTGGAACACCCAGTTCAAGGGCTCGCCCGGAGCGATCAGCGCCCAGCGGCTCTGCAGCGCCTCGCCGATGGTGGCGAGTGCTTCGTCGCCCACGGGCTCGAAGCTCGTGAGCACGAAGACCGGTGGGTAAGCGTCCAGCGACCACTGTTCGCAGCCGGGAAACAAGCCGCCGCGGCCATGGAAGATGCGCTGGGCATCGGTGGGAACCGCCATCGCGGCGATGGCATCGAGCAAAGGTTGCATGGCGGAATTGTGGCAAAAATCCAAGCCAAAATGCCTGTCCGCGCATATTTAACTAGGGCATATAGCTATTAATTCCATAGCATCCGTGGTCGCCGTGCAATCCGCACTCTTTGCCCGCGGCTCAACCTCCGTGCGCTCAATCCACCGACGCGCCGGACTGCTTGACCGCCTTGCCCCACTCCACGATCTCGCTGGCGACGAACTGGTCCATCGCCTCGGGCGTGCTGGGCGCGGGCTCCGAACCCCGGTCGCGCATGAATTTCTGCATGTCGGCGCTTCCCAGAATGTCCACCACCATCGGCTGACCGAGGCGGGCTCCGAGCTTTTCGGCCAGCGCCCGGGCGAAGATGTCGGTCGCCTGGCCGGGCGGGAACGGAACCACGAGCGTGATGGGCTTGTCGGGCCAGGCCGCCATGGCAGCGCTGGACAGGGCCAGCAAAGCGGCCGGCACGCAAAACTTCAATCGCATGGGAAATGTCTCCTCGTTGTTGACGGGCTGGCCCCGCAGCGGGGCAGCGAAAGCGCCGCGCCGCGCCGCGCCGTGCTGCGCCGTGCTGCGCCGTGCTGCGCCGCGCGAAGCCGCAACCCATGATAGGCCGCACCCCACCGCCGCCAGGAGCGTCTTTCGCCCCGAATTGGCCACCTTCCATTCCACGAAACCATCGTCGCCTGCTGCCACCGGGGCATCCCACGCACCGGGTGCAGTCACGCTGCGCCCGGGCCAGAGAGAGGTGTCCGCTGAAAGCCATGGGCTGGCGGAAGGCCTGCGCGCAACCTCCAAAAACCAATTCATAACAGAGTTAGAAATGATCAAGTCATTGGCTACGGCCATCATCGGCATCAGCATGTCCGTGGGCGTCTGGGCCCAAGGCGCCGAATCGCAGCGCCAGGAAAAAATCGCCGAACAGGTGAAAGCCCTGCACTGGATCGACCAGGGCCAGGGAACCATCGGCAGCAACGCCACCATCAAGATTCCAAAAGGCTATGCCTTCCTCGACGACAAGGACACGGCGAAGCTGCTGGAGCTGTACGGCAATCCGCCCACGCCCCACCACTACCTGATCGCCCCCCGCTCGCTGGACTGGTTCGCCGTGTTCTCGTTCGACGACACGGGCTACATCAAGGACGACGAAAAGATCGACGCGCCCGAGTTGCTCTCCTCCATCAAGGCCGCCGATGTGGAAGGCAACAAGCAGCGCAAGAAGCTGGGCATGGAAGCCCTGTACACCGAAGGCTGGCAGGTCGAGCCGCATTACGACTCGCAAAGCAAGCGCCTGGAATGGGGCCTGCGCCTGCGCGATGAAAGCGGCCACCGGGCCGTCAACTACACCTCGCGCATTCTGGGCCGCACGGGTGTGATGAGCGCCATCCTCGTGTCCGACCCGCAGAGCCTGACCCAGGACACCGAGCAATTCAAGCAGGTGCTCACGGGCTTCAACTACAACAGTGGCCAGACCTATTCCGAGTTCAAGAACGGCGACAAACTCGCCAAGATCGGCCTGGGTGCGCTGGTGCTGGGCGGCGCGGCCGCCGTGGCCACCAAGAAGGGGCTGTGGACGATCATCGGCGGCTTCATCGCCGCATTCTGGAAGTTCCTGCTCGTCGGCGTGGCCGCCTTCTTCGGCGCCATCGGCAAGCTCTTCGGCCGGGGCAAGAAGGAAGCCTGAGGCTGCGCGGTACCCCGTGTTCCTTCCCATCGGCCCCGAAGCGCAGGTGATGCTCGCCATCTGCGCGTTCTACCTGTACGACGCCTGCGTGCCGCTCTCGGCGGACGCCGGCCAACTGCACCCCGGCCGTTCGGGTTGGCACGGCCTGCTGGCCGGGCAGGCTTTCGAGGTCCGCTGGGCCTACCTGGCCTGGCCGGCGCTGCTGCAGCCGCACCGGCCGGTGTACCGGCTGCGCTGGGACCCGGCACAGGTGCAATTGCCCGGCAATGCAGAGGCCGTTCAGGCACTGCAGGCGCATGCCGCGAGCTTCAGCGGCTTCGCCGTGCCGCTTTACGCGCTCGGCATCGTGCTGTTCGCGCTGCTGCCGGCAGCCCTTTTCGTGTGGCCCAGCGATGCGGCTCAGTTGGCCGTCCTCGGGCTGATCTACGGCTTTGCGCTCTGGATCGCGGTGCTGGCCAGGCGGCACGCACGACGCGGCCACACGCCGCGGCGGACCGCGAACTCAGTGGCGATGCAGGCGGTGCTGTGCCCGCCCTTCGCCCTCAATGCGGTCCGCAAGCTGTCGCTGGCCTGCTCGCCATCGTGCGATGCGCTGGCGGCCGCCCATCGTTTGATGGCGCCGCAGGCATGGCACGCGCTGGCAGCGCACGCGCAGACGGTCGTCGATGCCCAACTCGAAGATGCCTTGGCAGACGGTCTCGATGGACCGCTGGTTCAGCGCATCAAGGCATCCGGTGACCGACTGCGGGACTGGCGCAATCGCAAACATCGGCTTGGCATCGATGCACACGAGGCCTGATCCGCACGGCCGAGGCGGTCAAGCAGAAAGCCTTCAGGGTCCACCGATTCGCCAGGGGCCCAACCGTTGGCAATGTTCCCAGGTCTCGCATTGCCGATAGAAAAGGCCGGCGGCTGCGTGAGTCGGCGCCGTAACGGCTACGGCAAAAGACTCAACCCCAGCTCTTTCAAGAAAGCATTGTGTTTCTGCTTGGCCGCTGCGATGGCTTTCTCGATTTCCACCAATTCGGCGTGTGTTGCCGCCAAGTCAATCTCCGCCTCGCCCACCGCCGTGCTGATGTAGCGCGAAATATTCAGGTTGAAGTCGTTCTTCTCGATCTCGGCCATCTCCACGCGGCGCGCGTACCGCGTCTCTTCCTCGCGGAACTGGTAGGTCTTGATGATCTTGTCGATGTGGTCCTGCGTCAGCTGGTTCTGGCGCTTGCCTTTGACGAAGTGCTCCGGGCCGCTGGCATTGATGAACAGCACGTCGTCCGGCTTCTTGCACTTCTTCAGCACCAGGATGCACACCGGAATGCCGGTGGAATAGAACAGGTTGGCGGGCAGGCCGATCACCGTGTCGATGTGCCCGTCCTTCAGCAGCTTGGTGCGGATGCGCTCCTCGGCCCCGCCCCGGAACAGCACGCCGTGCGGCAGGATGATGGCCATCACGCCCTCGTCCTTCAGAAAGTGAAAGCCGTGCAGCAGAAAGGCGAAGTCGGCCGCCGACTTGGGTGCCATGCCGTGGTTCTTGAAGCGCACGTCTTCGGCCAGCGCATCCGTGGGGTCCCAGCGGTAGCTGAACGGCGGGTTGGCCACGATGGCGTCGAAGCTCGGCTTCTTGGCCGGGTTCAGCTCGCGCAGCATGTCCCAGTCGTTGGTCAGCGTGTCGCCGTGGTAGATCTCGAACTCGGTGTCCTTCACCCCATGCAACAGCATGTTCATGCGTGCCAGGTTGTAGGTGGTGATGTTCTTTTCCTGGCCGTGGATCTTGCCGATGTCCCCGCCCGCCTGCTTCATCCTCTTGCGGATGTTCAGCAACAGCGAACCCGAGCCGCAGGCGAAATCCATCACGCTGTCGAGACGCGGGCGCGCGCCCGTCCTGGGCTCCTGGCTGTCGAGCGTGACTATCGTGGAGAGGATGTCCGAGATCTGCTGCGGCGTATAGAACTCGCCGGCCTTCTTGCCCGAGCCGGCGGCAAACTGGCCGATCAGGTATTCATACGCATCGCCCAGCGCATCGATGTCGGTCGAAAAGTCGGCCAGCCCCTCCGCGATCTTCTGGATGACGGTGCAGAGCTTGGCATTGCGCTCGGTGTAGCCCTTGCCCAGCTTGGGCGAGCCCAGGTCGATCTCCGAAAACAGCCCGCCGAACGTGCTCTGGAACGACTGGGTTTCGATGTATTTGAAACCCTCCTGCAGCGTGTTCAGCAACCCCGCATGCTGCGTGTGCGCGCCATGTGGGCGATGCTGCTCCACAGGTGCTGCGGCTCGATCACGTAATGCACCTTGCGGCGCATCTGTTTTTCGAACGCAGGCACATCGGCCGCGTTGTCGGCATACCAGATGGCCAGCGGTGCACGGCGGTCTTCAGCCTTCGGCTTCGGATAATCCTTGCCCAGTTCCTTCTTGGCTGCGGTTTCGTAGTTGTCCGACAGATAGCGCAGGAACAGGAACGACAGCATGTAGTCGCGGAAATCGTCCGCGTCCATCGCGCCACGCAATTGGTCGGCAATGGCCCAGAGCGTCTTGCCCAGTTGTTTTTGGTTGTGGTCGGTCATTCGGCTCTTCGGCTCTTCAATAGGGTGCGTGGCGTCAATGCAGTTTCGAGGGTGCGCCACAGCACTTCTTGAACTTCTTGTCGCTGCCACAGGGGCACGGCTCGTTGCGGCCCACTTTGTGGCCCGAGCGCTGAAATGGCTGGCGCTCGCTGGCAGCATGCCGCACCGGCAGCCAAAAGGCGTGGATTTGCAACAGGCTGGGGCCAATATCGGCCGCCAGGGCATGGCGCTGCTGCGGGGTCCTGGTCAATGCATCCTGGTCGGCTGAAAACTCGCCCTCCCCCAACAAGCCGATCGGGCGATACCAGCGCTGACCCTCGGGGTCGCGCAGCAGTGGCTGCCATGCAGGCCGGTTGAGCTGGACCCCTTCGCAAAAGCCGTAGGCCCACATTTCGGCATCGTCGAACTCGCCATGGTCGGTGGCGCGAATTCCCCATATCGGCGAGAGCATGGGTGGCTGCGCCGCGAACCCCGAAACGATGCCGTTGTAGTGGCGCATGACCAAGCCCAGAAGGCGGTTGAAAGCGTCCAGACTGGGCATGGGCGGCATCATGGCATCGCCGTATCCCCACACTTTGGGCAGCCATTGGTCGGGATGGATGAACTCCGGCGCGATGGCAATGGCATGCAAGTAGCCATCGAGCGTGTCCAGCGTCATGCCCTCTTCGGTTTCCAGTTCATGCAACAGAAACTGGTCCAGCTCTGCCAGTTCTTCCTCGGTCAACGGAACGAACAAATCGTTGACGCCCAGTGGCGCCGGCGCAGCGCCCTGTTGCGCCAAGGCATGCAGTTGGTCGGGTGCCGCGTCTTGCGCCGCCTCGTGGGCATCGACGACAAATTTGCGAATGCCCTCGGACTCAATGGCCAGAAGCGCTGTTTCCAATGCCGCCTTGTCCGTCTCAAACGGGTCTTCCCACACGGTGGAGGTACCCAGTTCGTCCTCTACCTCCAGCACCCAGGGTGAATCAGAGCTGCGGTAGATCTGAATGTGCAGCGTGTGCCCGTCCGCACGGTAGGTCTGCGTCAGGGGCGAGTGGATGAGTTCAATCTCGTCAGTCATGGTTTTTCTGCGTTTTCTTCATGGAAGATTCTGCCGTCCTTGGGCCCAGCCATCGGCCGTTTCTCGCACCCGACTTCGCCATCGCGATGCCCGTGCGAAAAATGGTGACCACCGTCATGGTTTGGGGCGTTTCTTGATCGTGTTTTCCAGCGCCTTCAAGTCAACCTCGTCCTGCTGGTCGGCGCGCAGGGCTTCCTGGTGTTGGCGGCGCTGGTCGAAGTCCTGGTAAAGCGCCTCGGTTTTCCGTTCCATCTGCGCGTGGCTGATGCCGCCAGCGTTGGCCAGCAGCGGAAAGCCGTTGGAGCCGATGATCTGGCCCACGTTCTGCTGCCAGAAAGCCATGCGAATCTCCTGGCGGCTCTTGGTGCGCAGCTCTGCCGTTTCCAGAAAGATCACCACCAGCCGGTTCAGCGTGTCGATCTCGTCCTCGGTCAGGTAGTTCTTGGCGACCAGAATGTCCTGCTTGCGCACCTGCGCGCCCTTCCAGTTCAGCAGGCCGAAGTTCGGATCACTACTGTCAGCGCGGGCGGTGATGATCTCCGCCGCCGTCTTCTGCGTCACTGCGTACAGCAGCAGGTTCTGCACCGTGGCGAAGAACGTCTGCGTGGTCTGGTCGGTCTTGTCGTAGTCGCTGGAGAGCGCCAGCAGATCGCGCACCTTTTGGTAAAAGCGCTTTTCCGAGGCCCGAATGTCCCGGATGCGCGCCAGCATCTCGTCGAAGTAATCCGGGCGGCCATCCGGGTTCTTCAGCCGCTCGTCGTCCATCACGAAGCCCTTGACCAGAAACTCCTTGAGCACGGTGGACGCCCAGCGGCGGAACTGCACGCCGCGTGGCGAGCGCACGCGGTAGCCCACGGCGAGGATGGCGTCGAGGTTGTAGAGCTGCGTCTGGTAGCTCTTGCCGTCGGCGGCAGTGATCAAGGATTCCTTGACAACTGAATTCGCATCCAATTCGCCGTCTTCAAAGAGGTTTTTGAGGTGCAGCGAGATGTTTTGCTTGGTGGCGTCAAACAGCTCTGCCATTTCTAACTGTGTGAGCCGCACCGTGCCCAGGTCGGACCGCAGCTTGATCTGGCTGCGGCCGTCCTCGGTGATGTAGAGGATCAAATCAGTCATGCCATCGCAACCGGTTCCGGTGCTACCAGAGGCGTCGCATCCGGTGCGGGCGTATGCAAAACGAACTGATACTTTTCCTTCAGACCGGTAAAAATTTTCTCAAATGTCTTGAGCGAATCGGCGTTCAATTCATCCGATTCAAAGTAGTAGACCTTTTTGTGAGACAGGGTATTGACGATGGCGGCAACTTCATCCGCATCAACGATTCCTATCTGCTTTAAGACATAGCCAAACTGGCCCACATCAAGGAACGACGCCACATTTTCAAGAATCTGACGAAGCAGCGCGAAGTGATATGCCTTCACTGCACCAGTTGCATGCGCCTGATTCAGAACTTGGAGAAGGCGGAGGTGATACAAGAAGACATCCTTCTGGCAACTCTCCAGCGAGATTTCATTACCCTTGAGACTGAGTGTGCAGACTCGGGTCAGCTTCTTGAACTTTGAAGCCTTTTCTCCCTTTGTCAGCATGTCCGAAAGAATTGAAAAGAATCCAATGTGGTGCGTCGTGATAACGAACTTTCTCTTCTCATGATGCTCTTCGATCAGGTCGTAAATGGTCGACGCTGTGATGAAGATGTTGTGATCGTCCAAACTTGAGACGGGATCATCAATAAAAAAATGGGACGACTGTTTGTCCGCCCATCCTTCGACCTCGAAAAGCGCGAGAAAGAAGCACCAGACAAAAATCCGTTCCTCACCCCGTGAGATCTTGAATGGCACCTTAAAGATCTTGTTCGGATCAGTAGGATCAGCGACTTCATGAAAAAACATCACAGACTTGATGCCGTCCTCAGGGTTTGCGTGAGGAATAAAGTCAAACCGATAGTCAGGCCGGAATCGGTTGAGCTTGTCCCGAATGTCGTCCTCAGTGAGTGAACTGTGAAAGCGGTTTAGGCTGCTCTTTCGAATATCCAGTTGGATATTGACATCGCCGTTTTCAGAATCGTTGTCCCATACGAAGAGGTCTTCGCTGTAGGCGTTGTAATAAACCCCCGCATGTTCGCCGCTCTTGTACTTGGTGGCATTCTTGTAGGCAACAGACAGCCTGGTTTTGCCGGTCGCATTGAAAGCGTAAATGAGCGTGATCCGCTCTTTGGCCCCCTCAATTTCCTTGGCGATCAGTTCGTGGCTCACTTTTCCTCCTCCAGAGATGGGAACAGCTGCTGCATCAGCCCTTTCTTGTGGTTCTTGAGGGCTTCGAGCACTTGGGAATTGGTGAAGATCGTTTCGTCAAGTGACGACATGCAATCTGCAATGCGCTTCTGCTCTGGTAGATTGGGAACACTCAGCCCCACAGATGAAAACAGCGACTTATTGACTATAGGAACCGCCTGTTTCCCAGCAATATTGGCGATCTTGTCAGCAATGCCACTAATCGCGTAGTAAACAAAACCATCGGAGTTTTCGGCGCTTGGAACAACCGCATTGATCTGCTGATTGGTTGCGCATTCCTGTTTGTTTTGTGCAATTTTTCCAATCGTAGAACCAATGCAAACAAAAAAAATGCTGTTTGCCTTTATCGGACGAGTTTCAAGGAAGCCTAATTCGGTCAAAGTCGTCTTGGTCTTCTCGATAAATCTGTTGTCTGAGATGTCGGCCGGAGAAACGAAATGCCTGTCACCACCGTAGTATTCACTCTTGACGGTGCTGGGTGTGCTCCCGGTGACGATCTCACCAAGTTGTCCGATTGCTTTTGGCTCCCACGCCGCTGCATCCCGAAATTCAGGAAACCGCAGGCGGGGTTGGGTTTCGCCTTCGCGGGGGAAAAGCTGCTGCATCAGCCCTTTTTTATGGGTCTTGAGCGCGTCCACTTTGCGCGCTTGCGCGGCGATCAGTTCGTCCAAGGAACTCAGGCAATCGGCGATTTTTTTTTGCTCTGGCGAAGTTGGAAGCGCTATTGGAAATGATTGAAATGTTTCAGTATGGATACGCCGAGCCTTTCTACTCCCATCGGCGGTTTCCCCAAGTCTTTCATAAAATTCTTTGCGTTTGACGTATTCCAACAAGAACACTGGATCAAGCCCCTCAGAAATATCGAAGCACGGCAAATCCACCGTGGATTCATAGCCATCCAGATCGGGTGGAATTATGCCGAAAGCCTGATTCAAGAAGTCGAGCTTGCTATAAATGAATTGTCCAGAATTTCGCCGAAAATACTGCGTATTGATACTGCCTTGAATAGCTTCATTCTTTCCAAATACGCCATTTCCCCAAAGCTTTACTGTTAATTTCTTCGCGATGTCGCCCTTACTGCCAGGTAACCGACTTTCGGTGAGAAAGTCACCGATTTTTCTTTCTTTCCATTCAGCCGCCTGTTGAAACTCCGCAAACCGCAGCTTGGGCAGCGCGGCGCATTTTTCCGATTCGCTGCTCATTCGCTCCCCAATCTATCCGGCTTTTTCAGCACATTCTTTTCCGCCGACACCAGCCGCCTTTCGATTTTTTTCACATCTTCAGCAGGGGGCAAACTTTCTGGCCGGATTCCCCGGCTCAGTAGCGTTTTCCGCACCGCTTCGTTGTTGGTGACATGTTCGATTGAAATCTGGCGCTCGGTCAGCAGTTGCTGTGCGCGAGCGTTGTGGATGGTGATTTCGGTAGCGAAGTCTTTGGCTTTCAAAACGATGGTGGGCGCAAAGTCAGCCAGCGGGCGGCTGTCTGGCACCTTCCACTGCGCTTTCATGGCTTGGGTGCTTTTGCCGAACAAGGCGTGATCGCCTTTGGAGCGGATGAGCGCGAAATCTTGATTGCCGCCCGTTTGTTCGTAGATGACGCAGGAGAGCTCTTTTTCCGTGTCCGATAATTTTTTGCGGGCCACGACCCGCTCGGCCTCCAGCAAACGCTGTTCGATCAACTCGGCCTTGCGGGTTTGCATGGCGAAGTAGGTTTGGGCAAAAGCAATTTCCTGCTTTCGCGGGTCGCCGTTTTGCGCAATCAGGTAGCAGGCGTAGCGGGTGAGCATGACGTCGTCAATTTCGCGCTGCCCGCCCTTGCCGAGCTCGATCATTTTGTTGACGTCAACAAAATGATCGGTCACCCGGTGCCCGGACACTTCACAGGCGGTTTCGGCTTTGCTGACCGTTTTCAGGAAGTTGCGCCATTCGGCGTAACCCAGCAAGGTTTGCAAATCGCGCGCCAGCCAGTACTCCACGCCACTGTCGGCCTGCTGTGCATGGCCTTCGAACGACAAGGTCAGGCTGTGGATGAGTTCATTTTTCATGGATAGCGTTCCTTGGTTTACTGGTCATACGCACTCAACCCCGAAATGTCCCGCCCCTGCGCACGCTTTTGCAAGAGCGGCAGCAGTTCTTGCATCAGTGCCGTCTCAGCCTGCGCCCGCGCCTTCCACCCCAGCTCCAGCGGCGCCATCAGGTCGCTCAGCACCTCGCCATCAAAAATCATGCGCTGCAAGATGCCTTCCACAAAGGTCTGCAGCGCCGCTGGGACCAAGCCGTGCCGGGTGGCGATGCCTGCCAGCTCCGCAGCATCCTTCTCTTTCTTGAACCGGGTGTAGCCCTCGCGGATGGCCTGCTCGCTCAACCCCTCGCCGGTCTTCAAGGTGCCGATGTACGCGGCAATGTCGCCCTTCTCATTCATGAACTTGGCATCGCTCTGGATCAGGCCAATGAGTTCATCGCGGCCCATGGTCTGCTTCGCTCCCGGCCCCTGCTGCGTGTAGCGCGACATCAGGCCCATGATGTAGTCGTAGTCGATCACCGCGCTGGCGAACAGCACGAACTCGAAGTCGAGCTGGTCCACCGCAGCCTCTCCATCCTGGCCCTGGTCCGGGTCACCGCCCGCCGCGCCGCCCTTGTCCTGCTGGGCCTGCTGCTGCTTGAGGCGCTGGGCCGTCTCCAGGTACACGCCGCGAAAACCCTGCAGGTTCTCGGCGGGCAGGATCTGCTCGATGGCGGTGGCGTGGTCGGCAGTCAGGTCGGTGTACTGGTCCAGCTGGGTCTTCAGGCGCTGCACTTCCTTGAAGTTCTGAATGAAGGCCACGCGGGCGGCATCGCCCTTGAGCTGGGGCACGGCATCTGGCGTGCAGGCCAGCCCTTGCGACTGCATGAAGTCGGCCAGCTTCTGCACCGCCGCATCGAGCTTTTCGATGACGACGGGGGCCTTGTCCACCAGCCAGATCTTGCGGGCCTCGTCGCCCGACTTTTCGCCCGAGAACAGGGCGATGGCCGCATCCACGCTGGCCTGCTGCTGGCGAAAGTCGAGGATGTTGCCGTAGGGCTTGGTGCCGTTCAACACGCGGTTGGTGCGCGAGAACGCCTGGATCAGGCCGTGGTGCTTGAGGTTCTTGTCCACGTACAGCGTGTTGAGGTACTTGCTGTCGAAGCCGGTGAGCAGCATGTCCACCACGATGGTGATGTCGATCTTTTGCGCCGCCGGGTAGTCGGCGTTGGGCCACTGCTGGTCCTTGATGCGCTTTTGCACGTCCTGGTAGTACAGGTCGAACTCGCCGAGGGTGTGGTTGGTGGCGTAGCGGGCGTTGTACTGGGCCAGGATGGCCTTGAGGGCGGCTTTCTTGCCCTCGGGGTCTTGCTGGTTGTCGGTTTTTTCCTGTGGCAGGTCTTCCTGGATCTGCTTCACGTCGGCATCGCCTTCGGCGGGCGGCGAGAACACGCAGGCGATGTTCAAGGGCACGAAGGCCGGGTCGGCGGCCTGCCGCGCCGCCTGCAGTTCGCCGAACAGGCGGTGGTATTCGATGGCGTCGTTGATGCTGCCGGTGGCCAGCACGGCGTTGAAGCGGCGGCTGGCGGTGGCGGTGTCGTGCTTGGCCAGGATGGCCTCTGCGACGGCCTTCTTGGCCAGCGCCTCGCCGGGCTTGGGCGGGTTCTTGCCCTCGGGCTTGAAGTAGTCCACGTGGAAGCGCAGCACGTTGGCGTCTTCGATGGCGTGGGTGATGGTGTAGGCGTGCAGTTGCTGCTGGAACAGGTCTTGGGTGGTCCTGAGCTGACCCTCTTCGCCCTCGAACTGCTTGGCGGTGGCGTTGGCCTCGAAGATGGGCGTGCCGGTGAAGCCGAAGAGCTGCGCCTTGGGGAAGAACGCCTTGATGGCGTCGTGGTTGGCACCGAACTGCGAGCGATGGCATTCGTCGAAGATGAAGACGACGCGCTTTTTCTGCAGCGGTGCCAGTTGCTGCTTGAAGGTGGCCTTGCCCTCTTTCTTTTGCTGCTGGTTGCGCTTGCTGTTCTCGTCCAGCGCCAGGCCCAGCTTCTGGATGGTGGTGACGATGACCTTGTCGGCATGGTCGTCCGACAGCAGGCGGCGCACCAGCGTTGCGGTGTTGGTGTTCTCTTCGACGCAGCCTTCCTGGAAGCGGTTGAATTCCTCGCGGGTCTGGCGGTCCAGGTCCTTGCGGTCCACCACGAACAGGCATTTCTCGATGTCGGGGTTGTCTTTGAGCAGCGTCGAAGCCTTGAAGGACGTGAGCGTCTTGCCGCTGCCGGTGGTGTGCCAGATGAAGCCGTTGCCGCTGTTGTGGTGGATGCAGTCCACGATGTGCTTGACGGCATACACCTGGTAGGGCCGCATCATCAGTAGCTTCTGCTCGGCGGCCATCAGCACCATGTAGCGGCTGAGGGTCTGGCCCAACGTGCATTTGACGAGGAAGGTCTCGGCAAAGCTGTCGAGGTGGGTGATCTTGTGGTTGGCCTCGTCGGCGAACTGGTAGATGGGCAGGAACTGTTCGTCGGCGTTGAACGCGAAATGGCGCGCGTTGTTGTTGGCGAAGTAGTAGGTGCTGGTGCGGTTGCTGACGATGAAGATCTGCACAAAGCACAGCAGCGTCTTGCCGTAGCCGTTGCCGGGGTCGTTCTTGTAATCGACGATCTGCTCCATCGCCCGGCGCGGCTGGATGTTGAGCGTCTTCAGTTCGATCTGCACGCAGGGCACGCCGTTGATCAGGATGATCACGTCGAACCGGTGGTGGCTGTTGTCGGTGTTGACGCGCAACTGGTTGACCACCTCGAAGGTGTTCTTGCACCAGTCCTTGATGTTGACCAGCGTGTAGTTCAGCGGCGTGCCGTCTTCGCGCGTGAAGGCGTTGATGCTGCGCAGGGTGCGGGACGCGGTGAAGACGTCGGGAGTGACGATGTCGTCCAGCAGCCGCTTGAATTCGCCATCGGTCAGCGTGACCCGGTTCAGGGCATCGAACTTCTCGCGGAAGTTGCGTTCCAGCGCCGCGCGGTCGCGGATGTCGGGGCGGTACTCGTACTTGAGGCCCTGCAGCTTGCCGATGAAGCCGTATTCGATCTGCTGCTCTTTGACAGTGAGGCTTGGCGCGGTCGGCGCAGGGGCGTAACTGGAAGTGGATGGCGACATAAGTAGGGCGAGAGAAATATCGGCTGCCGTGTGGAGCGGCTCGGTGAATCCAAGGCAGCCCCGATTGTGACGACCTGACGCGCCGTTTCAACGGATGGCTCGCCCTGCATGGATGGCGGGCAAGGTTACCCATGAAAAAGCCGCGCAGCCCTTATAGAGTCTGCGCGGCCAGCTACCGAATGCGTAGCGCTTTCAGTCGGGTGCCGGCTTCACTTCTTCTGCGGTGGCACATCCGTGCAGCTGCCATGCGCGATCTCCGCCGCCATGCCGATGCTCTCGCCCAGCGTGGGGTGCGGGTGGATCGTCTTGCCGATGTCCACCGCGTCGGCGCCCATCTCGATCGCCAGGGCGATCTCGCCGATCATGTCGCCAGCGTGCGTGCCGACCATGCCGCCGCCCAGGATGCGGCCGTGGCCATGGGCCTCGGGTGAATCGTCGAACAGCAGCTTGGTGACGCCTTCGTCGCGGCCGTTGGCGATGGCGCGGCCGGAGGCGTTCCAGGGGAACAGGCCCTTCTTGACCTTGATGCCCTGCGCCTTGGCCTGGTCTTCGGTGAGGCCGACCCATGCCACTTCGGGGTCGGTGTAGGCCACGCTCGGGATCACGCGGGCGTTGAAGGCGGCCGAGGCCAGTTCCTTGTTGCCCTGCAGTTCGCCAGCGATGACTTCTGCCGCCACGTGCGCCTCATGCACCGCCTTGTGCGCCAGCATGGGCTGGCCCACGATGTCGCCGATGGCGAAGATGTGCGGCACGTTGGTGCGCATCTGGATGTCCACGTCGATGAAGCCGCGGTCGGTGACGGCCACGCCGGCCTTGTCGGCGCCGATCTTCTTGCCGTTGGGCGTGCGGCCCACGGCCTGCAGGACCAGGTCGTACAACTGCGGCTCCGGAGCGGTGCCGCCCTCTTGCGCCGCGGCGAAGGTCACCTTGATGCCTTCGGGCGTGGCCTCGGCACCCACCGTCTTGGTCTTCAACATGATGTTGTCGAAGCGCCTGGCGTTCATCTTCTGCCAGATCTTGACGAGGTCGCGGTCGGCGCCCTGCATCAGTCCGTCCATCATCTCGACCACGTCCAGGCGCGCGCCGAGGGTGCTGTACACCGTGCCCATTTCCAGGCCGATGATGCCGCCGCCCAGGATGAGCATGCGCTTCGGAACCGACTTGAGTTCCAGCGCGCCGGTGGAATCCACCACGCGTGGGTCCTTGGGCATGAACGGCAGATGCACGGCTTGCGAGCCCGCGGCGATGATGGCGTTCTTGAAGGCGATGACCTTCTTGGTGCCCGTCTTCTCCTGGCCTTTGGCGCCCGTGGTTTCGTCCACTTCGAGGTGGTTCGCGCCCACGAACTGGCCGACGCCGCGCACGGTGGTTACCTTGCGCATCTTGGCCATGGCGGTCAGCCCGCCCGTCAGTTTGCCGATGACCTTTTCCTTGTGGGCGCGCAGCTTGTCGATGTCCAGGCTGGGCTCGCCGAAGCTCACGCCCAGGTCGGCCATGTGGCTGACTTCGTCCATCACGGCTGCCACGTGCAGCAGCGCCTTGGACGGAATGCAGCCCACGTTCAGGCAGACGCCGCCGAGGGTGGCGTAGCGTTCGACGAGCACGACCTTCAAGCCGAGGTCGGCCGCGCGGAAGGCGGCGCTGTAGCCGCCGGGGCCGCCGCCCAGCACGAGCACATCGCATTCCAGATCGGCCGTGCCGCTGTAGCTGGCGGCCGAAGAAGTTGCTATATTTTTTGTAGCACCACCCCCTACTGTTGATTGCGCTGGAGCCTGTTTTGACTCAGATGCGCCAGCCGGCGCTGTGGGCGCAGGCGCAGGGGCCGCAGCCGGGGCCGGCGCGCTGGCGGCGTCGGACGCTTCCAGCGTGAGCAGCACGGAACCTTCCGCGACCTTGTCGCCGATCTTGACCTTGAGCTCCTTCACCACGCCGGCATGGCTGGACGGGATTTCCATCGAGGCCTTGTCGGATTCCACGGTGATGAGGCTCTGCTCGGCCTTGATGGTGTCGCCGGGCTTCACCAGCAATTCGATCACGCCGACTTCGGCGAAGTCGCCGATGTCGGGTACTTTGATGTCGATCACTGCCATAGGGATGCTCCTTTACAGCAGGATGCGGCGGTAATCCGCCAGCACTTGGCCGAGGAAGGCGTTGAAGCGCGCGGCGCTGGCGCCGTCGATCACGCGGTGGTCGTACGACAGCGACAGCGGCAGCACCAGGCGCGGCACGAAGGCCTTGCCGTCCCACACGGGCTTCATCTGACCCTTGGACAGGCCGAGGATGGCCACTTCGGGGGCGTTGATGATCGGCGTGAAATGCGTGCCGCCGATGCCGCCGAGCGAGCTGATCGACATGCAGCCGCCCTGCATGTCGGCAGAGCCCAGCTTGCCGTCGCGCGCCTTCTTGGCGAGCTCGCCCATCTCCGTGCTGATCTGGATGATGCCCTTCTTGTCGGCATCCTTGAGCACCGGCACCACCAGGCCGTTGGGCGTGTCGGCCGCGAAGCCGACGTTGTAGTACTGCTTGTAGACGAGGGTGTCGCCGTCCAGGCTGGTATTGAACTCGGGGAACTTCTTCAGCGCGGCCACGATGGCCTTGATGACGAAGGCGAGCATGGTCACCTTGACGCCGGACTTCTCGTTCTCCTTGTTGGTGGAGACGCGGAAGGCTTCCAGTTCGGTGATGTCGGCCTCGTCGTTGTTGGTGACGTGGGGAATCATCACCCAGTTGCGGTGCAGGTTGGCGCCGCTGATCTTCTTGATGCGCGACAGATCCTTGCGCTCGACCGTGCCGAACTTGGAAAAATCCACCTTCGGCCAGGGCAGCAGGTCCATCCCGACGCCCGATCCGCCGGCGGAGGGCTTGGCCGCCTGGGCCTTGGTCTGGGCGGCACCGCTCATCACCTGCTTGGTGAAGGCCTGCACGTCGTCCTGCGTGATGCGGCCTTTGGGGCCGGAACCCTTGACCTCTTCCAGCGGCACGCCGAGTTCGCGGGCGAACTTGCGCACGGACGGGCTGGCATGCGGCAGGCCGACGGGCGCAGCGCCCGGGGCGTGCGGCGCCGGGGCCGATGGCTTTGACTCGACCTGCGGTGCAGGCGGAGCAAACATGCGCATGACTTGGGAGACAGCGGCCGAGGGCTTCGGTTCTGCCGGTGGTGTGGACGCGGCGGCAGTGGGCGCCGAAGCCGCAGTAGGTGCCGCCGCTGGGGCTGCACCTGCGGCGCCTTCCATGATCGCCACGAGATCGCCCACATTGAGCTTGTCGCCGATCTTGACCTTCAGTTCCTTGATGACCCCCGCCGCAGGCGAGGGGATTTCCATCGAGGCCTTGTCGGACTCCACGGTGAACAGCGATTGCTCGGCCTTGACGGTGTCGCCCACCTTGACCAGCAGTTCGATGACCGCGACGTCCTTGAAGTCGCCGATGTCGGGCACGTGCACGTCCACGGGGCCCGACGCAGCGGGCGCCGCGGCCGGTGCGGCGGGAGCTTCTGCAGGCGCGGGGGCGGATGCTACTGATTTAGTAGCGCCCTGCCCTAGTTCCGATTGCGCTGGAGCCTGTTTTGACTCGGAAGCTGCATCGCCTGCGGCCTCGACCACCACGATGACCGAGCCTTGCTTGACCTTGTCGCCCACGGCGACCTTCAGTTCTTTCACCACGCCGGCGTGGCTCGACGGAATCTCCATCGAAGCCTTGTCCGACTCCACCGTGATGAGCGATTGCTCGGCCTTGACCGTGTCGCCGGGCTTGACCAGCAATTCGATCACGCCCACTTCGTCGAAATCCCCGATGTCCGGGACCTTGATATCTACCAATGCCATGTTTATGCCTCCTGCCGAGCCGCCTCAAAGGAGGCATGTGCCCCCTTGGGGGGCAGCGAATGAATATGAGCGTGGGGGTTCACCGTGCGTCTCCGGTGGGTGGTTAAGCGTGCAGCGGGTTGATCTTGTCGGCGTTGATGCCGTACTTCTTGATCGCCTCGGCCACCTTGGTGGCCGGCACCACGCCGTCTTCCGCCAGGCCCTTGAGCGCGGCGACCACGATGTAGTGGCGGTTGATCTCGAAGTGCTCGCGCAGCTTGCGGCGGAAGTCGCTGCGGCCGAAACCGTCGGTGCCCAGCACCTTGTAGGCGCGGCCCTTGGGGATGAACGGGCGGATCTGCTCGGCGTACGCCTTCATGTAGTCGGTGGAGGCGACGACCGGGCCGGTGGTCTTGGACAACTGCTCTTGCACGAACGACACGCGCGGGGTGTCGGTGGGGTGCAGCAGGTTCCAGCGCTCGGCCTCCTGGCCGTCGCGCGTCAGCTCGTTGAAGCTCGGGCAGCTCCACACGGAAGCGGCCACGCCCCAGTCCTTTTCCAGCAGCTCTTGCGCGAAGAACGATTCACGCAGGATGGTGCCGCTGCCCAGCAGCTGCACGGTGGGCGCCTCTTTCTTCAAGGCCGGCGCCTGTTTGCACAGGTACATGCCCTTGATGATCTGCTCTTCGGTGCCGGGCTGCAGGCCGGGCATGGCGTAGTTTTCGTTCAGCAGCGTCAGGTAATAGAAGACGTTTTCCTGGCGCTCGACCATGCGCTTCATGCCGTCGTGCATGATCACCGCGACTTCGTGGGCGAAGGTCGGGTCGTAGCTCACGCAGTTGGGAATGGTGTTGGCCAGGATGTGACTGTGGCCGTCTTCGTGCTGCAGACCTTCGCCGTTCAGCGTGGTCCGGCCGGAGGTGCCGCCCAGCAGGAAGCCGCGCGCCTGCATGTCGCCCGCCGCCCAGGCCAGGTCGCCGATGCGCTGGAAGCCGAACATCGAGTAGTACACGTAGAACGGCACCATGATGCGGTTGTTGGTGCTGTACGAGGTGGCGGCCGCGATCCAGCTGCTCATGCCGCCGGCTTCGTTGATGCCTTCCTGCAGGATCTGGCCGGCCTTGTCTTCCTTGTAGTACATGACCTGGTCCTTATCGACCGGGGTGTACTGCTGACCGTGCGGGTTGTAGATGCCGATCTGGCGGAACAGGCCTTCCATGCCGAACGTGCGGGCCTCGTCCACCAGGATGGGCACCACGCGCGGGCCGAGGGCCTGGTCGCGCAGCAATTGCGTGAGAAAGCGCACGTAGGCTTGCGTGGTCGAGATTTCGCGGCCTTCGGGCGTGGGGTCGAGGATCGCCTTGAAGGTGTCCAGCGACGGTACGGTGAAGCTCTCGTCGGCCTTCACGCGGCGCTTGGGCAGGTAGCCGCCGAGGGCCTTGCGGCGCTCGTGCAGGTACTTCATTTCAGGCGTGTCGTCGGCCGGCTTGTAGAAGGGCAGATCGGCGATCTGGCTGTCCGGAATCGGGATGTTGAAGCGGTCGCGGAAGGCCTTGATGTCTTCGTCGCCCAGCTTCTTGGTCTGATGGACGGTGTTCTTGCCTTCGCCGATCTTGCCCATGCCGAAGCCCTTGACGGTCTTCACCAGCAGCACGGTGGGCTGGCCCTTGTGCTCGTTGGCGGCGTGGAAGGCGGCATACACCTTCTGCGAATCGTGGCCGCCGCGGCGCAGGTTCCAGATCTCGTCGTCGCTCATGTGCTCGACCATCTTCAGCGTGCGCGGGTCGCGGCCGAAGAAGTTCTTGCGCACATAGGCGCCGTCGTTGGCCTTGAACGACTGGTAGTCCCCGTCGTTGCACTCCATCATGATCTTGCGCAGCGCGCCGTCCTTGTCGCGCGCCAGCAGGTCGTCCCAGCCCTTGCCCCACAAGAGCTTGATGACGTTCCAGCCGGAGCCGCGGAATTCGCTCTCCAGCTCCTGGATGATCTTGCCGTTACCGCGCACCGGGCCGTCCAGGCGCTGCAGGTTGCAGTTGATGACGAAGATCAGGTTGTCGAGGTTCTCGCGCGCGGCCAGGCCGATGGCGCCCAGCGATTCCACTTCGTCCATCTCGCCGTCGCCGCAGAACACCCAGACCTTGCGGTTTTCGGTGTTGGCGATGCCGCGGGCATGCAGGTACTTGAGAAAACGGGCCTGGTAGATCGCCATCAGCGGCCCAAGGCCCATCGACACCGTGGGGAACTGCCAGAACTCGGGCATCAGCTTCGGGTGCGGGTAGCTGGAGAGGCCCTTGCCGTCCACTTCCTGGCGGAAGTTCAGCAACTGCTCTTCGGACAGGCGGCCTTCCAGGTAGGCGCGGGCGTAGATGCCGGGCGACACGTGGCCCTGGATGTACAGCAGGTCGCCGCCGTGGTTTTCGCTCTCGGCGTGCCAGAAGTGGTTGAAGCCGGCGCCGAACATGTTGGCCAGCGAGGCGAAGGAGCCGATGTGGCCGCCCAGGTCGCCGCCTTCGGGAGGATGCTGGCGGTTGGCCTTGACGACCATGGCCATGGCGTTCCAGCGCATGTAGGCGCGCAGGCGGCCTTCGATTTCCAGGTTGCCGGGGCAACGGGCTTCCTGGTTCGATTCCAGGGTGTTCACGTAGCCGGTGTTGGCGGAGAAAGGCAGGTCGATGCTGCTTTGCCGGGCATGTTCAAGCAGCTGTTCGATCAGGAAGTGGGCGCGCTCGGCGCCTTCCTTGTCGATGACGGCGCTCAGCGCATCCATCCACTCACGGGTTTCCTGCTGATCGGTGTCGGGGGTGGACGACGCCGGGTTTCCGGCCTGGGGGTCGGTCTGAGCTGACATGCCTGTCTCCTTTATGGGTGCTGGCGTTGGAAATTTCGGGCGAGTTTCTCATATTTTTTTGCTATTTCAAATTGTGCTTTTCATTTTCACAATGCAAAATAATGCTGCAACTGCACATTGCTTTCACTGGGTGACGCGATGTGGCGCTCCCCTACACTCGGTCCATGGATCGCCCGCCCTCTTCTCCCTCGGCCATCAAACCCGCCATGGCCGCCCCGGCCCGCTGGTGGCGCACATGGTGGCGCAGCCTCTCGCCTACCCGGCAGGACCGTTTCGCTGCCTTGGCACCACTGGCCGCCGTGCTCATGTTTCTGGCGGCCATCGTGGCGGCCTTCTGGTATTTGCGCATGGAAGAAGGCGAGCGCGAGCAGGAAGCCCTCAAGCGCGACGTGGAATATGCCCAGCAACGCGTGCGGCTGCGGCTTCTGGAGCGGCAGGAGCAGATCATGCGCATCGCGCGCGACCTCTCCAATCAGGATCTGGAGCGCGCCGACTTCGTGGCGCGCGCCGAAGGCCTCATCAGCCAGTACCCCGAGTTGCAGGCCATCAGCTGGATCGACGACCGCCGCCGCATCCGCGCCAGCCACGCAGCGCCCACCGTCACCAGCGGCCAGTTGCGCGTGGCCGGCGAAGTGCTGAAGAACGGCGACACGGCCGACACCTTCAGCCTGGCGCGCGATCTGCAGCAACCCGTGTATGCCCAGCCCACCGGGACCGAGGGCGAAACCGCTCCGCTGCTGCAACTGCAGGTGCCGCTCGCCGCGCAGGGCAAATTCACCGGCGTGGTGCTGGCCGAATATTCGATCGACAGCCTGCTGCGCTACGGCACACCGACCGAAGTGCTCGCGCGGTATGCCGTCACCCTGCTGGACGGACGCGACCAGGTGCTGGCGGGCAGCGCGCTCACGCCGCGCGCTGCGTCCGGCTTGCTGCCATGGACGGTGCGCGCCAACGAATACGAAGTGCCGGTTTCTCCGGTGGGCAACGGGCTGGTGCTGCGCGCGCAGGCCTACCGCACGTCGCTGGGCGTGGTCGGCAGCGGGCTGTTCTGGCTGGTGGGCACGCTGAGCGCGATGACCGCGTGGTTGCTGATCGCCACCTGGCGCCACACCCGGCGACGCATGCAGGCCCAGCAGGCGCTGGTGGCCGAAACCAATTTCCGCCGCGCGATGGAGAACTCCATCCTCACCGGCATGCGGGCGCTGGACATGCAAGGGCGCATCACCTATGTGAACGCGGCGTTCTGCCAGATGACGGGCTGGAACGAGGCCGATCTGGTCGGCCAATCACCGCCTTACACCTACTGGCCCGAAAGCGACCATGAGGCGTTGCACGCCAAGCTGCGCGACGAGCTCAGCGGCAAGGTCTCGCTCGGCGGTTTCCAGGTGCGGGTCAAGCGCAAGAGCGGCACGCTGTTCGATGCACGGCTTTACGTCTCCCCGCTGATCGATGCGCATGGCCATCAGACCGGGTGGATGACCTCGATGACCGACATCACCGAGCCCAACCGCGTGCGCGAGCAGCTGTCGGCATCGCATGAACGCTTCACTATCGTGCTGGAATCGCTCGACGCGTCGGTGTCGGTGGCGCCGCTGGGCAGCGAGGAACTGCTGTTCGCCAACAAGCTGTACCGCCAGTGGTTCGGCTCGCAGACCGGTGGACATCTGCAACTGGTGGCGCAGGCCGGAGTGCTGCCCTCCACCACGGCCAGCGCGCGCGGCATGGACGACGAAGACGGACTGATGGGCCTGCCCACCGATCCGCTCACCAGCGCACGGTCGGAAAACGCCGAAATCTACCTGCCCGACCTGGGCAAATGGCTCGAAGTGCGATCGCGCTACCTGAACTGGGTGGACGGGCGTCTAGCGCAGATGGTGATCGCCACCGACATCACGCCGCGCCGGCAGGCCGAAGAGCAAGCTGCCCGCCAGGCCGAGCGCGCGCAGTCGGTGAGCCGCCTCATCACCATGGGCGAGATGGCGTCCAGCGTGGCGCACGAGCTGAACCAGCCGCTCACCGCCATCAGCAACTACTGCAGTGGCATGGTGTCGCGCATCGAAAGCGGCCAGATCACCGAAGAGGCTCTGCTCTCCGCGCTGCAAAAGACCGCCCATCAGGCGCAACGCGCAGGGCAGATCATCCAGCGCATCCGCGCCTTCGTGAAACGCAGCGAACCCAACCGGGCCCTGGCGGACGTCCACACCATGGTGACCGAGGCGGTGGAGCTGGCCGATATCGAACTGCGGCGGCACAACGTGCGCCTGACCCATTACCTGGCAGCGCGGCTGCCGCAGGTGATGGCCGACACCATCCTGATCGAACAGGTGCTGGTCAACCTGATGAAGAACGGCGCCGAGTCGATCGAGCACGCCCAGCGCCCGCCACCCCGGCGCAGCGTGGAGTTGCGGGTCGTGCCGCGCCAGGTCGAAGGCCGCGAGGTGATCGAGTTCACGGTGCAGGACACCGGCAAGGGCCTGGCACCCGAGGTGCTGGAGCATCTCTTCGAAGCCTTCTTCTCCACCAAGCAGGAAGGCATGGGCATGGGCCTGAATCTGTGCCGCAGCATCGTCGAGTCCCACCAGGGGAGGATGCAGGCGGAGAACCTCTACAATGGAACGGAGGTCACCGGCTGCCGGTTCTCCTTCTGGCTTCCGCTGGCGCAGCCTGCGGATGCCACTACGAATTCTGTAGCAAACGCATCACATCCAAGGACCCCTGCATGAGCTTGATTCCGAAAAAAGGCACCGTCTACGTCGTGGATGACGACGAAGCCGTCCGCGACTCCCTGCAGTGGTTGCTGGAAGGCAAGGACTACCGGGTGCGCTGCTTTGATTCGGCGGAGTCCTTTCTCTCGCGCTACGACCCCCGCGAAGTCGCCTGCCTGATCGTGGACATCCGCATGGGCGGCATGACCGGCCTGGAACTGCAAGACCGGCTGCTGGAACGCAAATCCCCCCTGCCCGTCGTCTTCATCACCGGCCACGGCGACGTTCCCATGGCCGTGAACACCATGAAAAAAGGCGCGCTGGATTTCATCCAGAAGCCGTTCAACGAAGAAGAACTCGTCGGCCTGGTCGACCGCATGCTCGACCGGGCGCGCGAATCGTTCGCCGGCCACCAGCAGGCCGCCAGCCGCGATGCCCTGCTCTCCAAGCTCACGGGCCGCGAGGCCCAGGTGCTGGAGCGCATCGTCGCCGGCCGCCTGAACAAACAGATCGCCGACGACCTGGGCATCAGCATCAAGACGGTGGAAGCGCACCGCGCCAACATCATGGAAAAGCTGAACGCCAACACCGTGGCCGACCTGCTCAAGATCGCCCTCGGCCAAAATGCGCCCAAAGGCTGATCGCTCCTGATTTAATAGCTGCCAGCGCAATAAAAACGGCGGTGTGCAGCAGTTTTTATTGCTAACCTGAGTTTTTTCGACGATGACAGCCCAACTGATCGACGGCAACGCGCTCTCCCGCCAATTGCGCACTGAAGTGGCCCAGCGCGCCGCCGACTTGAAAGCGCGGGGCACCGTGCCCGGTCTGGCCGTGGTGCTTGTGGGCGACAACCCTGCCAGCCAGGTCTATGTGCGCAACAAGGTCAAGGCCTGCGAAGACAGCGGCCTGCACTCGGTGATGGAAAAGTACGACGCCGCCATGACCGAGGCCGAGCTGCTCGCCCGCGTCGAGGCATTGAACAACGACCCCGCCATTCACGGCATTCTGGTGCAACTCCCCCTGCCAGCGCACATCGACGCGCAGAAGGTGATCGAAGCCATTTCGCCCGCCAAGGATGTGGATGGCTTTCACATCGCCAGCGCTGGCGCGCTCATGACCGGCATGTCCGGCTTCTGGCCCTGCACGCCCTATGGCTGCATGAAGATGCTCGAATCCATCGGCTACTCGCTCAAGGGCAAGCACGCAGTGGTCATCGGCCGCAGCAACATCGTCGGCAAGCCCATGGCGCTCATGCTGCTGCAGCAGAACGCCACCGTGACGATCTGCCACAGCGCGACGCAAGACCTCAAGGCCCAGACCCTGCAGGCGGACGTGATCGTGGCTGCCGTCGGCAAGCGCAACGTGCTCACCGCGGACATGGTCAAGCATGGCGCGGTCGTCATCGATGTGGGCATGAACCGCAACGACGAAGGCAAACTCTGCGGCGACGTGGACTTTGCCGGCGTGAGCGAAGTGGCGGGCTGGATCACGCCCGTGCCCGGCGGTGTCGGCCCGATGACGATCACCATGCTTCTCGTGAACACCCTGGAAGCCGCGGAGCGCGCAGCGGCGTGAAGATTTCGCTGAAGCGACCGGCTTGAACCCGCCCCATCCAACGCCATCTAATCGCGCATGAGCAATCCCCTCCTCGAATCCTCCGACCTTCCCCTGTTCGACCGCATCCAGCCCTCCGACGTGGCACCGGCCGTCGATGTGCTGCTGCAACGCGCCAGCGCGGCGCTGGAAACCGTCACGGCGCCGGAATTCCCGGCGCGATGGGAATCGATCGCGGAGGTTCTGGATGTCGCGACCGAAGCGCTGGGACGCGCCTGGGGCGCCGTGAGCCATCTCAACAGCGTTGCGGATACGCCCGAGCTTCGCGCTGCCTATAACGAGGCCCTGCCGCGTGTGACCGAGTTCTGGACCCGCCTGGGTGCCGACGAACGCCTGTATGCCAAGTACAAGGCCATCGACCCGCAGGCCTTGAACACCGAGCAGCGGCAAGCATGGCGCAATGCCATCCGCAACTTCGTGCTGTCGGGTGCCGAACTGCAAGGCGCTGCCCGCGAGCGCTTCGCGCAAATCCAGGAAAGGCAGGCCGAACTGAGCCAGAAGTTCAGCGAAAACGCGCTCGACGCCACGGATGCCTTCGCCTACCACGCCCGTGAGGACGAGCTCGACGGCCTGCCCGACGATGTGAAGCACGCAGCGCTGGCTGCTTCGCAGGCCGAGGGCAAGGAAGGCTACAAGCTCACCCTCAAGATGCCGTGCTACCTGCCGGTGATGCAGTTCGCACGCAGCAGCGCTTTGCGTGAAACCCTGTACCGCGCTTATGTCACCCGCGCTTCCGACCAAGCCGAGGGCGACGCCAAGCGTTTCGACAACAGTGCGTTGATCCGCGAAATCCTCGCGCTGCGCAAGGAAGAGGCGCAATTGCTGGGCTACGCCAATTTCGGAGAGGTATCGGTCGTGGCCAAGATGGCCGACTCCCCGCAGGAGGTCATCGATTTCCTGCGGGATCTGGCCCGCCGCGCTCGGCCTTACGCCGAAAAAGACATCACCGACATGCGCGCTTTCGCCGCCCAAGACTTGGCGATTGCCGATCCCCAAGCGTGGGACTTGCCTTACATCTCCGAAAAACTGAAAGAAGCCCGCTACGCGTTCAGCGAGCAAGAGGTCAAACAGTATTTCACCGCACCGAAGGTGCTGGCCGGCCTGTTCAAGATCGTCGAAACGCTGTTCGAAGTGGCCATCCGCCGTGACACCGCGCCCGTCTGGAACCCGACCGTTGAGTTCTACCGCATCGAGCGTGGCACCGAACTCGTCGGCCAGTTCTATCTCGACCAACCGGCGCGCAACGGCAAACGTGGCGGCGCCTGGATGGACGACGTGCGCACCCGCTGGCTGCGGCCCGACACGGGCAAGCTGCAGACGCCCGTGGCGCATCTGGTGTGCAACTTTGCGGAGGGCGTCAACGGCGCTCCGCCGCTGCTGACGCATGACGACGTCATCACCCTCTTTCACGAGTTCGGTCACGGCCTGCACCACATGCTCACGCAGATCAACGAACGCGATGTCTCGGGCATCAGCGGCGTGGAATGGGATGCCGTCGAGCTGCCCAGCCAGTTCATGGAGAACTTCTGCTGGGAGTGGGATGTGCTCAAGCACATGACGGCGCATGTGGACACCGGCGAGCCGCTGCCCCGCGCGCTGTTCGACAAGATGATCGCCGCCAAGAACTTTCAAAGCGGCATGGGCACGCTGCGCCAGATCGAGTTCGCGCTGTTCGACATGCTGCTGCATACCTCGCATGACCCGTCGCAAGATTTCATGCCCCTGCTGACACAGGTTCGCGGCGAGGTATCGGTGTTGACTCCGCCGGCCTTCAGCCGCACGGCGCACACCTTCAGCCATATTTTTGCCGGTGGGTACGCGGCGGGTTACTACAGCTACAAATGGGCGGAAGTCCTGAGTGCGGATGCCTATGCGGCTTTCGAAGAAACCGCCGGGGCCGATGGCATGCCCAGTGCAGAGACGGGGCGCCGCTATCGCCAAGCTATTCTGGAAGCGGGCGGTAGCCGCCCCGCCATGGAATCGTTCAAGGCGTTCCGCGGCAGGGCGCCCAGCCTGGATGCGTTGCTGCGCCACCAAGGCATGGCCGGCAACGCCTGACCCGTGTATCAACCGCCTCTTTCGCATCCGGAGTCTTCAGACATGACGCAATCGCTCTTCGCCAACGCGCTGCTGGCTTCTGCCCTCCTGGCGGCAAGCGCCCTGCCCGCCCAGGCCCAGCAGGTGTACCGCATCGTCGGTCCCGATGGAAAGGTGACCTTTTCCGACCGCGCGCCCGATGCCAAGACGGCTCCCTCCCAGGTGGGTGGTGGCCGCGCCACAGGCCCTGCATTGCCGTACGAGCTGCAACAGGTGGCTGGTCGGTTCCCCGTGACGCTCTATACCGGCAACGATTGCACGCCATGCGTGAGCGCGCGCAACCTGCTGATCAACCGCGGCGTGCCGTTTTCTGAGCGCACCGTGAATACCGAAGAAGATGCCGAAGCGCTCAAGCGCCTGAGTGGATCGACCAGCTTGCCCTTCGGCACCATCGGCTCTCAGCAACTGATCGGCTTTGCGGACAGCGAGTGGACGCAGTACCTGGATGCGGCTGGCTATCCCAAGCAATCGGCGCTTCCCCCGAGCTATCGCCGCGCGCCGCCCGCGCCGCTGGTGGCCGCCAAGCCAGCCACGCCGGCAGCTGCAGCGGCGCCCGCCGCGGCCGCCCCAGCAGAAGCGCCCCGCCCTGCAACACCGGCCGGCAACGGCGCCAGGACGCCGAGCAACCCTGCAGGGATCAGTTTTTAAGAAGCAAGGGTCGCGCGCGATTGAACCCATCGCGGCAAGGAGCGCGATGGTCACGTCAGCCGCCGCGCATGCCATCGAAGCCTCACGTCGCCGAAGCGCTTCTCTGGCGAGGCGCGTGACGACAGGCGATAACGCTCAGTACTGAACGGTGCGCACACCCTGTGCGGTGCCCAACAGGCAGACGTGTGCCTTCTGGTGAGCGAACACGCCCACCGTCACGACGCCTGGCCATTGGTTCACCGATGATTCGAATGCCAGTGGATCGCTGATGCTCAATCCACGCACATCCAGAATGTGCTGGTGGTTATCGGTGACCAACGGCGCACCGTCTTTTTGCCGGAGCGTGGCGTGCCCGCCCATCGCCGCGAATTGGCGTGCAATTTGCTGTGCGGCCATTGGAATCACCTCTACCGGCAAAGGGAAGTGGCCCAAGGCGCCTACCAGTTTCGATTCGTCCGCAATGCAGACGAACTGCCGTGCCAAGGCAGCAATGATTTTCTCGCGCGTGAGTGCGGCCCCGCCCCCTTTCACCATATGGCCCTTGGCGTCGATTTCATCGGCGCCATCGATGTAGACCGCGAGGGAATCCACTCCGTTCGCATCGAACACCGGAATGCCAAGAGCCTTCAGCCGCTGGGTGCTGGCCTCCGAGCTGGACACCGCGCCGCGGATGTCATTTTTCATGCCCGCAAGCGCGGTGATGAAATGATTCACCGTGGAGCCCGTGCCGACGCCGACGATCTCGCCGGGCACGACATATTGCAGGGCCGCTTGGCCTACCAAAGCCTTGAGTTCGTCTTGTGTGAAGGAAGAAGGAGTCGTCATGGGAGAAAATCCGAAGTAATCACCGAATTATCCCCATGTCACTGATCCCTTACGCCCTCGCACGCCCTCTTCTTTTCGGCATGGATGCCGAAGCCGCTCACGAGCTGACCATGGACATGCTGGCGCGCGGCCAGCGTACGCCCCTGCAATGGGCCTGGTGCAACGAAACCGTGGAAGACCCAGTGACCTTGGCGGGCCTTACCTTCCCCAATCGCGTCGGTCTGGCGGCGGGACTGGACAAGAACGCACGCTGCATTGATGCCCTTGGCGCCATGGGGTTCGGATTCGTGGAGGTGGGAACGGTGACCCCCAAAGCCCAGCCAGGCAACCCGAAGCCACGCATGTTCCGACTGCCTGAAGCCAACGCACTCATCAACCGCTTGGGGTTCAACAATGAAGGACTCGATGCGTTCTTGCGCAATGTGCAGCAGGCCCGCTTTCGTTCGCAGTCGGGCAAGCGTCCTATGCTGCTGGGCCTGAACATTGGCAAGAATGCCGCCACACCTATCGAAAATGCCACGGCGGATTACCTGGCGTGCCTTGATGGCGTATATCCGCATGCCGACTACGTGACGGTCAACATCAGTTCCCCCAATACGCAGAACCTTCGCGCACTGCAAAGCGATGAAGCGCTGGATGGTCTTTTGAGCGCTCTTGCCGAACGCCGCGAAGCCCTGGCGTTGCGCCATCCGCGCACAGATGGGACACCCCGGCGTGTTCCGCTCTTTGTAAAGATCGCTCCCGATCTGGATGCAGCCCAGGTGCAACTGATTGCGGCGACCTTGCAGCGCCATGGCATGGACGGCGTGGTGGCGACCAACACTACGATCAGTCGGGATGCCGTCAAAGGCATGGCCCATGCCGATCAGACCGGCGGGCTCAGCGGAACGCCGGTGCTCGAAGCCAGCAACCGCGTCATCCGCCAACTGCGTCAGGCACTGGGCCCAGATTTTCCAATCATTGGCGTGGGCGGCATTTTGAGTGCGGAAGATGCGGTCAGCAAAATTCGCGCAGGCGCGGATGTCGTGCAAATCTACACGGGGCTGATCTATCGGGGGCCGGCGCTGGTCCCCCAAGCCGCTCGAGCGATCAAAGCAATCGGCTAGAAACGAAATAGGATCCACGAGGTCAATGCCAGTCAGTTAAGCCCCCAGGCCAACTGATGCAGTAAGAAGGGAGCGTGTTCAACACGTTCCCTTTTTGCTTGATGAGCCTGCTTCAGAGCGCGCTGCGCGATACCTTGCCCCGAGTTCCAGATCGGCTTGATGAACTCAGCGCGTTGATAGACCCCGGCTGGATCGCGCAGGTGCTTGCGGCCAGCGGCAAGGCCTCCATCCGGCGGCGCAAGCTGCCTGCCGAGCATGCCGTGTGGCTGGTGATCGGACTGGCGCTGTTTCGTGATCGGCCACTGTGGCAGGTGGTGCAGCAGTTGGACTTGAGCCTGGATGGACAAGCGCTGCCCGCACCGAGCGCCAGCGTGCAGGCCCGTCAGCGCTTGGGGGAGGAACCCCTGGCTGAGCTGTTTGCTCTGCTGACGCGGGCCTGGAGCTGCCCTGCGGCGAATGCGCAGCAGCCCCTGCGCGTGCTGGCCGTGGATGGCGTGGTCTGGTCGGCACCGGACACCCCGGAGAACCGAGCCGAACTGGGTAGCTGTGGCAACCAGCATGGCCCTTTGTCCTGGCCGCAGAT
>NZ_BQXQ01000033.1 GCF_030159055.1 Acidovorax sp. SUPP3334
GGTCGTGAATGCTTTGCTCTGCGGCCCCGCATTGCGGGCACGCCAGCCTGTGCTCGCCACAGGTGACCTTGAAATCAATGCGCCGTTTGGCCGTCTTGAGGTCCACCTCGCTGACCGACCACGGTGCATGCAAACCCAGCGCCGCCGTGAACAAGGTCTCTACACCAACGCTCATCTTCTTGCCTCCGCTTCAGCCCAGCACTATCTCATTACCCCGCATGTTCCCTGAGGTCAAGTTCCACTCGAAACGGCATAGAGCCGCAAAGGGGCGGTTTGTGCAACAAAGCCCAGTAGCGCGCATTGAACCATCCTATGGAAAAGAGAATGCATGTTAGTGGGCAAAGCGTGGCTATTCATGCGACACAATGCCCGCCATATTCAAATATCTAAAGGGAGAAGAATGATTGCACCAGCCACCCAAAAGCTCGATGGTTTCCTCGTAGCACTTTGCTTTGCTGTTTTTATAAGTACTGTAGGCGCCACGGCAAAGGCGGCGCCTCAACCACCAAATGCAGAGCGCACCGTCAAGAAAAAGCACTCTACAAAGGTAAAAAGCACTACCCAAAAAAGCACTTCCGAAGAGTCGAAGGCCGAGCGTGATCGCAGGATGTACAGGGAGTGCAAGGGCCGCCCCAATGCCGGGGCATGTTTGGGATACACCAGCAGATGACTGCCGGTAAAGTTTTGGACTTAAAACGCGTCGCGTCCCGACAGTCTTGCCACAACACGCAAGTCGGGTCCTATTGGATCAACCGAATGAAATGCCAACGCATCACCATTTGACAAAGCTGATATGTCGGGACGACGCGCGATTTCGCGCCCTGACCCCAATAATTTCGGCGCTAAATACAGCAAAATTTCGTCAACCATCTTCGCCCGAAGCATTGCGCCATTGAGCAAGCTCCCTGCCTCCATGTGCACCTCATTCATTTGAAGGCGGCCCAGATCGAAACACATGGCAGCAAGATCGACTTGGCCCGATGCGTCAGGGAAATGCAACACCGTCACTCCACGTGAGGCCAACACGGCTTCTTTCTCAAGATTTCGAACTGCCGTGTAAATAAAGACACTGCGTTCAGGCCTGAACAAAGCTGCGTCCAAAGGCATCCTCAACTGGCTGTCCAACAAGATCAGGGACGGTTGGCGATGAGTGCTCACCTCCCGCACATCCAACCTTGGATCGTCCGCCAGCACCGTACCAATTCCAGTCAGCACCGCACAAGCTCGGGCTCTCCAGGCATGGCCATCTGCACGTGCCAAAGTTGAAGTTATCCATTGACTTTCACCAGTGTGGAGAGCCGTTACACCGTCGAGAGACGCTGCGGACTTCATCCGAATCCATGGACGCTTCCGGATCATGCGGCTGAAGAATCCGATATTCAGTTCTCGAGAAGACTCGGCCTCCAACCCAACCGATACAGCAACTCCTCGCGCAGCCAACTTCTGAAACCCTTGCCCGGCCACTTCTGGATTTGGATCGGTGATGGACGCGACCACTCTTGCCACCCCAGCCTCCGCCAAGGCATCGCAACAAGGTCCAGTCCGCCCCTGATGAGCACAAGGCTCCAATGTCACATAAGCGGTTGTGCCTTCCACCGAAAACCCATGCTCCCGAGCATCGCGCAATGCCATGGCTTCTGCATGCGCTTCGCCCACCGCCTGGGTAGAACCTCGTCCAATCACCTTGCCCGCAGTGTCAACAATGACACAACCAACGCGGGGGTTCGGAGATGTGCGAAAGAGGCCTTCCTTCGCCAACCCCAAGGCCATCGCCATGTAGGCGGAGTCTGAAATCATCTACGTGTACCCCTGTGAAACTGTGCACATACCGCTGTGAAACCGTGAATTCTGCCGCCAAACGGTCGGCCTCAAGGGGCTAGCGGCAGAGGCAATAAGGGCGGATTTACGTAACATTCGTGCATGACATCTTCCGCCTTGTTACCAATTAGTTCGCTTCGCCTCACACCATTCTCTGCCCAACAGAAAGCTCGCAAACATCAGGGCTTTACCCTGATTGAAGTGCTGGTAGCGATCGTGATCATGTCTTTTGGCATGTTGGGCCTGGTGGGAATGCAAGCATTCGCTTTGCAATCAAACAGAGAGGCTAGATTGCAGGCGCAAGCAGCAATGCTGGCAAGGGAACTCGCAGAAATGATGCGAGGCAATAAAGAAATCGGCGTAAAAACCGCACCGGCTGATAATCCGTATTTAGTTTCGCTTTCAAGTGGCGCTATGGTTGCGGCCACCCCTTCTTATTGTCTGAGTGTTGGAAATGCCGCTACAGGCTGCACTTCCGCAACTGACATTGCAAATGCAGAGATGACCGATTGGTTAGCACGTGTTGATAACCTCCTTCCGGGAGCGCGCGTAGTTATATGCTTCGACAGTGCTCCTTATGATAGCAACGGCATACCCCAATGGTCATGCAACACTTCTGGAACAAATGAAATCGCAGTTATCAAGATAGGTTGGACAAGAAATTCCACAGACAGAAGCAAAACTGGAGCTGATGTGCTTGAACAAACCAGCACTACAGGCAGTACTCCTTATATTATTTTTCCAGTTACCAGCGGAAATGCAAGTGCCATATGAAAAATAATATTAAACCAAACTTTCCAGCTTTTCATAAAAGGCAAACAGGATTGACTCTGATTGAGTTGATGGTAGCAATGGTCATCAGCTTGCTAATTGTACTTGCCGCTGTTGCTGCGCTTGTCGTTTCCCGCCAAGGTTTCAGCAGTGTTGATACAGCCTCACAAATTCGCGATAACAGCCGATTCGCAGTCGATCTTATTCAGCGCCTGGGTGTTCAAGCAGGATATAAAGATGTGAGGGATGCGGCTACACCCTTACCAAACGCCACTGCCGGAATTCAATCAAATCCACCACCAAATATTTATGGAATCAATAATAAAAAGCGCAGCCAAACAAATGCTTGGGATGAAAGCTCAGATTGGTCATCATCCGAAGTAGGCAGCGGTAGCGATATTCTCATTATTCGAAATCAAGCGAGCCAACTATCGCCTACTGCCACGACCTCTGACGAAACCATGATCGACTGCATGGGCAATGCGCCCTCGGCCGTCCCGATAGACCGGTACGACCGGATGATCAGCATTCTTCATGTCGGCGTCGGCGATGATGGCGAACCGTCGCTCATGTGCACTTATGTATCTTCATCCGGCAGGCTGAAAGCGGAGCCATTGATCAGGGGTGTAGAGAACTTTCAAGTTCTTTACGGCGTAGACGGCATTGGACCAAATAACGCCACCTTACCCGCGAGTTCAGCAAGCTCCCCAGAAAATGGGCCAGAGCGTTACTTAAGAGCCGACCAAATTACCAACGCTTCAAATGCCTTAGTTAGCTATTCAAATTGGCAACGCGTCAGAAGTTTACGCATAGGTATGGTCGTAAGAGGTCCGTCTGGCTCTGCTGTTGATAAAAGCTCACAGACTCTATATCCAATGGGTACGGGCAAAGGCTCAAGCTCTGGGTCTATTGGGAGTGGATTGGCTGACTCTACAAATGATCCAGGCACGGTTGTGATCTCCAACGATGGACGATTGCGCCAAACAGTCACTTTTACTGTTCATCTGCGCAATTACCAACAAGACAATTAACCAGATTATTGTTATGAAATCAGCACATGTGCATCAGACGTCAAAGGAGCAAGGTGCCTCTTTGATTGTGGTGATGCTTATTCTCGTCATTGTTTCTATCTTAGGCATATCAGGAGTACAGATATCCATGATGGCGGAGCGAGGCACACGAAACGATCGAGACACACAGGTCGCTTGGCAAGCAACTGAAGCTGCTTTAATGGATGCAGAATTTGACATCCTAGGGCAACCAGCAACTTTCACCAACAAACGCAATAGCATCTTCAAACGAGGGAGTACTGAAATTGCGCAATTCGTTTCTGATTGCGGCAATTCCGGGAACAGCACCGGTTTATGCAGTCTTAAAGCGGCAGGCCAACCTGCGTGGTTGGCTGTTAACTTTCTCTCTACAGACACCAATAAACCTACAACAGAATTTGGACAATTCACGGGAAGGACGTTCCCATCCGGAGCAGTCGGAATTCAACCGGCACGACCTCCTCGGTATGTCATAGAACCTATTCCTGAGCCATCGATGTCCAGAACGACAAATCCGGCTGATATTAAATATATCTACAGAATCACAGCAATGGGATTTGGCCCGAACGAAGACACCCAAACTGTTTCCCAAGTAATTTTTAGAAATTAACGAGGCCGATATGGAATTAAATATTTTTTTAAGGCCTGCAGCAAATAAAGCAAAAAAGAGACTGATGAATTTACGAAATGTTTTCCGACGCCCTCGCACCAAATTGATTGCATGGGCATTTTTGCCGATTACGGCGACGGTTTCTTTCTTAGCTTTTGGCACCGACACGCCCCCTGCCATACCTGCAATTAATATATCTGCAGACCCTCTTTATGCAGCAGCAGCAGTAGATAAGCCTACTTTAGCTTTGGCTTTATCCGTTGAATACCCTACGGTAGGTTCACAGTATCCCTCGGGGGGAACTACAGACAGCACCTACTCCAATCTTCAAGAATATCTTGGATATTATGACGCAGAAAGCTGTTATGTGTATAACGATGCGCCCTCTGAGCCCCCATCTGCTGGACTGACGACTGCAGATTACAAGCGTTTTGATCGCAGCGGTGCAGCAACCAGTCGGAAGTGTACAGACGCCTTCAGTGGCAATTTTTTGAACTGGGCAAGTAGTTCAGCCATCGACATGTTGCGCCTTGCCTTGTCAGGAGGTGATCGCTACATTGATATGGCGACATCAAATTCTTCCCTTACGATCTTGCAAAGAGCGGTTATACCAAATGGTGATCCGGTCTGCATGTGGAACACTAGAAATTTTCCGGCGAAACAGTTGCAACGTGATGGGAGCGCTGCCGGAACTTACTGGGGAGCAGTGCCTGCAGCGATGATTACTGCTGCCAATGGAAATGATATATGGGTTGCAAATACCTTAAACCGAATTTATTTCGGCACTTCCAATACTGGTGATTGCTCTACAGGACCTGCATCCTATAAGTTAGGCTCTCCCACAGCGACCTCATCGGTTGGTCCGATTACAACCAATTCAAGTGCATTGCCTTCCGGCATGACATCGTGCGGCAATGAGGGTAACATCTGCAACTTTAGTGGAACTAAAGAAGTTTGGTATGGGGTAAGAGTGGGCTTCACTAATTACTGGAAGGTCGCACCTGCTTCTAATGGCGTAGCTTGTTCAAATGACGTTTTCGGCGACCCGAAAAACGGAACAGCCAAACAATGCTATTACAGAAACTATTCCGGCAATTGGACCCCGCCCGCTGCAACTGGTTTGAACAGCGATGGGTTCTTTTATGCGCGTGTTCAAGTATGCAACACAAGCTCAGGCACCTTACAAGACATTCGCACTGCATATAATTTATGCAGGCAATACCCTAACGGCAACTATAAACCTACTGGCGTGATTCAAAAATACAGCGATCAAATGAGGCTTGCCGCATTTGGTTATCTAATGGATCAAACAGCAAGCTATAATAATGGCCGTTATGGCGGTGTATTGCGCGCGCCTATGAAGTATGTTGGCAGCAAGACTTTCAACACCACTGGGCAAGACAATACTGCCAGCGGCGGAAATCCCAACGCCGAGTGGAATGCAAATACTGGTGTTTTCTTATCCAATCCAGATAACGACAATACGCAAACACCAAATATAAGTGGCGTCATCAATTATTTGAATAAATTTGGGAGGACTGGCCCTACCCCTGGACGCTACAAAATTTATGATCCAGTGGGGGAATTGCACTATGAGACACTAAGATATTTGCAAGGTTTGCAGCCAACCGATGCCGCAATTGACAACATAACAGCAGAAATGTATGACGGATATCCAGTTTACAAAAAATGGGCAGACCCTTATGCCAACAGAAGCAATGCCTCAAATTACTCTTGCCTTAAGAGCAATATAGTCGTAATTGGCGATATCAATACCCATGACGGCAATAGATTTCCTAAACCGGACGCAGCAAATAATATTCCAGATATCAACGCTTGGCGCGGCGTAGTACAAGCCTTTGAAAAAAATCAGTCAGTGAGTTATAAAGATGGGGAAAATATTTCCCGTACCACAGGCAATCCGAACGGTGCCAATAGCAGCGTTCCCACCAACTCCCAGACTAGCCAGATCATGGGTTCGGCTTATTGGTCTCACACGCATGACATTCGTGGGGCTGACTGGACTGCTGCAACCGATATGCAGCGCCCAGGTTTAAGAGTAAAAACGTTTCTGTTTGACGTCAATGAGTACGGCGCACAAAACAATGCATCAACTCGCCGGTTTGCAAACCAATTTTTCATGGCATCAAAGTACGGTGGCTTTGAATCTAATCCAGCCAATTCCGACGCCAAACCCTACAACACGTATGGAAATCCCTTCAAGCGCCAGGACGGAACAGATGACAATAACGTCTGGCAAAAATCAAGTGACCCTGGTGAAGCGGGAACGTATTACCTCCAAAGTAGTGCTCGCGGAGTATTGTCGGCTTTTGACGAGATTTTCAAAAACGCATTTACTCAAGCCAGAAGTATTGCAGGCAGTGCTTCTGCGTCAACGACCATTAACAGCTCGTCTGGGAGTGTTGTATATTCGGCGAAATTTGACACGAGCAATTGGAGCGGTGACGTTATTGCAGAGCCAGTGAACGCTTCTGGTTCCAGTCTTGTTTTGGGCACACAACTCTGGAGTGCGGCGGATCGCCTTTCGGTCATGGCGTCCCCCGCAGTCAATCGAAAGATTTATGTGGGCAATACAGCTGGAAATGCAAATTCGGTCGCATCGGATTTCACTTGGAGCACTATTGAAGTCTCTCTCCAAGCCTATTTGAATAAAACTGATCCTACCGCTCCAGCGGATGGGCAAGGTCCAGCACGGGTCAGTTTCTTGAGAGGTGACAGAAGTAAAGAAGGTAGCCCTTTCCGCGTTAGAAGTTCATTACTTGGAGATATCGTCAATTCGAGTGTTGTATATTCCGGCGCACCGACGGCAGCCTATTCAGGTGCGGCCTATACAGCATTTCGAAATGCGTATAAAACTCGGACCCCTGCTGTTTTTGTTGGTGCAAATGACGGAATGCTTCATTCTTTTAATGCAACCAATGGGAATGAGCTCTTTGCCTATATTCCAAGCTGGCTGGGCCACAAGCTTTCAGCATTGACAGATCCAACTTATTCGACAAGTCATCAAAGTTATGTAGACGCATCACCAGTTGTGGCAGAAGCGCAGGTGGCATCTAATGGCACAGCTTCCGACTGGAAAACAGTTTTAGTATCAGGAACAGGCGGAGGTGGTTCTGGCATTTTTGCTTTGGATGTATCTGACCCCGCTAATTTCACTGCAGCCAATGTAATGTGGGAATTTAAACGGTCTGATGAAAAAGCCGATAGCATGCATATGGGACAGATCATTGGGAAACCGCAAATTTTAAAATTTAAAACCAGCGGCAGCTCCAGCACCGCTACTTATCGTTGGTTTGCAGTTGTAGCAAGTGGGGTCAACAATTATGTACCAGATGTAAATGGGAGATTTAGTACTACGGGGGAACCGGCTCTTTTCCTATTGGCTTTGGACAAACAACCTGGTACTGCTTGGACATTAGGCACTAACTACTTCAAGATATCACTTCCCATCGATGAAACCCTGAAGGCAACTAACGCGACAGGGCTTGCCAATTTTCAGCCGCTGTGGGGCAGCGCCGGTGAAGTTACGCAGATCTATATGGGTGATTTTCATGGCAATCTTTGGAAATTGGACTTCTCAAAGAATCTTGCCACCACGGATTGGAATATAAGTAAGCTAACAGCGTTCAACAAGGGCACGACAGACTCCTCTACACCATACCCCTTGTATATCGCCAAAGATGCAAACGGCAAAGTTCAACCAATCACTGCTGCTCCAGCGATCTTCTCGGGACCAGCAGTTTCTGGGTTAGAAACTTTCTACGTGACTTTTGGCACCGGCAAGTATCTGGAAACTGGAGATAACACCTCGACAGCGACGAACAGCTTCTACGCGGTATATGACAATGGAACCACTGGCGCAGACAGCTCGCAAGCCGGTGCTAGCGTTATCAATGGCAGAGCGCGTTTAAAACAAGGCTCTGTGAATACCGGTACAAGAGTAGTTACGGTAGGGGCATTCAAATGGGGTAGAGCCATCTCCGATACTGATACGACACAGCGTTCAGGCTGGTATTTCGACATGCCAACTGCGGGTGAGAAGCTGGTCAGTGCCATCGGTGACCAAGGTAGTCTTTACGCTACCTTTAACACCATCATTCCTGGCGCTACCGGGGCTACCGGAACTTGCACGAATACGCCAGGCGACAGCAATGCCTACGTTATTGATATTGGCGAAGGCTCAGGAACATATAACCGATCACCTGTCGGACTGTTAGGACCAAGCATATTTTTTGAGACTGATGCCACTCCCGCGCCACTTGACAGTACCGGTCGAGGATGGAGGACCATTACTAAGCGGAGTACTACGATTGGACAAGCGGGGGCAAGCACAAGCACCCAAGTAGTTAGCTACACGGAAGCAGTGGGACGACTGAGCTGGCGCCAGATCAATAATTATCAAGACATGAAGAATAAGAAGGCAGTTCCATGATGATTTTCCGAAAGAACTGCGGGTTCACATTGATTGAACTCATGATCGTGGTAGCGGTAATCGGTATTTTGGCGGCCGTTGCCTATCCTGCTTATAACGACTCCATTTTGAAGGGCCGCCGAGCCCAAGGCCGCGCTGCCCTGGCAGAACTTCTCCAACAGCAGGAGCGATATATGACACAGAAGAACTGCTATCTGGCATTCAGCAACAGCGGGGGAACTGCTACACCTCTAGCACCCTCTCCTTCTACAGCCTGTGGTGGAATAACTGCCACTGGCGTGCCTTTCAAGACATTCTCAGGAGATGGAAATGCTGCATCAGCTGCCTATCTGTTGTCTGCCAATACTTGCCCAGGCGCTGGGAGCAGTACCTTATCTATTTCTCAATGTGTCAGAGTAATCGCGACCCCTGTTAAGTCGGACCCTGCAGTTGGTAATTTGGAGTTGATGAGCAATGGGACCAAAAGATGCACAGGAACTACTACCAATCCCAAACTATGCTGGCCATAATATGAAATTCAGATTTCAGCATGGCTTTACCCTGATCGAACTGCTAGTGACATTAGCGGTAGCGGGCGCACTGCTACTTGTAGCAGTTCCAGGATTTCAGGCATTTCAACGAAACTCCCAATTAACATCGCTCATCAATTCTTTGCTTGTGGCAATTAATACAACCAAAGCAGAAGCAATGAAGCAAAATGCTAGTGCTTTTGTCGTACCTTCCGATGGAGCTAATTGGGCTAATGGTTGGACAGTTTTTGTAGATAAAGACCGCAATGGAAAGTACAGTGCAAACGAGGACATTACTGTGATGGTACAAGAAGCACCTGCTAGCTACTTTAGCATTTCAGGAAATGGTACTTCAGGCGACACCGTTCCATATATTAAATTTGACAGCTCTGGATTTTCCAGAACCACATCAGGATCATCAGCTGCCAATCTCACACTAACAATAACAAGAAATGATTTAACTGGAGCCAAGAAAACAGAAGAAACTCGGCGAATCATTATCTCAAAAAGTGGTAGGGCAAGGTCTTGCAGCCCATCTAGCGACTCTAGTTGCACCACTACAGCTTCTGAATAATAGCCTTGATTTTTTAATAGCGTAGAGTGAAAAACCTTCCCACATCCAGCCTTCACTTCATAGTCGCATTTTTTTTAACGTTATTTATTTCAGGTTGCTCGAGCCTACCTGCAGAAGTCCATCGACCCGTCTCTCAAGCATTAGCTCGCCCAGGAAATACTGTTCTATCCAACATAGTCGACGAACAGCGTCGTCATTCGAGCGCGCGCCATGACTCAGGCTTCCTCCTGCTAAGCCGCCCACAAGAGGCCTACAGCAGCCGCCTGGCCCTCGTAGAAAACGCCCAGAAAACCCTGGACCTTCAGTATTACGCCATCCACGCCGACGCCAGCAGCGAGCGATTGCTGCGAGGCGTAGTCGCAGCAGCCCGCCGTGGCGTGCGAGTTCGGGTATTGCTGGACGACTTTCACAGCACCGGGCGCAATGCGTTGGTGATGGGCATGGCGTTCCAGCCCAACGTCGAGATGCGCATGTTCAATCCGGTCGCGGGGCCTCGTGGTTCGATGCTGGGGCGCCTTTGGGGCTCGGTCACCGACTTTTCCAGGGTGCAGCAGCGCATGCACAACAAGCTGTTCATTGCGGACAACGTCATGGGGGTGGCGGGTGGGCGCAACCTCGGCGACGCTTATTTCGGCAATGCCGAGTCGGGCAACTTCGTGGACGTGGACGTGCTGGCGGTCGGCCCGATCGTGCAAGACCTGTCGCGCAGCTTCGACAGCTATTGGAACAACGAGCGCGCCTATCCCGTGCAGTCGCTGATTACGCAACAGGAGCTGGCTCGCTTGCGCGAGCAGACGACGAAAGCCGCCGGGGCTACGCAGCCCCATCAAGGGGACGGCAACGACAACGACAGCGACGACTTGCCGCCTCCCGCCAGAGCCACCCCAGACACCAGTGGTTCACGGGGCGACGGCCCAAAGCCCCCCGATGGCGAACCGCGCCCCTCCCACGACGGCCCGACGCAGACGCAGCGCAACTGGGCCTGGAACCAACGGCCCATGGATTTGAGCACCGCCGCTTTTGTGTGGGCACCTGCCGTGATGCTGGCGGACCGGCCCGCAAAAATCCCTGCGGAAGGGGAGAGCGCAGCCCCTGCCGCGGACATGAAGCCGGGTGCTGCGGTGCAGGTGAGTGCTACCGACTCCCCTTCGGCAGGCGGCAAAGCCACGACGGCAGCAGCGCCACGCGCGCAGGCGCTGCAAGCTTCTGCGGAGCATGCGGCGCAAGGCGATACCGTAGTGGACGGCCTGTTGCAGCTTTTGGCCCAGGCCCGCCAGGATCTGCTCATCATCTCGCCCTACTTCGTGCCTGGCGACGATATGAAAAAGGCTTTTGCCGAGGCGCGCGCGCGCGGAGTGCGGGTGCGGGTGCTGACCAATTCACTGGCCTCCAACGATGCACCGGTCGCGCATGTGGGTTATGCGCGCCATCGCGAAGAATTGCTGGCGATGGGGGTTGAGTTGTATGAGTTGCGCAGCGAGCAATCCGGGCTCAAATCGACGTTTGGCTCCTCCGGAGCCACCGCCACCGGCGAGTCGCGGTCCATGCTGCACTCCAAGGTGCTGGTGCTGGACGGCCGATTGCTGGTCGTCGGGTCGATGAACCTGGATCTGCGGTCGCAACTGCAGAACACCGAAATCGCCCTGCTGATCCAGAGCCGCGCACTTTCGCGGATGGCGTCCGAGCAGATCGAGACAGCGATGCGCGAGGGCGCCTGGCGATTGGAGAAGACCGACAAAGGCCTGGTCTGGCGCGCTCCGCAGGGCAGCGGCCTGCCGGATGCCACGACCGATCCCGATACAGGCCTGGGCCTGCGTCTGCTGCTGAAGCTGCTGGGGCCGTTGGCGCCTGATCATCTGCTCTAGCGCCTTGCTCGCAGCAACGCAGACGCTGAAGTAGGCCGCTGCGATCTCAGAAGGATCACGGTTTGTGATCGAAAGCAGCCCTTGATCCGGATTGCTGATGCACCCCACCCTACTGCCGTTGCAGCCACTCCGTGATCTCCCGCTGGTCCGTCATCGTTCGCACTTGCTGATAAGCGGCCTCACCTTCAGGAAAACGACGACGCAGCAGATTGAGCCATTGCTTGAGGCGCCCTGCCCGCTGGCGTGGCTCCAGGTCTTCACAGACGAGCCGCCAGAAGTCGGCGATGTGCGGCTGCAATGCCGCCCAAGTCAGCGGCGGGGCACTCGCGTTGCCAGCGTCCGCTGATCGAATCGCAAGTGCCAAACCGGGGTCCGCGACGATGCCGCGCCCGAGCATCAGCGCATCGCAGCCTGAGGCCTCGCGGCAGCGCTGTGCATCGGCCACGGTCCAGATCTCGCCGTTGGCGACGACGGGGATAGAGACGGCACTCCGTATCGCAGGAATGTGCTCCCAATACGCCGGGGGCCGGTAGCCATCCATCTTGGTGCGCGCATGCACGACCAGCTCACAGGCGCCGCCAGCCTGCATGGCCTGTGCACATTCACGGGCCAAGGACGTGTCGTGGTAACCCAGGCGCATCTTGGCGGAGACCGGCAAATGCGGCGGCACGGCCCTTCGTACGGCATCCACCACGGCCGCGATGCGGTCCGGCTCTTTGAGCAGTGCCGCGCCTCCGCCATGCCGGTTGACCACATTCGCGGGGCACCCAAAGTTCAGGTCGATTCCCTCGGGGCCCAGGGCAGCGAGGCGCGCGGCGTTTTCCGCCATGCTGACCGGATCGGAGCCCAGCAACTGGGCTCGCACCGGCACGCCCGCCAACGTGCGGCCACCGTTGCGCAATTCGGGGATATAGCGCAGAAACACCTTGTCCGGCAGGAGCGTTCCTGTGACGCGGATGAACTCGGAAACGCAGCGGTCGACGCCTCCCACACGGGTCAGCACATCGCGCAGCACGAAGTCGAGAAGCCCTTCCATCGGAGCGAGCAGCAAGGTCATGACAACATGGATTTTTGAGGAGCGCGAAAGCCCTGACCACCGATTCTCGTGAAACCTTTCACCAAGCGTTTCAGGACGGAATTCAGACGACCTCGCCTGGCGCAGACATCAGCCGGAAAAGGAAGGTCACATCGGCTTTGAATCAGCAAAAAGGTCAGCATAACGGCTGCCCCTTGCGTGGCTCCGGCGCGATCTGCCGGCACGGAATGCGAGCGCCCCGCTGCGCAGGGCGCTCCATGGCTCAGCCCAGGATCTAGAAAGCGCCCTTCGGCAGATCGATGCCCTTGCCGTTGAGCTTGACCTGACCAGATTCCATCTTCACCACGCTGACCAGGTTGTCGCTCTCCTGGCGCACGTAACCGGCCGCCTGGGCCATGCCGATCATGGCGTCCATGTCTTCGCTCTTCATGTCCTTCTGGCCGACGGCCTGGGCAATGGGTGGGAGCCAGGCCTTGGGCAAGCGCATGCTGGCGTTCAGCGTCGACCCCTTGATCAACGACGCTTGCCAGCCGGCCTGCGCCACCTCTTCAGCCGACGGTGCGCGCTGCACCTCGGCGCCGTATTCGAGCTGCCCCTGCTGGCCCTTGTACGTGGCCAGGATCTTCATCGAATAGGCAGGAAGAGCGGCAACGAGACGGGGTGCGCTTTCCTGCAGCAGAGTCAGCCAGCGGTCTTCCACCTTGGCTGCTGTCTTCGCCACGCCATCGGTCCGGTACTCCTCGATCAAAGCCTGCTGCAGTGCCTTGATCGTATGGATGTCGATGCGCTGGAACTTCTCTTCGAAGCCGATGGATTCGAATTCGATGGGCCCCACGCTGCCTTTGCCGTTGAGCGAAGTCGCGATGTTCCCCGTCGGGCCGTTGTTCTCGATGGTCGATGTTCCGGCAACGTCTTTCAGCGCCATGATCGAAGTCACCGCACCACCGGCTGCCGGCGTGCTGCTGGCGTCGATCTGAGCGAAGCGCATCGTACCGGTACCTGGGGCGAAGAGCCACATTCCGTCGATCACCTGGTATTCGAACTTGCCGTCCATGCCCTTGAAGCCGAAGGTGATGCGGGAGGCCGGTTTGGCTTTTTCTTTTTCTTTTTCCTCTTCGTCTGCCTCGTCGTCCTTTTCACCGGGCGTGCCTGGCAGGCCGACCATCGACACTTCGGGCCATTGGAAGGTGCCATTGACGCGCGTGCGGTCGCCATTGAGGGTCATTTCGCTGACCATTTCCTGCCAGCGCATCGTCATCTCTTCGTTACCGATCTCGCCTGCTGGCACCAGGAAACGCAGGTCATGCTTGCCCGACAGATGGTGTACGGTGGTCAGCGTGGGAGCGGTCACCTTTTCCAGCTCCTTGGTGACCTTCGGGTCCAGCCCTTCCAGCGCAAACCGGGAGTCGACCACGGCGGCCGCCAGACGGCGCCCTGCCAACGGGCCATGGTGAACCGTGCTGTCCACGACCAGGCGCAATGGCGATGCGGGGGGGACGTTGGCATCGGCCTTCGCGCTGGCAGCGGGCGGCGTCCACTGCAGTACCAGCTTGGCTTGCGAGGTGAAGAAACCCTTGCGGTATTCCTCGGACACGATGGCTTGCGGACCGACAGCCTTGCGCAGTTCGACCAGCGCCTCTTCGTAGCTCGCCTGGGCACGTTGCCCCATGTACCAGGTAACACCGCCATACGCGACGACCACAAGCGCCACTGCGGCGCCGATTGCTGTTTTCTTGTTCATTGAATGTCCATCAAAAATGAGTTCTCCCCCTGGGCGAAGCCCGCGAGAATACCACCGCCCCCCCCCTGCAGGACTGCACGCACTTTGCGATGGGTGCAGCCGGTATGCCTGCCTGGCCGCGATCACGGACCTGAGGCGGCGGGCGCGGCCAGCCAGCCTCGGCGAAAGGGGTTACCCCTGCGTCATCGCCTCGTCACGCGACTGCGCTGCAATCAGGCCTTCGCCTGACCCTTAGCCCTTTCCATGCTGCTCCTGAGAACCGACAAGGCCCGCCTGGAACTGTCTCCCGGCGTGCGCACGCTCAGCCTGCGTGAACGCTCCTTATTGCTGCTGGCCGATGGCCGGCCGCTGAAGGATCTGCAGGCCATGTACAACGGCATCGGCGCCCAGATCGTGGAGCAGCTGATGCGCCAGGGTTACCTGGCGAACCCCGGCGCTGCGGCTGGGCAAGCCGACGCGCCCGCTGCCTCGATCGATGCGCCTGCGCCATCGAATGCGCTGCGCTCGCTCGCCGGCGCTCGCATGTACCTGTTCGACATTTGCGAGCGCATGTTCGCCCGCCGCAACGCCGATCTGGCCCGCCACTTCCATGAAGCGCTTCGTGGCGCACGCGATCGCGACAGCATGCTGGATGTGAGCGAAGCTCTGCTGGACGAGATCACCCTGCTGGCCGGCCCCGAGCGCGCCGCCGCCGTGAGGAAGCGCATGGACCAACTGCTGCCAGCCTGAACGCAACGGCCAAGCACTGCGACAGCGACCGGCAGGCGCTTCGCGGCGGCTGAAAAACCCAGCGATCAGGAAGCTGCAAGCCGCCAGAGCGAAGTGCGCTCTGCCGAGCGCGCTGCATGCAGCGGGTCTGCAGGGTCCATCGCCTTCGCATGGCGGGGTTGGACCTCATGGCGATCCACCACCTGCAGGCCCGCGCCTGCGATCCATTCGAGCAATTGCGCCCGGGAGCGCAGGCTCAGGTGCTCGGCCAGATCGGACAGGATCAGCCACCCCTCCCCTCCCGGAGAAAGATGGGCCTTCAGGCCCGTGAGAAAGCCGCGCAGCATGCGGCTGTCCTCGTCGTACACGGCATGCTCGATGGACGAACTGGCGCGGCCGGGCAGCCACGGCGGATTGCACACCACCAGCGGCGCCTGGCCGGGAGGAAACAGATCGGCCTGCAGCACCTCGACCTTCGACGCCAGGCCCAGCCGCTGCACGTTGTCGCGCGCGCAGGCCAACGCACGCGGGTCCTGATCGGTCGCTACGATCTTTTGCACGCCACGCCGGGCCAGCACCGCCGCCAGCACGCCGGTGCCGGTGCCGATATCGAAGGCGAGATCGGTGGCGGGCAACGGTGCCTGGGCGACCAGATCCACGTATTCGCCGCGCACGGGCGAGAACACGCCGTAGTGCGGATGGATGCGGAGCGGAGCCTGGGCCGTGCCAAGCGCCGGAATTTCAACGCCCTTCTTGCGCCATTCGTGCGCGCCGACCAGCCCCAGCACTTCGCGCAGCGAAACCACGCAGGCCGTGCCATCGGGCTTGCCCCAGGCTTCGGCAAAGGCTTCCCGCAGATCGGGCGCACGGCGCAACGCGATGGTGTGGTCGCCCTCGACCGGCACGAGCACCATGCCCAGCAGCCGAGCGCGTTGCGCCTGGGACTGCCGATGCAGATGGAAGGCATGTGCGGGCCCCACCGCTGCGGCGGCCGCGGCACTGGTCTGGGCCTTGCGGCCCGCCTTGGCGGCCTTGGGCTTCTTGTCCGCGCGGCGCATGAGCGACTGCAGCAAGTGACGAGCGTTCTGGAAGTCGCCGCGCCACAGCAGGCCCGTGCCCTCGCATGCCAGCCGGTAGGCCGTGTCTGCCGCGAGCGTGTCATCGGCCAACACCACCCGGCGGGGCGCGGCGGCACCGCTTTCGCTGCGCCAGGGCGCAGAGCGGTCCTCGCCGTTCTCGGTCCAGTGGATCATGCGGTGCAATGCAAAAAAGGGGTGGAAAGTGATGGGCTTGGCGGGCTTGGGCGGATCAGTTCAAGGGGCGCTTGAGACGCACTTCCTCGATCTTCACGCCGCCGACCACAGCGGTCTTGGCCGTGGACATTTCGCGCTTGAAGCCGGCCAGCTCGTGAAAGCGCAGCGCGCGTTCGTTGCGCAGCGGCACCCAGGCGGTGACGTTGGTGCAGCCCTCTTCCTGCAGGCCGTCGCGAGCGGCGTCCCACAGAGCCACGCCCACGCCCTGGCTCCAGTGCGTGGGAGCGGCGTAGATGGCCCAGATTTCACCCGTCGTGGGGCGGGATTTTTCATCGCGCGAGCGGTCGAAGCCGACGAAGCCGACGATCTTGTCGCCGTCCACCGCCACCTGGACCTGGGGCTCGCAATACTCGATGGCTTCGCGCCAATAGGCTTGGCGCTTTTCGACCGAGGAAAGGGATTTCAATTGGTCGTCGGGCAACAAGCCACGGTACACCTCGGCTGCGGAAACGGTATGGATCTGTGCAATGGCTTTGGCATCGCGAAGCGTGGCGGGACGAACCTGGATACTGGACATGGAAAAAACGGAACGAAACAGGGGATGAAAAAACGAAAGGAGCGGCATTGTCGCCGCAAATGGTTTTTCCACTCCAGCCCTCGGATGTCCACGACCCGGCGGTCGGGCTCGCTGGCGGCTACAACCAGCGGCGCAGCAGCCCCATGACACGGTCGAAACGCGCCCCATACGGCGGATAGAGCGCAGCGCCCATCGACCAGCGCGACTGCACCAGCACCGACTTCTGGTGGCAAAAGCGCAGAAAGCCCGCCTCGCCGTGATAAGCACCCCAGCCGCTGTCGCCCACGCCACCGAACGGCAGGTTGTCGTGAGGGATGTGCATCAGCGTGTCGTTCACCGTGACGCCGCCGCTCACCGTGCGGCGCAGCACGTCGTCGCGCACGGCCTCGTTGTGGCCGAACCAGTAAAGCGCCAGAGGCCGCGGCCCGGCGTTGATGTGCGCGATGGCATCGTCCAGGCGCTCATAGCCGAGCACGGGCAGCACGGGGCCGAAAATCTCCTCCTGCATCACCTGCATGTTCAGGCTGGCGTTGAAGACCAGCACCGGCGGCATCTGCCGCCCCACCCCGTCGCCGATGCCCTGCGCGGGCGGTGGCGGGGAGCCGGGCACGGGCTCCAGCACCTGCACGTCGGCCCCTTGGGTCTGCGCCTGCTGGAGCATGGTGCGCAGGCGCGCCAGCTGCCGGGGATTGATGACGGAAGCGTAGTCGGGGTTGCCTTCGAAGTACGGAAACAGGCGTGCCACGGCAGCGCGATAGGCCTCGCCGAATGCGGCTTCGCTGCCGCGCGGCAGCAGCACGTAGTCGGGGGCGATGCAGGTCTGCCCGGCATTGAGCAGCTTGCCGTGGGCGATCTTGAGGGCCGCATCCTGCAGGTCGCAACCGGCATCGATGATGCAGGGCGACTTGCCGCCCAGCTCCAGCGTGGTCGGCGTCAGGTGCACGGCGGCGGCCTGCGCCACCTTGCGACCCACGGCGGTGGAGCCGGTAAACACCAGGTGATCGAACGGCAACGACGCGACGAGCGCCGCCACGGCGGCATCGCCCTGCACCACGCAGAACTCGTCGGGCGAAAAGAACTGCGACACCAGCGATGCCAGTTGCGCGGAAGTGTGCGGCGTGAGTTCGCTCGGCTTGAGCATGACCCGGTTGCCCGCTGCCAGCGCGCCGATGGCGGGCGCCAGGGCCAGTTGCACGGGGTAGTTCCACGGCGCGATCACGCCCACGACGCCCAGCGGCTGCCGCTGGATCCAGGCATGCGCCGGCTGCAGGAACAGCGGCGTGAACACCTTGCGGGGCTTGACCCAGCGGGCCAGGTGCCGCAGCGTGTGCGACAGCTGCGTGCGCAGCACGAACAGGTCGGCCACTTCGGTCAGGCGGGGCGATCGCATGCCGAAATCGGCCTGCACTGCGGCAGCGAGCGCCGGGCCATGTTCGTCCAGCATCTTGCGCACCCTCAGCAGGCGCTCTCGGCGCACCAGCAAGGGCACATCGGCATGGTCCCGGCTGGCACGCCGCTGGATTTCAAACTGGTGGCGGATATCGGCAGGGGTCATTCCACGCATCATAGGCAGCGCCCTTGCAACGGCCTGTAAACCCAGGTCTCCAAGTGCCTCATTCGCGGAAATAGTCCGTGATGCCTGCGGGCGCGGTATGAAAACCCGGGCCGCCGACATGGCGCGCAGGCGCTCAGGTGCCCAGGCGCAGATCAGCGCCCGCCGCGCCACTCAAGCCGAAAGGCCGCCAGCCGCCGGCCGCGATCCAAAAAAGCGATCGCGGTCGCTGGGGTCAGGAGACGTCGCGGGGCTGCACGTCCGTCACGTCACGGGCACCGGGCAGTTCGCGCGACCGGACGACCGGCTCGGCGGGCCCATCCGCCACCGGGCGGCCACCGGGTGCGGCCGACCAGCGTGCGGTACTGCGGTACACCGTGCTCCATCCGGTGCGCGGGTCCATGCGCATCGCCCAGGGGGTGACGGGCCGGCCCGTGAGCCGCGCCCACAAGGCCCGAGCGCCCCAGACGACCGCAAGCAGGGCCGCAACGGCCAGCAGGCTCAGGAAAAAGACCACGCCGACCACCACCACGGCCAGGCGCAACATCCACCGGATCAATCCGGCTACAAAATCGTTCAAACCATGTCCTTTCCTGAGAAGGCCCGGCTCAGCCCTGGGTCAGGGCCTCGCCGAACCGGAACACGCCCGGATCGAGCACCGGGTCCACATCGACCGGAATCACGCTCTTGGGCGCGAACCGGCCTTCCAGCAGCAGCTTCGACAATGGGTTCTCCAGCCGTTGCTGGATCGCCCGCTTGAGCGGCCGCGCACCGAACACGGGATCGAACCCGACCTTGGCCAGCTCGGCCAGGGCCGTGTCGGACACCTGCAGGTGCAGGTCCATTTTCGCCAGGCGCGCTTCGAGCAACTGCAACTGGATGCGTGCAATCGCTTCGATGTTCTTCGCATCCAGCGCATGGAACACCACCGTCTCGTCGATGCGGTTCAGGAATTCGGGTCGGAAATGGTTCTTGAGTTCCCCCCACACCGCTTCCTTGATGTCGTCCACGTCCTGCCCGACCATCGCCTGAATGAGGTGCGAGCCGATGTTGCTCGTCATCACGATCACCGTGTTCTTGAAGTCCACGGTGCGCCCCTGGCCATCGGTCAGGCGGCCATCGTCCAGCACCTGCAGCAGCACGTTGAACACGTCGGGGTGCGCCTTTTCCACCTCGTCCAGCAGCAGCACGCTGTAGGGCTTGCGGCGCACGGCTTCGGTCAGGTAGCCGCCCTCCTCATAGCCTACGTAGCCGGGTGGCGCACCGATCAGGCGCGCCACCGAGTGCTTTTCCATGAACTCGCTCATGTCGATGCGGATCAGGTGGTCTTCGCTGTCGAACAGGAAGCCCGCCAGCGCCTTGCACAGCTCGGTCTTGCCCACGCCCGTGGGGCCGAGGAACAGGAACGACCCGGTCGGCCGGTTCGGATCGGACAGGCCCGAGCGCGAGCGGCGGATGGCGTTGGCGACGGCGGCAATCGCCTCGTCCTGGCCCACCACGCGCTCGTGCAGCTTGTCTTCCATCTGCAAAAGCTTGTCTTTCTCGCCCTGCATCATCTTGGCCACGGGAATGCCCGTCGCCCGGCTCACGACCTCGGCGATTTCCTCGGCGCCCACCTGGGTGCGCAGCAGGCGCGGGGCGCTGCCTGCGCCATCCTTGCCGGCTTCCTTGGCCTGCGCTTCCTTGAGCTGCTTTTCCAGGTCGGGCAGCTTGCCGTACTGCAGTTCGGCCACTTTGTTGAAGTCGCCCTTGCGGGTGAACTCCTCGATCTGGAACTTGAGCTTGTCGATGGCTTCGCGCACGTGCGCGCTGCCCTGCGCCTGGGCCTTTTCGGACTGCCAGATCTCGTCGTAATCGGCGATTTCCTTTTGCAGCTTGGCGATCTCTTCCTCGATCAGCGCAAAGCGCTTTTGCGAAGACTCGTCCTTTTCGCGGCGCACGGCCTCGCGCTCGATCTGCAGCTGGATCAGCCGACGGTCGAGCCGGTCCATCACCTCAGGCTTGGAGTCCATCTCGATCTTGATCTTGGACGCGGCCTCGTCGATGAGGTCGATGGCCTTGTCAGGCAGGAAGCGGTCGGTGATGTAGCGGTGCGAGAGCTCGGCCGCGGCCACGATGGCCGGGTCGGTGATGTCAACGCCATGGTGCACCTCGTACTTTTCCTGCAGGCCGCGCAGGATGGCGATGGTGGCCTCGACCGTGGGTTCGCCCACGAGGATCTTCTGAAAGCGCCGCTCCAGCGCTGCATCCTTTTCGATGTACTTGCGGTATTCGTCGAGCGTGGTCGCGCCCACGCAGTGCAGCTCGCCGCGCGCCAGGGCGGGCTTGAGCATGTTGCCGGCATCCATGGCGCCTTCGCCCTTGCCGGCGCCGACCATGGTGTGCAGCTCGTCGATGAAGACGATGGTCTGGCCCTCGTCCTTGGCCAGCTCGTTCAGCACGCTTTTCAGGCGCTCCTCGAACTCGCCGCGGTACTTGGCACCGGCCAGCAGCGCGGCCATGTCGAGCGACAGCACGCGCTTGCCCTTGAGCGATTCCGGCACCTCGCCGGCCACGATGCGCTGGGCCAGGCCCTCCACGATGGCGGTCTTGCCCACGCCGGGCTCGCCGATGAGCACGGGATTGTTCTTGGTGCGGCGCTGCAGCACCTGGATGGCGCGGCGGATCTCGTCGTCGCGGCCGATCACGGGGTCGAGCTTGCCGATGCGGGCCCGCTCGGTCAGGTCCAGGCAGTATTTGGTGAGGGCGCCGCGCTGGCCTTCGGCCTCGGCGCTGTCCATCTTCTGGCCGCCGCGCACGGCGTCGATGGCGGCCTCCAGGCTCTTGCGGGTCAGGCCGTTGTCCTTGGCCATCTGCGCGGCGTCGCCCTTGCTGTCGATCAGTGCCAGCAGGAAAAGCTCGCTGGCGATGAACTGGTCGCCGCGCTTGATGGCCTCCTTCTCGGTGGCCTGCAGCACCCGGCCGAGTTCCGGCCCGCCCTGTACCTGGTCCTGCCCGTGCACCTGGGGCAGGCGCTTGACGGCGGCTTCGGCCGCGGAAAGCAGCCCGGGCACGTTGGCGCCCGCACGCTGCAGCAGCGCGCGCGGGCCGTCTTCCTGGCGCAGCATCGCGACCAGCATGTGCACGGGTTCGATGTAGGCGTTGTCGTTGCCCAGGGCCAGCGACTGCGCGTCGCTCAGGGCTTCCTGGAACTTGGTGGTGAATTTGTCGAGACGCATGGTTGAAATGTCCTCCGAATTGCGATGCATTTGGGGGAGGTGGCGACGCTTTTCAAGCGTGCCCGCGCCTCAGGCGCTGTGCGGCAGAACATCCCCAGGCCGCTGGAAAAATTCTCAACCCTACCCATATTGCTCACTTATTAATAGCAATACCCCCTAGAGAAACATGCGCTGGAAGCTTATTTCGCTATGAACCCTGCGCCGCATTGGGGACCGCCGCGATGCCCCAGCGCGCCAGCGCGGCGTCATCGCTCTCCCGGGCATCGACCCAGCGCGCGCCCTGCGGCGTGGCTTCCTTCTTCCAGAACGGTGCCTGGGTCTTGAGGTAATCCATCAGAAACTCGCAGGCCTGAAAGCTCTGCCCCCGATGCGCCGAGGTGACCGCCACGAGCACGATCTGGTCCTGCGGCTGCAACAGCCCGACACGGTGCACCACCCGGGCGCCGAAGAGTTCGAAGCGGTGCAAGGCCTCGTCCACCATGGCTTCGATGGATTTTTCGGTCATGCCGGGGTAATGCTCCAGTTCCATCGAGGCGACGGCGTCGCCCGCATTGCGGTCGCGCACGGTGCCGACGAAGCAGCAGACCGCTCCCACGCGGGAGTCGCCAGCGCGCAAGGCGGCGAGTTCGGCAGACACGTCGAAGTCGGCGGCCTGAACCGCCACGCGGGACGGTGCGGCAGGCGGCGAAAGGGTGTCGGCCGAAGGCCGTGGCGAGGGGCTTGTCATGGCGGCGGAAGGCGATGCGGCTTCGGGTCCGAGGCTCATGGCGAGCGGTGCAGGCGCGGGGCGGCGAGCAGCCCGCGCTCTTCCTCGATGGCCTGGTCGAGCTGACGGCGCGCGGGCGATGCGGGCACCCGCGCCAGCATCGCCTGCAGCCGCGCCACGTCATTCGCCGACGGCGCCACTTTCACCTGTGCGAGGGCGGCCTGGGTATTGCCGCCCTGGATGAGCGCGAAGACTTTGCCGGCCCACTCGTCTTTGTCTCTTGAATTGCGTGCCATGCGGTCTGATCCTTGTGCGTGCGTTGGCAAACCGCGATTGTCACGGAAACCGCACGGGCGGCCGCGGGGATGGCGCCTCGGCCCGTTTGCTAAAGTGGCCGGCTTCGCGGACGTGCCGCCGCGCTCCCACGCCCCGTGCGTTGCGCCTCCCTCCTCCGCCACCTTTCGCCCGAGTTCCGCATGGCCACCCAGACCGTCACCAACGACCGCTACAAGCTCTTTCCCTCCCCGCGCAACCAGCACCGCGTGGTGTTCGAGCACGAGGTCTTTCAGCCCCATCCCTACGCGCTGATCGACCTGCCGAGCTACGACCTGCGGGGCCGGTACAGCCTGTTCGCCGCCCACCGCCTGGCGGACGGCAAGATGGGCCAGCTCGCCACGTTCGAGCTGGCCGAGGACGCCCAGCGTTTCGAGCGCCTGTTCACGCCCGACTGATCCGCCGAACGCACGACCGAACTACCGACCGACCGCACGAGCTTTTCGCGCCATGCACGACGACAACCAGATCCACGTCCCGCCTTCGTTTTTGAGCGTGTACAGCGATGCCCGCCAGCGCCTGTCCGAGCCGGCCGACGTGGTACGCGCCCGCTACGAGCTGTGCGAAGACCTGGCCTGCCACCTGGTCGAGCAGGCGCAGACGCTCTACCACGTGCAGGCCCCGTCGGAGGCCGAGATCCTGCTGCGCATCCACGCCGGCCTGGCCGGCACGGAGTCGGGCGTGACTGCGGGGGAGGCCCGCTGGATCGTGCTGCGCCTGGCAGAGCTGCTGGAATGGCGCTGCCCCGAGTTGCCGCTCACCCTCCCCGGCGCGGTGCAGGACGAAGCGCCCCAGCCCTAGCGCTGCCGCCTGCACGCGGCGGCTCTGCGCGCCCTCCCCCCGCAAACGCTGCAAACGCCGCGCAACCCCTGGCGATACTGCCGCCATGCCCGCGCAACCCCATTCGCCTTTCTGGACCATTCGGTCCGCATCGGCGTGCGCAGGCAAAGCCCAAAAACCCCAGCTCATCTGACCGGAGCTGCGGTTCCGTCCGGATGAGCGACGGAACCGCACGGCAGGCGCAACCCTTTTCCCTTTTCTTCCTTTGACGCCTGCCGCCCTGACGGTCGGCGCATGCATCCCTGGACGGCCTCCCTCGGTCGTTGCTTGAAAAGGATGCTTCCCGTGCACTCACTCCCTGCCAACGCTGCGTCTTCTTCCCTCAGCACTTCGCCGCACCATCGGCCGCAGACCCGTCCCCGAGGCGATTTTTCGGGTTTGTGGATTCCCCTGGTCACCCCGTTTCGCCATGGCGCCGTGGACCATGTGGCCCTGAAGGCCCTGGTGCGGCGGCTGCGCGACACCGGCATTGCCGGCTTCGTCGTGTGCGGCTCCACGGGCGAAGCCGCCTCGCTGGACATGCACGAGCAGGATGCCGTGCTAGCCACCGGACTCGCCCACGCCGCGGGCCTGCCGGTCGTGATGGGCGTGTGCCAATCCCATCTGGGCCACATGCTGGCACGCGTGCAGGGCCTGGGTCACCAGCCTCTGGCGGGCCTGCTGGTGGCCGCCCCGCCTTACATCCGCCCCCCTCAAGCAGGGCTGCTGCAGTGGTTTCGGGCCATCGCCGATGCCAGCGCGGTGCCGCTCATCGTCTACGACATTCCCTACCGCACCGGCGTGACGCTGGAGCTTTCCACGCTGCGCGATCTCAGCGGCCACACGAACATCCGCGCATTGAAGGACTGCGGTGGCCATCTGGCGAAGACGCAGGCATTGATCGCAGACGGTGCGCTGCAGGTGCTGGCAGGCGACGACCACCAGGCCTTTACCACCGCCGCGCTCGGAGGCGCCGGGGCCATCGCCGCGAGCGCGCACTGGAACACGGCCGAATGGGTGGCCTGCCTGCGCTCCATCGCGGCAGGCGACCTGGTGCCCGCCCGCCGCCTTTGGCAGGAGATTGCGCCATGGGTGGATCTCTTTTTCTCCGAGCCCAACCCCGCACCCATCAAGGCACTGCTGGCCGTGCAGGGCTGGATGGCGGACGAACTGCGCGCTCCGATGATCGCGGCCTCGCCGGCTCTGGTGCAGCGTCTGCAGGAGTTGCAGCAGTTGCAGCAGTCCCACCGGCCACCGCAGGCATCGGCGGACCCATCCCACGGCCATCCTGCCGCCGCAGCGACTGGAGACTGAGGGGCGGGCGGGCGGCCTGACGGCCTTCAGCCGCCCGTGACGGGCGGAAAAAACGCCACTTCCGCCCCATCGGCGAGCGCGGCGGATTCATCGCTCAGCGTCTGGTCGAGCGCCATGCGCACCGCGCGGCCACGGCCCAGGCTTCGTGCCCAGGGGTCGCCACGGGCGATGAGTTCATCGCGCAGCGCGCCCAGCGTGGCAGCCTGCGTGGAAACGGTCTCGCTGCCCTGCCCCACGGCTTCCCGGATGGCGGCGAAGTAGCGCACGGTGACGGTGCTCATGACTGCAACTCCGCCCACGGAATGAAGCGCACGGTGTCGCCCCGTGCAATGGTCTGGCCGGCCGGGTTGTCCACCACGCCATCGCCCCACGCGACCGAGGTGAGCACCCCAGACCCCTGGTGTGCGAACAGCTCCAGCCCGCCTGCGGCGTCATGCCGCACTCGCAGAAACTCCCGCCGCCGGTCCGCGCGCGGCCAGTCGAAATGGGCCCTGGCCGCCATGCCCTGGGGAGCGACTGCCTGCACGCCCTGCAGCCTCAGCAGGAACGGACGCACCAGGACGGCGAAGGTCATGAAGCTGGACACCGGATTGCCCGGCAGCCCCATGAAATGCGCGGCGCCGATGCGGCCATGGGCGAATGGCTTACCGGGTTTCATGGCGATCTGCCACAGGTCCAGGCGGCCCAATGCTTCGACGGCGGGTTTGACGTGGTCTTCCTCGCCCACCGACACCCCACCGCTGGTCAGGATGAGATCGTGTTCCAGGCTGGCGCTACGCAGCGCCTCCAGCGTGGCCTCTCGCCGGTCGGGGACGATGCCCAGGTCGGTCACCGCGCAGCCCAGGCGCTGCAGCAGCGCCCGCAGAAAGAAGCGGTTGCTGTTGTAGATGGCACCGGGCGGCATCTGGCCGGGGGCGATATCGCCGGGCATGACGAGCTCGTCGCCCGTCGAAAACAGCGCCACGCGCGGACGCCGCGCCACGGTCAGCCGTGCCAGGCCGATGCTGGCGGCCAGCCCCAGCGCGGCGGGGTTGAGCCGCGTGCCCGCGGCCAGCACCTCGGCGCCGAACGCGATGTCTTCGCCCGCCCGGCGAATCCACTGGCTGGCAGCGGGAACGGCGTTGATCTGCACGCGGTCGCCCGCCAGCGCTTCGCAGTCTTCCTGCATGGCGATGGCATCGGCCCCGGCCGGCACCGGTGCGCCGGTGAAGATGCGGGCGGCGGTGCCGGCGGCCAGGGGCTCGCCCGCGCTGCCGGCGGCGATGCGCTGCGACACGGGCAATCGCGCGCCCGGTGCGGCCACGTCGGCCCGGCGCAGGGCATAGCCGTCCATGGCGCTGTTGTCATGCGGCGGCACCTGCAGCGGCGAGACCGCGGCCGCAGCCAGCACGCGGCCATCGGCGTCGAACGTGTCCACGGTGTCGGTGCCCGCCAGCGGCACGGCGTGGGCCAGCAGGTCGGCCAGCGCCTCGTCCAGGGGTTTCATCGGAGGGCGGGGGGCTGAGGACATCAAGGGGCTCCAGGCGGTGGCGGCGGAACATATTCGAAACGCGGCCCCTGGGCGATCAGCCAGTCGGCCAGGGCATCGATCGGGCCAGCCCATCCGTCGAAGACGGGCAGGCCGGTGGGCACGGGCAGGCGGCCGGGTGCGTCGGTGGAAATGGCGACGATGAACGGGTCTTCGGGGTAGCGCACCAAGGGCTCGGCGCCATCGGACGGAGACCTCCACACCTCGACCTTGGGCAGGTCGCATTCCTTGAAGCCCTCCACCAGGGCCCAGTCCACGCGCGGGTCCAGTTCGGCCAGCAGGGCGTGGACGGTGGGCTCGACGGGCGGATGCTCGAACTCGCGCATGAGCACCAGCCGCCGGTCCGACGCGGCCACCACTTCGAACGCCCCCGCCTCGCGGTGGCGCCAAGTGTCTTTGCCGGGGTGATCGACATCGAATTTGTGGTGGGCATGCTTGACCACCGACACGCGCTGGCCGCGCTGGTGCAGCGCAGGGATGAGCCGCTCGATCAGCGTGGTCTTGCCGCTGCCGGAAAATCCGGCAAAACCCACGACCTTCATGGCGACGCCTCGGGATTTGCTACCAAATTAATAGCAATACATCCAATGAATACTAAGGCACCGGCCTGTTTCACGCTCAGGCGCAATGGCGGCTGATGTAGGCCTTCACCAGGCCCACATCGGCCGGCATGACCTGCACCCGCTTGGGCAGCGACTCTATGCCGTCGAACTTGGCAGGCCGCTCGGGCGGGTGGCCGAGCGCCTCGACGATGGTCTCTGCGAACTTGATCGGCAGGGCCGTCTCGAGCACCAGCATGGGCACGCCCGGCCGGTTGTGCTCGCGCGCCACCTTCACGCCATCGGCGGTGTGGGTGTCGATCGTCACGCCGAATCGCTGGAACGTGTCGCGAATGGTCGCGAGGCGGTCGGCGTGCGTGCTCTTGCCGCTCACGAAGCCGTAGCGCCCGGCGGCTTCGGCGAAGGCCGGGTCACCGCTCAGATCGAACGCGCCATCGCGCGCCAGCGCCTCGCCGAACAGCGCCTGCACGCGGGCACCGTCACGGCCCAGCAGATCGAACACGAAGCGCTCGAAGTTGCTGGCCTTGCTGATGTCCATCGAGGGGCTGGACGTCTCGTGCGTGTCGGCGCTGCCGCGCACGCGATAGACGCCGGTACGGAAGAACTCGTCCAGCACGTCGTTCTCGTTGGTCGCCACCACCAGCTGGTCGATCGGCAGGCCCATCATGCGTGCCACATGGCCGGCGCAGACGTTGCCGAAGTTGCCCGACGGCACGGTGAAGCTCACCTTCTGCTCGTTGGCGTCGGTGGCCTGCACGTAGCCGGCGAAGTAATAGACCACCTGCGCCAGCAGGCGCGCCCAGTTGATCGAATTGACGGTGCCGATCTTGTATTGGCGCTTGAAGGCCAGGTCGTTGCTGACCGCCTTGACGATGTCCTGGCAGTCGTCGAACACGCCCTCGATGGCGAGGTTGTGGATGTTCTCGTCCTGCAGACTGAACATCTGCGCCTGCTGGAATGCGCTCATGCGCCCGTGCGGGCTCGTCATGAAGACGCGCACGCCCTGCTTGCCACGCATGGCGTACTCGGCCGCGCTGCCCGTGTCGCCGCTGGTCGCGCCCAGAATGTTGAGCGTTTCGCCGCGGCGCGCCAGTTCGTACTCGAACAGGTTGCCCAGCAGCTGCATCGCCATGTCCTTGAAGGCCAGCGTGGGGCCGTTGGACAGGGCTTCGAGCCACAGGCTGTTTTCCAGGTGGCGCAGCGGCACGATCTCGCCGGTGCCGAACACCTCGGCCGTGTACGTCTTCTCGCACAGGGCCCGCAGGTCGGCCGCAGGGATGTCGTCGATGTAGAGCGACAGGATCTGGAAGGCCAGCTCCGCGTAGCCCTGCTCGTGGTAGGCCGTTCGCAGGCGGGTGAGCGCCGCGTCGTCGATCTGCGGATAGCGCTCGGGCAGGTACAGCCCGCCATCGGGCGCGAGGCCTTCGAGCAGGATGTCGCAGAAATGCTTGCGGTCTGCGTGGCCGCGGGTGCTGATGTACTTCATATCGATTGATCCGGTGTTGCGGACTCGTTCAAAACGTCCCACAGTTGTTGAAGATTGTCGGCCAATGATTGGTCCGAGGGCCAATCCCGCGCCTGGGCTATCGCGTCGGACAGCCACTCCCGGTGGATGCGAGGAAGGGCGTTGGACTTGGACCTGTCGCATAGCGGCAGCAGATTCAACAATGCCAGGGCCCAATCGCGCAAGGGCTCTGGGGCGCGATCCGTCAGCGCCACCAACCGCTCGCGCAATTGCAAGCTGCGTTCGTAGTGGTCTCGTGCATCATTCGACCGGCCCAGCGCTTGCTGGATATCGCCGAGCTTACTCAAGGATACTGACAGGTCACGCAGCGCCTTCGGGGAATGGTCGGTGCGCGCCACCAGTTGCTCATCCAACTGGAGACTTCGCTCGTAGTGGCCGCGTGCCGCATCTAGCTGGCTCATCGCTTGCAGCACTTCGCCCATCTTGTTCAAAGATACAGACAGGTCGCGCAACGCCTGCGGAGACGGATCGGTACGTGCCGCCAACTGCTCACTCAATTGCAGGCTGCGCTCATAATGACCACGCGCCGCGTCCAGCTGACCCAGCGCTTGCAGCACTCCACCCATCTTGCTCAAAGACACAGAAAGGTCGCGCAGCGCCTGCAGAGACGGATCGGTACGTGCCGCCAACTGCTCTCTCAACTGCAGACTGCGCTCATGTTGAACGCGCGCCGCGTCGAGCTGACCCAGCACTTCCAGCACGTCGCCCATCTTGTTCAAAGAAACAGACAAGTCGCCCAGCGCCTGCGGAGACGGATCGGTACGTGCCGCCAACTGCTCACTCAATTGCAGGCTGCGCTCATAGTGACCGCGCGCCGCGTCCAGCTGACCCATCGCTTGCAGCACTTCGCCCATCTTGTTCAAAGACACTGACAGGTCACGCAGCGCCTGCGGAGAATGGTCGGTGCATGCCACTCGCTGCTCATCCAACTGGAGACTTCGCTCGTAGTGGCCGCGTGCCGCATCTAGCTGACCCATCGCTTGCAGCACTTCGCCCATCTTGTTCAAAGACACTGACAGGTCGCGCAACGCCTGCGGAGACGGCTCTGCACATGCCGCCAACTGCTCCCTCAATTGCAGGCTGCGCTCATGTTGATTGCGCGCCGCGTCTAGCTGCCCTAGCGATTCAAGAACGTCGCCCATCCTTTCCAAAGACACAGACAAGTCGCGCAGTGCCTGCGGGGACGAGTCGGCACCTGACGCCAACTGCTCTCTCAATTGCAGGCTGCGCTCGTAGTGACCGAGCGCCGCATCTAACTGCCCCAGTGCTTCAAGAACGTCGCCCATCCTTTCCAAAGACACAGACAAGTCGCGCAGTGCCTGCGGGGACGAGTCGGCACCTGACGCCAACTGCTCTCTCAATTGCAGGCTGCGCTCGTAGTGACCGAGCGCCGCGTCCGCTCGGCCTAGCGCCCATTGCAGATCGCCCAGCTTGTTCAACGTAACCGATAGGCTGCGCAGCGCCTTTGGGGACTGCTCAGTGCTTTGCGCCAACGCCTCAGCCAACTTCAAACTTTGCTCGTAATAGTCCAAGGCTGCATCAAGTTGGCCCCGCGATTTTTGTACTTCGCCCCGCAACCCCAGAAACATGGCCTGCACCAGTTGCCGCATCGCCACGTTTTCAAAAAGGCTATCCGGCCCGTCCATGGCCTTTGATGGAAGCAGCGTCTCCAACTGCTTCAACGTTTTCTCCGCCAATGCCAATTCCTGCTGTTGTATTGCTTTTTCGGCCAAGGCCAAGCCCAAGTTGACATTGATCCGCGCGTCGGTTGGGCGCCGATGACTGCTCTTCTTCCGTGGCTTTTTCTTGCGGTAGGCACTCCAGGCCTGATTCCACATCTTCTCCTGCAACCGCAGCGAGGAAGTCGAAGCGGGCGGCACCTCGTGGGCCGGAACCAGTTCAGGGAGTTCGGACAGGCTGGGCGCAACGGCTCGAGGCAGTTCGAGGCTCAGGCTCCGCACCGACCACAGATCCGGCGCCACGGCTGCCGCCAAAGCATCCGCCCCCACCGGAGCAGCAATGACCAGGGCACGCGGATGGCCCAATGCTTGCGCGCGGCGCTCATTCAAACGCGCCAGGAAATAGCGCAGGACTGGGTACTCCGCTCCCTCGGGTGCTGTGCTGGCCTGCGCATCCCACTGCAGCCAGATGGCATTGCGTTCATCGCCCGGATCGGGCTCCAGCACATGTTGCAGCCAGGGTTGCACGGTATCCGCCATGGCCTCTGGCAATACCTGCGACGGCAGTCGAAGGAAGCGAACCCTTTGGGCGCGGGCACGCAGGCGGCTGTCCAGGTGTTCGCGCATGGCATCCAGTTGCCGGGCATCGGACGACCAGAAAAAAATCAGGCAGGCCCCTTCGGACCGCAGCACCAAGCGGCGCATGCGCCGCAGGGCATCGTACTCGGCCGGCGTGGTCAAGGCATGGCGGGAGGCAGCCACGTCAGCCTGATGCAGTGGCAGTGGCAGTGGCACTGCTACTGGCTTTCAATGCCGCCGCCCTTTTTTGGACCCAATCACGCAGCATGGGATGTACGGCATACCATGCGCTTCCGTTCAGGTAGGCCAGCACATGCTTGCTGGTCAGGTACTGCTGCAAGGTCAGGGAGGTGATTTTCTCGGACAACTCGGGCTCATGCGATGCCTCCAGCCGCGCCAGCCACGCCACATGCTCGTTAGGGATGGCCTTGGGCGGAGCGATTTGCTGCAGGGCATATTCAACCATTTCGTCGCTGACGGGCAGGCTGACGATGTCGTCGCTCAACACCACCCGAATGCTTCGCAAATAGTCGCGCAGGTCACCGCCGCACTGGATGGCGATGTACCTCAGTTGCTGCTCAGAGAAGACTTCCATGCAGCGAGGAAAGCGCGCCTGGATGAGCCTCAGCATGGCGTCCACGCCATCCTTGTCCTCTTGGGCGGAATTGCGTTGAAAGACATGGACGGACGGCATGGTAGCCACCGCCCCCACGCCCAACTGCGCTGGCAACTGGTTGTTCTGCTCGATGAGAAAGGGTGACACCGAATACACCACATGCAGTCCCGGTAGCCGCAGGGCCGCGCCATCACTTAAAAAGAGCTGCTGCAAGCTGGTGTAGATGCTTTCGCTTTGTTCACCATAGCCACGGAGCTTTTCGAGCGAATCCGCAATGAGGACGCATTTCTCGCCCCGAGAGCACAGGTCGTCTTTCAGGAGCCGCACAAAATCATGGGCTTGGCTGACGATGCTGGACTGGCGGTTCTTGAGCGCATCCGACACATGGTGTCGAAAGGAAGGATCGGTTTGCAGCGCAAACCCCACCTTCGCCTTGAGCCCGGCGGCATCCACGCCCAGGTCGAACCCTTGTGGAAGCAGTTGGGTGTTTCTGAAAAAGTCCCTCAAACGCTCCGCCGGCGTTTGCCGCCCCTGAATGCTGCCGGCTTCTTGCACCCAGGCAGAGAGCAGCGCCACCAGAAAACTGCCCAGCGTGACCGGCTCGTTGAGGTTCAGCCAGTCGGTCAGATCGCAGTAGAAGGCCTTCACCTGCGGGCTTGCAATCTCTGCTCGCAAACGCATCAGTTCCGTGCTCTTGCCACTGCCGATCTGGCCTGTGAACAAGAACACCCCGCCGCCTTCCAGGCGCACGATCTCTCTCTTGAGCCGCGCCACCGCATCACGCTGGCCATGCAACCCATGCACGTAGCGATGTTCCCTCAGCAGGGCTTCGTAGGTCGGAGTGACGTCCACGCGGACCGCGTTCGTGAAGTCGGTCAGAAAACGCTCTAGCTCTTCAGAAGTCATGGTCATGGCACAGCCTGCTGTGAAGGCACCTTTCAGTTGAGTTCTTCCTTGCGGATGCGCGTGATGGGCCCCAGCACGGTGGGCAGGGCCTGCATCTGCGCGATGGCGTCGTTCATGGTGCCCTCGCGCGTGTCGTGCGTGAGGATGATGAGGTCGGTCTGCGTGGAGCCCTCGCCGCCCACCTCGTCGGCCTCGCGCTGCAGCACCGCGTCGATGCTGATGCCGGCCGTGGCGAGCAGGCCCGTGACCTTGGCCAGCACGCCGGCCTCGTCGGCCACGCGCAGGCGCAGGTAGTAGCTGGTGACGACCTCGCTCATGGGCAGCACGGGCAGCGTGCCCATGGCCTGGTCGAGCGTGTGCGACTGGAAGGCCAGGTGCGGCACCCGGTGTTCGGGGTCGGCCGAGGCCAGGCGGGCGATGTCCACCAGATCGGCGATCACGGCGCTGGCGGTGGGCTCGCTGCCGGCGCCCTTTCCGTAGTAGAGCGTGGTGCCCACGGCATCGCCCTGCACGACCACGGCGTTCATCGCGCCTTCCACATTGGCGATCAGGCGCTTTGCGGGCACGAGCGTTGGGTGCACGCGCAGTTCGACACCATCGGGCTGGCCGGACGCGGCACCCGCGCCCGTGCGGCGCTTGGCGATGCCCAGCAGCTTGATGCGGTAGCCGAGCTGTTCGGCATAGCGGATGTCGGCCGCGCCGAGCTTGGTGATGCCTTCCACATAGGCCTTGTCGAACTGCACCGGAATACCGAAAGCGATGGCCGACATGATGGTGGCCTTGTGCGCTGCGTCCACGCCTTCGATGTCGAAGGTCGGATCGGCTTCGGCATACCCCAGGCGCTGCGCTTCTTTCAACACCACGTCGAAATCGAGGCCCTTGTCGCGCATCTCGGACAGGATGAAGTTGGTGGTGCCGTTGATGATGCCGGCGATCCACTGGATGCGGTTGGCGGTGAGCCCCTCGCGCAGCGCCTTGATGATCGGAATGCCCCCGGCCACGGCGGCTTCGAACGCCACCATCACGCCCTTGGCCGAAGCGGCCGCGAAGATCTCGGTGCCGTGCACCGCCAACAGCGCCTTGTTGGCGGTGACCACGTGCTTGCCGGCGGCGATGGCCTCCAGCACCAGGGCCTTGGCGATGCCGTAGCCACCGATGAGCTCGACCACGATGTCGATGTCGGGGTTGGCGATGACGGCGCGCGCATCGCCCACCACCTGGGCGGTGTCGCCCACGACGGTCTTGGCGCGCGCCGCGTCGAGGTCGGCCACCATGGCGATCTCGATGCCACGGCCGGCGCGGCGGCGGATTTCTTCCTGGTTGCGTTGCAGCACGTTGAAGACGCCGCTGCCGACGGTGCCAATGCCCAGCAGTCCCACTTGGATCGGTTTCATGATCGAATTACCAGTCAAATTGCACTGCAGCGCTTGATGAATATGCGCTGACAGCTATGAAAATAGGAGTAAAAACTCAAACGGTGCCGTGTTGCTGCCGGTACTTGGCGAGGAAGTCCGCCAGACGGCCGATGGCCACCCGCAGGTCGTCCTCGTGCGGCAGGAACACGATGCGGAAATGCTGCTGGTCGGGGTAGTTGAAGCCCGAGCCCTGCACCAGCATCACGCGCGTGGCGCGCAGCACTTCCATGAAGAACTGGCGGTCGTCGGCGATGGGGTACATCGCGGGGTCCAGGCGGGGGAACATGTAGAGCGCCGCCTTGGGTTTCACGCAGCTCACGCCCGGGATCGCCGAGATGAGTTCATAGGCCAGATCGCGCTGGCGCCGCAGGCGCCCGCCTTCCCTGACCAGGTCGTTGATGCTCTGGTAGCCGCCGAGCGCCGTCTGGATGGCCCACTGGCCGGGCACGTTGGAGCCCAGCTTGATGTTGGCGAGCATGTTGATGCCCTCGATGTAATCGCGGGCCACTTCCTTGTTGCCCGAAATCACCATCCAGCCCGCGCGGTAGCCGCACGATCGGTAGGCCTTGGAGAGCGAGTTGAAGGTCAGCGTGAGCACGTCTGTGGACAGGCTGGCCAGCGCGGTGTGCTTCACGCCGTCGTACAGCACCTTGTCGTACACCTCGTCGGCCAGCAGCACCAGGCCGTGCTCGCGGGCGATCTGCACGATCGCCTTGAGCAGCTCGTCGGAATACAGCGCGCCCGTCGGATTGTTGGGGTTGATGACCACGAGGCCCTTGGTGCGGGGCGTGATCTTGGCGCGGATGTCTTCCAGATTGGGCATCCAGCCGTTGGCCTCGTCGCACGCGTAATGCACGGGCTTGCCGCCCGAAAGGCTCGCGACCGCCGTCCACAGCGGGTAGTCGGGCGCGGGCACCAGCAATTCGTCGCCGTCGTCGAGCAGTGCGTTCGTGGCCATGCCGATCAGGTCGCTCGCACCGTTGCCCAGGTAGATGTCGTCGAGCGTCACGCCCGCCACGCCCTGTTGCTGGCTGTAATGCATCACGGCCTTGCGCGCGCCGAAAATGCCCTTGCTGTCCGAGTAGCCCGCCGAATTGGGCAGGTTGCGGATCATGTCCTGCTGGATTTCCTCGGGGGCGTCGAAGCCGAACGGCGCGAGGTTGCCGATGTTCAGCTTGATGATCTTCTGCCCCTCGTCCTCCATCTGCTTGGCCGCGTCCACGATCGGGCCCCGGACATCGTAGAGAACGTTACTGAGCTTCGCGGATTTGTGGATGGTCTTCATGCGCAGGCAGAAAAAAACGGAGGGCCGGACACGGGGGCGGGATGACCCGCCAGAGGGCATTGCCTCTCTGGCGAAACTTATAATTTGACCACAGTTCCCGCAGCGCCCCGGGGCCCTTGGCCCCTTGCAGCGCACCCTTTTCCCCCGAACGGGCGCACCCCGCCCCCGACGCATGAAATTCCAGCCCGACCGCACCGACACGCAGAACATCAGCGCCTACGGCCCCGGCTGGATCGGCGTGGATGGCGAGAAGCTCACGACGAGCCTGATCCTCGGCTCGCGCGGACTGCGCCGGGAATGGGCTTGTGCGCATTTCGAGGACCTCACGCCCGAACATTTCGCGCAATTGGCCGAACTCGATGCGGAACTCATCATCTTCGGCAGCGGCTCGCGCAATCGCTTCCCTCCGCCAGCGTGGCTGCAGCCTCTGATGGCCAAGCGGATGGGGCTGGAAACCATGGATACGCAGGCCGCCTGCCGCACCTACAACATTCTTGCGGGAGAGGGCCGAAACGTCGTCGCAGCCCTGTTGCTCGAACCTTCTGCTTGAGTTGTGTATCTTGGTTACAGACTGCGATTCGCGAAAGAGTCCGTTTCAAGGTAAAATCTCGGGTTGCGGTCGGGGGCCATCCAAGAGCAATAACACACCGCTCCCCCGGCTATTCAACGACTACATCCAGAGAGATTGAAGTGCCATGGCGATCGTTGTCAACAAACCCCTGCCTGAATTTGAAGCCAACGCGACCGGAGGGATCAAGGTCTCCAACACCTCGCACCTTGGCCAGATTCTGATCCTGTACTTCTATCCCAAGGACAATACCCCTGGCTGCACGACCGAAGCCATGCAGTTCCGCGACAAGTACAAAGACTTCGTCAAGGCCGGCGCCGCCGTCTTCGGCGTGTCGCGCGACAACATGAAGTCGCACGACGACTTCAAGGAAAAGCTCGAACTCCCGTTCGAACTGATCGCCGACACCGAAGAAAAAATGTGCCACATGTTCGGTGTCGTCAAGAACAAGATCATGTACGGCAAGAAGGTCAAGGGCATCGAACGCAGCACGTTCCTCGTCGGCCCCGACGGCATCCTCGCCCAGGAATGGCGCGGCCTCAAGGTGCCGGGCCATGTGGACGAAGTCCTCAAGGCCGTGAAGTCCATCAAGGCCCTCAAGAAAGCCGCCTGAGCGTGCTGCGGCATTGCGCCGTGGCCCGTCATGAGGAGCATGCATAATGGGTCGATGCTGCTGAGAAACGCAACGCCCTCCCCTCACCAAAAAGCCGCCTTGGCCTCCAGGCGGCTTTTTGCTTTCTGACCCCATCATCTCCTTGAGGCCATTGCACCATGCCCCTGCCCCCCGCCCCCACCCGGCGCGCCGCGCTGCTTTCCCCGGATGCCTACCACCAGACCGCGGCCCGCGCGGAGCTGACCGCCGCCGACGAACCGGCTGAAATCCTCGAAGCCCCTGAAGCACCCGCACCTCGCACTTCCCGCAAATCGCCGGCCCGCACGGCCCCAGCCGCGCGCGCTGAAGCCCCGCGCCAAGAGAGCCCCGCAGTCCGCACCCCGGCACCGATGGCAGACGATGCCGCCGCGCCGCAAGAACGCAGTCCTTCGACCCGCCGCCGCAATGCCCCGGCACCTGCCGCCGCACCACTGCAGGCGCGCGAGCCCGCCAGGGCCGAACCCCTGCAATCGCGCGCACCGGTCGCGGCCGCTGCGGAGCCAGCAGCTGCGCCCACCACATCGCCCGGCGCACGTGCCCGCAAAGCGCGCGGCAACGGACCCAAGAAGATGTTCGTGCTCGACACCAACGTGCTGCTGCACGACCCGACGAGTCTCTTTCGCTTCGAGGAACACGACATCTTCCTGCCGATGATCGTGCTCGAAGAGCTCGATGGTCACAAGAAGGGAATGACCGAGGTCGCCCGCAACGGACGCCAGGCCAGCCGCACGCTCGATGCGCTGGCGGCCGCGCAAGGCGCCGACATCGCTCGCGGGCTCAAGCTCGACTCCACCGGCCAGCGCGCGGCTGGCGGCTGCCTGTATTTCCAGACGGCTCCGCTCGACTACAGCCTGCCCACCAGCCTGCCCCAGGGCAAGGCCGACAACCAGATCCTGGGCGTCGTCGAGGCCCTGCGCAAGCTGCATGCCCCGCGCGAGGTGGTGCTGGTGTCCAAGGACATCAACATGCGCGTCAAGGCGCGCGCGCTCGGCCTGAACGCAGAGGATTACCAGAACGACAAGACGCTGGAAGACGGCGACCTGCTCTATTCCGGCCTGCTCGCGCTGCCGGCAGACTTCTGGGTCAAGACCGGCAAGAACGTGGAAAGCTGGCAGAGCGGCGTGCACACCTATTACCGCGTCGGCGGGCCGGTCGTGCCGCAGTTGATGATCAACCAGTTCGTCTACTTCGAAGCACCCGGCGAGCCCAGCCTGTTCGCCCGCGTGACCGAAATCCGCGATCGCACGGCGGTGCTGCAGACGCTCAAGGACTACGGCTCGGCCAAGAACGCCGTGTGGGGCGTGAATACGCGCAACCGCGAGCAGAACTTCGCCATGAACCTGCTCATGGACCCCGAGGTCGATTTCGTCACCCTCACCGGCACGGCCGGCACCGGCAAGACGCTGATGGCACTCGCCGCCGGCCTCACGCAAGTGCTGGACGAACGCCGCTACACCGAGATCATCATGACCCGCGCCACGGTGAGCGTGGGCGAGGACATCGGTTTCCTGCCCGGCACCGAAGAGGAAAAGATGGGCCCGTGGATGGGCGCGCTGGACGACAACCTGGAATTCCTGGCCAAGGGCGACGGCGGCAACGCCGGCGAATGGGGCCGCGCGGCGACGAACGAGCTGATCCGCAGCCGCATCAAGATCAAGAGCATGAACTTCATGCGCGGGCGCACGTTCCTGAACAAGTACGTGATCATCGACGAGGCGCAGAACCTCACGCCCAAGCAGATGAAGACGCTCATCACGCGCGCCGGCCCGGGCACCAAGATCATCTGCATGGGCAACCTGGCGCAGATCGACACGCCCTACCTGACCGAAGGCTCCTCGGGGCTGACCTATGCGGTGGACCGCTTCAAGGGCTGGCCGCACAGCGGCCACATCACCCTGGCGCGCGGCGAGCGCTCACGGCTGGCGGACTTCGCCAGCGAAGTGCTGTGAGCGGGGGCACGCGGTAATGGCCGTGGGATGGATGACTGCGCTGAAGCTGGTGCCCTGGGGCGACGTGATCGAAGCGACACCCCAGATCCTGCAGGCCGCCCGGCGGCTGCTGGGCCAGACCCAGAAAGGGCCGGCGGCCACCACCGCCGCGCCCCTGCCCAACGGCACGGAGGATGGCCTGGCCGCGCTGCGCCAGCGGGTGCAGACGCTGGAGGCCGAGCAGCAGGCGTCGGCCGTGCTGATCGGCTCGCTCGCCGAGCAGAACGCCCAACTCGTGCGTGCAATAGATGCCTTGCGGATGCGCAGCCAGCGGCTGACCATCGCCATGGCGCTGACCGGCGTCGCCACCGTGGGCCTGCTGGCCTGGGCGCTGGGCGGAAGCTGACCGGGCCTTGCATCGCATTCCAGACGGTTGCTATTTAATTAATAGCAACATCCCCTAGAGGAATATGCGCTGGAGGGCTTTTTGATTCAAACCGCTTAGAAATCGTCGCCAGAACCCATGGCGAGGTTTTCGAAGCGCGTCTGGTTCTTTTGAAAGAACAGCTTCACCGTGCCGGTGGGGCCGTTCCGTTGCTTGCCGATGATGACCTCGGCCACGTTCGGCTCCTTGCTGTCCTTGTTGTAGTAGTCGTCGCGGTAGATGAACATGATGATGTCGGCATCCTGCTCGATGGCACCCGATTCGCGCAGGTCGGACATCATGGGCCGCTTGTCGGTGCGCTGCTCCACCGAACGGTTGAGCTGCGACAGCGCGATCACCGGGCACTGAAGCTCCTTGGCCAGCATCTTGAGGCCCCGTGAGATTTCACCCAGCTCGGTGGCCCGGTTGTCCGAACTGGACGAACCCGAGCCGCTCATGAGTTGCAGGTAGTCGACCACGATCAGCCCCAGCTTGCCGCACTGGCGCGCCAGCCGGCGGGCATTGGCCCGCAGTTCGCTCGGGGTCAGGCCGGGCGTCTCGTCGATGTGCAGCGACACCGTGCGCAGGCGCTCGATGGCTTCGGTCAGACGCGGCCATTCTTCGTCGGTGAGCTTTCCGGTGCGCAGGTTGCCCTGGTTCACCCGGCCAATCGAACCCACGATCCGCACCGCCAGTTGGGCGGCGCCCATTTCCATCGAGAAGATGGCGACGGGGAGGCCCTCGTTGAGCGCCACGTGCTCGGCGATGTTCACCGCGAACGAGGTCTTACCCATGGACGGACGCGCCGCCAGCACCACCATGTCGCCTGCCTGCAGGCCCGACGTCATGCGGTCCAGGTCGGCGAAGCCGGTCGGCACGCCTGTCACGTCCACCGGGTTGTCGGCCATTTCCTGGACGCGATCGAGCAGGTCCACCACCAGCGTGTCGAGCGACTGAAAGCCCTGCTTCATGCGCGAGCCCTCTTCGCCGATGGCGAAGATCTTCTGCTCGGCCTCATCCAGAATGCGCTCGACCGGCTTGCCCTTGGGGTTGAAAGCGTTGGTGGCGATCTCGTCGCTGGCCGTGACCAGCTTGCGCAGGATCGAACGCTCCCGCACGATTTCGGCGTAGCGCCGGATGTTGCTGGCGCTCGGCACGTACTGCGCCAGGCTGTTGAGGTAAGCGAGGCCGCCGATCTCTTCGGCCTTCCCCAGACTCTGCAGCCGCTCGTACACCGTGATCACATCGGCGGGCTTGCTGGCGTTCACCATCGTGCCGATGGCCGAATAGATGAGCTGATGCTCATGCCGGTAGAAATCGCTGTCCACGAGCAGATCGCCCACCCGGTCCCAGGCCATGTTGTCCAGCAGCAGGCCACCCAGCACACTGGACTCGGCCTCCAGCGAATGCGGCGGCACGCGCAACTGGGCGACTTCGCGGTCCGGCGCCGGAGCGAAATCCTCGTCGATGGAAAGGGACTCGAGGGTCATGGCAAAAGGTCCTCTCGCGGCATGCGCGGTGGATTCACGTCAGGCAGCAAAGACTGAAAAGCGGCAGGCTGCAGATGACAAGTCTGTGGAAAAGCTGTTCACAGCCGGTGGGTGACCGGTGCATGAAACAACGCACCAGAAACGCGAAAGCCGCCCGAGGGCGGCTTCGCGATCGATGCCAGAGGCAGCGCTTTTCTTTATGCGGTTTCGCCGTAGACCGAAACGGTCACGTCCACCACCACATCGGTGTGCAGAGCCACGCTCACCGTGTTGTCGCCGACGACCTTGATCGGGCCGTTGGGCAGGCGGATCTGCGACTTCACGACCTTGTAGCCTTGCTTGTTCAGCTCTTCGGCGATGTCGTGGTTCGTCACGGAACCGAACAGGCGGCCGTCCACACCAGCCTTTTGCGTCAGCTTGACGGTAGAGCCGCTGAGCTTTTCGCCTTGGGCCTGGGACTCTGCCAACTTGGCGGCAGCCGCCTTTTCGAGTTCAGCGCGCTTGGCTTCGAACTCGGCCTTGGCCGATTCGGTAGCGCGGCGGGCGCGGCCCGAAGGAATCAGGAAGTTGCGGGCGTAGCCGTCTTTGACCTTGACGATTTCGCCGAGGTTGCCGAGGTTCACAACCTTGTCGAGCAGAATGATTTGCATGACTGGTGCTCCTTAGATCTTGTGCTGGTCGCTGTAAGGCACCAGGGCCAGGAAGCGCGCGCGCTTGATGGCGGTGTTGAGCTGACGCTGGTAGATGGCGCGCGTGCCGGTCAGGCGTGCGGGGATGATCTTGCCGTTTTCAGCGATGAAATCGCGCAGGGTGTCGACATCCTTGTAGTCGATCTCTTCCACACCGGCGACGGTGAAGCGGCAAAAGCGCTTGCGCTTGAACAGCAGCGACTGGGTGTTGCGCTTCGGGCGCTTGTCTTTGTTGAATTTCTTGAACGTGGCCATTGGCGGACCTCTTGAAAATTAATCTTGTTGAATATCCTGGATGTGGAACACCAGACCTTTGCCGTTGCGTGACGTCGCCAGAAACCCCTGGAATACCCAGAGGCTGCCGAGCGCCTGTCTTGCCAACCGCTCGGCGAGCGCGCCGAAAACGATGGCCTTCACAACGGCCTTGACCTCGCGCTGTACACCGGCTTCTTGCTGCTGAGACCCATGTTCGAGTTTCAGATCCAGCGCCGGGAGACCAGCGGGCGTGTAGCGCAGGGCATCGGCCTCGGCGATACAGGCGGTGAGGACAACGCGGTTTTCCACTCCTCCAGTCGATGGATCAGCGCTCGCCCGAAGCGGCGAACTCGGCCTGGCTGGCCTTGCGGGCTTCTTCGCGCTCGACGGTCTTCATCATCGAGGAAGGACCCGTATCGGCCTTCTTCTTTTGAACCGTCAGGTGGCGCAGAACGGCGTCGTTGAACTTGAAAGCGTGCTCCAGTTCAGCCATCACGGCCTGGTCGGCTTCGATGTTCACGCACAGGTAGTGCGCCTTGGCCAGCTTGTTGATCAGGTACGCCAGTTGACGGCGGCCCCAGTCTTCCACGCGATGCACCTTGCCGCCGCCGGCGACGATCATGCCCTTGTAGCGCTCCAGCATGGCTGGAACTTGTTCGCTTTGATCCGGGTGGATCAACAAAATGATTTCGTAGTGACGCATGCAATCTCCTTGTGGATGAAGCCACCCGCTGCGTCTAGAAGCGGTATGGCAAGGCAAAGCCGGCGATTATAGCCTCAGGGCCGCTGGCTTGTACACTCACGCCGGCCTGACTGACGCCAGCCCGACGCATCTGCGTGCAAACGGCGCCTTTTCGCTTGAAATCCGCCGGGCGGCACCCATGTGCCGCGCGTACCGTTCACTTTCAGAAGAAATCGACATGTCCGATCAACACAATCCAGCCACCGCCTCTCATGGGGATGCAGCCCCTGCTCCTGAAGAAGTCGAAGCCGCGATGGCGGCGCATGCCTCCGATGAACTGAGCCGCCTGCAGGGCGAACTGGCCGAGCTCAAGGCCAAGAGCGCCGACCTGGCCGACCAATTCCTGCGCGCCAAGGCCGAGGCCGAAAACGCCCGCCGCCGCGCCGAGGAAGAAATCTCCAAGGCCCGCAAGTTCGGCATCGAGAGCTTCGCGGAAAGCATGCTGCCCGTGGCCGACAGCCTGGCTGCCGCACTCGCCATCAAGGACGCGACGATCGATCAATTGCGCGAAGGCTCGGACGCCACGCTGCGCCAGCTGACCTCGGCCCTGGAGCGCAACAAGGTACTGGCCATCAATCCCAACGCTGGCGACAAGTTCGATCCCCACCAGCACCAGGCCATCAGCATGGTGCCGGCCGAGCAGGAGCCCAACACGGTCGTTTCCGTGCTGCAAAAGGGCTACGTGATCGCAGAGCGCGTGCTGCGCCCGGCCCTGGTGACAGTGTCCGCACCTAAGTAAGCGACCGCCAACTTGAAGAAAAACTCCGGGCGACGGCTTGAAGCCTGCGAAGTTATCCACAAGTTATCGGCATCCAAATCTTTTTCAAAATCTCGGAGAACAACATGGGAAAAATCATTGGCATCGATCTGGGCACGACCAATAGCTGCGTGTCGATCATGGAAGGCAACACCACTCGGGTGATTGAGAACTCGGAAGGCGCGCGCACCACGCCCTCCATCGTGGCTTACCAGGAAGACGGCGAAGTGCTGGTGGGCGCCTCGGCCAAGCGCCAGGCGGTGACCAACCCGCAGAACACGCTGTACGCCATCAAGCGCCTGATCGGCCGCAAGTTCACCGAAAAGGAAGTGCAAAAGGACATCGACCTGATGCCCTACAAGATCACGGCCGCCGACAACGGCGATGCCTGGGTCGAAGTGCGCGGCAACAAGATCTCGGCCCAACAAGTCAGCGCCGACATCCTGCGCAAGATGAAGAAGACGGCCGAGGATTACCTCGGCGAGCCGGTGACGGAAGCCGTCATCACGGTGCCTGCGTACTTCAATGACGCCCAGCGCCAGGCCACCAAGGACGCAGGCCGCATCGCGGGCCTGGATGTCAAGCGCATCATCAACGAGCCCACCGCTGCGGCGCTGGCCTTCGGCCTGGACAAGCAGGAAAAGGGCGACCGCAAGATCGCCGTTTATGACCTGGGCGGCGGCACGTTCGACGTGTCGATCATCGAAATCGCCGACGTCGATGGCGAAAAGCAGTTCGAAGTGCTGTCCACCAACGGTGACACGTTCCTGGGCGGCGAAGACTTCGACCAGCGCATCATCGACTACATCATTTCCGAGTTCAAGAAGGACCAGGGCGTTGACCTGTCCCGCGACGTGCTGGCCCTGCAGCGCCTGAAGGAAGCCGCCGAGAAGGCCAAGATCGAGCTGTCCAACAGCGCGCAGACCGACATCAACCTGCCCTACATCACGGCCGATGCGTCGGGTCCGAAGCACCTGAACATCAAGCTCACGCGCGCCAAGCTCGAAGCCCTGGTGGAAGAACTGATCGAACGCACGATCGCGCCTTGCCGCACGGCCATCAAGGACGCCGGCATCAGCGTGTCGGACATCCATGACGTGATCCTGGTCGGCGGCATGACCCGCATGCCCAAGGTGCAGGACAAGGTCAAGGAATTCTTCGGCAAGGACCCCCGCAAGGACGTGAACCCCGATGAAGCCGTGGCCGTGGGCGCTGCCATCCAGGGCCAGGTGCTGTCGGGCGACCGCAAGGACGTGCTGCTGCTGGACGTGACGCCGCTGTCGCTGGGCATCGAGACGCTGGGTGGCGTGATGACCAAGATGATCAGCAAGAACACCACGATCCCGACGAAGTTCGCGCAGACCTTCTCGACCGCCGACGACAACCAGCCGGCCGTGACGATCAAGGTGTTCCAGGGCGAGCGCGAGCTGGCCAGCGCCAACAAGCTGCTGGGCGAGTTCAACCTGGAAGGCATTCCACCGGCCGGCCGCGGCGTGCCGCAGATCGAAGTGAGCTTCGACATCGACGCGAACGGTATCCTGCACGTGGGCGCCAAGGACAAGGGCACGGGCAAGGAAAACAAGATCACCATCAAGGCCAACTCGGGCCTGTCGGAAGAAGAGATCCAGAAGATGGTCAAGGACGCCGAACTGAACGCGGCCGACGACAAGAAGAAGCTGGAACTGGTCCAGGCGCGCAACCAGGGCGAAGCCGCCGTGCACAGCGTGACCAAGAGCCTGGCCGAGCACGGCGACAAGCTCGATGCCTCCGAAAAGGAACAGATCGAGTCCGCCGTGAAGGCCCTGGAAGAAGTGCTCAAGGGCGAGGACAAGGCTGCCATCGACGAGAAGACGACCGCGCTGATGGCCGCCAGCCAGAAGCTGGGCGAGAAGATGTACGCCGATGCGCAGGCCGCACAGGCGGCAGCCCAGGGTGGTGCGGAAGGTGCCGCACCCCAGGGCGGCACCTCGTCGTCCGCCGGCGCAGCGCCGCACGACGACAACGTGGTGGACGCTGAAGTGAAGGAAGTGAAGAAAGGCTGAGCGCGCTCGCGTGCCCGACTAGCCGCCGCGCCGGGCCCTGCACAGGGGTCAGCGCGGCGTTCCTGTTCCAACCGAGCTCGGAAAGACCATGTCCAAGAGAGACTTTTACGAAGTTCTGGGCGTTCCAAAGAACGCTTCGGACGAAGAGATCAAGAAGGCCTATCGCAAGCTGGCGATGAAGCACCACCCTGACCGCAATCAGGGTGAAGCGGCCAAGCCTGCCGAAGAGCGGTTCAAGGAAGCCAAAGAGGCTTACGAAATGCTCTCCGATCCGCAGAAGCGGTCGGCCTACGACCAGTACGGCCACGCTGGCGTGGACCCGAACATGCGCGGCCCCGGTGGCGCGGGTGCGGAAGGCTTCGGTGGGTTTGCCGAGGCCTTCGGCGACATCTTCGGCGACATGTTCGGCCAGGGCGGCGCGCGCGGGCGCGGCCAGGGCGGGCGCCAGGTCTATCGCGGCAGCGATCTGAGCTATGCGATGGAGGTCACCCTGGAAGAGGCGGCCAAGGGCAAGGACGCGCAGATCCGCATTCCCTCCTGGGAGTCGTGCGAGACCTGTCACGGCAGCGGCGCCAAGCCGGGCACCAGCGCCAAGACCTGCACCACCTGTGCCGGCGCCGGCACGGTGCAGATGCGCCAGGGCTTCTTCAGCGTGCAGCAGACCTGCCCGCACTGCCGCGGCACGGGCAAGATCATTCCCGAGCCCTGCATCACCTGCCACGGCCAGGGCAAGGTCAAGAGGCAAAAGACGCTGGAAGTGAAGATTCCCGCCGGCATCGACGACGGCATGCGCATCCGCAGCACCGGCAACGGCGAGCCTGGCACCAATGGCGGCCCGCCCGGGGACCTGTACATAGAGATCCGGCTCAAGAAGCACGACATCTTCGAGCGCGACGGCGACGACCTGCATTGCCAGGTGCCCGTGAGCTTCATCACGGCCGCGCTGGGCGGCGAGATCGAGGTGCCCACGCTGCAAGGCAAGGCGGCCATCGACATTCCCGAAGGCACCCAGGCCGGCAAGCAGTTCCGACTGCGAGGCAAGGGCATCAAGGGCGTGCGGGCCAGCTATCCGGGCGATCTGTACTGCCACATCGCGGTGGAAACGCCGGTCAAGCTGACCGAGCACCAGCGCAAGCTGCTGCGAGAACTGGAGGAGTCGCTCAAGAAGGGCGGCGCCAAGCATTCCCCCAGCGGCGAAAGCTGGACCGACCGGCTGAAGAACCTGTTCAGCTGATCGCGGCAGTTTCTGCCTGCCAATGGCGCCCTCGGGCGCCTTTTTTTTGCGCGGATGGGCAGCAAAGCCATCGTGTTCCGCGATGGCCAAGGTGGCATTCCTGGGGGAAAATGCAAACACTCTCTTCAACAGAGAATTCTCCAACCCCGATGAAAAGCTCCGAGCGCAGTTTTGCGCGCCGAATCGACCTGACCTCGCTGCAGCTCTTCGTGGCCGTCTGCGAGCTGGGAAGCATCGGCCGCGCGGCAGAGCGGGAGTTCATCGCCGCCTCCGCCGTCAGCAAGCGCCTTTCTGATCTGGAAACCGCCGTGGACACGGCCCTGCTCTACCGGCACAGCCGCGGCGTCACCCTCACCCCCGCCGGGGAAAGCCTGCTGCACCATGCCCGCACCGTGCTGTTCGGCCTGGAGCGCATGCAGGGTGAGCTGAGCGAGTACGCCGACGGGGTGCGCGGCCATGTGCGCATGCACGCCAACATCTCGGCCATCGTGCAGTTTCTGCCGGAAGACCTGGGCGCCTTCGCCCGCGCGCACAGCCAGGTCAAGATCGACCTGCAAGAGCACCTGAGCCCAGACGTGCTGCAGGCCGTGCGCGAGGGCGCGGCCGACCTGGGGCTGTGCCACACCGGCACCGCGGCCGATCCGGAGGGACTGCAAGGCCGGCCCTACCGCCGCGACCAATTGGTGCTCGTTGTGCCCCGAGGGCATGCATTGTCCCGGGAGTCTGCTATCAAATTCGAAGCACTTCTCGACTGGGACATCGTCGGGCTGCAAGCCAACAGCAGCATCAGCCTGGCCATGCAGCAAGCCGCCGCTCGGGCGGGGCGGCCGCTGCGCCAGCGCATCCAGGTCACCGGGCTCGATGCCATGTGCCGCATGATCGACAACGGCCTGGGCATCGGCCTGCTGCCGGACCGGGCCTTCGCACTGATGCACGGCGTGGGGCAGTTGCAGTCCGTCGCGCTGGACGAGCCCTGGGGGCAGCGCGAGCTGCGCCTGGTGGCACGCGACTTCGATACCCTTCCCGTCACGGCCCGGCTGCTGGTCGAACACTTGGTGGCACCCTTGTCGCCAGAGCCTTCCTAAAATCACCCACCCCACCTGAAACCCACCAAAAGAGACCGCCATGGGACGCACCCTGTACGACAAGATCTGGGACGAGCACGTCGTCCACACCGAAGAGGACGGCACGTCCATCCTCTACATCGACCGCCACCTGGTGCACGAAGTGACCAGCCCGCAGGCTTTCGAAGGCCTGCGCGAGGCCGGCCGCAAGGTCTGGCGAATGAGCTCCATCGTGGGCACGGCCGACCACAACACGCCCACCACCGGCTGGGAAAACGGCTATGACGGCATCACCGACCCGATCAGCAAGGAGCAGATCACCACGCTGAACGCCAACATGGCGCAGATCACGCCCGCCGCGTTCTTCCCGTTCATGCACAAGCGCCAGGGCATCGTGCACGTGATCGGCCCCGAAAACGGCGCCACCCTGCCCGGCATGACCGTGGTGTGCGGCGACAGCCACACCAGCACGCACGGCGCGTTCGGCGCGCTGGCGCACGGCATCGGCACCAGCGAAGTCGAGCACGTGATGGCCACGCAGACCCTGCTGGCCAAGAAGGCCAAGAACATGCTGGTGCGCGTGGACGGCCAGGTGGCGCCCGGCGTGACCGCCAAGGACATCGTGCTGGCCATCATCGGCAAGATCGGCACGGCCGGCGGCACGGGCTACACCATCGAATTCGGCGGTGCCGCCATCCGCGCGCTGAGCATGGAAGGCCGCATGACGGTCTGCAACATGGCCATCGAGGGCGGCGCGCGCGCGGGCCTGGTGGCGGTGGACGACAAGACCATCGACTACGTCAAGGGCAGGCCGCTGTCGCCCACCGGCGTCGAATGGGACCAGGCCGTGGCGTACTGGAAAACGCTGCATTCCGACGCCGACGCGCAGTTCGACACCGTGGTCACGCTCAACGCCGCCGACATCGTGCCGCAGATCACCTGGGGCACGTCGCCCGAGATGGTGCTGGGCGTGGACGCCCGCGTGCCCGACCCGGACAAGGAAAAGGACGCCAACAAGCGCGGCGCGATGGAGCGCGCGTTGACCTACATGAACCTGGAGCCCGGCAAGGCACTGAACGACATCTTCGTGGACAAGGTGTTCATCGGCAGCTGCACCAACAGCCGCATCGAAGACATGCGCGAAGCCGCCGCTCTGGTCAAGAAGCTGGGCCAGAAAGTGGCCAAGAACATCAAGGTGGCGATGGTGGTGCCGGGCTCGGGCCTGGTCAAGGAACAGGCCGAGCGCGAGGGCCTGCACGAGATCTTCAAGGCAGCCGGCTTCGAATGGCGCGAGCCGGGTTGCTCGATGTGCCTGGCGATGAACGCCGATCGGCTGGAGCCGGGCGAGCGCTGCGCCTCCACCAGCAACCGCAACTTCGAAGGCCGCCAGGGCGCGGGCGGGCGCACGCACCTGGTGTCGCCGGCAATGGCCGCGGCCGCAGCCGTGCACGGGCATTTCGTGGACGTGCGCCAGTTCGCGTAAGCGCCCTGCAGCGCTTCTTCCCTTCCATTCCAGGACATTCGCCATGAACAAGATCGCCACCCTTTTGACCCTGGCCCTGGCTTGTCTGCTGGCCGGCTGCAACACCGTCAAAGGCATGGGCCAGGACGTGCAGCGCGCCGGCGGCGCCATCGAGCGCGCCGCCAAGTAAATACCCGAAACACACCATGCAGAAATTCACCCTCCACCAAGGTCTCGTGGCCCCCATGGACCGCGAGAACGTCGATACCGACGCCATCATCCCGAAGCAGTTCCTGAAGTCGATCAAGAAGACGGGCTTCGGCGTGAACCTGTTCGACGAATGGCGCTATCTGGACCACGGCGAGCCGGGCCAGGACCCAGCGAGCCGCAAGCCCAATCCGGACTTCGTGCTGAACCAGCCGCGCTACGCCGGTGCGTCCATCCTGCTGGCACGCAAGAACTTCGGCTGCGGATCGAGCCGCGAGCACGCCCCCTGGGCGCTGGACCAGTACGGCTTTCGCGCCGTGATCGCGCCCAGCTTCGCAGACATCTTCTTCAACAACTGCTTCAAGAACGGCCTGCTGCCGATCGTGCTGCCCGAAGCCACGGTGGCCAAGCTGTTCGATGAGGTGCATGCCTTCCCGGGCTACCAGCTCACCATCGACCTGGACCGCCAGGTGATCGTGCGCAAGAACCACGACGAGGTCGTGGGCGAAGAGATTCCGTTCGAGGTGAACGCCTTCCGCAAGTACTGCCTGCTCAACGGTTTCGACGACATCGGCCTGACCCTGCGCCAGTCCGACAAGATCAAGGCGTTCGAGGCCCAGCGCCTGGCCACCAAGCCGTGGCTGGCCCACACGATGGCCAGCTGATCCAGCGGCCCACGGACACCCATTCATCCAGTGTTCAATTGGCCTCTAGCGCAATAAGCACTAGGGCACATTGCTATAGAAAGAGAAGCAAATAATGAAAATCGCAGTTCTGCCGGGCGATGGCATCGGCACGGAAATCGTCGCGGAGGCCGTCAAGGTGCTGGACGCCCTGGACCTTCCCTTCGAGATGGAATCCGCCCTGGTCGGTGGCGCTGCCTACGAAGCCCACGGCCATCCGCTGCCGCAGGCCACGCTGAAGCTGGCACAAGACGCCGACGCGGTGCTCTTCGGCGCCGTGGGCGACTGGAAATACGACAAGCTCGACCGGCCTCTGCGCCCCGAGCAGGCCATCCTGGGCCTGCGCAAGAACATGGGCCTGTTCGCCAACTTCCGGCCCGCCATCTGCTACGAGCAACTGGTGGGCGCATCGAGCCTCAAGCCCGAGCTGATTTCGGGCCTCGACATCCTCATCATCCGCGAGCTGACGGGCGACATCTATTTCGGCCAGCCGCGCGGCCGGCGCGTCGCCACCGACGGGCATTTCCCCGGTGCCGAAGAGGCCTTCGACACGATGCGCTATTCCAAGCCGGAGATAGAGCGCATCGCCCACGTGGCGTTCCAGGCCGCGCGCAAGCGCAGCAAGAAGGTCACCAGCGTGGACAAGGCCAACGTGCTGGAAACCTTCCAGTTCTGGAAAGACGTGGTGACCGAAGTGGGCCAGCAATACCCCGACGTGGAGTTGCAGCACATGTACGTGGACAACGCGGCCATGCAGCTGGTGAAGGCGCCCAAGGCGTTCGACGTGGTGGTCACCGGCAACATGTTCGGCGACATCCTGTCGGACGAAGCATCCATGCTCACCGGCTCCATCGGCATGCTGCCCTCGGCCAGCCTCAACAGCAAGAACCAGGGCCTGTACGAGCCCAGCCACGGCAGCGCGCCCGACATCGCGGGCAAGGGCGTTGCCAATCCGCTGGCCACGATCCTCAGCGCCGCGATGATGCTGCGCTTCAGCCTGAACCAAGAGGCGGCAGCCCAGCGCATCGAAGCGGCCGTGCAGAAGGTGTTGGCGCAAGGGCTGCGCACGCCAGACATCTACAGCGAAGGCACCACGAAGGTGGGCACGGCGCAGATGGGCGACGCCGTGGTGAAGGCCCTGGGCTGATCGCTGCACGCCGGCTCGCGCTGAATGGCGCCGTTTCGGCGAAAAAGGGTGGCTCGCAGGCCACCCTTGTTTATGGGTCCATGGGTGGCAACTGCGCCCGCGTCAACGTCTCCTGCGATGCGATCGATGCCGGACTGTCTTGCGAACGTTGCAGCCGCTCAACAGGACGGCCAGTGCAAGGAGGGCAGTGGCGATGATGCGCATGCGGTCAGGGATCTTCGGCGTGGGAAAAAAAGGACGGATGTTAAACAACACCGTCCTACCGCCTGTCGAAAAACACCGCCGCCGGCAAAAGGCCATCCGCTACAATCGCCGCCTATGTTTGCCGCCCGCCCGTTCACCCTGCTGAACACCGCACCCGCCGCCCTGGCCGGTGGGGCCGAGCGCGCAACCACCACCAAAACCACGACCATTAAGGGCTGACCCAGCCTGGTTCGTCGTGCGCCCTTCCTGGCCAGACGAGCCAGGCGAAAAGTCCCGGTTGGGTACTGTTTCTTAAACTGAATAGGGGCGTTGAAATGAGCAAGTTGGTAGGTTTGGTCGGCTGGCGCGGCATGGTCGGCTCCGTATTGATGGACCGCATGCAGGCCGAAGGCGATTTCGGTCTCATCGAGCCCGTGTTCTTCTCCACGTCGAACGCCGGCGGCAAGGCCCCCGCGCAGGCGAAGAACGAGACCACGCTCCAGGATGCCTTCGACATCAACGCCCTCAAGCGCTGCGACATCATCCTGACCGCCCAGGGCGGCGACTACACCACCGAAGTGTTCCCGAAACTGCGTGACGCGGGCTGGAACGGCCACTGGATCGACGCCGCTTCCACGCTGCGCATGAAGGAAGACGCGGTCATCGTGCTGGACCCGGTCAACCTGCCCGTCATCCAGGATGCGCTGGCCAATGGCGGCAAGAACTGGATCGGTGGCAACTGCACCGTGAGCTGCATGCTGATGGGCGTGGGCGCGCTGTACAAGGCCGGCCTGGTCGAGTGGATGAGCACGCAGACCTACCAGGCGGCCAGCGGCGGCGGCGCCCAGCACATGCGCGAATTGCTCACGCAGTACGGCACGCTGAACGCGGAAGTTCGCTCCCTGCTGGACGACCCCAAGAGCGCCATTTTGGAAATCGACCGCAAGGTCATCGCCAAGCAGCGCAGCCTGTCGGACGCGGAGACCGCCAACTTCGGCGTACCGCTGGGTGGCAGCCTGATTCCCTGGATCGACAAGGACCTGGGCAACGGCGTGTCCAAGGAAGAGTGGAAGGGCATGGCCGAAACGAACAAGATCATGGGCCAGGGCGAAGGTTTCGGAACGCCAGCAGTCCCGGTGGATGGCTTTTGCGTGCGGGTCGGCGCCATGCGCTGCCACAGCCAGGCATTGACCTTCAAGCTGAAGAAGCATGTCCCCGTGGCCGACATCGAGGCCATGATCGCTGCCGACAACGAGTGGGTGAAGGTCGTGCCCAACACGCGCGAAGCCACCTTGAAGGATCTGACCCCCGTGGCCGTCACCGGCACCATGACGATTCCCGTGGGCCGCATCCGCCAGATGGCGATGGGACCGGAATACATCGGCGCGTTTACTATCGGCGATCAATTGCTGTGGGGCGCTGCCGAGCCGCTGCGCCGCATGTTGCGCATCCTTCTGGCCGCATGACGCGGCGGGCGCTGACACCAATCCGGCGTCAGCGCCCTTATGAAAAACATTTTGTTACTGCTCGTTGTCCTTTGACAACATTGCTGCAGCGCACATTGCCCTTCTGGAAGGCGTCCAAAGGTTGCGCTGTGGCTCAGCTTGTCAGTGCAAAACATTGATGCTATTGTGCTTTTTACATATTTTCACGCTTAGGTGCGGAACCAAACGCCCCTAAATCTGGCGCCCTGACGGACCGCACAATCCTCTTTTGTTGATGGCACACATGCATCGTTGGAAACTCTCAATCCTGGCCGCCGCGGCCGTCATGTCGGCCGGCCTGTATGCCACCGATGCGAATGCTCTCGCCCTGGGCCGCCTCACTGTGCAGTCCGCCCTCGGCGAGCCGCTGCGCGCCGAGATCGAGCTGCCCCAGATCACGGCTGCCGAAGCGGATTCGCTGCGGGCCGCGCCCGCATCGCCCCAGGTGTTCCGTGCGCAAGGGATGGAGATATCTCCAGCGCTCAACACCCTGCGCGTGCAGCTTCAGCGCCGCAGCGATGGTTCGATGGTGCTGCAGCTCACCAGCGACCGCCCGGTGAATGACCCGTTCGTCGATCTGGTGCTGGATGCCACGTGGAGTTCCGGCCAGATCGTTCGCAGCTACACCATGCTGTTCGATCCGCCAGCGCTGCGCCGCACCCCTGCCACGGTGACCGCATCACCCCAGGTGACGGCGCCTGCGCCCACCGCTGCTGCCCCATCCGCCCGCACGCCACGAAACACCGACTCCGCAGCGCCACAAGCTGCAGCGCCGGCCACTTCACCGCGCCCGGCCGCAGCGCCTCGCCCGGCTCCGGCGCCCGCTGCTGCGCCGGCCGCCCCTGCGGCCAGTGGCGGCACGGTCACCGTGCAGGCTGGCGACACGGCAGGCCGCCTGGCTGCCGCCAACCGCCCCGCAGGCGTTTCGCTAGACCAGATGCTGGTGGCCATGATGCGCTCCAACCCCGATGCCTTCATTCGCGGCAACGTGAACCGGCTGAAATCAGGCGCCGTGCTGCAGTTGCCCGATGAAACCCAGGCACGCGCGACCCCGCCGGGCGAGGCGCGCCAGATCATTGCCGCGCAAAGCCGAGACTTCAACGACTTCCGCCGCCGCCTTGCAGGTGCTGCTCCCACGGCCGAAGTGGCCGCGGCAGAACGCTCCGCCAGCGGCAAGGTCCAGGCCCAGGTCGAGGACAAGAAGCCAGCCACCGCGGCTCCGGACAAGCTCACCCTGTCCAAGGGTGCGATGCAAGGACAGAAGGCCGCCGAAGACCAGGTCGCCAAGGACAAGCAAGCCAGCGCCGCCTCGGCCCGCATGGCTGAACTGTCGAAGAACATTTCCGACCTCAACAAGCTCGGCACCGCATCCGCACCGGTCGCCGCAGGCACGGGCGCACCAGCCGCCACGGCGAGCACCGCTACCGGTGCAGCTGTTGCCACAGGCGCTGTCGTGCCAACCGCCGCCCCCCCTGCTCCGCAAGCAGCTGCCAGCGTTGCAAGCCCAGCGAGCGCGCCCGCAGCCCCCGTGACGCCTGTGGCAGTAACTCCAGCGAGCGGCGCGAGTAGCGCAGCTTCCGCATCGGCGGCGGCTGCATCGGCCTCCGTCGTTGCCTCTGCACCCCAGCCTGCGCCGGCCGCAGTTCCGGCACCGGCACCTGCGGCGGAAGAGCCGAGCTTTATCTCCGGCCTGTTCGACGACCCGCTCCTGCCGCTGGCAGGCGGGGCCTTGCTGGCCCTGCTGCTGGGCTATGGCGTGTACCGCACGGTACAGAACCGTCGCAACCACCAGGGCGTGGACAGCTCTTTCATGGAAAGCAAGCTGCAGCCGGACTCTTTCTTCGGCGCCAGCGGCGGCCAGCGCGTGGACACTGCCAGCAGCCAGTTGAGCACGGGCTCCTCGATGGCCTATTCGCCCAGCCAGCTCGACGCGGGCGGCGATGTCGATCCCGTGGCGGAAGCCGACGTATACCTGGCCTATGGCCGCGACCTGCAGGCCGAGGAAATCCTCAAGGAAGCGGTGCGCCATAACCCTGACCGCACCTCGGTGCACGTCAAACTCGGTGAAATCTATGCCAAACGCCAGGACCGCAAGGCCCTGGAAGCCGTGGCGCAAGATGTTTTCAAGCTGACCGACGGCCAAGGCCCCGACTGGGCACGCGTTTCGGAACTGGGCCGTGAACTCGATCCGGAAAACCCCCTGTACCAGCCCGGTGGCCGCCCAGGCCTTGCAGGCCTGGACGACGACGGCCCCAACGCCGGCAACGACTTCGCCAGCACCTTCACGGGCGGCCGCCCTCAGACTGCCAGCGCAACCAGCGCTGCGCTGCCGCCCGACATGGACCTGGACCTGGATCTCGACCTGCCCGGCGATGCGCTGACCGAAGCTCCCCCCGCACCGCCAGCTGCTCCAGGCGCCTTCGCCGCAGCGGCAGCCGCCGCCGGGGTCATGGCAGCGGCACCCGCCATGGCGCGCGAACCGGCGCCGGCTCCTGCGGTTTCGGAACCTCCGGCACTGGACATGGGCGCACTGGATTTGCCCGATCCCTCATGGGACAAGCCGGTGACGACCGCGGCAGCGCCCCTGTCGCCCACGCCGGCCAGCGCCGATCTGGAGTTTCCTGACGATCTGCGCCTGATGGATTCGGCGCCTAGCCCGCTTTCGCCATCTACTGACGCAGCCCCTTCGGGCCCCGCGCCTCTCGAATTCGACCTGGGTGCGCTGTCGCTGGACCTGGACAGCCCTGGCGCATCCGGCCAGACCGCCAACCCTTCTGCGCAAGAACTGCCGCAGGCCACACCGGCACTGCCCGACGATCCTCTGGCCACCAAGCTGGCGCTGGCGGAAGAATTCAACGCCATCGGTGACAGCGAAGGCGCCCGCACGCTGATCGAAGAAGTGATTGCAGAATCGTCCGGCGCGCTCAAGACACGGGCGCAACGCCTGCTGTCCGAACTGGGCTGATGCACGGCACCAGCGCCGCCAAGCTCCTTGCCGCACCGGGATGCCATCCATGAGGATGGCGCTCGGCGTCAGCTACAACGGGCAGGGCTACAACGGCTGGCAAAGCCAGTCTTCCGGCAGAACGATCCAAGACCACCTGGAAGCGGCCCTCGGCCGCTTTGCCACGCAACCCGTGTCCACCATCTGTGCGGGCCGCACCGATGCCGGAGTCCATGGGCTCATGCAGGTGGTCCATTTCGATACGCCCCTGGACCGCACGCCGTTTTCCTGGGTGCGTGGCACCAACACCTTTTTGCCCTCCGATATCGCTGTGCAATGGGCGCACCCGGTTCCGGATGCGTTCCACGCGCGTTTTTGCGCCACGTCCCGCCGCTACGCCTATGTGCTGCTGCAATCGCCCGTACGGCCCAGCGTGGACAGCGCGCGCGTCGGCTGGGTCTTCCATCCGCTGGACGGCGATGCCATGCGAGAGGCCGCAGCGTACCTGCAGGGGGAGCACGACTTCACGTCGTTCCGAGCCTCTGCCTGCCAGGCCAAGTCGCCGGTGAAGACCTTGCGGCACATCACCATCACCCGGCGCGGGCCGGAAGGTGCTGCCGCTGTGCCAGCCAACCCGCCTCCAAACGACTGGCAGCCCTGCTACTGGCGCTTCGAGTTCGAGGGCAATGCGTTCCTGCACCACATGATCCGGAACATCATGGGCTGCCTGGTCGCGATCGGCCAAGGCGCGCAGCCCACCGAATGGATGCAGCAGGTACTGCAGGCCCGTTCACGCGACGCAGCGGCACCGACGTTTTCGCCCGAAGGGCTGTACTTTCTGGGGCCGCTCTACGACGCCGCATGGGGATTGCCCGAGCGCACCGCTGCGTATGATTGGCTTCCATGAGCAGCAGCGCCAGCCCTCCGTCTTCGCACCTTCTTGCGCCCCCCGTACCGCCACGGCGTACGCGCGTCAAAATCTGCGGCCTGACCCGCGAGCAGGATGTGGATGCCGCCGTCGAAGCCGGGGCCGACGCGGTGGGTTTTGTGCTCTATGCCGCGAGCCCGCGTGGCATCACGCCGCAGCGCGCCGCCGTTCTTGCGCGCAGATTGCCGCCTTTCGTGACGCCAGTGCTCCTGTTCGTGAATGCATCTGCTACAGAAGTGATAGCATCTTGCGCAGACATTCCGGCGGCTACCGTGCAGTTTCATGGGGATGAGTCCCCAGAAACCTGCTGGGCCGCGACCGCAAGCGGTGCACGGCCGTTTCTTCGGGCTGCGCGCATTCCCCTCGGCGACGGTGCGGACAGGTTCGACCTCGTACAATTCGCCGCAACCCACTCCCGCGCCCAAGCCATCCTGCTCGACGCCCATGTCGAAGGTTATGGCGGTGGCGGCAAGGCATTCAATTGGTCACTTCTTCCTCCAAGCGTCGGCTCTCACCTCGTTTTGTCTGGTGGACTCACGCCTGCAAACGTGACCGATGGCATCTTGCAGGTGCGGCCGCGCGGCCTTTCGCTCGCGGTTGACGTCAGTTCCGGCGTAGAAGCCGATGGCCCCGACGGCAAACCGCTGCGGGGCATCAAAGACGCCGGCAAGATCCAACGCTTCATCGCCGCCGTGCAGGCGGCCGATGTGCCATTTGCAAAGATTCATTGATGCTTTCTTATCAGCAACCCGACGCCGCCGGTCATTTCGGCCCCTATGGCGGCAGCTTCGCGAGCGAAACGCTCACCCATGCCCTGACCGAACTGCGCGAGGCCTATGCCCGCTACCAGAACGATCCGGAGTTCCTGGCTGAATTCCACTCGGAACTGAAGCATTTCGTGGGCCGTCCTTCCCCCGTCTATCACGCAGCGCGCATGAGCCGCGAAATGGGCGGCGCGCAGATCTATCTCAAGCGCGAAGACCTCAACCACACCGGCGCCCACAAGATCAACAACGTGATCGGCCAGGCGATGCTCGCCCGGCGCATGGGCAAGCCGCGCATCATCGCGGAGACGGGCGCGGGCCAGCATGGCGTGGCGACAGCCACCATCTGCGCGCGCTACGGCCTGGAATGCGTGGTGTACATGGGGTCGGAAGACATCAAGCGCCAAAGTCCCAATGTGTACCGCATGAAGCTGCTGGGCGCGACGGTGGTGGCGGTCGATTCGGGCAGCAAGACCTTGAAGGATGCGCTCAATGAAGCCATGCGCGACTGGGTCGCCCATGTGGACGACACGTTCTACATCATCGGAACCGTGGCGGGCCCCCACCCCTACCCGATGATGGTGCGGGACTTCCAGAGCGTGATCGGAACCGAATGCCTGACGCAGATGCCGGAACTGCTGGCCGAGCGCAGCGCCGAAGCCCGGCAGCCGGATGCCGTGGTCGCCTGCGTGGGTGGCGGCAGCAATGCCATGGGCATCTTCCATCCCTACATCCCCTACGAGAAGACCCGGCTGATCGGCGTGGAAGCCGCTGGCGAGGGGCTGGACAGCGGCAAGCATTCGGCATCGCTGCAGCGCGGCAGCTCGGGTGTTCTGCATGGCAACCGCACGTTCATTCTGCAGGACGAGAACGGGCAGATCACCGAAACGCACAGCATCAGCGCAGGCCTGGACTACCCCGGGGTCGGGCCGGAGCACGCCTGGCTGCAGGAAATAGGCCGCGCCGAGTATGTGGGCGTCACGGATGCCGAAGCGCTCGCGGCCTTCCATTACCTGTGCCGCACGGAAGGCATCATTCCGGCGCTCGAATCGAGCCACGCCGTGGCCTACGCCATGCAATTGGCCAAGACCATGCCGGCCGACCAATCCATCCTCGTGAACCTCTCGGGCCGGGGCGACAAGGACATCGGCACCGTTGCCGACCTCTCCGGCGCCGATGTGTACGACCGGCCGTCCATGCGAGGCCATGGCGTCAAGGGAGGGCCCGCAGCATGAGTTCGCCGCGCAACCGCATTGCCCAGACCTTCGCAGAACTGCAGTCGAAGGGTCGCAAGGCGCTCATCCCCTACGTGACGGCCGGATTCCCGTTTGCGGACATCACACCGGCCCTCATGCACGGCATGGTCGAAGCCGGGGCCGACGTGATCGAGCTGGGCGTGCCCTTTTCCGATCCCATGGCCGATGGTCCGGTGATCCAGAAAGCGGGCGAAAAGGCACTGTCGCTGGGCGTGGGCATGGTTCAGGTACTGGGCCATGTGCGCGACTTCCGCCAGCGCAACGACAAGACCCCCGTCGTGCTGATGGGCTACGCCAATCCGGTGGAGCGCTACGACCAGATCCACGGTACGGGCGCCTTCGTGCGCGATGCGGCCGAGGCCGGCGTGGACGGAGTGCTCATCGTCGACTACCCGCCCGAGGAGTGCGAGGCGTTCGCGGCCAGCCTGCGTGAGCGCGGCATGGACCTGATCTTTCTGCTGGCCCCCACCAGCACCGAAGAGCGCATGCGGCAAGTGGCGCGGGTGGCGAGCGGCTACGTGTACTACGTATCGCTCAAGGGCGTGACCGGATCGGGGGCCCTCGACACTTCGGCCGTCGAAACCATGCTGCCCGTGATCCGCCGCCATGTGCACATCCCCGTGGGCGTGGGCTTCGGCATCCGGGATGCGGCCACGGCCCAGGCCATCGGCCGCGTGGCCGATGCCGTGGTCATCGGCAGCCGCATCATCCAGTTGCTGGAAGATCAGCCGCACGAGAAGGTGGTGCCTGTCACCATCGACTTCCTGCGCGGAGTGCGCAAGGCACTGGACGCATAATTGCAGCCCCGCGCGCCGGTCCGTGGCGCGAGGCTGAGACTTCAAGCGAAGAGGAAACCGATATGTCCTGGCTCGAAAAACTTCTGCCCTCCAAAATCCAGCAGACCGACCCGACCGAGCGCCGCCAGGTGCCGGAAGGTCTCTGGATCAAGTGCCCGAGCTGCGAGACGGTGCTCTACAAGACCGATCTGGAGCAAAACCAGAACGTCTGCCCGCACTGCAGCCACCACCACCGCATCAACGCCCGCCCGCGGCTGAACGCGTTTCTCGACGCCGAAGGCCGCTATGAGATCGGCCAGGAAGTGCTGCCGGTCGATGCGCTGAAGTTCAAGGACAGCCGCAAGTACCCCGACCGCCTGAAGGAAGCGCTGGAAAACACGGGCGAGACCGATGCGCTCATCGTCATGGGCGGCTCGGTGCGCAGCATCAACGTCGTGGTGGCCTGCTTCGAGTTCGACTTCATGGGCGGCAGCATGGGCAGCGTGGTGGGCGAGCGCTTCGTGCGCGGCGTGGAAACCGCCATCGAGCAGAAGGTGCCGTTCATCTGCTTCACTGCCACGGGCGGTGCGCGCATGCAGGAAGGCCTGCTGTCCCTGATGCAGATGGCCAAGACCAACGCGGCCCTCACCCGCCTGGCCAAGAAAGGCCTGCCCTATATCAGCGTGCTGACCGACCCGACCATGGGTGGTGTATCGGCCGGATTTGCCTTCGTGGGCGACATCGTGATCGCCGAACCCAAGGCGCTGATCGGCTTCGCGGGCCCGCGCGTGATCGAATCGACCGTGCGCGTGACGCTGCCGGAAGGCTTCCAGCGCGCCGAATTCCTGCAAACCAAGGGCGCGGTCGATTTCATCTGCGACCGCCGCGAACTGCGCGGCACGGTGGCCAAAAGCCTGGCGATGCTGCAGCGCTTGCCGGCAGACTCGGTCGCCTGAACGCCCGATTTTTCAATTGCCATAAAAACAATAGCTGCCAGCGCTTACTAAATAAGCGCTGGCAGCTATTTTCATTAAGAAGTGCGTTTTATCGCAGCACAGCTCCCTGCAGGTTGCCCAGCACGATCAGGCACACCTGCAGCGCCACCAGCGCCACCAGGGGCGACAGGTCCACACCGCCGAGCAGCGGCACCACGCGGCGCAACGGCCGCAACAAAGGCTCGCACAGCCGCGTGATCACATCCGCCAGGGGTGAGCGCGTCTGCACCCAGGAGAGCACGGCGTACACGATCAAAAGCCCCATCAGTCCCGAGATCGCCACCCGAACGAGCCCGAAGATCGCCAGCCAGGGCACCAGCGCCAGACCCAGGCCGCCGCCCAGCAGCAGCCACAGCAAGAGGTATTGCAGCACCTGGATCAACAGGGCCGCCAGCATGCTGGACCAGTCCCAGCGGCCGGTCGCAGGCACGATTTTTCGCAAGGGCATCACCAGCCAGTCGCTGAGCGCGAACACCAGGCGGCCGATGGGATTGCCGAAAGGCACACGCTGCAGTTGCATGTAAAGCCGCAGCAGGCAGGCCCCGGTCAGCAGGCCGCCCACCACGTCCAGCAGAAAAGAAGCGATCTGGTAAAGCATGAAACCTCGTGATGTAGGGAACCTGTGGCGCGATGGTGCGCAAGCGTTCCGCCGTGGGATGATAGCGGGCCACCAAGCCTGCCCATGACCTTCGTGCCCCCACCCTCCGAGCCGTCATTGCCTCCGCTCACGCTGACATCCCTGCCGCTGTTCCCGCTGGGAACCGTGCTGTTTCCGGGCGGCGTGCTGTCCCTTCGCGTCTTCGAGGTGCGCTACCTGGACATGGTGCGCAAGTGCCAACAGGCAGGCGCGCCTTTCGGCGTCGTCGCCCTCACCAGCGGCCAGGAGGTGCGGCAGGCAGGGGCAGCGCCGGAGCAGTTCCACGACGCGGGAACGCTGGCCCATATCTCCGAGATCGATACGTCGCACCCAGGCCTGATCGTCTTGCGCGCTGAAGGATCGGCGCGCTTTCGAATCGTTCGCCGGCATCTGCTGCCGCATGGGCTGTGGATCGCGGACATCGAGCAGATGCCTTCGGACGTGCCGGTCTCCGTGCCGGACGACCTGCGCAACACGGCCACAGCGCTGGAGCAGGTGCTGGCACGCCTGCGCGACCGCAGCCCGGAAGACGCTTCGATCGTCGTGACCCCGACCGCATCGCAACTGGACGACTGCGGCTGGGTGGCCAACCGCTGGTGTGAACTGCTGCCCGTTCCGCTCGACCTGAAACAGCAGTTGATGCAGATCGACAGCCCGCTGCTGCGCCTGGAACTGGTGGGCGACGTGCTTGAACGCACGGGCATCGCACCGTGACGGCCCGCCCCGCTGCAGCGCTGCACGGCCACAAGGCGCCGTGAAAGTCCTGCAGGTCATCACCAAGGGCGAAATCGGCGGGGCGCAGAGCCACGTGCTGACCCTTTGCCGGGAACTGGCGTGCAAAGGTGTGGACATCCATGCCGCCATCGGTGGAACGGAGGAACAGCCACCGCTGGCGCAGTCACTGCGCGCCTTGCGCCTGCCGGTGCATCGCCTCCCGGCCCTGGGCAATTCCTGGAATCCATTGCAGATGGCGCGTGCCCTGCGCCTGTTGGTGGCCCTGGTGCGCCGGCACTCGCCGGATCTGCTGCACGCCCACAGCGCGATGGCGGGCGTGGTCGCGCGCCTTGCCGGCATGCTGACCGGCACGCCCGTGGTCTACACCGTCCATGGCTTCGCGTTCAAAGCTGGCTCCCCCTGGAAACGCCGTGCCGCTGCCTTTGCCGTCGAGTGGGTGCTCGCGCCGCTGACCCGCCGCATGGTCTGCGTCTCAGAGTACGAACGCCAGCTGGCCCGAAGGCTGCCTTTGCCTTCTGACCGGGTGACCGTGATTCATAACGGCATTGAAGACGTTCCTCTCCCAGGCAAGACCCGGACCGCGGCGGCCGAGACACTGCCAACGATCGCCATGGTCGCCCGCATGGCGCCGCCCAAACGCCCTGACTTGCTGCTGCACGCCCTGTCTCAGCTCCGAGCGGCCCTGGGGCATGAAATACCGGCAACGTTTTTCGGCGGCGGCCCCGATCTTTTGGCGCACCGCGAACTGGCGGCACGACTGGGCCTTCAAGCCGCCAGCTTTCCGGGCGATGTGGATGGCATTCCCGCCCGGCTCGCGCACCACGCCATCTTCGTGCTGGCGTCCGATCACGAAGGATTGCCGATCTCACTCATCGAGGCGATGCGAGCGGGCATGGCCATCGTGGCCAGCGATCTGCCCGGCATTCGTGAACTGCTGCCGGATGCAGAGCATGCAATCCTTGTCGCACCGAACGCCACGGCCCTGTCAACGGCGCTGCGGCAACTGATAGAGTCACCGGCGCTGCGCGCCTGCATGGGCGTTGCGGCACGGCTGCGCTACGAACAGCACTTCACGGCAGAACGCATGGGCAGGGCCGTGCGGGCTGCCTACGCCACGGCGATCCCACGCACCCCGAAGATTTCATGAACAGCATCCCGCGCCGCGAACTCGGCTCTTCCACGGCGCACCGCCAGGGTGCCGTCCTGCGCTGGGCGCTGGGCGGCATTCTAGTGCTCGTGGTCAGCTATCTGGCGGGACTGGCCCTGGAACACCATGGCTGGGTCACCTACCAGTTCCCGCAGACGGTGCTCTGGTGCATCTTGCCGTACGCCATGGCCGCCCACTGGCTCTACAACGGAGCCTACCTGCCGCAGTTCGAGGGGCGCCGCTTTCTCTTTGTGGCCACGGCCGCGCCGTACCTCGCCGCCCCCCTGGGCTTTGCGTTGCTGCAGCAGCCTTACTCACGCGGCGCAGTGCTGCTGGTCTATGTGCTTTCCTCCGCATGGTTCCTGGTGGGCCACTGGCGTGACCGCGGGCAACAGGTGCTGTCGTTGGCGTATCTCGACGATACCGTGCCCCAGCGCCTGAACGAGTTGCTCGGCGATGCCGCGCAGGCCAGCCAGGGGCACGTCGCGCTCTTGCCCTGGGCACCCCATGGCGATAACGAAGCGGATGCGGCGGACGAGCCCCACACCGCGCCATCGTGGGCCGGTGTCGTCCTGGACCGCCATGCCCCATCCAGCGCCGTGCGCGAGCGCTGGATCAGCACGCTGCGCCTGCAGCATGTAAGGCTCTACAGCGTCGAAGCGGTGGCCGAACTGCTGAGCGGCCGCAAGATACTGCCCAACCACCAGACACAAGACCTCTGGACCCTGGACGGCAATCCGGCCTACGACACCGTCAAGCGCCTGGCCGACTTGGTCCTCACATTGGTGGGGTTGCCCCTCTGGCTCCCGCTGTGCCTGGCAGCGGGCCTGGCGGTGAAGCTGGGTTCACCGGGACCGATGCTTTTTTCACAGGTCCGCATCGGACGCAATGGCCGTGAATTCCGGATCTGGAAATTGCGCAGCATGCGCCATGCCGGCGATGAACGCACCGCGCGCTTTGCGCAGCCCAACGACGATCGGGTGACCTCCGTGGGCCGCGTGATCCGCCGCACACGCCTGGACGAACTGCCGCAGTTATGGAACGTGTTGAAAGGCGACATGAGCCTGATCGGCCCGCGACCGGAGCAGGCAGAGTTCGTGCGCTTGTTCGCCGACCGCATTCCCGCGTACCCCTATCGCCATCTCGTGCGGCCCGGCCTGACGGGCTGGGCACAGGTGCAGCAAGGCTACGCCGACAGCGAAGAACAGACGGCCATCAAGCTCAGCTATGACCTCTACTACGTGGCGCACTATTCGGTGGCGCTGGATTTGCTGATTGCCTACAAGACGCTACGCATCGTGGCGGGCGGATTCGGATCTCGTTAAATATCCCACAGCCACGAAAGGCCCATATAGCGCCTCGCTGTGCTGAACGGCACTGGAGTGCAAACAGTCGATGAAATGAAGCAAAACGCTAGGGGCTTGAACTTGGCGACCAAGTGTTCATTTCTGACACAGATTGAGCGTGTGGTGCGATGGGCGACATTGGTCAGCCTTGTTAAACCTGGCGGATTCAAAAGTGAAGTGCAACACCTGCAACCCTGTAAGGTCCGCAGATGCAAAGCTCCCCGAGACACTACCAGCAACTTCAGCCTGAAGACCGTGTGACGTTGGCCAGCCTGGTGCAGCAGAA